>CAWBCX010000009.1:0-97185 GCA_963787265.1 uncultured Alphaproteobacteria bacterium | reverse complement strand
TGTCGACGCTGTTGCCGGCGGCGATGGTGGGGATCTGCGCGGCAAAACCGAAGGAGAATGTCGCGGCGACAACCAACGCTAGGAAAAATGCAAACGGCAGACGTGGCGGCGCGTCATCGTCCCTCATGCAGGTTGCCTGATCGGCCATCATCTAACCTATAGTTGTGCAGCGCGAGCAACATCGCTCGAAATAATGCTCGCCATCGACATGCCGGAAAAGTCTTAAGATATCATGAATTTCCGGGGCGGATACATCGTCCGCCCCGGCTTGGCGCTCAACGGGATCTTTATTCCTGCTGCTGCCCACCGAAGAAATGCAGGAGCAGCATGAAGAGGTTGATGAAGCTCAAATAGAGGGAGAGTGCCCCCATGACGGCTAGCTTGGACATGCTTTCGCTGCCGGCCCCCTCGTCATAGAGCTCCTTGATGCGCTGGGTGTCGTAGGCGGTAAGCCCGGTGAACACCAGAACGCCGATGATCGAGATGGCAAACTGCAGCGCCGAGCTTGCCAGAAAGATGTTGACCAAGGACGCAATGATCACGCCGATCAACCCCATGAACAGGAACGAACCCCAGGCGGAAAGATCGCGCTTGGTGGTGTAGCCGTAGAGGCTCATCGCACCGAACAGGCCTGCCGTGATGAAGAACACGCGCGCAACGCTCGCCCCGGTGTAGACCTGGAAGATCCAGGCGCTTGACACGCCCATCACCCCGGCGAACGCCCAAAACAGCGTCTGGGTTTTCGCGGCCGACATGCTGTCCGCCTTGAACGAGATGAAGAACACGAAAGCGAGCGGGGCAAGCATCACCACCCATTGCAGGGGTGTGCCGAAAATCGCGTTATACAGAGCAGGCGTGCTTGCCGTCACCATGGCGACGACGCCGGTCAGCAGCAGCCCGAGGCCCATGATGTTGTAGACCCGGAGCATATGCTGGCGCAGACCCTCGTCATAACCGGCACGATCAATCGTGCCGGCGTGGCCGAGGGGCCGTTCATAGACATTGGTGGGCATGATACCTCCTGAGAAAGTTCAACGTTTCATCATCGCTCGCATGCGGGGGGAACCGCCGTCGGCCCTCAATGATCCTCAAAGCAAGCCAGATGATTGCTCGGCAGCCGCAAGCGCGGAAGAACGAACGCATCCGAATTTCCTTCAGCCCTGTCGAAGCCGTCATGTTTCAAGAAAACGCCAAACCATCGTGTTCGTTCCCGAGCGCCTTGAGAAATATATGAGGTGCGCCAGGCAAGCACGCCAATCGTTTCATCGACATTTCATGATCGGAAAAACTGATTAAAAAATTAAGCTTTAATAAGGAAAATCCGGCCATAAGCGATGGCAGATGCGGCAAGGTCGGCGAAATGTCAGGTCGCGAGCATACAAGGTTTCCCGGGATGAACGGGGTCGGATGAGGCTGGCGTCGACCTGCACGCTCGGATGCGGACGGGGAACGTCGCGCCAGATCTGCACCAGCCTCCTTCATGAGATAGGGCGCTGATTTAATTGTTCTAATTGATAACTGACGTCGTTTTAATTGAATGGAACGATTGAAATCACACCCTGTCGGGCGCATCTGAGGGGCTCGTCACCTCCTCTTGCTCAAGGTCTTCCATGCCGACGCTCAAGCAGTTCCGCTATCTGGTCGCCCTCGCCCACACCCTTCATTTCAGGAAGGCCGCCGAGCAGTGCCATGTCAGCCAACCGACCCTTTCCGGCCAGCTGCAGGAGTTGGAGGACCGGCTCGGCGTGCAACTGGTGGAGCGCAGCCGGCGCAGCCAGGTCGTGCTCACTCCCCTTGGCCAGACCATTGCCGAGCGTGCCCGCATCGTGCTGCGCGACGTTCAGGACATCATCGATCTCGGCAAGCACGGCCAGCAATGGCTTGACGGCACCATCAAGCTCGGCGCCCTGCCGACCCTCGGTCCCTATCTCCTGCCTCACGTTCTTCCGGAGCTGCACAAGAGCCATCCCGGTCTGAAGCTCTATGTGCGCGAAGGCATGCCCATCTCGTTGATCCAGAGCCTGGAAGATGGTGATCTCGACCTCCTCCTGTTTCCGATGCCGATCCGCGAAACGGACCTGGAAAGCACGCGGCTCTTCCGCGAGCAGCTCTGGGTGGTCATCCCGAGCGATCATCGACTCGCGGCCAAGGCTCAGATCGACCGTGCCGACCTCAACGGCGAGACCGTGCTGGCGCTGGAGCAGGGCCACCGTCTCTACGAGCAGGTTGCGGAGCTTTGCCGCGAGTTCGGCGCCGAACTCTCCCACGATTTCGAAGGCACCAGCCTCGATACCCTTCGCCTCATGGTCGGCATGGGCATGGGCCTCTCCTTCATGCCGACGGTCTATGTTCTCTCCGAAACCCCGAAAGACGCCCAGGTCGTGGCCCGCCCAATGAAGAGCCGCCCGCCAACCCGCACCGTCGGCCTCGCCTGGCGTCGCCACTCGGCGCGCGGCGACGAATATCGAGCGCTCGCCAACCTCATGCGCGGGATACTCCGCTCCAGCCTGCCAGATGTCACCGTGGTCGACTGAACGACCATCTCAAACACAGCGTCAGCCCCGATCCTGCTCTGTCAACGATCGAGCAAAGCACACGTATTGATCGGATATTTCTATCGACCTTGAAGGTTGTCCTCGAAGCCCAATGTACAATTCAACTGGGCCAGTCGCGACGACCAGATGATCGTCGCTTCGGCCGCATCGCCAAGGTGCGGCTCCGGGTGTGAGAGCGCCCGGAACCGTTCGAGCCGGTTCGATCAGCACTCTCATAATGGAGGATGACATATGAACCTATTGGAAAGACAACGCCTACTTAACGACCATCGGCACCTGGACGAAGAAATCCAGCGTGTCATGAAGTCGCCTCGAACCGATCCCATGATCCTGCAGCGGCTGAAAAAGCAGAAGTTGGCGATCAAGGACCGCCTTCATCAGATCGTTCCTCCTCAAAACGGGATGGAAAACGCAGCCTGACCGAAGATCCGGCGGCAGCAAAGGCTGCCGCCAATCTCTTGGAGGCTCTTCGAAGCTCGACCGGCTGACTTTGCCCACCCCCTTGACGGTCTGATCTGTCTTCCACCGACATCAATAGCTTGAGCAGCTTGCAATCCACCTTGACGAGGCAGCGAAAATTGTAGGCATTCCCCCTGGCATTTCGCTAGAAATTCGTTGCCGATGCCTCTGCCAGGACCGCTACTTTTTCATCTGATGACGCTTCATGCAGCGGGGTTGATGCTACGAACGCCGATGCCAGCAGAATCATGAACGTGACGCCGGCTCGCGTTATCGTGGATCGCCGAAATCGGTTAGTCGCGGAAATCGCGTCCAGAACCTCTGAGATGCGCTTTGAGGTCTCGCTTACGCTGTTGTGCCGCTCTTGCTGCACAATCATCTTGACCCGTTCTCCCGTGATCAAGCGGCGCAGGCGTTTGGAATACGCACCGAGACGATAGGCTTGAAGGGTATATTGATGGGAAAGACTTGGCTCTGTTGCGGAACAATCTTCGCTTCGCTTGAAGAGATCGATAGCGACACCAAGAAGCTCATCCTCTTTGCTTGAACGAAAAGCGCATGTCATATCGGCCTCCAGAAAGTGACAGCTGCGCTCAGTAACGATTTTTGTTGCTTGTAGTTACGTAGACAGTTGAAAGCGAACTTTATTCCACTATACCGACATAATCCAAAAGTAACGACAATTCATTGACGTTCATAGAACTACTCCAGGTTTGCTTTCCTGGCGAAAAAACATGGGCAAAACCTATCCCCCATTACGTTCGAATACTGTCCTCCTAGCCGTTGTGAAGTTTATACATGAGAGCGGGTTCCGATCGCAAAGGAAGCTTGCAGCAACCGATGCCGCGCCAAGGGGCTTGAGCTGTCGCCACGGCTTGTCTCTATAAGCGACCGGTCGATGATCAGATCAGCAAACCGTAGGCTGCATCAATCCGGGAATAGTCACGGCAGGCTTGCATCTATGCTACCCCTTGTTCGTTGAGCGTTGTGGTCGTCATCGTTGCAGCACCGTTCTCTATGGCGTCACAATCTGAGTGGTCTCCCACCTTCTTTGTCGCGCGCCAGCATCATCACGAAGCGGGATCTTCCTGCGTCATCTTGATGTCATCCATCATGAGCACCGGTCTTTGATTGTCCGCTCCGTCATAACGATGAGTGACCTCCAAAACCACGCTGTGTCCTGGTGCGGCAAAACCCGGGTCGGTGCGCTCCAATGAGTAGCCGCTGACATCAAGAAGATTGACAATGCTGCCGCCGAGCAGACGATCTTGGATCGTCAGTCCCCGTATTCCTGCATCGCTGTCAATGATCAACTCGGTCGCAACAGCGCGGTCGCATGGCAGCACCGCTATCGGCTCATGCTCACCTTCGCGATCGACCGCCAGGGCCAGACCGGGCGACGTCGTTGACCCATCGACCTCCTCTTCAAACGTTCCCACAAGACGAACTGCCTCGACTCGATTCTTGAGAACCGAATACACATCGAGCGTGAAGGTTTCATCCGGCATAGCGTTGGAACAAAGATAGGCGACTTCGAATCCCACCCGCACAACACCCGATCGCTGACGGAGCGGCTTGGAACTGAAGGTGACGGTCGTGCCGGCGTCATCAGCGATATCAGGCTTGCGGATCCAGGCCAGCGCTTTCGACCCCAATACATTGCTTTGCACGACCTTGACGAACTCGGCGTTCGGCTCAATGCCGACGCGATCGCCCGGCGGAGAACTGTCCGGATAAATGAGAGGCGTCAGGCCGACTTGCGAACTGTCGAAGTCATTGTGGAAGATAATTTCCTGTTTAGCCAAATCGGGGGCGGCGGCCGAATCGTAGGGCTCGACGGCGCAGCCGCCGATCGTGCTGATCACGGTCGAGAGAGTGAAGGCCGGGAGCAAAGATCGTCGCATCATCAATCAATCCCGACCGTTGCACATTTTGTCGCCAGGAACGTTGCAGCGATCATCAGTATTCCAGGGCGATCACGGCGCGCCGGTTGGCTGGCAAGGCTACGCCATCGCCGGTTTCGACAGCGGGATTCGTTTCACCCATGGCCTCGATGGCAATCGAGTCTGCCGGCAACCCCTCAGCAACCAAAGCGGCTTCGACGCTCGCCGCGCGTTCGGCAGACAGTTGCCGATTGTAGTCGGCCGGCCCTGCGCGATCGGTATGACCGAGCACGAGAACGCGCTTTGCCTGCCGCGCCGTCTGATCGGCAATTGTTTTTTCGATTTCGGCCTCTGCCTCGGGTGTGAGGTCGGCGACGTCAAAGGGAAAGTAGACGGTCCGTTCCACGAGAACCGGCTCAGGCTCAACGGCGGCTTCCTTTTCGACCACCACGACCGCGGCCGCGACTTCAGGACATGCCGTCGTACCGGAATGTTCGACCACATCACCGTCGGCTTCCATCACAGCATCGCCGGAACTGTCCAGCAAGGGATTGCAGCGACGAGTGTCTTCATCCTCATGGGCGGTGCTGACGGCAGGGTTCCAAAAACCAACCGTCGCAAGTGCTAAGGCTAAGCATGCAGGCTTGACGTCCATTTTCTAATCCTTTGCCCTGTTTGACATCTTCCTCAGTTACGCAACGTCCCACCATGAGATGAGTTCCATCCAGGACGATCAGTTATTTGCCCCGGAGCACATCGTGCCGTGCATCGAAGCGCAAGGCATCAAGGGTGCAGATCAACGACGGCCATTGGTGACGCTCGACAACGCCCGCGTTGCTTGATTGAAACGCTCGTCTATGCTGTCATTTGGAACCAGCGAGCACGGGAAACATTACGGTTGTCGGAGACGATCCAGCAAAAATGGGAGATCGCAATGAACTTTGCTGAAGCGCTTCGACAAGGCCATTTCTTCCGACACCGAAACTGGCCGCCGTTTCACTATGCTCAGCTTAAGTCAGGCCGTGATGGCGAATGCCAACTTTGGCGGTTCATGCCGCATGATGGCGCAACGCCGCTGGAGGTGCCCCTCGAGGAGCTGCGTGAAGACCTCGGCTGGTCATTGATCCACATGACGCGGGATCAAGCTTGAGCCTTCGGCCAACCTCGGCCCCCTCCCAACCTCGGCCCCCTCAATGCTGCCGGATTCTCAAGTTCTCCAGACAACGTTGACGGCAAGAGAACGGCTGAGGACTGCCAAAGTTCCCAAGGCTTGGACAAAAATCCATCACCAGTTTTCGGTGTTCGAGCTACTTCCGTGCCTTGGCTGTCAAGTCGTTACGGGGCTTAGCCGTCTCTTCGGTATCGTCATTGTCCTGCGACGCCGCGTTCATGAGCTGGAGTTCGTCGAGCAACATCTTGGGCACGGGTTCCTGGAGAATTTCCTCGCCCAGACAACGTAGCGCTTGGTCCAGCGTCTCCTCGTCATCAATCGAAGATCGGCCATTTCGCCTGCCCAGCTTGGTCTTCTCCATAGACGAAGTCATGATAAGCCCTTCATGAAGAAACGTCACGACGATACGTTCGTCACGATGAATGTGAACTGAACGCTTTGAAAATATGGAAGCGACGCACGGTATGATGTCCAACATGAACGAGTGGCAACGGTCGGATGGAGATGCGAGATCCATGGCGCGTCACACCCGTCTTCGGCGGTGCGCACCAAAGACCACCTAACGGTAGATAATGTCAATGTTGCGAAACGCACCCAGCCGATGATCCGCCCTGAAGATCTTGTGGTCGCTGCGCACCCGGTCGGCTGCCTCTTCGGCGAAACGCACGATGTCGTCAACGAATAGATCAGGCGGACCGATTGCCTTCACGATCTCAGGCTCGATGTCGTGTTCGAACTTGCCGATCTCGTCGGAGAGGGCATGGGCGTGAGCGAGGGTGCGGCCGCAGATTTCAGCGTAAGCCTTCCAATCGCTTTTCGACAAGTCGTCGAGATCGATGTCATCGCGAAAGGGTGCCCGCTCCCGGGTCATGAAGCTCATGTCCTCGAAATCGATACTGCCGTAGAACACGTCGCCGCGAACCAGCTGGACCGCCTGGGCATGGGCGATGCGATCGCCGGGTGTGTCGAACTCGTAGGCGGTCGGCGGCGCAAGTCCGGCAAGGGCGGAGCGCCGGGCGCGTTTGAACTCGATGATCAGGTCGTCCATGCCGTCAGCCTGTTCGCCCTCGATCAGAACGTAATAGCGCGGCAGACCGAGGGACGCGGTACCCTGGCCCCGGCGGATGGCGACATCCTTGACCCGCATCTTGCCGGCACGCGCCGGCGGCTCGATCCCGCGCTCCTCAATCAGCCGGTCCACAAGGTCCTGAAACTCGTCCCGCCGATTGGACAGCGGCACCAGCTCGTCATCGGAGCGAAAGCCACGTTTGAACTCGTTCAGATAGCGGTCGGCCAGCCATTCCTGTCGATCCTGCATCGAGTCGTCAAGCAGCTTGCGGATCAATTTCGGGGCGTTATCGAATCGGACTTCATGGCCCTGCTCATTGCCATCATCGGCAAAACCGCGAATGGCATCAATGTAGCCCAGTACGAATCTGCTGGCGATCTTACGCTGCTGTTTGCTGCCATAGCCCGCGACTTCCTCGCAACCGATCATGAACCCGACGGCGCCGCGTTTTAGGTCCCAGGTAAAAGGCGCGTAATAAGCCTCGTCGAAATCGTTGACACTGAATATCGGCACATTGTGGGCATTGGGCATTACCCCGAAATTCTCCGGATGCACGTCACCGAGGGTCAACACGGTCGGCATCCACGCATCCTCGCCCGCCATATCGCGATAAAAGAGCAGAGCCGTGCCGCGGAAGAACGAAAACAACGAACTGGCCAGCTTATCGAATTTAAGCTGCGCATCCTCGGCTCGATTCGAAATTCTGGTCTGATGATCCTCGCGTAGGGTTTGACGGACGTGAAGGCGCCGATCATCACCGGCAAGCAATCGCGGCAGCATCACGAACTCGCCCCGCGCCGAGGCTTCGGCTAGCCCGCGAAACGCTTCCAAGCGCGATCCGGTCTGCGCCTGCGCAAGGGGCTCCCCAACTTGCTCCAACGCCTTGCGCAATGCAGCTTTCGTCATGGAGGAACGATTGTCTATGCCATGCTGCTTAGCAAGCTTGTAAAGCTCATTTCGGCTGGCGCTGTCGAGACGACGTGAGCCGTTATCGGGTGTTGCATTCACCATCTTCGTCCTTCTGCGCCAGGAAAAGCTACCGGGAGTTTGGCCACCTTCGAAACGGAAGCTGGCTGACCCGGTAACAGCGTCGGCGCCTGTTCGGTTCCATTGCTCTACGTAGATCACATCCCATTTTTCTGAGAATTCATGGTTTGTCAGCGTGAATAGCCGAAGCCGGCAAGCCTCAAGGATATCGTCTGGTGCCTATCACACCGGTAGACATCGAAACCAAACAATCCCATTGTACAGGATCATTCAATCTCCTCATTCAGCCCATTTGGCAGTCAACCGCGCGCATGCCGAAGACGAGCAGCAAGCTATGAAGAAGGTCGCTGATCTGCCAGTGGGTCAAGATATGGCAACGGCTGGACGCGTTCTCGAACCCGGCGCAAACTGCTGGTGTATCGACCAAGCCAAACGCGCAAGTCTGTTGATTGATGCCGAGGCTTATTTCTCGCGGCTCGAACAATCGTTTCGGAAAGCTCGGCATTCGATCTTGATTATCGGCTGGGATTTTGATGGCCGCATCAAGCTTCGGCCGGAAGGAGATCCCAAGGGCATCCAGCTCGGCCCCTTCCTCGGCTCGCTTGCCGAAGCGCGGCCGGAGCTGGAGATTCATATACTGGTCTGGAGCGTGGCTGTGCTGCACGGCAGCAGCGCGCCGAAAGAGCTCCTGCTGAACAATTCATGGCTGGAGGCGCCGAATATCCAGCTGCGGCTCGATACCCAGCACCCGATCTATGGCTCGCATCATCAAAAATGTGTGGTCATCGACGACAAGGTCGCCTTTGTCGGTGGCATCGATTTGACGACCGGGCGCTGGGATACGCCGAGCCATAGCCAGTCCAATGAGCGCCGGATAAATCCGGACGGCGACGAATACGGTCCTGTTCACGATCTGCAAATGATCGTCGAAGGTCCTATTGCAACGATGCTGGGCGATATGGCCCGAACGCGCTGGCATCACGCGACCGGAGAGGTCATCACGCCACCGCGTCAGCGCCCCGACCAAGAGCGCGCCGATCCGTGGCCCGGCGATTTGCAGCCCGAGTTTACGGACGTCGCGGTCGGCATCGCGCGCACCGAGTCGTCCTGGAGCGGTGATCCGCCCGTTCGTGAGGTGTTTGCGCTGGCGCTTGATGCGATCGCCGCGGCTGAGCACAGCTTGTATATCGAAGCACAATACTTTGCGAACTTTGCCATCGGCGAGAAGATCGCTGAGCGCCTTGGCGAGGAGAACGGGCCGGACGTCGTCATCATTGTCACCCGCGAATCCCGTGGTCTGTTCGAACATTTCGCCATGGGAAGCAATCGTGACCGCCTGCTTCGCCGCCTCAAGCGCGCCGATCGTTTCGACCGTTTACGGGTCTATTACCCGGTCGTATGTCACAGCAAGGAAGTGCAGGAAATTCTTGTCCATGCCAAGCTGATCATCGTCGATGACATGCTGTTGCGCATCGGTTCGTCCAACATCAACAACCGCTCGTTCGGGCTCGACACCGAATGCGATATCGCGATCGAAGCATCGACCGATGCGGCGAAGATCGCGATCGCCGACATCCGCGCGCGTCTTCTTGCCGAACATCTCGATGTTTCATTCGATCACGTGCGGGAGGTGATCAACGGGCCAAACTCGCTTATTCGAGCGATCGAATCGCTGAACACCAGGCCGCGCGGTCTTCAGCCTTTCAAGATCGATCCGACCAAAGGACCGACCCGACCCTTCTTCGGCACGAAGTTGCTCGATCCGAAAAAGCCGTTCGAGCCCCTTTGGTGGTTGCGGCGCAAGATGCGAATTTGAAACAGCGGACCCGGATCTAAGAAAGCCAACCCGTTGTCAGGATGCTTCCTCTGCGGCGCCGTGGGTTTGTTT
Source organism: uncultured Alphaproteobacteria bacterium (assembly GCA_963787265.1). Lineage (GTDB taxonomy): Bacteria > Pseudomonadota > Alphaproteobacteria > Geminicoccales > Geminicoccaceae > JANQPX01. Next base: position 87,173 of record CAWBCX010000009.1, on the reverse strand, counting down.
GCGCACCAAGAGACCAAGCTCGACGATGGCGAAGATCAACCCACCCAGCGCTAATGGAATGAGGAAATAGACCAGGCGGAACATGATCAACGCGCCGATGGCATCGGTTTCGGGCAAAAGAAATAGCACCATGCTTTCCAAGACGCCCAGACCGCCGGGCACATGGCTGATCAACGCGGCGCCGTTGGCGATGACATAAGCGGTGATCACGCCAGCATAGGCGACGTCGGCCAGCGCGGTCAGGCCGAAATACAAGCAGGCAGAAACGCAGCCGTAGTTGAGCACCCCAAGTGTCACCTGTCCCAGCGCCAGCGGCAGGCTGGGCATGTCCATGCTCCATCGGCGAAATTTGAGCGGGCGCTTGATCAAGGCCGCCATCGCCAGATACGATGCGACAAGCACAAAGCAGCAAACGCCGAGCAAAAGCGCCGGCAATCGCCCAAGGCCGGGAATCCTGCCGGCCAGATCTGGATTGAAGGTCAGGGCGATGCCCCCCAGCATCAAGAGGCCTAAAGCAACCGCCATACCGCAGAACACGATCACCTTGGCGACATCGCCCATCTTCATGCCCAATCGTGCATAGAAACGATAGCGAATGGCCCCGCTGCTAAGAGCCGCTATGCCGATGTTATGGCCGATCGAGAGGCTGACGAACGAAGCCAATGCCACCTTCCGATAGGGAAAACGGTACCCGGCATAACGCACCGCCAACGCGTCGAAGCCGGTCAGGCAAAGATAGCTCGCAGCAGCAAAAACGGCCGCGAGAACCACGTTGCTGAGCGGAATTGAAGTGATCGACGTGATGATATCGTCGAGGCTGTAATGATTGAGCTGTCTGTAAAGCAGGAATCCGAACAGTGGGAGCACGATGCTCAACGTTACGGAGGTGACGATTCGGCGGGTCATAGCGATCCTCAGCCAGAACGCGACTGGCTCGCTGCCAGTTCGAGACACTGTTCTCCGGTCAACCCGTCGTGCATCTGATCTTGATACGATGATATGTAAATGAGGTACGCACCCTCACGGTGGAAAGACCTGGACAGCTTGACCACTTGTGCTGATCCGATAGTGTCGACACAAGCGGCCAAGCGTTCAACGATCAATCAGCGGCTTCTTTAACCTTCTCGTCGACGCCTTCATCCAAGACGGCACCGCCCGTGGCGCCAGCGGCGCCGCCGACCACTGCTCCGACCGGTCCGCCAACCACCGCACCCGCAGCAGCGCCACCCAGGCCGCCCGTCGCCGCTCGTTTCTCGGTGGTGCTGCCGCAAGCGGCCAGAAGCATGAGCGCTGTTGCAGCGAAGCTCGCGACCATCATCTTCGAAATACGCATCCTGATCCCTTCCTGATTTTTGACCCTGTCTTAGCAACACTGCAACCGATGATCAGTTCCCTCGGGAATCGAGACCCGGCATGAGAAAGGGATGAAACGCAAGCGACCTGAGCGTCTGGCCGGCAGTGTTAGCTTTCGACCAGGTCCTGTTCGACCAGATCGTCGTCACCTTCACTGTCAATCAGCGCGGTCAACGGTCCGAGGGTCTCCACGGCGCCCATGGTGATTTTCAGCGAGGCCAAGATCGGGACCGCCAGGAGCATGCCGGCAAAACCCCAAAGCCATCCCCAAAAGAGCACGGACAAAAAGACCGCAATTGGATCAAGGGTCAATCGTCGGCCGACCACGAAGGGACTGACGAGTTGTCCCTCGAGGAAGGTCAGAAAAGCAAAAGCGGCGGAGGGCAGCATGATCGTCAGCCAATGGTCAAATGTCAAAATCGAGACCATGCTGATCGTGACCAACGTCACCAAAGCGCCAGCATAGGGGATGAAGTTCATCACGGCTGCCAGCACGCCCCAAAGTAATGGATTGGGCATGTCAAGAATGCTCATTATCATTGCTGTCAGGATGCCCAAGGCGCCGTTGATCGCGCTGACGGTCAAAAGATAATGGGCCAAATTAGTCCGAATATCGTCGAAGACGTCGGTCCATATCTCGCGCTGGCGATCGTCCTCGATCGCCGCGACCACTCGTCGGTAAGTCGCGCTGCCCCGCGCCAGCAAGAAAAACACAAGAACGAAAATCACCATCATGTTGACAATGGTGGTTTGTGCTTCCGCGAAGATGCGCTGCAACAGGCTGGGGCCTTCGACCACGACGGATGGCTGGCCAGGTTCGCCCATCGCTGCCGCGTCTTTCAGGTTCTCGGTGACCTCCTGCATTTTTTCAAACGGCGCGCGCAAGGTTTTGAGCTTTTCCTCCAGCTGCAGCTTCAGAAGGGGCGCGCGGTCGATCCACTCGCTGGCCGGTTCGGAGACGACAAGGGTAAGCCAGCCGAGCGAGACGAGGATCGTCAAGATGATAACAGCGGCGGCAAGAGTTTCTGGTATGTGGGCTCGCTGCAGGAGCCGAACGCAGGGACGGAGTACGAGGGCGACAAGAAATGCGAGAAAAACCGGCAGCAAGAGCGCCTTTGCGAAATAGAGCGTGTAAATGAGAGCAAGCAGCAGCGCACCGCCGCTGATCAAGCCTTGGCGCTCGACCAATCGCTGGAGAAGCGGCGTGAATTCGCGTTTCATGACCAGCGCCTTTGACGAAAAACGCCCTCACGCCCGACTTCTCTCGAGCCCTTCGGGAGATGCCATGCGTGAGGGCGATATGGCAACGGCGCCAACCTGCCCCACCAAAAAAATGGGATCATGTTTCGGCTGCTTCTCGGTCCGCCGCAGCCTTTGCCGTGCTCGCAACTTTGGCAGCTTTGTCCTTCATAGATCGAACACCGGATTCACCTGCTTCAGCGGTCAGCCCCTGCCGGTCCGCTTCCTCCTTGGCAGCCCCATAAGCGGCATCCGCCATGTCACGGACCTTGTCCTCCTGTTTGCGGCCTGTCTGTTCAGCTTGGCGCTTGAGGTTGTCACGCGTCTCGCCCATCAACTCGTCCTCGCGTTCGGTCGCAGGCAATGCAGCACCCAGGGCTGCGCCGATGGCGACGCCCAACGCGCCAAGGACCAAAGGCTGATCTTCCAGCGCCTCGAAAAAACGTCGCCGCGCCTGCCGGCCATATCGGCTGGCACGCCGTCCCAGCCGATCGCCATAGCGTCGCGTTTTCCGACCGACACCACGCCCCCGGCGCGCCATTGCATCGCGCGTACCACGAATGCCACCACCGAGGCATTCGCTGGCCTCGCCGGCGCGGTCCCTCAGATGACCCGCGACACGACCCGCCTTGGACGTCAAGCCTTCGCGGCGGCTGCCCTCAGGCTCGTCGGCGGTATGCTGATCCAGGTCCGCTGCCGAGGCCTCGCCATAGGACTGACCAAAGCCGCCGAGATCGACCGGATCGCCTGAGTAGGCGTATGCCCTATCATCCCAGTCGCGATCATGAGGATCGTCATCGACGTTACGGGGTTTGGTGCCGCTGCCTCCCACCATGAGCCATGCCATCCCGATCCCCATCAAGGCGACGGGTATCGGATTGTCGCGTATGCTGCGGCCGAGATTGCGGGTGAAGTCGGCGCCGTTGCCGTGTTTGACGTAATCGAACAGCTGGTCCATCAGCTGACCCGGCGAGAGCCGATCTTGCAGCTTATCCAGATCATGCTCGACTTCGGCTCGCTGAGCGGCAACCTCATGCTCCAGTTCAGCCGCTGATTTCCGGCCTGGATCGGTTCGTGTCTCGATCGTCATCGAGCTTGCTCCTTCAACGTCCGGTTATTCTGGCGCAAAGCGTCGATCGTGCGTTCGGGAGCGAGATTGTGGGCGCTGAGATCGCTCATTCCCTTGTGGATCAGGAGATAAGCGATGCCAGCAACGACGATCCCGACGATCAGTGCCGCCCATCCCGGTCCGATGCCCATGTTGGTCAACGCGATCACCAGGGCTTGAAGCAGCACGATCAAGGCTGCCATCGCCATGACCATGCCCGCGGCAATCGCGCCGACAGATATCGTTGCCTGGCTGATCTTTTCCGAGGTTTCGGCACGCGCCAGCTGGATTTCCTTGCGCATTAAAGTTGAAATGTTGCCGCCCAGGTCACCGAGCAAATCGGTGATCGAGCGCGTATCACTCTGGGTCGTCGCCATCAGCTGATCTCCCGGTTTGCCATTGACGGCGCAGATGTCGTGTGCCCGCCGACGTCGGATGTCTGATAGCTGCCGATCGTGTCGTGTTGAACGGCAGTATCGCCGCGAGGCTCGGCGATTTTCGCTCGCCGGCGGTCAGCCGAACTCTTGGCAAAACGAGCCAGCGCAAAGCCTGTGAGCACGGCGCCGCCGACGAATGCTGCAGGTTGGCGTCGGGCAAAGTGCTCGATCGTTTCGACCACATCATCGACACTTTGCTGCGACACCGCATCGGCAACCCGATCGAGACTGGATGCGGCCTGGCGGGCATAGCCTGCCATCGTCGACTGGTCCTGATCGTCCAGGTTGCCTGCCGCACTCCTTAGAGCATCGGCAACACCTTCGATGCGGCCCGCGGCGTCGTCCTTTTGCTCCTCGGCAAGCGAGCGGGTGCGCTTCTTGGCATCGGATGCCGCGTGCTTGACGGCCTTTACCGCCTGGTTTTTGATCGCACCAGCCTGCGATCGCGCCGTGTGCGCCGCGGCCGTTGCATCCTCCTTGACGCTGTGCCGCTTTTCGCCGGACGATGCCGTGTCCGGCTCGGCTGGCCGATTCGGATGGTGAGAACTCCTCCTTCAGATTGTTCATCTTTCCCTCCATCATTCCATTGTTACTGCGTCCGTCGCCCGCCTAAGCCAAGCCAAGTAGCGACAGGACAGCCAAGACAACAACAACAACACCAATCATGTAAAACACACTATGCATCGGCGAGGTCTCCTTGGTTGGTCTGAACGAACACTGACGTGATCGTTTTGATGAAGGTGTAACCCCATATCCGCCGATTGGTTCCGCATTCTCGAGCGGATACCCGGCCGCCGTTCTCTTGAGGCGCGGAACCAATCTTCCGTTCAGGCGTTATCAACAATCCATGCAGTAGGGAACGAGGAACCATGGAATGGATCTAATCCGCGTCGTGCTATCGGTTCTCTTGCCACCACTTGGCGTCTTTCTTCAGGAGAGGATCAAGGTCCAATTCTGGCTGAATATCCTTCTGACCTTGCTGGGCTATATTCCGGGAGTTGTGCATGCGGTCTGGATCATTGTCCGACGCTGAGCTGATGTCCTCGCTTGCCAGGCAACACACAGCCTCGCACCAGGAGACGCTGCGGCGGGTTCGCTGGCTGGCCAATCTGTTTGATGATCGTTTTCGCCTTCCAGGGACCAATCGCCGCTTCGGCCTTGATGGTATCCTCGGCCTCATCCCCGGTGTCGGTGATGCTGCCACCGGCGTCGTATCGCTCTATCTGATAAGCGAAGCCTGGCGCCTTGGCATGCCCCTCACCCGGATCGCCCGCATGGCCCTGAATGTCGGTATCGACACGACCGTCGGCGCGATCCCGCTGGTGGGAGACCTGTTTGATTTTGCCTGGAAGGCCAATCGCAAGAACGTGCGCATGGTCCTGGATCATCTGGAGCAAGGTCTCCTTCAAAAAAACACGGCCGATGAAAATCACCGGGCATGATCAGGCTGAAATTCGATGGCTCGTGCGCGCCGCGTGATGGTCGTACCCAGAGCTGCTTGAGGAGAGGTATCTCGTGCGCATTGTCCTGAGCGTCATCGGCACGATCCTCGTCTTGCTGCTTCTCGCCGTGACGGTTCTTGCGGTGACCTTCGATATCAACGACTGGAAGGATGAGCTGAGTGATCGGGCAACGGCGGCCCTCGGGCGGGACGTGACGATCGACGGGCCGATCGAGATTGATTGGGGCTGGACAACCAGTTTCACGATCGAAGGTTTGACCATCGCCAATGCAGACTGGGCGCAAGCGCCGCATCTCGCGGAAATCGAGAAGCTCGAAGCAGCGATCAGGCTCTGGCCTCTGCTTAAAGGACGCACTGTCCTGCCTGAAATCGCTCTTCTTGGGCCTGGACTTTTCTTGCAGCAGAACAGTGACGGCGAGACGAATTGGACCTTCGGCAAAACAACCGATCAGCCGCAGGCCGAGGATGGTCCGGTTGAGGACATGGCGAAAGATGCGGTTGTGCCCGAGGATCGAACCGAGTTTCCGGTGGTCGAGGCGCTGATCATTCAAGACGGCACCTTCGAATATCTCGACGAGACACAGAGCCTCGATCTTACCGGCAGCATCGCCACGATCACCGGCGAGGGTGGCGGCGCTGAAAAGGTCGGCATCAGCGGCAAGGGCCGGTTCGAACGTGAAGCCTTCGAGATCGATCTTTCAGCCGGCGCGTTCACCAAGCTCAGGGAGACGGAGGAGCCCTATCCGGTCGACGTGCAGATGCGCCTGGGTGAAACGGAGGTTTCGGTTTCCGGAACGCTTACGCGACCTTTGGAACTGGCCGGCATCGATCTCGATCTCGCGATCAGTGGACAAAGCCTGGCCGACGCCTTTCCGCTCACCGGCATTCCCTTGCCGCCGACAGCGCCCTACCGCCTGACCGGTGATCTGGTCCGCGATGATCAGACATGGCGATTTTCAAATTTCGACGGCAGTCTCGGCGACAGCGACCTCAGGGGGTCGGTTGACGTCGATCTTGGCCAGGACCCGCTTTACTTCGAGGCCGATCTCATCTCGAGCAAGCTCGACTTCGCCGATCTCGCCGGCTTCATCGGCGCACCAACGGACGATCGTCAAAAGGACCAGGCGGACGGCCTCATCCCCGATACCGAGATCAACCTCGATCGGTTGCGGGCGGCGAATGGCAAGGCCCATCTTCGCGCCAAGCAGGTCATTGCCCCGAACCTGCCGATCGATGATCTTGACGCGCAGCTGACGCTTGCTGACGGCGTCCTGCGTCTGCAACCGACGAGTTTCGGGGTCGCCAATGGCACAATCAATCTTTGGGCTTCCCTTTATGGCGCTCAAAATCCGGCGCAGATCGACGTGCTGACCCGCGTTCGCGATTTTCAGCTGAAGGAAGCCTTTCGCGGATCAACCTATGCGCAGGAGACCGGCGGCAAGATCGATGGACGCATCAAGCTTTCGGGGCGCGGCAACTCCCTCCAGGAGATGCTGGCAAGTGCCGATGGCACCAGTTATATGGTGCTGTCCGAAGGCAGGGTTAGCGGTCTGCTGCTGGAGATTGCCGGCTTGGACGCGATGGAAGCGCTGGGCCTCTATTTCGGCGCAGACAACGATACCAAGGTGCCGATCCGCTGTCTGGCAACGGATTTCGAGGTGGAGAGCGGCGTTGCCAGGTCCAAGATTGCCGTGCTCGACACCCAGGACACGCTGATCGAGGGCGATGGCAGCATCGATCTGGGCGAGGAGCGGCTTGACCTCGTCTTCACCCCGCATCCCAAGGATGTCAGCTTTTTGAACTTTCGCTCCAAGGTGCATGTGGAGGGGCGGTTTGTCGACCCGTCTATCTCGCTCGATCCAGGTTCCATCCTGAAATTCGTTCCGCCGATCGATTGGGGCATGGCCGACGATGCGCCGTGCGATCGCCTGATCAATCGTGCTCGAAGCGAAGACAGCTGAGAACGCCTCGTCCTCCGGCGCATCGGCGACCGTGGGAACCAATGCCCGCCTTTTGGGTTGTTCTGAAGGAGATCGACGACGTGTCTGGACCAACGAGAGCGATGTGCGATGGCGACTAACAGCGACGACCGTGGGCGAGGGGCGACAACGCCGGTCGACATTCCGCCAAAGGGGTGGCGGGACATTCTCTTGCGGGTCTGGGCGGGTCTCGGCCACGACAACGTTTCGATCATCGCGGCAGGGGTCGCATTTTACGGCATGCTTGCGATTTTTCCAGCGATCACGTCCTTCGTCTCGATCTATGGTTTGCTTGCCGACCCATCCGATGTTCAAGCGCAATTCACCTCCCTCAAAGGCGTCATGCCCGAGGAGGCATGGTCCCTTTTGAACGATCAGCTCACAGCCGTCGCGTCATCGAGCGGACGGGGTTTGGGGCTGGGCGCGCTGATCGGCCTGATCATCGCTCTTTGGAGCGCCGGTGCCGGCATCAGAGCGATGATGACGGCCCTCAATATCGCTTATCGGGAAGACGAGAAGCGAAATTTTTTTCGCTTCTACGGCACCGCCCTGCTGTTCACCCTCGGCATCGTCGTTGTCGGCCTGTTTTCGCTGGGTGTGATCGTCGTCGTGCCGATCGTGCTCAATCTTATCAAGCTCAGTGCGCTTGCCGAAGCGTTGTTCAACGTGCTGCCGTGGCTGGTGCTGGGCTTCGTGATCACGATCGCGCTCGGCGCTCTTTATCGCTATGGCGCAAGCCGCAATAGCCCGAAAACCCGTTGGGTCAGCCCGGGCGCGATGCTAGCGACGGGTCTATGGCTAGCGAGTTCGCTGCTGTTCTCGTTCTACGTCGCCAATTTCGCCAACTACAATCAGACCTACGGCTCGCTCGGCGCGGTCGTCATTTTGCTCATGTGGTTCTGGATCAGTGCCTACATTGTTCTGCTTGGCGCTGAACTGAACGCAGAGATGGAGCATCAGACTGCCGAGGACACCACCCAAGGCAAACCAAAACCGATGGGCGATCGCGGTGCCTATGTAGCCGATCATGTCGGCGAGGTGCCCTAATCTGCGGGACCCTGAACCAACGGCTGAACATGTCCGAGATGGTTATATTGTGCTTGGCCAAAAACCTGCCCGCGGCTTGGACGATCAGGGGATGGCACCCCCTGATCGAGAAGTCGTCGTGGCGTTGAACAGTTGAGATGAAGATGGCCCGGATCTGGAATCAACGGCCGCGAGAATGGCCAATTCTGGTGGCGGTGCTGCTGCTGGTCGGCGCGGTTTGGGCGTTTATCGAAATTGCCGACGAGGTCCGCGAGGGCGATACGCATCAGTTTGATGAAACCATCCTTCTCGCCATGCGCAGTTCGATCGATCTTGCCGATCCCATAGGACCTGGCTGGCTCGAGGAGATCGGCCGCGATGTCACGGCGCTTGGCGGCATCGCCGTCCTGGTGATGATCGTGCTGGCCACCGTCGGCTTTCTCCTGCTGCAACGAAAGCATGGCGCAGCCCTTTGGCTGCTGCTGGCGACCGCCAGCGGCATGCTGCTCAGCACGGTGTTGAAGATGGGTTTCAACCGACCCCGGCCGGACCTCGTACCCCACGGCTCGATCGTCTACACCGCGAGTTTTCCGAGCGGCCATTCGCTCATGGCCGCCGTTGTCTATCTGACCATCGGCACATTGCTGATGCGGGTTCAACCACGCCGTCGCTTGAAGCTCTATCTGCTCAGCATCGCTATTCTGGTGACCATGCTGGTCGGGGTAAGCCGGATCTATCTCGGCGTCCACTGGCCGACCGACGTGCTGGCCGGATGGACAATCGGTGCTGGATGGGCGCTGATGTTCTGGCTGATGACCCGCTATCTGCAGCGCCGCGGAAGCGTTGAGCGAGATGACGACGGCTAGCGGCATGACCACATCTCACTTGGTTCCGACCGCCTTCGAAGAAACCAAGGGGTATGCGGGCTTTTCTCGGCAAGGACATGGAAAACCTTCATACCGAACATACTGCCAGGGCCATTCAATCCGCCGCAGACACCAACGATTTCTCCTCCCCGTCATCTTTCAGAACATCTTCGATGTAGAGGCGTTTGATGGCGACAGCGGCGACAGCGGCGAGTGGCGTTGCCAGTGCCACGCCAAGAGCGCCGAAGATGATGCCCATCAGCACCTGAGCCGCGATCACGACGCCAGCCGGCAGAGCCACCGCGCGGGACTGAATGAGCGGCAGCAGGAGATAGCTCTCCACGGTTTGCAAGACGAGATAGAAGCCACCAGCCCAAAAAGCCAGCTGCCAGCTCTCGGTCAGCGCCACCAGCACCATCAGCACGCCGGCTATGGCCGGTCCGATGATCGGGATGAATGCGGTCGCCCCGGCAACGACGGCGAGCAGCAAAGCCAGAGGGACGCCAATGAATGTCAGGCCGATATAGCTGAGGATCCCGATCAACAGCATCATCAACGCCTTGCCCGCGAGCCAGTGGCGCAGCATTTCCGCCATTTCCTTGAGCACGGCGCACGCCCGGGCCCGGCGATCCGGCGGCACGAGGCGAACCACGCCGTCGGTGTAAGTTTCGGGATCGAGCGCCAGATAAATCCCGAACACCATGACCAGGACGAGGTTGGCAAATAGGCCGAATGTCGTGCCCAGGAGCGTGGTCACGCTGCCGAGAAACCCGCTCGGGCTTGGCAGCAGCTTCGTCCAGTCCATCGACGAAATGTCGATGTCCACGGCCGTTTCCTCAGCATCGATCGACATGACCCAGGCTTCAAGCGATTGCATCCCGGAAGCCAGTTCACCGCCTAGCCTGGTGGCCTGAGCGACGAGATTGGGACCGGTTAGCCAGAACCCGAGGGCAAATGCGGCGACGATGATCAACCCGGTCGTCGCGACGCCGACCGAACGCGATATCGGCAAATATCGCGCCAATGCGCGACCAGCGGCATCGAGCAGAACGGCCAGCAATATGCCGGCAAAGATGATCAGGAGGAGTCCGCTGGATTGCACGAGCAGCCACACCCCGCCGACGAACAGCATGGACAGAAAACCCGCCTTGATCAGTAGCGGGACCGTGATGACTTGCGAGCGGTCTGCCAAGCGTTCGCTCCCCCTCGTCGTGTCGGCGCATGGCGCTTAGCTATCATGCCAGCGCCCATCAAAGCCCTTGAAACCACGAGCATCGCCTCGATAAAGACCTCAACACGAAAGCACATGATTAGTTCCCGCCGCGTGGTCAGGAGCGGGCATCGGCCATGCGTCGATGTTCATCGAAGACCGGCAACGCGCCGATTTTCGTGGCCTTGCTCAGCCCTCTCCTTTTTTGTGCCCCATATAGGGCCCGGAATGACGTCGATTGTGCTCGACGGCAAACACGTGGCTGTAGAGATTGGCGATCCATTGCTTGCCTTCCTGGGTCAGCTGAAGATAGGTCAGGGCGTCGCCGATATAGGGCTCGACCGCGTGCCAGAAAAAGCCGGGATAGCAATCCTCGATATCGGCCGGGTTCTCGATTTGCAGGCGCTGATGAGTGCCGGTTTCGGCGAACTCGTGGAACAGGGCGTTTTGCTTGCGCAGATAATTCGGATCGGCCAGCTGGCCGATCAGATCGGCGGCGCGCACCAGTCCCGGCTCATCGCCTGTGGCTTGATGGTCCTCGTCGTCGGGAACCGGAAAGCGGGTGAGCTCGATTGCCTTCGCTATCCGATCGGGGTCGATCTGGCCGATGGCCTTGGCACGCTCATGCACGAACATCTTGCCGCGATCGACATGATAGGCGGTGAGACAGGCATCAGAGGCACCACGCGGCGGGGTTATCCGCTCGCCCGTCTCGTTGATGACGAAGGAGCTGGCCTCATCGGCACGAAGCACACCGCGTATATAGCCGATATCATGAAGGAGAAGCGCTACCGTGTAGTGAAGCCAATCTTCCGGGGTGATCGGCTCGATCAGATCGCGACCACGCATGATCTCGGTACCTACCAGCGTCACCATCACCGTGTGCTCGACATTGTGATAGAGCGCGTCGCTTTGAGCGATGCGCTCGAGCGCCAGGCGCACCGTGGCGTCGATCTCGATCCGATAATCCGGCTCGCGACGCCCGAAGACGCGAGCGTACTGGCCTAGCAGATGAGAACTCAAGGCATCGACGATGAGGGTGGTGGTGTTGAGCATGGTGTTGTTCCCTGCGCTGCTGGTGATGAAAACCGATGGCAGCCGACCGGTTCCATCGGGGGCGCCGACAGCGGTGGGATCACCGATGAGGGAACCTCGTTTGGCAAACGGTGTTCTGATGGACAACGGGGTTTCTGCTGATGAGAAGGGAGAGCGTTTTGACCAAGACGACACCATCACCTCAATTCGATCCGGCAATCGAGGCATGCGCGGAATGTGCCCGTCTTTATCGTGCGGCATCGGCGACCGTCGGCGAGGAAGAGTGGCGGCAGTTTTGCGAGCGCATGGCGTTGCGCCGGGAGATCTTGTTGGAGCGCCTTGGTCTGCTTGCCCACGGACAGGCGGAGCCACGAGACGCTGAGGAACTTATCGGCTGGCGCGGCAAATTCAACGAGTTGACCCTCTCCTTGAAAGGTCTCTTGAGCGAAGCTCCCGGAACGGTGCTGGCGACGGTCGAACCGGCGGAGACACGGCTGGTCGAAACCCTCGGTGCGATCGCCGAGGAGGCTGCCGCCGTTACCGACGACGTGATGGAAATCCTGGAAGAGGTGACGGCGGAGCGCGATGCGCTGCGCAACCTTCTTTCCGGTCTCGGTCAGGACGTCATCGATCACGACGCGGCGGGACGACGGCTTGAATAGCGACAACTGACGAGGAAGCCAGCGATCAGTCCCTCGCTTCAACGTGGAGGCGGTTCTGCAATGCGGCGTGGCGATCATCGATCAAGAGTTGATCACAATCGCTGAACCCGTGAGCCCTCGCTCCCTGGTGGATGAGGTGGCCATGGCGTTCGATGGCAGCGTTGGCGTGATGATCGGGCGGGCGTCCCTCGGCCAGCAAGGTCAAGGTTTCCAGGAGACGAACGATCACCGACACATTGTCGCTTGCCGCACGACGCAGGGGATGAAAGGCGGTGTCAACGAGCCCGTCATAGGTGATCGGATCGAGGACCAGCCGTAGCCTTCCGGTGTCATCTTGAAAGCCGTTGCCTGGAAGGCCCTTGTCGAATGCCGTCTCCAGCGCTGCGCCCACATGATCGACACAAGCCAGCGCCGTGTAGAAATCGTTCACGCCCGGCGACAACGCGCGTGCAGCGATCTCGACGATCAAATCGATGCTGAACGCGGTATCCTGACTTGCGGTTCGTTTAGGACCAAAGACGACGGCATCCCGCACCTTGTCGCCGAGTTTGTCATCGACCGGACCGATGACCTCGGCGATCGCGGTTGTCGGGATGACGAACTGGCCTGGCCGATGGCGCATCCTGATCACGACGTCGCATTCTTCGGCAAGGTCGCGCAAGGCTTGGGGATCAACCGCTTGAATGTAGCCAGCTTTCTCAGCCCGGATCGATGTGCCGGAACCTTGTTGATCCATCGGTACGACGACGGCGTCGGGATGTTGCTTCGCCAACTCACGAAAGCCTATGTCGAGTTCACCACCGACCCTGGCGATCACGTTGTCGACCTGGATGGAGCGTGCCAGATCATGGATGAAATAAATCAGCCAGCCGAAGCTGAAAATCGCCATCACCATCGCTAGGCTAACCGACAGATGCGGAATGAAAGGCGGATCCCCATTGGTGACCGCGCGAAGGATCAGGAGCGAGTAGACGAAGGTCGCGAGGAACAGCCCGAGCGCGATCTGGTTGATACGGTTATCCATGAACCGATCGAGCAGCCGCGGCCCGATATTCGCAGCCGCCAGCGTCAGCGCCACCAAAGTCATTGAGAACACCAGGCTGGCCACGGTGATCATCGAGCCGGCAATGGTCGAGAGCACGAGACGGGCACCTTCTGCACCGTTCGACGATGACGCCATCCACCAGAAGGAATTGGCAACCCAAGGCAGCGTATCGATCCAGATCATGACCAGCGAGGTCAGAAGCGCGCCGAGGGTCATAAGACTTGGAACAAGCCAAAAACTGCTGCGCAGTCGGTCTCGGAGATAGACGAGATAGACGAGATAGGCGGTCATCGTGGTCCCGATTGTTCGAAAGAATATTGTTGAACACCGAAGATGTCCCAACGGTTCCCGCTTGGCCCTATTCTGGCACCAGGAAGATGATGATGGAACCAAAACAGCGTTCAAGCATTACACCTTGCAAGACCGCGCAATACCGGTTGGGGTTCGAGATCTCTTCAGCCTGCCCATGATGACCGGTGTGGTCGACAGGTCAATTACCAAGGAGTGATATCATGCTGTACTGGGCGTTGGTGTTTTTAGTGGTGGCGATCATTGCTGCCGTTTTCGGCTTTGGCGGGATTGCATCGGCTTCGGCCGGGATCGCCCAGATCCTGTTCTTCATCTTCCTGCTGTTGTTCATCGGTGGTCTGGTCATGCATTTCATGCGTGGCCGAACGCCATGACAATCCTGTAGATCGCCGGAACTTTTTTCTTCTCCAGTGTTTAACCGCCTATCGACAACGAAGGATGAAAAGCGATGAATTGGGATCAGATTCAAGGTAAATGGAAGCAGTTCAAAGGCAATGCCCAGCAGCAATGGGGCAAGCTCACCAACGACGATCTGGATCAAATGGACGGTCGCCATGAGGAGCTTGTCGGCAAAGTGCAGGAACGTTACGGCATCGCACGCGAGGAAGCCGAGCGTCAGGTCGATGACTGGTCCAAGAGGCTCTAGGTGACGCTGCAGTTCGGTGCTGCTCAGCGCTGATCGGCGAACGGAGGAGTTAGAACTTCAAACGGCGACTTCATTCTCGATTTGCGCATGTATTTCGGAGTTGAATAGTCATACTGGCGCCAATCAGATTGGCGCCAGTATCGATTCCAGGTCCAGCACACCTCTTTGCGCGATCAAGGCCAGATTTGCGCAATCAAGGCCACATCCCAAAGACAGTGACCAGAATTCAAAAAGAAAGGAGTCATATCAATGACCAACGGCGTCCTTGATATCAAAGCGACCGTCGAGCACCCCGAGACCGGCATCGAGAACCGGAAGCGATTGGCGGCCGGCCTCAGCGGCCTTCTTGCGGACACCTATGTGCTTCTCATCAAGACCCAGGGTTATCATTGGAATGTGGTGGGCCCGCTGTTCGTCAGCATGCACGAGCTGACCGAGAAGCAGTACGAGAATCTCTTCGTAGCCGTCGATGCTATCGCGGAGCGAATTCGCGCCTTGGGTTACCCGGCACCGAGCAGCATGAACGAGATGATTCCGCTTACGGCCATCGGCGAAGATACCGGCAACCCGACGGCGGAAGCCATGATCGACAAGCTCGTTTTCGATCATGAGATCGTCGTCCAGCGCCTGCGTGCCGTTACCGACATCGCCCAGGAAATGCGCGATCACGTTACCGCCGACATGCTCACCGCGCGCATGGCATTTCATGAGCAGGCCGTCTGGATGCTGCGAGCGATCGTCAACTCTTAGAATGGACCGAGGGCGGCAGGGCTGTTTCCGCTGTTGCAGATCGCTATTAAGACTAAGGGATCCTGATCCATTCAGGCTGCCAAGCGGAACGATGCCGAAGGTTGAGCGCCATGAAGGTTTACAATGTTGACGATGCCGGTCTTCAAGTCACCGAGGAGGTCAAGGAGCAAGCCGTCGACGATGCCGTCTGGATCGATCTGCTCGACCCGTCCACAGAGGATCGAGAAAAATTGTCGGAGGCTCTTGGCGTCGAGCTGCCGAGTTATCAGGACATGCATGAGATCGAGGCATCCAGCCGGCTGTTCGTTGCCGACGGCGTGGTTTACATGACGACGCCGGTCCTGGCGCAAGCCGAGGCCGATGAGCCGAAACTGGGACCGCTGACGTTCGTGCTGAGCGCGAAATCGCTGATCACGATCCGCTATCTGGAACCACGCTCGATGACGCTGTTCGTCGATCGGGTGAAACGCAATCCCGCGCTTTGCGCGACGCCGGTCGACGCTTTCGTCAGCCTCATGGATACGCTGGTGGATCGAATGGCCGACGTTCTCGAGGTGGTTGTCGAGCGGATCGATGTCATGTCGCGCGAAGTCTTCATCCAACGGACAGACGGCAAAGGCGGTCAGCCGGATCTGCAGCATATCGTTCAGGGCGTTGGCCGGGCGGGCGATTTGATATCGAAATCCCGGGACAGTCTTGCCGGCTTCGCCAGGATCATCGCCTTCCTGAACGCCTCGCATATCAAGCTGAACAACGAGCAGAAAGCGCTCTTGAAAATCGCGACCCGGGACATTCGCTCGCTGACCGAACACTCCGACTTCCAGTCTCAACGCGCGACGTTCCTGCTCAACGCATCGCTTGGTCTGATCGATCGGGAACAGAACGATATCGTCAAGAGCCTGACCGTCGCCGCGACGGCGTTTCTGCCGCCCACCCTGATCGCCAGCATCTACGGCATGAACTTCAGCATCATGCCCGAGCTCGACTGGCGGCTCGGCTACCCTATCGCGCTTGGTCTGATGGTGTTCTCCGCCATCCTCCCTCTTTGGTACTTTCGCCGACGCGGCTGGCTTTGATCACCTCGTCGAGGCATGATCCAGGCATGGATGCCACGCCTTGAAATCCGTGATCAATCCGGCGGAGATCGAGCAGACCGGTGATCCGAAGCCGGTTTCGTCGCTGGTACAGTTCGTCTGGCGCATGAGCGGCTGGCACCAGCTTTTGATCTCGGTCCTGGCACTTCTGGTCGCCCTTGTCAGCATGGTGCCGCTCGAGCTTCAGCGGAGGATCATCAACCAGGCCATAGGCGATCTCGACACCGGGCTGCTGTTCAAGCTGGCCGGCATTTATCTCGCAGCCATCCTGCTGCAAGGCTTCCTCAAATACGGCCTTCGCCTCTATCAAGGATGGATTGGCGAAAGCGTGATCCGCTATTGCCGGCGTCATCTGTTCGGCATTCACCGGGATCGACGCGACGACAAGGAAGCCAAAGCGGGCGGCCAAGCGGTCTCGGTTATCGGTGCTGAGATCGAGCAGCTGGGCGGTTTCGTCGGCGAAGCCTTGTCGTCACCCATGGTCAATGGCGGCATGCTGATCGTGATTTTTGGCTATATGCTGGTCGTCGAACCGATCATTGCCGGGATCAGTCTTTGCTTTTTCGTCCCGCAAGTCCTGGCTTTGCCGTTGATCCAACGGCGGATCAATCGCTTGGTCGATCGCCGGATCACGAAGCTCCGCGCGTTGGGCGATCTGGTCGCGGATGATGCTGTGGATCAAGGCGATCAGGTTGAAGAACAGGATCTTACCAGGACGCTCGACTTCATCTACCGCAACCGGATCAGAATTTATGTTCTGAAGTTTGCCGGCAAGGCGCTGGTCAACCTGATGAACGCGTTTGCCCCCCTTAGCGCCCTGGTGGTCGGCGGCTATCTTGCCATTCAAGGGACGACGACGCTTGGCGTGATTGTCGCTTTCATCTCCGGCTTCGAGCGTATGGCCGGCCCGATGACCGAGCTGGTCGCCTACTACCGGCTGACCGCGCAGATGCGGGTCAAGCATGACAAGATCGCCGAATGGATCTAGTGCCTTTGCCCCTCGCATAAAGTCGGCGCCGGCCCGCTCCGCATGCGGGAGATCCGCGACGGGTGCCATCCTTCCCTAGCTTCTCCGAAATAACGTCATCTTCGGCCTGATTTGACGTCGCCGAATGACGGCGGCTTCGCCTGCATCGCCAACGTCGGCCGAACCCTGTGATCAAGCTCACAGACCTTATCGTGGGCATGGGCGAAAACGATCTTACGGGATCATCGGAGACACCAGTCTAATCGGGATCGGGACATGGATATCGCAGTCAAAGCCAACAGTGCGCGGGTGATGACCGGTCAGCAGCGGCCGGATGTTGACAGACGTTGGTCGAGGACCGTGATGGTTCTCCTGTCGTTGACGGGATTGATCACCCCCGTGGTATGCTTCGCTGCCGCCCCAGTCGCCTTTGCGCTCTCCCATCAGGATGACGGCCTCCTTTTGGCAGGGATCGGCGGCACGCATCTGCTTTTGGCGTGGGCCTTGTTCGGGGCCATCTGATCCGGACACGATAAACCGACGCCCACGACTTGGAGCAGTGCTGAAAAAGACCAGCCTTTCCGCGGTTCTCGGGTTCGTTTGGTTTTCGGACGTTTTTCGCGGCACTGACCGGGCTACGGTGTCACACGGTCCGGCAGGTGCGTATAGTACTTCAGAATAGGAATATGTTCAAATATCCTCGATCCGGGCTTTGCCTTCATTGACCAGCCCGGCGGACGTTCGTTCCGGGCCGAGCGAAGGCTCACTGCTTTCAGGCGCGTTTCTGTTTTCTGGTTTCCCCGCGAAGGATGTAGAGCCCGCTTGCGACGAGGACGGCCGATCCTAGCCAGACGTTGGGGCCGGGGATATCCTGCCAAAGGGCCCATCCGAGGAGCACGGCCCAGAGCAGAGCGGTGTAGTCGAAAGGGGCGATGACTGCAGCCGGAGCATAGCGATAGCCCTGGGTGATCAGGGACATGCCGGCCGTGCCGACCGCTCCCATGAAGATGAACAGCCCGAAATCGGCGAGGCTGGGGGTCTGCCACTGGCTCGGCATCAGGGCCAGGGTTGCGAGCGCAGCCCCGAGGCTGGACCAGAACATGATCGCGGACGTGGTCATCAGACGGGTCAATTTGCGGCTGACCAGCATGTTGAGGGCATGACAGAGGGCGGCACCCAGCGCCAGGAGTGCCTCGATGCGAAAGCTCTCGGAACCCGGCTGCATGACCACCAGGACCCCGGCAAAACCGAAGATCACGGCGGCCCACCGCCGAAGCCCGACCTGTTCGCCGAGCACCGGCACCGAGAGGGCGGTGATGAACAAAGGTGCGGTGAAGGCGATGGCGAAGGCGTCGGCCAAAGGGAGAAAGCGAAGGCTGGTAAAGAAAAAGAAGCCCGCCCCCAGGCTGAGGCCGGTGCGCAGCGCGAGCAGGCCGAAACGCTGTGGCCGCAGCAGGACGAGGCCATTTCGATAGAAGAGCACGAAGGCCAGGATGGTCACGACGCCGACCGCATTCCTTGCCAGGATGATCTGACTGATGGCATAGCCGGCACCGAGCAGTTTGGCACAAGCATCCATCATCGACATGCCGAGAAGGCCGATGACAGCACAGGCGATGCCGAGGCCGAGGCGGTCGGCGGCGACGAAAGTTGAGGCCGTCCGGATCATGATGTTTCTTGGTCAGCCAAGGTGAGGGTCAAGGGGGGCGATTGCGCGACGTGCCGGATGGCCGACGACGGTTGCCCCGGCGGCGACGTCCCCGGTGACCATAGCACCGGCGCCGGCGATAACGCCATCGCCTCGCGTTCGCTGCCCGTCGCTGTTCGCGGCCGCAGCATCTGTGTCACGCAGGGTCCCGCCAGAGGCGCATCAGCGGGCCGTTCGGTCCATGGATCGGATCACTGTCCGGAAGCGGGACGCGTTCGATGTTGTGGATCACGTCCGGCCGTTCTTCCGCGCTGCCGCGGCAGAGGTCCCAACCATCCCGTGGGGACAGGCGCCCTGCCAGGATCAACCTGTTCGCCATCTGGGCGCAAAATGCCAGCGGCGGGGTCATGGCTGAAGGCGATCAACGCCTTCAGTGTCGGCAGCTTCGACGATTGGCGCGCCAACGGTCTGAGCGATCACGTTCCACTGATCATCGATGTAACGCCTTGAGCTTCGAGCTTTGAGCCCGCCCCGGTCGAAGGAATCACGCCGGCTCGCGGCACACCGCCTGCAGCTTGTTGCCGACCTCGTCGAGCACGTAGGCAGCGTAGTAGTTGGCCGAGTATTGCGGCCGCGGGCCGGGCGCGCCGGCGCATGTTCCGCCATGGGCGAGCGCTGCTGCATGGAAGCGATCGACCGCATCCCGGCGCGCGGCCTTAAAGGCCGTGTGGGTGCCGTTGCCGAAACTGGCCGGGCGCCCGTCGAAGGGAGGCTGAACGTAGACGATCGGGGTGCGAAAGCCTTGCAGGCCGAAGCCGCTTGATGAGGCGTCGCCTTCCTCCGGGATGTCGACGATGCCGAGCGGGTCGAGTATGGCGGTGTAGAACAGGCGCGCCCGTTCTGGATCGGCATGGCCGATGGTGATATGCGAGATCACGTCGCCGGTTGGGCCTGCCTTCCGGCCGTTGAGGTAGCACACCGCCTGCAGCTTGTTGCCGTCGGGATCGCGGACATAGGCGCCGTAGTAATCGGGCGCGTAGATCGATCGGAGGCCCGGTGCTCCTTCGTCATAGCCGCCATGCGCAAGGGCGGCTGCATGGAACTGATCGACCATCTCCTTCCCGGCGACGTTGAAGGCGATGTGGAAGCCGTTGCTCCAGGTGGCAGGCAAGCCGTCGAACGGCCGGCAGATGAAGAGGTGGGGATGACGCCGATCGTTCGGCCCGAACATGGCATATCCATGCTGAGGAGGCGCCTCGAGAAATGACTGACCGAGGGTTGGCATCAGAGCCGAATAGAACCTCTCGGCGCGCGCCAAGTCGTTGGTGCCGAGGGTGAAATGGCTGAACATGACGAGGCTCCATCAAGGAAAGATAGCGCTGCGGGATCCGTCAGCCGGCGGCGGTTCTGCGCGCGGCCATCTCGTCTTCGGGGACGTCTTCGATAGGGGTGGCAATCCGCCGGTGATTGCCGTCCTTGCCGGCAGCACCACCGGACCGGTCGCCAGGGAACTGATCGGCGCGCGGCATGATCGAGCCGTCGGACATGGGCTGAACGGGCATGATGGTATCTCCGTGACCGCAATGGTGCGAGCGAGAATAGCCAGGAAGAAACGGCCGGTCGATGACACGACGACGATGCGCCGACGCCTGCTGACACGTCATGTCATCAGGCACTGACGAGAAGGATGAGCACGTGGCATCGTGACCGGCCGACAGACAAGGGGCATCGCGGGTCCAGGCCGACACCGACAAGAGGTCCCGATCCGGCGCGTGACCGACAATCGCTGGCACAGGACCAGGGGAGGCGTTGTGTCCCAGCTGTTCATGCTCGAAAAAACCTTCAGGCGTTAACTGAAATTTTACCCTGATCGATGATGCTTATCAAAGCTCGGACGCGAAGAGTGCAAAAGGTTCGGAACAACACGTGATTTCACATTATGATCTAGTCGTCATTGGCAGCGGTCCGGCCGGTCGTCGTGCCGCCATTCAAGCTGCAAAATTTGGCAAGTCTGTGCTCGTTGTCGAGAAGAATGGCCAAGTTGGCGGCGTCTCGGTGCATACCGGTACGATCCCAAGCAAAACCCTTCGCGAAACAGTTCTTAATCTCTCAGGCTGGCGAGAAAGAGGCTTCTATGGGCGCACGTACAAGGTCAAGCAAAATATCTCCGCAGCTGATCTGAAAGAGCGCCTGCATCTGACCTTGGACCACGAGGTCGAGGTCCTAGAGCATCAATTCGCACGCAACCAAGTTACCACGATCCAGGGCCGTGCCAGTTTCATCGACCCGCATACCATCAACGTTACCAATTCAGACGGTGACAGCGTTCGCTACAGCGCCGCGCGATATTTGATTGCTGTCGGTACGAAACCGTTCCGTCCAGATGACATTCCCTTCGATGGTGAAAGAGTTCTGGACAGCGACGACATTCTCTCCCTGACGACACTGCCCAAGACCCTTGCGGTTATCGGCGCGGGCGTCATCGGGCTGGAATACGCGACCATTTTCAGCGCCCTCGATGTTCAAGTCACGTTGATCGAACCTCGCACGTCGATGCTCGATTTCATCGATCGGGAGCTGATCGACGAGTTTATCCATGATCTCCGAGACCGCGGGATGGTGCTGCGTCTGGGATGCAAGGTTGCGTCGGTCGAACGCACCAGCGACGATCATTGCCATGTTCATTTGGAGGACGGTCGACTTGTTCGGGCGGATACGACCTTGTTCGCTGCCGGCAGAATGGGGGCAACTGACGATCTGAACCTGGCGGCTTGCGGCCTCGAGGCTGATAAGCGAGGCCGCTTGAGTGTCGATAAGCACAGCTTTCAGACAGAAGTTGCCCACATCTTTGCCGCCGGTGACGTCATCGGCTTTCCCAGCCTCGCATCGACGTCGATGGAGCAGGGCAGGATCGCGGCTTGCCGCGCCTTCGGCGAGGAAGCTCCTGATGCTCCCGCCTTCTTTCCTTATGGGATCTACGCCGTTCCGGAGATTTCGACGATCGGCATGACCGAAGAAGAAGTCAGGCTGCGTGGCATTCCCTACGAATGCGGTATCGCTCGGTTCCGTGAAACCTCGCGCGGTCAAATCATGGGACTAAGTAGCGGTTTTTTGAAAATGATCTTCGCCATAGCCGACCGCCGCCTCCTGGGTGTTCATATTGTCGGCGAGGGGGCGACCGAGCTGATCCATATCGGACAGGCTGTGTTAAACCTTGGTGGCAGCCTGGACTACTTTGTCGAGAACACCTTCAATTACCCAACCTTGGCCGAGGCCTATAAAATTGCAGCTCTCGATGCATGGAATCGGTTGAGCGTCCGGAACACCCCGCCGTCGTCGATCCGACCCTGCACACCATCATACCGGAGCGCCTCGGGACCATCTTCTTAGAACATCGCCGGATCATGACGGATCCTGTGGTCATGGGGCTATGCCGGGACATCGGTCGACGGGGTGTCAGCCGGCGGTGATGACGAGCTTGAAGACCCCCTGCTTGGCCGTCTGAGTAGGCACTCTCGGTTCGAAGGGCAGTGCTCCTCTCAGTGGCGACGTCATTCTCGCTTGGGGTCGTCGATCGGAGATGATCCCACTGCTTGAAAGGAAGGCCGGAGAAGGTGAGGAGGACGTCGCGATCCTTGGCGAGGAATTGGCGGCCTTGTCGTATTTGGCCTGGTACTTGACAAGGAAGCGGTCAAAGGCCTTCTCGGCATCGTCGCGACCCTCGGCCATCCAGATTTCCTTGAAATCCGCCTTGGCTCGAGGCTGAACCGATTTCGGGAGCTTGTTCAGGACGTTGAGCGTCTCATGGAGCCAACAGCGTTGATGACGCATGACGCCGAATTGCTGCTCCAACGCTTTCCAGAACCCCAAGGCGCCGTCGCCGCTCGAGATCCCGCGCAGATAAAGGATTGGGATCAAGGCGTCCAAACTCTTCGAACGGCGCGCGTAGCGTGGCAGGATTGCCGGCGAAAACCGGATCTTCTCGCCGTCGCTGCCGCGATCTCGAACCTAAGGCTGCTGAACCTCGACAGAACCAATGCCTGTCTGGATGATCCGCTCGGGCAGATGGCCATGTCGAACCAGACGCGGCCGACCGTCCTCCGTGGTCAGATCGGCATGAGCAGCAAGAAAGTCCGCCACCTCGGCTTCGGCCGCCTGAGCCAAGAGCTCGCGCGCTCCCTGACGCAGCACGTCGGTCAACAGATCTTCAAATTCCTCTGGCTGGCACAGGGCAACGACGGTATCCTCGCTTACGGCGTATCACTCCATTCTGGCAGGTGTGGCTGGCTGATCTCCACCACGATACGCCGCCTCCTTTCAGACCGCCGTCAGCGACTTTGACGCATAGCTCGCGGTGTGCTCGGTCAAAAGGTCGGCCAAAGGGCCGAAGGTTTTTGCCGGGCCCAGGCTGGCAGGTGCATTGGAAAAACCGGGGGCTGATGAGCTTGAGCGTGCCAAACAATGTGCGAAAGGTCACGGGCTAGGACCCCTTGCACCAACAGGCATTCCCACATTGCGGGCAACAACGAGAGTGGGCGGCGTAGTCGGCAAGCTGCGCTTTAACGATAGGGCGTTGCAGGCCAGCCAGGACATTCTTGCTCTCGTCGAGTGATCGACCGATATCAGCAAGCCGATCGGCGTCCTTGTCGAGGCTTAGAAGGGTGTCGTCAGCGACTGTGTCGCCATGGTCGTCAAGGATCCGAAACTGAATGTTGAAGCACACAAAGATCCCCAAAGTATCATCCATCGTTTCTCTCTTTCGAAACGTGATACTTCCGGTTCTCTGATTACGATGGTCAAGACCAAACCCCCCTCCCCACAATTTGGCATGCTCCCTCCGGCATCCTTCGCTCTTGGCCTCGTCCCGCTCGAACTCCATGCAATCTGATCTTTATACTGTACAATAACGAGGCTTTAGAGACCACATGTTTGATATTCTGTCACGCCCTATCCGAAGGCCGTCCGCAAACGGTCCAGAACTTCAAACGGTCCAGAACTTCGCAGGTTTTGAACCGTTTTTGGTCCGCTTGCCGGGGCATAGTGCCCGTTCGCCGAGGCCGGCTTATGCGAACTCCCTATCTGGAAATTGGTGACTCGCTCGATAACTTGCGCTTGATTGGCATCCTAAGGCGATTCTACATGACAAGGTAAGGTTGCTGAAAAGGCACGGTAGCAGCCGGAAACAGGGCCTCATCGCCCAATCTGAAGCAGGGAACGGCGGGCGAATACACTGCCGCCTCTGCTTGTGTCAGTAACATGATTGAACGCGCCGGTCCCGGTCGCTTGGGGGAAGCATGCATGCCGAGACGTTAGATCTACGCGAAGTGATGGTATTTCTCTTCGCTGCAGGCATCATCGTCCCGCTCGTCCGTCGCCTCAAAATCAGTCCGGTGTTCGGCTTTCTGGTCGTCGGTTTGACGATCGGGCCCTATGGTGTGGCGCGCTTTGCGGAGACCTTGCCGGGGCTGCACTACATCTCGATCACCGACCTGGAAGGCGTGCGTCCTCTGGCCGAACTGGGCGTGGTGTTCTTGTTGTTCATGATCGGGCTCGAGCTTTCGCTCGACCGGCTGTGGGCGATGCGCCAGAGGGTTTTTGGGCTGGGTGGCACGCAGATCGTCGTGACCGGCACGGTGATCGCCGTCATCGCCTGGGTCTTCGACAATCCTTTGGCCATCGCCGTGGTGCTTGGCGCCGGCTTCGCCCTCTCCTCGACCGCGATTGTCATGGAACTTCTGGCCGAGAACCGGCGTCTGGGCACTGCGACAGGACGCACCAGCTTCGCCATCCTTTTGTGCCAGGACCTGGCCGTGCTGCCGATCCTGTTCCTGGTCGGCGTCTTTGCGGCAGAAAGCGATGCGCCGGTGCTGGTTGCGTTTGCCTGGGCGATCGGCGAGGCGCTGGTCGCGGTCGCCGTCATCTTGGTGATCGGCCGCCTGGTGATCCAACCGGTGTTCCGCTTCGTCGGCAGCACCGCCAGCCATGAGATGTTTTTGGCCCTGGTTCTCTTGGTCATCGTGGGCACGGCGCTCGCCACCGAGCAGTTCGGTCTGTCGATGGCATTGGGGGCCTTCCTCGCCGGGCTGCTGTTCGCCGAGACCGAGTATCGGCACCAGATCGAGGTCGACATCGAGCCGTTCAAGGGTCTGCTGCTCGGGCTGTTCTTTGTCTCGGTCGGCATGAGCATCGACATCGTCCAGGTCGCGGCCGAACCGATCTGGCTAATCCTCTCGGTCGTCGGGCTCTATCTCATCAAGAGCCCGATCGTGTATGCCCTGGCGCGATGGTTTGGCGAGCCGCGCTCGGTGGCGCTGGAATCCGGCCTGCTGCTGGGCCAGAGCGGCGAGTTCGCCTTCCTGGTCATCGGCATGGCCTTCGGGCTGGGGTTGATGCCGAACGACACAGCCCAATTCATGCTTATCGTCGCAGGGCTGACGATGATCACAACGCCGCCAATAGCCTATGTCGCCCGCAAGCTGGCCCATGCCATCGAGGCCCAGGAACAAAACCGCGGTCAGCGCGACGCCGAGATCCCGACCGGCCTTTCCGACCATGTCATCATCGTCGGCTATGGCCGCGTTGGCCAGATGCTGGGCTCGGTGCTGGACAGCCACCAGCTGCTGCATGTCGGGCTCGACAACGATGCGACCTTGGTCGCACGCTATCGCTCCGCCGGCGCTGGCATCTATTATGGCGATGCCAGCCGACCGGACTTGCTGAGCAAGTTCGGCGTCGACCAGGCCGCAGCGCTGGTGGTGACCATGGACAACCCGCAGACCGCGGAGCGCGTGGTCGACATCGCACGGCGGCACTGGCCGGGCCTACCCATCTACGCGCGCGCGCGTGATGGCGCGCATGCTGCGCGGCTGATCGACCGGGGCGCCAGCCACGTTATCCCCGAGACCGTCGAAGCAAGCCTGCAACTCGGCGAGATGGTGCTAATGGGTGTCGGCGTCCCCGACCAGGCCGCCCGCCGAATCATCGAGGCACGCCGCCAGGCAGAGCAGATCGCCATCGACGGACCCCGGCGAAGGATGGCTTAGCAAACGAGCGGCTCTCTGAAGGTCTCTTGGGTTGATCAGCACTTGGCTCACTCCTGTATCCGGCACCACCAGCGGAGGCGACTTCTGGCACTCCCTCGCCAGCAGCGATCTGCCGGGCAAGAATGACCCGTTTCTGTCAGAAGCTCGGTAGAGACCAGACGCTCTTCGATTTTGAAATGCGAAACTTTGAATGCTCATCGACAAAGGCCATCGGTATGTTTCGCGTATCCTAGAAAGAACTGGTCAATTTGCGACAACGCGCTAGTTAATACTTTTAGTGCGACGCTATATATCGAAAAAGCGACACGGCAATGATCACATCTAGGACCGACCGCAAGCTTTCTCGCAAAGCTTCAGTCAATGATTGAGTGCGCGAAACGACCGATTTCAGTGGGGCCAGGACAGAGTGAGCAGACTGTGGAGCCCTGAGAGCCACCGTAAGAAAGGACAGCAGCATGTGCGGTATCGCCGCCCTTTGGGGACGATCCGACAGGACAATAATTCACGACATTATCTCCCAACTTGAACATCGCGGTCCGGACGGGATAGGCGTCCACGTCGACGAGCGAAGAGATGCTACCTTGGGACACCGGCGGCTCGCCATCATCGACCCTATCGGTGGCGCGCAACCGATCCTTGATGGCGGCTCTTCAGGAGCGCTGGTCGCAAATGGCATGATCTACAATGACGCAGAGCTCCGCCACAAACTCGGTGACGATATCTTTGCAACAGCTACGGATTCTGAGGCGATTTTACATTCCCTAAGTGCCTGGGGAACCGACGCGGTCGCCCACCTAGACGGCATGTTCGCCTTCGTTCTGGTGCATGAGGATGGTCTCATTGCCGCCCGCGATCCCCTTGGCATCAAGCCGCTCTATATGGGTCGGATCGATGAGGGTCTTTGCTTTGCCAGTGAGATTAAGGCGCTAGCGAATGTGGCCGTTGATATCGAGGAGTTCCCGGCAGGGCAGGTCTTTGACTCGCGTTCGGGCTTTCGAACCTACTATCAGCCACCCGAGACTGAGCCAGAAGTTCGCCCGCATGGCGAGATGATAGCAGCGTTGCGCGAGACCCTCGATGCGGCGGTGACCAAGCGACTGCGCAGTGACGTGCCGCTTGGTGCCTTTCTCTCAGGCGGCCTCGATTCCAGTATCATCGCAGCCCTTGCTCGGCGAAAGCTCGATGAGCTGCACACCTTCGCCGTCGGCTTGGAAGGGAGCGCCGACCTTTTGGCGGCGCGCCGGGTTGCCGCGTATCTCGACACCATCCACCATGAGCATGTGATCACCCGAGACGAGGTGCGGCGGGACTTGCCGAAGATCCTCTTCCACCTCGAATCTTTCGACCGTGATCTGGTGCGTAGCGCTGTCCCCTGCTGGTACGCCTCACGTCTTGCAAGCGAGCAGGTGAAGGTTGTTCTGACGGGTGAGGGCGCCGACGAGCTGTTCGCAGGCTACACGTATTATCGAGGGTATGAGGACCCCGCAGCACTGCACCAAGAACTGCGTCGTTCCCTTCAGTCCATGCACAACATCAATTTGCAGCGGGTCGATCGCATGACCATGGCGCATGGTATCGAGGGGCGTGTGCCTTTTCTCGACACCACCATGATCGAGGTGGCGATGTCGATTCCGACCGATGTAAAACTAAGGCGCTTCGGCGACAAGCAGATTGAAAAATGGATCCTGCGCAAGGCCTTCGAGGACATGTTGCCAAGCGAGATCGTCTGGCGTGACAAGGTGCAGTTCGATGAGGGCAGCGGCCTTGCCGAACTGATGGCCGACGAAGCGCTGAGGCGTGGTGCCTCATTAAGGTCAGGCTCCGACGGCTTCGAGGAGGCTCGCTCGTCAGAAGAAGCCCACTACCGCACAACCTTGACGCAGATGCTCGAGGAACCGGCGCAGATTCTTTCGCTTGTAGCTCACTGGAACGAACGTCCTGTTGCGTGACCGATGCGTCGTTTCGACCAATCTATTCTTTAAAACCGTCCACATCGAGGGAAAGAGAAACTGAACCATGATCGAATGTCAGTCGACGGCGTCAGCGATTAACCTCGGAAGCAAGAAGGCCGATTTCAGTGACACCTATGACAGATCGACGCCTGAGACTTACTACCGCGCGTTACGTGGCCTCGATTACAAGATTCCCGAGCTCGCACGCCCGTTCATCAGGCGCTGCTTGGACGTGGTGCGGAAAACTCTCCGCAGCAGACCGGCGCGGGTGATCGACCTTTGCTGCGGCTATGGCGTCAACGCGGCCATGCTAAATCACGATGTCGATATGGATGATCTGTATAACCGCTATGCCGATTGGCCAGGGCCGGACCTGCCGCCAAAAGCAATGATCGAGGGGGATCGGCGTTTGTTTGCAGCGCGGCGGAAATCCCCACTAGCGGCCGAGGTGATGGGCGTGGACGTTGCGGCGAACGCACTCACCTATGCAAGAGATGCCGGCCTCCTGGTCGAGGCGCTGCGACTTAACCTCGAGCTCGATAATCCGGATGCCAGAACGCGCGCGCTATTTAGTGGGGCCGACATGGTGACCGTGACCGGCGGCCTAAGCTATATCGGTCAAGCCACATTCGAGCGCGTTCTCGACTGTTTTCCTGCCAACCGTCGACCCTGGGTCGTTTGGTTTCCCTTACGCCATGTCAAGATCGACAGCGTGACTGACACCCTAGCGCGCTTCGGCTTGAAAACCCAACGAATGGCGACAGTGCCACATCGGCGCATGACCGATGCAGGTGAACGGAAGCTCGTGCTGCATCAATTGCAAGAGGCTGGGTTAGACCCGAATGACGAGAAGGCGGGCTATCTCTATGCCAATTGCATGATCTCGCGCCCGGTTTCGTCCTTCTACTGAGTTTCTTGCTAAGCGATCGGTTGACAGCTTGCCTTGCGGCCGGTTGCGCCTGATTTTGATGAAGAACTCCGTTTTACTTGAAGCGATGGTGCCTGTTCTAAGATGAGGTCACCGGCTTGGAGCCGGGTTTTTGCCCGGTTTGTTACTTTTCAGTGTCCATGATCGATCAACTCATCTTTGTTGTTACGCCAAAGCTGCCAATGGTTCGCGTTTCGGCCCGAGTTTGGCGACGTTCGCCCTTGTCGATGATGGCCACATGCGGCTCGATCCCTTGCTCATCCGCCAGCCCACCACCTCGGCCTGGCGGATGGCGCGGGATGTCTCGACATCCACCCCAAGCCTTACCGTGGGATGGCGTTGTCGGTGTCCACCAGATCGTTGGTCGCGTAAGCGAAGAAAGCCGGTCCGCGATGAGCACCGGTCCATTGGGCGGCAGGATCCGAAGGTGAGATGAACGTCGGCGTCACCTCACTCGCCGCACTGGGAACAGAACGCTGTTTGTTGGCATCAGCCTGGATCAGGCTGGCATCGACGGCAAAGCCTTCGTCGCCCACCACCTGTTTGCCCATCATTGACCCACGCTCCCAAGGGCTTCGTTAAGGAGAAAGAATCATTTTGCCTAACCACAGTCAAAAAAAGACTTTTTCATCAAAATCTGCCAGGAACGGCCATCAGGCATGCCTTGCTGCATCCCGGATTTCTTGTGACACGGCGTTCGACGTTGATCGACGCTTCCGCATGTTCCAATACCAGCGGTTTGTTCGCTGTCGTTTTCCCTTGAAGTCTCGACAGGTTGCGGACAGCTTCAGTGCCTATCCTGTAGCAAGGTCGTTACGCTCTCAGTACAAGGACGTATTCAGCCATGATTCATAATGCCGACGTCATCATCGTGGGCTCCGGCAACGCAGCCCTTTGTGCGGCGATCGCCGCCCGGAGCGACGGCGTCGATGTCTTGGTGATCGAAAAGGCCGACGAAGCGCTCGCCGGTGGCAACAGCAAATACACCGCCGGCGCCATGCGTTTCGTCTATGACGGCCATGACGATCTGTTGCCGCTCCTGCTGGACACGGACGACCCACGCCTGCCGCAAACGGACTTTGGCACCTATTCCGCGGAAAAGTTCAAAGCGGACCTCCTGAGGTTCAACGATGACAGACCGCTTTCGGCAGAACAGCAGGCGCTGATCGAAGGATCCTATGACGTCGTCCAGTGGCTGGCGAGCCACGGCGTCAAATTCGAACCAATCTATGCGCGCCAGTCCTTCGAGAAGGGCGGTAAGCACGTGTTCTGGGGCGGCCTTACCCTGGCCGTGCGCGACGAGGGGGTGGGGCTGGTCGAAGCGGAACTCGGAGCCTTCCGCGCCATGAGCGGACGGCTCCGGTTTGGTTGCGCCGCGGTCGATCTGATCACCGAGAACGATCGCGTGATCGGGCTGGTGACCGAAGATGCTGCCGGCACCTCCGAGAAACTTTTCGCCAAGGCGGTGGTCCTGGCCTGCGGCGGGTTCGAGGCCAATGCAGCGCTCAGAAAGCGCTATATCGGCGAGGCCTGGGATAAGGCGAAGGTTCGAGGTACGCCGCACAATACCGGCCAGGGGCTAGAGATGGCTTTCGAGCTCGGCGCTATGCGCTACGGGCTCTACGAAGGCTGCCACGCGACGCCCATGGACCTTCACATGAAGGACTACGGCAATCTCGACATCCCACATCTCGAGCGGAAGAACTACCGGAAGATCTGCTATTTCCTCGGCGTCATGGTGAACGCCAGCGGCGTTCGCTTCGTCGACGAGGGTAAGGATTTTCGCAACTACACCTATGCCCAGTTCGGCCGCGCGGTGTTGGAGCAGCCGGGTCATTTCGCCTGGCAGATCTTCGATGCCAAGGTCGATCACCTACTCTATGGCGAATACAGCTTCCATGACGCCCATTTCGTCGAGGCCGAGACGCTGGACGCGCTGATCGAGAAACTGGAGGGCGTTGACGACAAACAGGCAGTTCGCGCGAACGCTGGCCGACTTCAATGCCGCCGTCGACGGCGATGTGCCGTTCGATCCGACGGTCAAGGACGGCAAAGGGACGATCGGGCTCGATCTGCCGAAATCCAACTGGGCGCAGGCGATCGACACGCCGCCCTTCAAGGCCTATCCGGTGACCGGCGGGATCACCTTTACCTATGGCGGCCTGAAGGTGGACGACACGGGCGCCGTGCTGCGCGAGGACGGATCGCCGATCGAGGGTCTTTACGCCTGCGGCGAGCTTGTGGGCGGCGTTTTTTTCAATGGCTATCCGGGCGGATCGGGCCTGACGTCGGGTGCGGTTTTCGGACGCCGCGCAGGATGTGGGGCTGCAGCGGACGCAAAGAGCTCAACCCGTTAGATCGAGAGCGTTCCATCTTGATCTTCTTCTACATGGTCGGATAGCGCTATCAGCTTGCACAAAGATCGGACGATCGTAACCGGTCAATTCCGTGTTTGGCAAAGATCATCGGACCGATCTTGTCGCGGCTCAGATGGCGGCCGGCGAGCTGGGCGTCGCTCAACGACAACAGGGCCTCGATCTCCCATCCGGCGCGAACATACCGGCGATAGGTTTCGATCAGCCTTGCGACGCCAAGAACGATCGAGACGGGCGACGCCGCAAGCGCCGTGGTCCTGCCAAGGCTTGGATTGTGGTTCATGAAGGATCTCCCATGTCGCGAATTTGCAGGTAGCAGCATGAACATGGGTATGCGCAAACATGTGTTCCGATATATGCTTATCGCATTCTTCATATGAAGGAGATATGCATCGGAGCTCCGACATCTTCGCTACTTCGTGATCATGGCCGAAGAAGGGCATGTCACCCGTG
The DNA here is from genome assembly GCA_963787265.1 of uncultured Alphaproteobacteria bacterium. Lineage (GTDB taxonomy): Bacteria > Pseudomonadota > Alphaproteobacteria > Geminicoccales > Geminicoccaceae > JANQPX01. Next base: position 55,586 of record CAWBCX010000009.1, on the reverse strand, counting down.
CTGTGCAACGATTGGGCATCCAGCAACCGCCGCTCAGTCAGCAGAGAGCCGCTCCGCGCTAGCCGGACAGTGACGTAAGCTATGGATCCGTGTCTGTTGGTCGCCAACTGGAGGAGACCAACAATGTCGAAACGGAAGCAGTACAAGCCCGAATTCAAGGCGAAGGTGGCGCTGGAAGCGCTGAAGGGCGAGCAGACGGTGTCGGAGCTGGCGGCCCGGTTGGGTGTCCATCCGACGATGATCCATCAATGGAAGAAGGCGCTCTTGGAAGGTGCACCGGAGCTCTTCGAGCGCGGCTCGTCGGCGAAGGAGCCCGCGATCGACGAGGCGAAGGTCAAAGCTTTGCACGCGAAGATTGGCGAGCTGACAGTGGCCAATGGCAAAGGGACTTGCGTCATGCCCCCGGCATGACGGTTCCCCTTAGCTTGTCCGAAGAGCTCAAACCATGGATCGACAAGTGAGGCGGTCGATGGTCGAGCAAGGCCGATCAGACCTGGCAGTTGGCCGGCAGTGCCAGCTGCTCTCGATCAGCCGCTCGTCGTTCTATTCAACACCGCGGGGCGAGAGCGATGCCAACCTGGCCATCATGGCCGAGATCGACCGGCAGTTTCTCGACACACCGTTTTATGGTGTTCGGCAGATGACTTGGCATCTGCGCGGCAGGGGCGGGCAGATCAACGTCAAACGAACCCGGCGTCTGATGCGCAAGATGGGCCTGATGCCAATCTATCAGCGTCCCGGGACCAGCACGCCGGCGCCAGGGCACAAGATCTACCCGTACTTGCTGCGCGACCTGGTGATCGACCGACCCAATCAGGTCTGGTGCACAGATATCACCTATATCCCGCTTGCCCGCGGTTTCCTCTATCTGGTCGCGATCATGGACTGGTGGAGCCGCAAGGTTCTGGCCTGGCGGTTGTCCAACGCCATGGAGGCCGCCTTCTGCGTCGGCGCTCTGGAAGAGGCTATGGATCGCCACGGCAAGCCCGAAATCTTCAACAGCGACCAGGGCAGCCAGTTCACTTCGATTGCCTTCACTCAGACGCTGAAGGCCGCTGGCGTGCGCATCTCGATGGACGGCAAAGGCCGATGGCTGGACAATGTGTTCGTCGAGAGGCTATGGCGGTCGCTGAAATACGAGTGCGTTTATTTGCACGCCTGGAGCGGCGGCCGTGAAGCGAGAGATGGGATCGGTTTCTGGATGACCTTCTACAACCGGCCAAGGCGGTCAGACACCCGACGCTGTCTACCACCAACCAGACACCACGCCGCTGACCAAGATGGTGGCCTGAAATGACCGAGGATAAACTGACCAGCAGACCAAAACTGTAGCTTAAAATTCCGACGTCGCTGTCCGGCTAGCGGGGAGCGGCTCTGTATGACGAGTGCAACCATGGCTGAACAGCTTCTCCATCTGGTCTTCGGCGGCGACTAGAGGATCCAAGCGGGACCACCTTAATCGAGCTCAACAAGCTTGTGGAAGACACCTGCGTCGCTATGGTCGAAGGCGGTCAGATGACCACGGACCTGACGCTGCTGATCGGGCCCGATCAGAAATGGCGGACGACGGAAGGGTTTTTGGAAGCGATGGCAAGGAATCTCGAAAAAAACGACGGGATAGGATCCCGCGCTGTGTTTTTCCAGAGCCTTTGGACGATGTCGATCACGATCAAATCGAACCTTCTATGCTAATCAATTGAAGTATATCTGTTTGCGACAGCTTTTGGACAGGTTGGCTCAGTAGGATGCGTGTAGCATCCCGGTAAAAACCAGCTTGTCGCAGAATTGGGCCGGCTGGCGTTTAGCAGAAGAAACGTTTGAAGTTCGTTGGGGAGTATCTGGGAGTTTTTGTCTGAGCTCGGTCTGAGCTCAGAGGTTCCCCGCAATCATCAACAATCGTGGAGAACAGGATCATGAGGCTTGAGACAGTAACGCGCCGTGCAGCTCTGGGGCTAGCGGCGGGAGCGGCGATGGTGCTGGCGGGACCGGCCTTCGCTCAGGTTTCGTTCGAGGGCGAGACAATCGAGTGGGTGATACCGTTCTCAGCCGGCGGCGGCTCCGACACCTGGGCCCGTTTCAACGCACCATTCCTATCGAAATACCTGCCGGGCAACCCGACCGTGGTCGTGGTGAACGAGCCCGGTGGCGGCTCGACCAAGGGAGCCAATCTGTTTGCGGCGCGCGCCGATGGCGATGGGCTGACGATTCTCGGCACATCGGGCTCGACGCAGTTTCCCTATCTGCTCGCGGATCCGCGGGTCCGCTACGACTATAAGGACTGGAAGGTGGTGATGGCGGCGCCAACCGGCGGCGTGGTCTACACTTCACCCAGCCTCGGGCTCGAGTCGGTCGAGGATATCGGCAAGCTCAAGGGGCAGGCGCTGGTTTATGCGAGCCAGGGAGCGACGTCGCTCGATCTGGTGCCGCTGCTCGGCTTCCGCCTCATGGGGCTCGAGGTCAACCATGTGTTCGGCTTCAAGGGCCGGGGTGATGGGCGCCTGGCGTTCGAGCGCGGCGAGACCAACATCGACTACCAGACCTCGTCGGCCTATCTGAAGAACGTGGTGCCGCTGGTCGAAGCCGGTACGGCCGTGCCGCTGTTCTCCTGGGGCGCTCTCGACGACGACGGCAATCTGGTCCGCGACCCGACGTTCCCGGATCTACCCCACTTCGGCGAAGCCTATGAAATGCTGACCGGCGAGGCGCCCTCCGGTCCTGATTACGACGCCTATCTCGCCTTCTTCACCGCAGGATTCCCGGCCCAGAAGATGGTCTTCGTCCCCGGCGACACGTCGGATGAGATCGTCGCTGCCTACGAGGACGCGGTCACCCAGATGAAACAGGACCCGGACTATCAGACCGCGAAGGAGCCGGTGCTCGGCACCTATGAGCAGGTGACCGGTGCTCCCGCCGATGCGTTGTTTGAGAAGGGGACAACCATCTCCGACGAGACCCGCAACGCTGTCGTCGACATGCTTGCCGCCGACTACGACGTCAAGCTCGGCGATTAAAGCTGTAGGAGGGCAGTCCGCTTTGGGCTGCCCTCCATAATCCACAAGAATTTTACTTGTCGCAAGCCAGGTCGGGGCCTGCCATGTTCGACGTTCTCCTTGCCGCTCTTCTGGATCTGCTGACACTTCAGCATCTTCTCTACATGCTGATCGGCGTTTGCGTCGGCTTGTCGATCGGCGTGTTTCCCGGTCTCGGCGGCATTGCCGGCCTTTCGCTCCTGATGCCGTTTCTGTATGGCATGGACGAAATCTCGGCGTTGGCGATGCTGATCGGACTTGTGGCGGTGATCCCGACCTCCGACACATTTTCGTCGGTCCTGATGGGCATACCGGGCTCATCGGCAAGCCAGGCCACCGTGCTCGATGGCTTTCCGCTGGCGAAATCCGGCCAGGCGGCGCGTGCGCTCTCTGCGGCTTTTACGTCCTCGTTGTTCGGTGGGCTGTTCGGCGCTATCGTGCTGACAGGGTTCGTACTGATCGCCCGCCCGCTGATTCTGGCCTTCGGATCGGCCGAGCTGTTCATGCTCTCCTTGTTCGGCCTCTCCATGGTCGGCGTGCTCGCTGGCATGAGCCTGCCCAAAGGCCTTGCCGCCTGCGGGCTCGGTCTGGTGCTCGGCAGCGTCGGCGCTGCACCCGCCACCGGCGAATTTCGCATGGTGTTCGACGTCGACTACCTCTATGACGGCATTCCGCTGGTCATCGTTGGCCTCGGCCTCTTTGCCATTCCCGAAATCGTGGATCTGCTTCGCCAGAACCGCTCGATCGCAGGCGGCGGCAGCCTGGGAGCGGGCTGGCTGATTGGGGTCAGGGACTGGGTGAAAAACTGGTTCCTCTCGACCCGCTGTGCCGGTCTGGGCTGCGTCATCGGCGCGATCCCGGGTCTTGGCGGCTCGGTGGTCGACTGGATCGCCTACGGCCACGCGGTCCAGACCGCAAAGGGCAGCTCCGAATTCGGCAAGGGTGATATTCGCGGTGTGATCGCACCCGAAAGCGCCAACAATGCCAAGGAGGGCGGCGGCCTCTTGCCGACCCTCCTGTTCGGTATTCCGGGCTCGGGCTCGATGGCGGTGTTCCTCGGCGGCATGGTGCTGATCGGCATCGAGCCCGGTCCCTCGATGGTCACCGACGACCTCAACGTGACCTACTCGATCATCTGGTCGCTCGCGGTTGCCAACGTCATGGGCGCTGGCCTCTGCCTCCTCCTGGCATCGCCGATCGCCCGGCTGACGACTATTCCGTTTCCGCTGCTCGCCCCCTTCATGATCGCGATCATCTGCTTTGCCGCCTTCCAGGCGACCCGCGATCTTTCCGACCTCGTCGCCCTTCTGGCGATCGGCCTGTTCGGGATTTTCATGCGGCGCTTCGGCTGGCCGAGGCCGGCATTGCTGATCGGCTACGTGCTGGCACCGCAGGCCGAAACCTATCTCTATCAGGCGGTGCAGTTCTACGGCTGGGGCTTCCTCAGCCGGCCGGGTGTCTTGATCATTGCCGCCCTGATTGCCGTTTCTGTCTGGTTCGGTATCCGCAGCCGGGTCGACGATTCAGCCCCGGTCCGCGACAAACCCGCCGCCGATCCGGCCCTCGTCCAAGGTCGTCCGCCGCTCGCCGACCGCGCTCCGCAAATCATCTTCGCCGCCCTCGCCCTCGGCATCTTCGGCCTGGCGATCTGGGATGCGCTACAGCAATCCTTCCTGGGCGCCGTGTTCCCGGCGGTGATGGCGTCGACCGCCGCGTTTTTCGGGCTGATGCTTCTGGGCGTGCTGATCCTCGGCAGCAATGCCAATCCCGCGATCTACGATCACGAGGTCCATGGCGAGCAGGTCGGCGACGAGAGCTTCGGATCGTTATGGAACGGCGCTTTCTGGATCGCTCTCTTGGTGGTGCTGACCGCCCTGATCGGCTTCTACCTGGCGCTGGTGGTGTTCTTTATTTCCTTTCTTACAGTTCGCGCCCAGGCAGGCCTTGCCAAGACCGCCATCCTGACCGCGGGGGCGGCGATCTTCATCCTGATGCTTGCCTACGCCCTCTCGCTGAACTTCCCTGGCGGTCTGCTGCAATCCGCGGTCGATCTGCCTTGGCCGATCCGGTGATGCCATGACCCAGACCGCCATTCCTTTCTTGTTCATGCGCGGCGGCACTTCGCGCGGCCCCTACTTCCGGCGCGAGAATCTGCCGGAGGATCAGGAGACTCTGGCCGAAGTGCTGATGGCTGCGGTCGGCGCTGGCCACCCGCTGAACATCGACGGCATCGGCGGCGGTGCTGCGGTCACCACCAAGGTCGCGATGCTCTCCCGCTCGAATCACGATTGGGCCGAGATCGACTATTTCTTCGCCCAGGTGGCGGTCAAGGAGCGTCTGGTCGACTTCAAGCCGACCTGTGGCAACATACTCTCCGCCGTCGGTCCAGCAGCGATCGAAATGGGGCTGATCGAACCCAGGGATCTGGAGACGGTGGTGCGCATCCACGCAGTCAACACGAGTGCCTTGATCGAAGCCGTCATCCAGACACCTGCCGGTGTCCTCCGCTATGACGGCGATACCGAAATCGCCGGTGTTCCGGGATCGGCGGCGCCGATCAGGCTCAACTTCAGGGATGTCGTCGGGTCCGTCACGGGCTCGTTGCTGCCGACTGGTCACGTCAAAGAAGACATCGACGGGATCGAGGTGACCTGTATGGACGTTGCCATGCCGATCGCGATCGCTCGTGCCGAAGCCTTCGGGCTCAGCGGTTACGAAACAGCTGAGGAACTTGATGCGAACAAGGAATTCTATGTCCGGATGGAGCCGATCCGGATCGAAGCGGGCAAGCGCATGGGCCTTGGCGACGTCACCAAGTCGGTGACGCCAAAATTCGCAATCATCGCCCCCCCGCGCGGCCGCGCGGCGATCACCGCTCGTTACTTCATGCCCTGGAACTGCCATCCCTCCATGGCAGTAACCGGTGCCCAGTGCCTCGCTTCCTGCGCGCTGGCACCCGGCACGGTCGGTGACGGGATCGCCGCCAAGCCTGAAGGCAATCCGGCTGTCATGGAAATCGAGCACCCATCCGGCCGGATCGAGGTGACGATCGATGCCGATCCGGATGCCGAGGACTTCACGCTCCGCTCTGCCGGTCTGATCCGCACAGCGCGGCTCTTGGTTCGTGGCGAGATCATGGTGCCCAGCAGCATCTGGGCAGGCTGAACACGCGGCCTCTTGATAAGCCGCCATTGTTTGCCCGTCGAAGTGACGGATTTGATCTCGAACTGGCGTCAACAACCATTGTTGGTGGCGTGAAATGATGAAGGGTGCTGAGCTGTTCGTTCGTTGCCTCGAAAACGAGGGTGTCGCGTACACCTTCGGGCTGCCGGGCGAGGAGAATATCGATGTGATGGACGCGCTGATCGACAGTAAGATCCAGTTCGTCACCACCCGCCACGAGCAGGGCGCTGCCTTGATCACCGACGTCGATGGCCGCCTGACCGCCCGCGCCGGTGTCTGCGTCTCGACGCTTGGCCCGGGTGCCACCAACCTGGTGACCGGCGTGGCCGATGCCAATATGGATCGCGGGCCACTGGTGGCGATTGCCGGCCAGGGGGCGACCACGCGGATGCACAAGGAGGGGATGCCCAGAGAGGCAATGCGTCCTCAAAAATAGCTCTTGCAAGACTGTTAGCTGAAGAGAGTCAATGTTCAGCCTTGGATTTAATTGAAACTAGGTCGATACCCCGTCTATCATGTTCGATACAGTGGCCTGTTCAAAGATGACCTATCTCCCGTTTGATCGATCTGGAGAGGCCCCCCACATCTGCAGCAGGTGGCATTCACATCAATGTGACGGCATCGCCGATTGAGCCTGGTCAGACGATGGCCTAGCGTTGACCTTGGTTCGATTGGCTGGACTGGTGGAGATCGGCATGGTTGGGCAACGACTTCGAGTCCTGGCTTTGGCGATGGCCTTATGGTCAACGACCGGCGCTTCGCTCGCTGACGCCGATGATGGTCTTGAAACAGCGATGACATCGAAGTCCTTTGCGGAGCTGAAGACTGCTCTCGAAGCTGCGGTGAAGGCCAATGGCATGGTCGTCGTCACCCGAGCCTGTGCCAGTTGCGGCGCTGCCAAACGTGGCGTCGACATTCCCGGGAACATGGTTATCGGTATCTATCGTAATGACTTCGCTGTGCGAATGCTGGAGGCGAGCATCCCAGCCGGGATCGAAGCGCCGATAAGATTTTACCTGACCGAGAACGATGACGGAACCGCATCGCTGGCCTACCGACGTCCATCGACCGTCTTTGCTCCCTACGGCAGCAGCGAGCTTGACGCCGTGGCCAAGGAACTCGACGCGATATGGGACAAGATCGTCGTAGAGGTCACGAGCTGAGCCTTTGCCTTGCTGGCGAGCGGCTAGCGGCTAGCGGAAGGAATGGTGAGCTTAGCTGTCGTTCGGTGTTGACCCTAAGATGGCGCACTTGATCCATGCAGGCTATTCAGCGTGGGTTGAATGGAGACTGTCTTCATTCTCCCAGAATTGATGACCAACTCTTCGCCGTGCTCGAATTCCAACAGGTCCTCCTCCCATCGAAGAGCCCATATCTTCAAGGTACCGGCTCTAGCTTGGCCAGCCGATTCTTGATGTCACCGACGTAGGTAGTCAAAGAACCATCCGGATTGTGCATCATAAACTGCCAAGTCATCTCAACGATAGTGTCGGTCTCGATTGGCGGTTTCAACCCGAGTGCCCGCTTCGGCGCCAGTTCGGCAACCAACCGCACCGAAATTGCCATCGCCTCGTGCAGTCTGCCAATGAAGGGCAGCGCACTTCAAAACGGTCGGGTGTTTCATATTGCTGGTACTCGATCGCAGAGGAGCTGTGGACCTCGTCGTAACGAAATATTCAGCACTCCCGTGTCAAACTGGCTCAGTCGGATTGACGATCTTGAGCCATTGCTTCTCAGCGTAGGGACCTGCTGGCGACAAACATGCCAAAAACAAATGATCCATCGCAAACTTCGCCCCTCGTTCTGGTTGCTGACGACGATCAAATGCAGCGTTTGTTCATCCGCAAAACGCTGAAGCCGAACGGCTTTCGGATCCGCGAGGCTGCTGACGGCGAGTTGGCGGTCGCAGCATTTTTGGAGGATACATACGAGCTAATCCTTCTCGATGTCACGATGCCTAAGGCAAGCGGCTACGAAGCCTGCGCTGCCATCCGAGCGACCACTAGAGGCGCCCATATTCCGATCCTAATGATGACGGGCCAAAAGGATCTCGATTCCATTGATCGCGCTTATGAGGTCGGTGCCACGGACTTCATCGCGAAGCCGATCACTTGGCGGCTTCTCGGCCATCGAGTTCGCTATCTGCACCGCGCCGGCATTGCCATGAACGATCTACGCATGAGCCAGCAGGAGCTGGCCGAGGCCCAGAAGATCGCTAATCTTGGCAGCTGGAAATGGCGCAAAGATTGTAACCTCTTCCGCTGTTCCAGTGAGGTCGAGCGGATTTTCGCGATTGACAAAGCCGACGGCAGCCTTTGCCTCGACGACCTCTTGGGAGCAACACATCCTGAAGACCGCCCCTCTCTGGCAAATCTCTATTCAGGCCATCTCGACACCGGAGCGGAGGCCGCGATCGACATTCGTGTCGGCGATGGCGTCGCGTTCCGTACCATCGCGATCAAGGCACGGACCGAGTCAGATGATGACGGTTGCACCACCCTTAAAGGTACGTTTCAGGATGTTACTGAACGAAGGGCAACCGAGGCCCGACTCCATTATCTGGCTCACCATGATTCGCTGACCAGCCTGCCGAACCGGTCGTTGCTCAATGATCGCCTAAAGCAAGCTCTAGCGCGTGCCAAGCGCGAAGGCACAACGATTGCTGTCCTATGCGTCGACATCGACAGGTTCAAAGACATCAATGATACTTACGGCCACGGCGCTGGCGATGAACTCCTGATCGAGGTCGCCCGCCGGTTGCAAGCCGAGGTGCGCGGCTCGGACACAGTGGCGCGGCTTGGCGGCGATGAGTTTGCCGTTATTCAGGTTGGCATCGATCAGCCGCAGGGCGCAAACAGCATTTGCCATCGGCTCCTCGACGCCCTCGCACAACCATTCGATTTGGGAGGGCGTCGAGTTCCCGCAGGCTGCAGTATCGGGGTTGCGATGTTTCCGGTGGATGCTGATGATCCCGAGCAATTGCTCATCAAAGCTGATATGGCGCTCTATCGTGCCAAGGCGGATGGACGGGGCACCAGCCGGTTCTTCGAAAACGGCATGGACGAAGCGTTCCGCAACCGAAAGCGCATCGAGGAGGACTTGCGATGTGCTTTGGAGAATGACTGGTTTGAGCTTCATTACCAGCCGCAGATCGCGGTTGAGAGCGAAGAGATTGTTGGTGTTGAGGCTCTGCTTCGCCTACGTCACCCGACCCAAGGGCTCGTGCCCCCAGGCGGTTTCATAGCGGTCGCCGAAGAGACAGGACTGATCGTACCTATTGGCCATTGGGTGCTTCGCACCGCCTGTGCCGACGCTGCAACGTGGCGTCGAAGAGACGGACGACCGATTCGTGTCGCGGTCAATCTTTCGCCAATGCAGTTTCGCCAGCCGGATCTCGTTCAAGATGTCAAGAATGCGATCGTTGATGCTAACCTCGACCCAACCCTGCTCGAGATTGAAATCACCGAGAGCGTTCTGTTGCATGACACGGTCCTGGTCTTGGACACGTTGCATCAATTGAAGCTGCTTGGCGTCCAAATCGCGATGGATGACTTCGGCACAGGCTACTCGTCGCTTTCTTATCTGCAACGATTCCCATTCGATCGAATCAAAATCGATCAATCCTTTATTCAAGGTTTATCCAGCAACCCCGATGCAGCCGCGATTGTGCGGGCTGTCGTGGCGCTGGGTCGCAGCTTGAACATCTCGACAACGGCCGAAGGTGTCGAGACCGCGCCGCAGTTCGCTTATCTAAAAGGCGAGGTCTGTGACGAAGTTCAAGGTTACTATTTCGACCGGCCTCTTACAGCCGCCATACTGATTGAGAGACTGCAAGAAATCCCCGCAGATAGAAATTTGGCTAGGCACGCCGTTAGCTAGCTGGAGAAACCCGAACAGCCTTAGCGGAATCTTAACCACATGCGAAGAATATGCCCGCAGGAGTAATCACGACCCTGCGGAGTTCGCCCTATGCGAATGCATTTTTTAGTTTGGTGCTGCACCATTGCACTGAGCTTCTGTCCGGCCAGGCTCTCGGCTACCGAAATGGATGTCGATCAGCTCGCAGCTCTAAGCCTCGAAGATCTCATGGACATCGAGATCACCTCTGCCAGCAAGAAGGTTCAGCGCGTTGGCAGTGTTCCAGCTGCTGTGTACGTCTTAGCCCAAGATGAGATCAGGCGTGCTGGTGCCCGTAATCTGCCGGAAGCACTCAAACTCGTACCGGGTGTCCACGTAGGCCAGATTGACAATGGGAACTGGGCGATCGGCGTCCGAGGATTTCAAGGCCTATTCGCCAACAAGCTTTTGGTGCTGATTGATGGTCGCAGTGTCTACTCACCTCTCTTTTCAGGCGTGCATTGGGGCCTGCGCGATGTTCTCCTCGAGGATATCGATCGAATCGAGGTAATCCGGGGGCCAGGCGCCTCAGTGTGGGGCGCCAATGCCGTTAATGGCGTGATCAATATCATCACAAAGTCATCCACGGAAACCAAAGGGCGGCTTGCCAAGCTAGGACTGGGTTCCCAAGGTGACCTTGCGGGCGCTGTCCGCCAAGGCGGTGACGGTCGTGATGGCTTGACCTATCGTGTCTACGCGAAGGTCGACCGCCGTGACGAACAAGAAGATTTTCAAGGTGTTGCGGCAGCCGACGACCGAACCAGCCAGCGTCTCGGCTTTCGCATTGATGACAGCCCATCGGCAGTTGACGATTGGTCGCTGCATGGCGGCCTGTTTGCAAACCAAGTCGGCGAGACCAAACCTGTCTTCAGCCTGACGGCCCCATTTTCTGGGACCGTAGAGTCTGACAATAAATTCGGGGGCGCTCATCTGCTCGGCAACTGGACTCGCCGCCACGCCGATGGTCATGAGTTGACGCTACAATCCTATTACGACCGGACAACTTGGGACAACGGCATCTATCTTGGGAGCCGATACACAGTCGATACTGTCGATGTCGATCTGACCCACCGGATGAATCTCTCACAGTATCATGACGTGGTTTGGGGTTTGGGTTATCGGCTGAACAGCATCGACACTGAAAACGGCGATGACGTTTCTTTCGACAACGATCGAAACGATAGCCTATTCAGCGGCTTCCTTCAGGACGAAATAGCTCTCTTTGGCGACCGCGCACGTCTGACCTTGGGAACCAAGCTGGAACACAATCCGTTCACCGGTTTTGAGCTGCAACCCACTGCCCGAGCCTTGGTGACTCCGCATCCCGATCATGTTGCCTGGGTCGCGGTGTCGCGCGCGGTGCGGACACCATCGCCCGCGGAAACTGATACGACAACCCGTCTGGCCGTGCTCCCGCCAAGCGGGTTGGCGCCGCTGCCGACCGCCATCGATCTTGTCCCCAACGACGACGCTAAATCCGAGATTGTGATTGCTGTCGAGGCCGGCTATCGAGTCCAACCTACGCCAACCCTAAATCTCGATCTAGCGCTGTTCTATAATATCTATGACAATCTCTTGCTGGCAGTACCAGGCGAAACCACGGTCGGCGGCCTGCCACCCGCAGTATTCACGACGCAACGGTTAGAGAATGTGGGAGAGGCTCGAACATACGGCTTTGAACTCGCCGCTGAATATCAGTTGCAACCGTGGTGGCGTCTACGCTCTGCCTACAGCCTCACGGCCATCGAGGCGGATAGCAATGACTCGTCGACCGCCGCAGCGCTCAGCGCCGAAAGCCTTGAGGACGCGACGCCTCGAAACCAGCTCTTGATCCGATCGTCGATGGATCTGTTCGAGAATGTCGAGATGGATCTGACCCTACGCTATGTCGACGAAGTCGAGCGATTTGATCTACCGGCCTACACGGCGGTCGACGTCAGGTTGGGCTGGCAACCAGCAGATGGCGTCGAGCTCTCGATTATCGGTCAAAACCTGTTCGACGACCGGCATCCAGAATACCAATCGGAGGCAGGAAGTCCTTTGGCGACGGAAGTCCCGCGTTCTCTGTTCGCCAGGCTGGCGCTTCGGTTCTGACAGGCCGAGAGCGAGCGCGATGCCTCCCATCACTAGTGTCCGAAGGCTTGGGATCACCACGCTGGCCGCGCTCTTAGCCGCTGTGTCGATATTCGGCACCGCGAGTTTGGCGATGGGCGCTGAGAACACCAAGGAATACCAGATCAAAGCAGCCTTTCTCTTCAACTTCGTGAAGTTCACCAGTTGGCCCAGCAACGTGCTGCGAGCGAAAGAGCCGTTTCATCTCTGCATCCTCGGATACGATCCCTTTGGGTCTATTCTGGAGACAATGGGCGAACGGAGTGTTAAGGAACGCCCCGTCAGAATCAGACGCTTTGAAAACCTGACCAAGCTTGATGGCTGCCATTTGCTGTTCATCGGGCTTGAAGTCGCATCTGTGGGAGATAACACGCTCACCGATGTGGCCCGAAGCGGGCTTCTGATCGTCGGCGACAGCCCTGGCCTCGCAAGTCGCGGCGCAGCTATTAACCTGTTCACCGAGGCGAAAAAGGTCCGGTTCGAGGTCAACATCGAGTTCCGCGCGGCGTGCTGATCTCCAGTTAGCCGCTCAGCTCCTGGATCTGGGCAAGCTGGTTTCATCCGATCCAAGCCAGGCGCCATTCTAATGAAGCCGCTCGTGCATTGGCTGCGTGACTTGCCGATAAGGCGGAAACTCATTCTGCTAGGCGCCGTGGTGGCGACCATCGCAGTATTATTGTCGGCGGTTGCGTCCATTGTCAGCCATATCTATACGAGCCGCACAGATCTGGCCGATGCCCAGACGACGATCGCTCAGCTCACGAGCGACCAGCTTACTGGCGCACTCGCGTTCGATAACCAGGAGCGGGCAGTCGATATACTGAGAACGCTCGTGGCGAGACCGAGTATTACCGGTGCGGTTGTCCGACGGCCGGATGGTGAACTCTTTGCTAAATTCGGTTCGATTGAGCTGAATAGCGGCGACAGACCGACGACAGTCAGCCACCGTTTTGAAGATGGCGAACTTCACGTGTTCCAGCCCATCGTGCTGAAGGGGCAGCAGCTTGGCGTTCTTCATGTCATCGGCGCACTCGATAAACTCGGCTTGAGACTTGCGCAGATCGGTATCTTGACCGCGGTCGTCATCGCTGCCGGCATAGCCGTCGCGTCCTTCGCTGCGAGTCGCCTCCAGCACTTCATTTCCAGGCCAGTGCTTGAGCTTGTCGCCATCGCTGAGGGATTTGATAGCAATCAGCCAACTGAGACGCTAGCAGTCAAGCATGCCAATGATGAGATTGGTCGGCTCACCGATGCCTTCAACGCCCTGCTCAAGCGCATTGTAGAGCGGGACAAAGCACTTCGTGACCATCGCGATCATCTTGAGGACCAAGTGGCCAAGCGCACCGATGAGCTGCGGCGTGTCGCCGAGGAAAGCACCGCGGCGCGACGGCGTGCTGAAGCTGCAAGTCGCGCGAAATCGCAGTTCCTCGCCAATATGAGCCACGAGATCAGGACGCCAATGAATGGTGTGCTGGGCATGTGCGAGCTGCTGAAGGACACGTCGCTTGACCGTCATCAGACGGAGTTCGTGGGGCGTCTGTCCGACGCTGGCGAGACGCTCTTGGCAATTATCAACGATATTCTCGATCTTTCAAAAATCGAAGCTGGAAAGCTGCAGCTCGCCGACATCGAGTTTGATCTCAGAGACCAAGTCGAGGAGACGGTACGACTGGTCGCGGAACAAGCCTCTTCGAAGGGGCTTGAGCTCGCCTGCCTGCTGCCTCTGGATGTTCCGGCACAAGTTTGCGGCGATCCCATCCGGTTACGACAGATCCTATTGAACCTGCTGAGCAATGCAGTCAAATTCACCGAACGAGGTGGTGTGCAGCTTCGCGCAAGCTACACCGAAGATAACAGTCGCGGCATCCGATTGGCCTTCGAAGTCGAAGATACTGGCATTGGCATCCCCGAATCACAGCGGGCGCAAATTTTCGAGAACTTCGCTCAAGTCGATGATACCGACACGCGCCGCTTCGGTGGTACTGGTCTCGGGCTTGCGATCGTGCGCCAGCTGGTCACCTTGATGGATGGTTCGATTACAGTCACTAGTGAGCCTGGAAAGGGCTCGACTTTTCGCTTCGACATATGCCTGCAACGCAGCCCCAGTGCCGACCAGGTCGCTATGGGTACCCCGCTCTGTGACCAGGAAATCCTCGTCATTGCTCAACCCTCATTCCTGCTTCACACGTTGGTGCATTATCTTGAACACGGTGGCGCCAAAGTCGATCACTGCCTTGCAGTCGATCATGTCATGGCAATCTTGGAAGCTTCTAAAGGTCAAGCCTGTCATCATACTGCCGTGATCCTTGATGTCAGGCTTGCGGATGAAGACGGGAGACAGCCTCAGCAGTTGTTGGAAAAGTTGGCAACCCTTGCCGAATTCGACCGCTTGGTAGTGCTCCACGCCGGACATCGAGCGCCGGCAGCCGAACTTAAACGTTGGTCCAATGTGGTGTTCGTTCAAAAGCCGTTCAGGCTGGCGGAGCTCTATGACGCGCTCTGCGAGTGCCCATCTTCGGTGACCGCGACCCCTTCGTCATGGGTTGAGGTCACTGACATTGCGAAAACGCGATTGGGCATCCGTGCCCTCTTGGTCGAGGACAATCCGGTGAATGTGTCGGTGGCAACCGGCATGCTCTCGAGGCTGGGCTGCGAGGTCGTCGTGGCCGCCGATGGGGAAGAGGCGGTTGAGCTCTTCGACGGTGACCCATCCTTCGATATCATTCTCATGGATTGCCAGATGCCGCGCATGAATGGTTTGGATGCGACCAAGCTGATCCGCGCGGCCGAACCTGCCGGTCAACGGGTCCCGGTTTTGGCACTCACGGCAAATGCCCTTGAAGGGTCGCGCGAAGCCTGTCTTGAGGCCGGCATGGATGCCATGCTGTCTAAGCCTTTCCGCCGCCAAGCGCTTCGCCAAGCGATTGCTGAACTGCTGCCAGACCTGCCAGCAGGAGGCAGATCTGATGCCGGCAACGGATATGCAGAGGCGAATATATCGGACTCTGATCTCGATCTCGAAGTGATTGACGAAATCCGAGCACTTGACGAGGATGGAACCGACAGCTTCCTGCGAGAAATGATCGAGACGTTCTTTACTTATGGTGACACCGCCATGCATAGCTTGTTGACCTGCATTGATGGCGACGATCTGGCCGAGCTGATCCGCGTGGCTCACAGCTTGAAATCGAGCAGTGCCAATGTTGGCGCAAGTGAGCTGGCTGCTTTGAGCGAGAAGCTGGAGGCTGCTGCTATCGCGGGCCGATGCGCGGTTGACTTGAAGAGGGACGTCGAGCTTCTCGAATATGCTTACGGGACGGCCAAGGCGGCCCTCAGAAGTCATTCATGACGGTGCCACCCGTTGACGGCCAGATGTGCTATTAACCCGGCGACAAAATAAATGGTGCATGGTATGAGTAACCATAGAAAAGATTGACGTTCGTAGCCTGAGTACCGACGCCCAGTAACAGCTTCGTTATCAAGCGATTCAACTCCGTGAAGATGAGCGGACATACGACGAGATAGCCTTGGTTGTGGGTGTTCATCCATCGACGATTTCTGATTGGTGGCAAGCTTACTTAGGAGTCGATAAATAAGGCTACATTTTCTGTCGATTTTAGCGATTGGGCATGTTTCCTTATGAAACGAGACGGTCGCAAGTTTGATCATCAGACGCTGGAAGCCATGAGTTTGATGTCGGTTGAACGTGCTCGGGATGACGAGGCGCGTCCGCTGTCATTGCCTCCTATGGGCTTTGCCGCACGACGATTTACGAATGGCTTGCCGCTGCCTTGAAACGTGGTGTGGGGTTGAAGGCTCTGCGTTCCCGGCCGGCGGCGGGCGGGACGACCTTGTCGTTTGACGTGCCGCCAGGAGCAACAGGTGTTTCGCTGGATCAACGGCAAAGACCCTCGCCAATATGGCTTGGACTTCGGGTTGTGGACCCGGTCGATCGTTACCAGCCTGATCGAGCAGAAGTTCAATGTCACCCTCGGTCTGAGTGCCATTGGGCCTTGCTCGCCAGGTTGGGATTGACGCCGCAAAAGCCTTTGCAACGCGCTATCAACGTGATCCGCAAGCGATCGATACGTGGCGACGCGAGACGTTTCCTGCCATCGCCCGCGCGGCGAAAGCCGCGGGTGGCGAGGTTTTTTTCTGGGATGAGGCAGGATTTCGCGCCGACACGGTTCATGGCAAGACCTGGAGTGTGAAGGGGCAAACAGTCGTTGAACGCCCAGGTCAGCGGCAATCGATCAGTGCTGCCTCAGCCGTCAACGCTTGCGGCGCCTTCTGGTCTCGTACCTATGAAGGCGGGCTTCCGTAATGGGCCTTTCATTGTCAAGCTCCAAAGTAACGATCGCCGCTGGCTGCCAGGCTCTGGCTTCCTGTCCGTGGTCGACCAAGCGGTCGCCGACATCATGGGATCCGATTCAATCGGGGGCCAATCTTGGGGCACGTGGTACGCCGATTGAGGCGTCCGAGCTCCCGCCTTCACGGCCTTACCCTCTGTGCCAATGAAGATGAGACAAGGACCGACCGGGAGTTTAAGCTCGAGGGCCTATGGAACAGAGATGTCAATGGTTATGCCCGCCTTCGTGACGAGCACGACGATTTCCGGCGCTGATGCTGGAACCGAGGAAGACCTGAGGTCGACGATCGTTGCAGCGCCAGCGGCAGCATCGCCCGAGCTGTCGGACCGTCCGCGACGTCGGGTGTTCACTGCCAAGGACAAGCTTCGCATCCTGGATGCCCTCGACCGCGTCGCCGGCGTATCTGGCGCCACCGGGGCGATCCTGCGCCGTGAAGGGGTCTATTCGTCGTCGATCACTGAGTGGCGTCGTCAGCGCGCCGCCGGAACCTATGGAGCGCTGAGCCCGGCTGCGCGCGGCCCCAAGCCGGTCGAGACCAACCCGCTGACCGCGGAGAACGCTCAGCTGATGCGTGAGAACAAGCGGCTGAAGCAACGTCTGGAACGCGCCGAAGCCGTCATCGAGATCCAAAAAAAAGTAGCGGTCCTTCTGAACCTTTCAGCCCCGAACGACGAGAAGTCCTGATGGAGGTGCTTGCCGGTCTGACACCCGACAGCGGCGTGATCGCAGCGGCCTGCGACGCCTTAAACGTGGCGCGTGCCAGCTTCTATCGGCGACAGGCGCGCCGTCGTAATCCGCTGTCGCCACAGCGACCAAGGCCAAAACCGGCACGTTCCCTTGGCGTGAGCCGAACGTCAGGACATCCTCGGCCTGTTGCGCAGTCCGGCTTATGTCGATCTCGCTCCTGCGGAAATCTACGCCAGCCTGCTCGACCAGGGGATCTACCGTTGCTCGATCCGCACCATGTACCGGCTGCTCCATGAGCATGACGAAATCAGCGAGCGGCGCAGGCAATTGCGCCACCCTGTCTACCAAAAACCCGAGTTGCTCGCCGAAGCGCCCAATCAAGTCTGGTCGTGGGATATCACCAAAATGATGGGTCCGGCCAAATGGACCTACTTCTATCGGGACTGTCAGAAATTTCGTGTGTGGGCCATGACGATGCGAGCGGAGGAGAGATCGCATGGCAGGACGGAAGAAGCCTGTTATCGCGGACGATCTATTGGACCAGCTGCCGGCAGGTCGGGACCCTCAGGCAGTTTTCAGCAAGGACGGTCTGTTCGACGACTTGAAGCGGGCGTTGGCGGAACGTGCGCTGAACGCCGAGATGGACCATCACATGGATGGCGAGGCCGGCGACGGCCGGTCTAACAGCCGCAATGGCTACGGCAAGAAGACGCTGCTGACGGAGACCGGCAAGCTCGACATCTCGGTGCCGCGGGATCGGTTGTCGACGTTCGATCCGCAGCTGATCGCCAAATACCGCCGTCGGGTGGCCGGCTTCGACGAGAAGATCGTGTCGATGTATGCCCGCGGCATGACGGTGCGCGAGATCCGCGGTCATCTGGACGAACTCTATGGCCTCGATGTCTCACCGGATCTGATCAGCGCGGTCACGGACGAGGTGCTGGACGAAGTTGCCGAATGGCAGAACCGCCCGCTCGAGCCGATCTACCCCTTGGTCTTTTTCGATGCGCTCAGGGTGAAGGTTCGCGACGAAGGCACGGTTCGCAACAAGGCGGTCTATGTGGCGCTCGGCGTGCGCATCGACGGCCAAAAGGAGGTCTACAAGGCCGCCGACGCCGATGCCGGCACTGCTGCTCTGGACGCCTTTGCCGAGAGCGATTGGGGCCGGAAATACCCTGCCATCGCCATGTCCTGCTTCCATTTGCGGTCGTTGGGCACATTTTGGACTAAATTCTGACCTGTGAGCGCTTCAACGCATTGATTTGCAACGTTTTTGTATATTAGCAGAGGTCGATTTCAGCATCAATACGTGTGGGCACACGAATTGGCTTCTTTGGCTATTTTTCAGAAGCCTTACATGCTAAACGGTGGGCATGTATCTTCGAGCCACCAAGCGGCGTAACAAGGACGGCTCGACCGTCTGCTACTACGCGCTCGCTGAGAATATCCGCCATCCCGAGAAGGGCTACGTCGAGGCCAAGGTGGTGCACAGCTTCGGCCGAGCCGACCAGTTAGACAAGGCGGCACTGGAGCGTTTGATCCATAGCATCCGCCGGGTTTTGGATGACACCGGTGCAATCGCGTCCATCGATGTTCCGCCCCGCATCGGCGATATCGAGATCGAGGACAGTTTTGACCTCGGCGTTGTCCATGTCGCCAAAGCCTTGTGGGAAAAGCTTGGCATAGGCGCAGCGATCCAAAAGCAGGTGCGCGAAAGAAGCTGAAGGCACCCCACGAAGCTGCCTTGCTGGCGATGGCTATTCAACGGCTGGATCGACCAGGTTCCAAGCTCGCCTGTTACGAGCGCTGGCTTGATCGGGTGTGGCTGCCGGAAGCCGAGGATCTCGGGCTTTATCAACTCTACCGGGCCATGGACATCCTGGCCGAGCATGGTGACGCGATCGAGGAGGAGGTTTTCTGGAACAGCGCCGATCTGTTCAAGCTCGACGTTGATCTCGTTTTTTACGATGCGACCACGGCGTGGTTCGAGACCGATGATGAAGATGTTTCCAGCTACACATGGAAGGGGCTCAAATTCGAGCCGCTTCGAAAACGAGGCCACAGCAAGGAAGGCCGGGACAACGATCCGCAGGTGATCATCGCGCTTGCCGTCACCCGTGAGGGGATCCCGGTTCGGTCCTGGGTCTTTCCCGGCAACACTTCCGACGTCACCACAGTTGCCAAGATCAAAGATGATCTCCGCGGCATGAAGCTGGGCCGAACCTTATTCGTCGGCGACGCCGGGATGTATTCGGCAGCCAATCTCGAAGAGCTTTCCAAAGGAGCCCGCCGTTACATCCTGGCGACGCCTGTCGGCAAGATCAAAGAGATCAAGGACGAGGTTCTCTCGCACCCCGGCCGCTATGCCGATATCGCCCCGAACCTTCGCGCCAAGGAAGTCATCATCGGTGATGGCGAGCGTCGCCGGCGCTATATCCTGTGCTTGAACCAGGACGAGACGGATCGGCAAAAGTGGCGACGCGCTGAAATCCTGAAAACCCTTGAGACCACCCTCAAGACGATGAAAAAGGACCACCCCAAAGCCGCCTGCCACTTGGTCGCCTCCAAGCGCTATGGCCGTTATCTCAGCCTCGACGACAAAGGCCGACCCTACCTCGATCGAGACAAGGTCAAGAGGGCCGAACATCTCGACGGCAAGTTCGTCTTGACCACCAACGACGATACCCTCTCGGTCGCCGATATCGCGCTTGGGTACAAGGGAATGTGGATCATCGAAAGTTGCTTTCGCAAGATGAAAACCACCGGGCTTGAAGTCCGCCCGATGTTCCATTGGATGCCGCAAAGGATCACCGCTCACGTCAAGCTTTGCGTTTTGTCACTCATGATCCAGCGTGCTGCAGAACTCGCCACCGAGTTGCCCTGGAACCAGCTCACCACCATCCTGGCGTCGCTCAAGGCAGTCAAATATCGAAGCGAGGACAAGACAATTGTTCAGGCCTCCAAAATCCGGCCCGAAACCGCAGAAATTTTCAAAAAGCTAGATATTTCAAAGCCTAAAGCTATCCTCGCCGTCGACTAAACCGATCGGAACCCAAAAATCCTGTAGGCACACGCCAATTCAGGACGCCTCGTAACGTCCTGTTTTTGCTGCGTGATTCCAATCCGTTTTCTACACGCCGCAAACTCGAGCAAAACTCGCCGCCTGATGGCACGATCCAACAAAGAGGAGACACAGGCTTGAGCAATTACACAATTCGAGTCGGATGGCGAGTTCTCATGCTGAGACGCCAATAACTTGACGATCCCATCAACTCTATTCGAAGACCAGGGCAGTAAAACTGTCACCATGGCATGAGACTTATCTCACGGAACGAGAATGGAACATAAGGTTATTGCTAAAAGTGATCAAACTTTTCTATATTCTACAGAACTTCGATGAGAAACCGGTTGTCACCTTGTTTTGTGCAAGCTATATTGTTCACAACAAAGAAGGGATAGAAGGTTTACAGGATCGATTCTCCAATTAAAAATCGATATGATGGGGAAAGCATTTTGATTGCTGGACATGAAAATCAGATGACATCAAATATCATGCTAGATGGCATCAATAAAAATTCTCAAATAGAACATAAATCTATTTTGATATTTATTGAGCCTTGTTTACTTACACGTCAGTGTATTTCATTTTGGTTGGAGCATCAAGATCACGATATAGATTTGAAGGCGTTTAATTCGGCCATTACTTCTATCGAAGCTACCGATCAGGATGAGACAGTCGATCTCGTTATTTGGAGTATTGGTTCGCGCTCGATTACGTCAATGCCTTGCCGACAGGAATTGCAAGATTTGAAGGCGCATTTTCCTGCAACACCGCTCGTTCTGTTTGCGGACCACGATGATCCAACCGATGTAGCTGAGGCAATGCGAGCGGGGGCTCGGGGTTATATTCCTACTACCTGTGATCAGGTGGAAGTTTGGGAGATTTTGCGCTTTGTTCGAGCCGGCGGCACCTACGTTCCAGCCAGCGTGCTGGTTGACGTCGAGCGGCATAACATGGTCTCGTTACCGAGACCATGTTCAAAGGCACCAAGATCCAAGATCTTGCAAGATCTCACACCGCGCGAGATGGATGTCGTCGAACGGCTTCGTCAAGGGAAACCGAACAAGATCATCGCACACGAGCTGCAGATCAGCGAGAGTACGGTGAAGGTTTTTGTCCATCGCATTCTCACCAAACTTGGCGCCATCAATCGAACCGAGGTCGCCTATCGATTTCAAGATTAACGCAAGATAATGTACTCTTGAGTGAACATTTTTCGGTCGTCGGGTTGCCTATCATTTAACGCCCGGGCGAAGTTTTCTCATCCTCATTTAACGCCTGATCATCCAGCGTATCCCGGTCGCCAAAGGCAAGATAACGCGACGGGTTGAAGCGAATTGGCAGAGAGACGCGCGCGGCATAGTCTGGGGCATCGTCGGTCAACCCGACGTCTACTGACGCATCAAGGAGCACACCTCGGCCAAGGACCGACGACGCGCCGATGCTTAAGGTAGCGGCCATCCGATCGGAGCCGGCGACGTCGTCACCATCGACTTCGGCATCGCCAATGAAGTCCTGCCGGATCGATGCGCGAAGCGAGGTATCGGGGCTTGCCGCCAGCACCGTACCCACCGAAACACCGATCCGATCGCCGCGGTCGATTTCGTTCTCCTCGAATGTCTTTTCATAAGCGAGGCTGCCGAAGAAGGCGAGTGGATCCTGGCTTTTAACCAGCGATAGCGAGCCGGTGATCTCATGGGTGCCGCCGCCAAGTGCAATGCCATTATCGGCAGTCTTTCCGGTTCCAGAATCCCAGCGCACCCTGGCAACAGCATCAGGCCACCAGCTATCTTCCCGGAGCAGAGTTTTTGCAAGGCCGACACCGAGGTCGCCGAAGGCGGCGGTATCGTCATCGGTCTCATCGAGTGCATTGAAGCCGATCATCGTCGTGGCCGACTGATCGACATAACGATAGGGCACGTCCAGCTCAAGCTGGCTATCCAGCGGCAATCCGATGCGGGCCGCGAGGGTCGCAATGAGTTCGTTACGTCGGACGACGGTTTCGCCGAAGGCAGGGAAACCGAAAAGATTGATCAGCGTCGGCGCATCGAACTCTCGGCGGACGTAGCTGATGCTGGGCTCGATCTCGACCGTGCCGAACGGAAGAAGCACTGCCCCCTCGCGGGTAAGCGTACGCTCCAACGCGCGATCGAGCGCCTGTTCATCCACGTCGAACTGACCGGGCGCCGCTGTCTGCAGCGATGGACTAGGAGCAGGTTCAGCTTTAGCGAGGACAGCAGGTTTTTTTTGGGAGCCAACACCTTCGCCCTTCGGGACGGCTTGATGAACGGCAACGTGCGAGGTCGGTGCCATCGGTTTCCTGGTTACCCCAGGCTGACCGCCGCTGCTCTCTTTGACCGTGGCATCGTGTTTGACCGCCGTTGGCTCCGGCCTCGGTGTTGTTCGTCGACGAGGCGTCCAGCCATCGCTCTGGGGCGCACTTGGCAAGGCGACAAGCGATTCGATTTCTGCTGTCGGCATGCCGTCCTGTTTCGGGCCAGCCGTATCGCTTGGGGAAGCCATGTTGATGATCAGCCGGCGCCCTTCCTGTTCGACAACGCTCCAATACCGGCTGTCTGGCGCCAATAGGAGGGTCACCCAGCGTGTCACGTCGCCACCCACGGCTTCAAGGTGTCGTAGGTGGTCGTCTGCGTTAGTTCGAATCCGTTCCAGTTCGAACCGTCCGTCATGATCGAACCAGATGATGAGCTGGTCACGATCGAGATGCATGACGTGCTGAACCGGGGCATCAAACTCGAAAATCACACGCTCCCGTTCATGCCTGCGCACATGGCGCACTTTAGCGGTGATGGGGGCGTCTTCCGCTGATGGCGATGATCCTAGATCGTAAGCTGCCAGCTGGATGGAGCCTTCTGAATAGGCTCTTGGTTTTGTCAGTGCAATCTGGCTGGTGTGTTCGCTTGCCAGCGAGCCGTCGGTGTATGTTAAGACTAGCGCACCACCTCCGAGAGTAGCCATGAAGAGTCGAATGATCGTGAGGGACTGAAGCCTATATGCCGGCTTTGTCAGATCTGACCGAAAAATGGCACTCCAGATGTAGTTAACCATGGTCTATGCATTTCCAGAAGTCGTGAAGTATCAGGGACGAAAGCCGCTGCCACTTTCTATTTGAATGGTTAGCGAAGAGCGACGAAATCCGAGGCTTTGGGAGCAAGATGGTTGGGTAGGCGCGCGCCGTCTGCTCCTGCGATGCCGAAGCCGACCCGACCCAGTTTCGGGTGGTCAAGCCAAGCCTCTTCGAACGCGCTTACTCGCATGGTTCGGTTACCGAAGGCTGGGTCAGCCAGAAGGACACGGTTGCCGCCGATACCGCGGAAAATGACGAAGTGTTTATACCCATTCAGTTCGACTGGCACCATGATGGGGGCATGTTCTTGCAGATCTGAGACCGTGAGCTTGCCCAGGCCAATGCCCTGATAGCCTCGCTGGTCGACGTAGCGCTTGAGGTCGAGAAGCGAAAAGCCTTGGCGAAACCGGAGCAAGTTAGGATCTTTGAGATATTCCTCGCGATTAACGAGACCGCGGGCAATTTCCCGCTCTGAAACGTCGTCACCAAGTTGATAGTTCAAAAGGGTTGCCAGCGCCGCAGCACCACAGCTCAAATCCCATTCTTGGACGACAACCCGGTCTCGCCTCGTCTCGAGCAGTGAACGAACGGGACGATCACCAACAGCGAAAGCTGACAATGCCTGAAACAGGACAATGCCACCGAGCAGGCCGGCCAAAACCCGCCTTGTCGATCGTGGTCGTGACGAAAACACGTTGGAGGTTCTCAATGTCTGCCACCGAAAACGGCTAGAGCGCCATGTCACCTCATTCCAGCGACATGGCGCTCATGATTGCCGGGATCACCAGATCTTGCGAAGTGATAGTGAACCGGACATGCTACTAGATCACGAGATCTCAGGATGCGCCGCCACCATAGTGGCCGTCGCCGCCCCCTTGGTAGCCACCAGGATACCCACCCGTGTAGCCATAGAAGATGGGAATCGAGATGTAGATGTTGTTCTCATTATAGTTGTAGTTATCATTATCATTATCGTTGTCGTTGTCATTATAATTGTAATTGTAATAGTAGGGATAATAGTCATAGCCGCCGCCATAACTCCCATGATCGTAATCATCATTATATTCGCCGGCAGCGACCTGATCCAGCTGAGCATCAGAAAGTTGCATCGGTTCGGCGAATGCTGTGGAGGCCAAGAAACCAGTTGCGAGGATCGAAACAAAAAACGTCTTCATCGCACTCTCCATTGTTTGCGCATCAAGTCATCCGACATGGCCGATTTGAGATAAAATCACCATAAATAAACTGTAGAGCAAATATCACCACATACTCGATTATCAATTGGATGTACGACTTCGTGCCTTGCTCGCGCAATCAAAGGCAGCTGTTGGAATTCGTAGTATCGTTATAATCCTAAAGGCGTACATCTTTTGAATGATGAGAGCGTTGCTGGTAATGGTCAGGTCTCGTCAAACTCGAGTTTGCGGCGTGTAGAAAACGGATTGGAATCACGCAGCAAAAACAGGACGTTACGAGGCGTCCTGAATCGGCGTGTGCCTACAGGATTTTTGGGTTCCGATCGGTTTAGTCGACGGCGAGGATAGCTTTAGGCTTTGAAATATCTAGCTTTTTGAAAATTTCTGCGGTTTCGGGCCGGATTTTGGAGGCCTGAACAATTGTCTTGTCCTCGCTTCGATATTTGACTGCCTTGAGCGACGCCAGGATGGTGGTGAGCTGGTTCCAGGGCAACTCGGTGGCGAGTTCTGCAGCACGCTGGATCATGAGTGACAAAACGCAAAGCTTGACGTGAGCGGTGATCCTTTGCGGCATCCAATGGAACATCGGGCGGACTTCAAGCCCGGTGGTTTTCATCTTGCGAAAGCAACTTTCGATGATCCACATTCCCTTGTACCCAAGCGCGATATCGGCGACCGAGAGGGTATCGTCGTTGGTGGTCAAGACGAACTTGCCGTCGAGATGTTCGGCCCTCTTGACCTTGTCTCGATCGAGGTAGGGTCGGCCTTTGTCGTCGAGGCTGAGATAACGGCCATAGCGCTTGGAGGCGACCAAGTGGCAGGCGGCTTTGGGGTGGTCCTTTTTCATCGTCTTGAGGGTGGTCTCAAGGGTTTTCAGGATTTCAGCGCGTCGCCACTTTTGCCGATCCGTCTCGTCCTGGTTCAAGCACAGGATATAGCGCCGGCGACGCTCGCCATCACCGATGATGACTTCCTTGGCGCGAAGGTTCGGGGCGATATCGGCATAGCGGCCGGGGTGCGAGAGAACCTCGTCCTTGATCTCTTTGATCTTGCCGACAGGCGTCGCCAGGATGTAACGGCCGGCTCCTTTGGAAAGCTCTTTGAGATTGGCTGCCGAATACATCCCGGCGTCGCCGACGAATAAGGTTCGGCCCAGCTTCATGCCGCGGAGATCATCTTTGATCTTGGCAACTGTGGTGACGTCGGAAGTGTTGCCGGGAAAGACCCAGGACCGAACCGGGATCCCCTCACGGGTGACGGCAAGCGCGATGATCACCTGCGGATCGTTGTCCCGGCCTTCCTTGCTGTGGCCTCGTTTTCGAAGCGGCTCGAATTTGAGCCCCTTCCATGTGTAGCTGGAAACATCTTCATCATCGGTCTCGAACCACGCCGTGGTCGCATCGTAAAAAACGAGATCAACGTCGAGCTTGAACAGATCGGCGCTGTTCCAGAAAACCTCCTCCTCGATCGCGTCACCATGCTCGGCCAGGATGTCCATGGCCCGGTAGAGTTGATAAAGCCCGAGATCCTCGGCTTCCGGCAGCCACACCCGATCAAGCCAGCGCTCGTAACAGGCGAGCTTGGAACCTGGTCGATCCAGCCGTTGAATAGCCATCGCCAGCAAGGCAGCTTCGTGGGGTGCCTTCAGCTTCTTTTCGCGCACCTGCTTTTGGATCGCTGCGCCTATGCCAAGCTTTTCCCACAAGGCTTTGGCGACATGGACAACGCCGAGGTCAAAACTGTCCTCGATCTCGATATCGCCGATGCGGGGCGGAACATCGATGGACGCGATTGCACCGGTGTCATCCAAAACCCGGCGGATGCTATGGATCAAACGCTCCAGTGCCGCCTTGTCTAACTGGTCGGCTCGGCCGAAGCTGTGCACCACCTTGGCCTCGACGTAGCCCTTCTCGGGATGGCGGATATTCTCAGCGAGCGCGTAGTAGCAGACGGTCGAGCCGTCCTTGTTACGCCGCTTGGTGGCTCGAAGATACATGCCCACCGTTTAGCATGTAAGGCTTCTGAAAAATAGCCAAAGAAGCCAATTCGTGTGCCCACACGTATTGATGCTGAAATCGACCTCTGCTAATATACAAAAACGTTGCAAATCAATGCGTTGAAGCGCTCACAGGTCAGAATTTAGTCCAAAATGTGCCCAACGACCGCAAATGGAAGTTAGACCTTCAGCGAGGCAAGTTCGAAACGCCTTGAGAAAGCTAGGAATTGAAAAAGATCCGAGCCTCGGCACATGGGAATACCCTCTACTTAGCATTAACAATCCCGATATTCGAACGAGCCTAACATTCTTCGCTCAGAAGCTATTCTGCGCACTACACTACAAACACACGACAAAGATCGTCCCATCCGACGCGGCAATCTCCTGGCGCTGGTTCAGTAATATACAAGCCATGGGAAAAGACATTCCTGACAGCATATTTCAAATAACGCCGAGTAGACCGGATATCTCTCGCAATGGAAAATCTCTTCAGAGTCAGTTCGACTATGGATTTGGCATAACAGATACTGGTGAGCTGGGAGCCTATTTCGTGATCTTTAGATTTTCTTTTGCAATTTTTGGTTGCGTAAGCTTTGATCGCGACAAAATTCCAGACGATGTCCCTGGACACGCTATCATCTCGCCGCTGAGACATCGGCAGTAGTCACTTTCCATTGCCCAACTTCCCTTCAAATCCCCATGTCAGAGTTGGGTCACGAAGAGCCGGTAGCAAGGCTCAACGAAGGTCAGCTTTTCGAGGGTTTAGCTTCCACAAGACGCGCGGCAGAATCGTGCCAGCTGCGGACCTAAGCAGATTTCGCTGGACCGGCGGAAGTGCGGACAAAACGGACGTTCCGAAAATTTGCGCAAGGGGCGCTGATCATTGCCGAAATCAGCGCCCGTCGAACCAACTGGCACCGTCAAGCTCGATCGTCGATCAATCCAGATCGTTGGTCGAGCTAGGCGCGCGCCTCCAGGATCATGTTGAAGGGCGTCTCCGTGGCACGGCGCACTTTGCGGAAACCGCCTGCGCGGACGACGTCCACAAGGCGCTTCTTGCCTGCCTGCGCGCCCAGGGCGGCGCCTTCTTCCTGCGCCAGAGACGTCGGCACGCAGATCATTGTGGACGCCGAGTAGAAGAGACGGCCGACCGGATTGAAGTTGCCCTCGGTGGCATCCTGGGCCATCGGCTCGACCACCATCCAGGTCCCGTCGGGCTTAAGCGACTGCCTTATATGGATTGCCGCACCCAGCGGATCGCCCATGTCGTGGAGGCAATCGAAGCAGGTCACTAGGTCGAGATCGGTTGCCGGGTAGTCCTTTGCGCGTCCGACCTCGAAGCGGGTATTGCCGGTGGCACCATGGGCCTCGGCGTGTTGCCTCGCTTCCGCGATCGAGCCTTCATGAAAGTCGTAGCCGATGAAGGTCGAGTTCGGGAAGGCTTCGGCCATCAGCACGGTCGATACGCCGTGGCCGCAACCGACATCAGCCACCTTGGCGCCGCGGTTAAGCTTGTCGACGACACCATCCAGAGCCGGCAGCCACTGCTCGACCAGATTGTTCAGATAGCCGGGACGGAAGAACCGAGCGACCGCGCAGAACAGGCAGCCTGCCTGGTCGCCCCAGGCAACGCCCTGACCCGTGCGAAACGCCGTTTGCACTTGCCGTTGATTGTCCAGCATCGCCGCCATCATGTCGAAGGCGCCGATCATCTGCACCGGGCTGCCGTCGACCGCGAAGATCAGCGCCTGCTCGGGAGAAAGCAAAAAGGCGCCGCTCTTGGGGTCGTGGCTAAGATAGTTGGAGGCCGCCTGGGCGCAGAGCCATTCGCGCAGATAGCGCTCGTGACAACCGCTGGCGCGGGCAAGCTCGCCCGGCGTCATCGGCCCGTGTTCATGCAGGAGCTTGTACAGCCCGAGGGCGTCGCCGATCCGGACCAGCGGCACGCTGGCTGCGCCGCCGAGATCGGACAGCAGTTGACCGACAAGCGTGTTGAGCCTGTCTTCATTGATCGCGTTCATGTTGATCGTCCTTACCTGGTGTCTGCCGTGGATGGTTCATGCGAACCGCTGATCCACTGTGGGAAGGATTGTCGCAGTCTGTCGGTGCGCGCACATGAGGCGGTTGTCCCATGGGCGTCCAGAAAGATCGTCGGCCTTGGTGGGAATATCCCCCGTCAGCGAGACAAGGTCAGCACGATGGCTTCCGATCGACTGCGCACGCCGAGCTTGGCGAGGATTGTCGAGAGCTGATTGCGTACCGTCTTTTCGCTCTTGTTGAGGCGAACCGCGATCGTGCGGTTGTCGAGACCCTCGGCGACGAGATGCAGGACCTGGGCTTCGGCCGATGTCAGACCGGCTCCGGCCACCGCTGCAGGAGGCGGCCCTTCGCCGGCCGGTATCAGAAAGCGTCGCAGCTCCGTCAGAAACTGCATCCAGGCCGGCTCAGTCGGCAGCAGAACGTGATTGTCGCTCTCCAGCGGCACGAATCGAGCGTCGGGGATCAAGGCGGCCAGGTGGCGGCCCTCTTCGAACGGCACCCGCGCATCGCCCCGCGCATGCAGCACGAGGGTGGGCACCCGAAGCTGCTCGGCAAGCGAGGTCACGTCGATCTGCTGAAGCTGCTTCAGCGTTCGCGCCGCAATATCGGGACTCGCGGAGTGCTTTTCGAGCTCGCTCCACCAGCGCACCTGTTCCGGCGTGCCGCCTGGGATGAACAGGCTGGTGAAGGCCTGGCGGAAAGCGGGATTGTCACGTCCCCAGCCGACCCGGATCATGTCGATCAGCGTTCGCGCTTCGAGAAACTCCTCATCAGTGCATGCCCGGCGCATGGCGCCTCGAGCGTAGGCGCCGAACAGGATCAGCCTGGATATCCGCTCGGGATGCTTGAGCGCGAAGGCGATGGCGAGCGCGCCGCCCTGGGACATGCCGAGCAGCGGAAAGGAAGGGTCCGGGATCAGATCGGCGACCGCCTCGAGGTCGGCGAGCCAGCCGTCGAAGGCGATCTCGGCGGGCTGGCGGTCGGACAAACCACAACCACGCTGGTCGTAGCGGATGTAGGTGTGGTCGGCAGCAAGGGCTTTCAGCCATGGTCGCCATACCGGGCTTTCCAGGTCGTATTCGACATGGCTCAGCCAATGGGCCGCGCGCAGCAGGGGCGGGCCCTTGCCTGCGGACGCCACGGCAATGCGCGTGCCGTCCTTGGAGGTGCAAAACCGGATGGTCTGACGCAGCGTCATGGCTCGGACGATCCGCAGAGGTTATCCGAAATCTTTAGCGCCGGTGTGGTCGGGAGGCAATGAACGGTCGGACGTTCCCGATGGAAATCGCAGGCTCGTCGATGGCGACCTTGGCGCCGGCCCTGCAAATGCTGCCGGCAAGCGCCATGCTCCTGATGATGAGTGCGGTGAGCGGTGAGTTGGATGTCTTCGTCGCCGCTTCGGTTCCCTTCGACGCCTGGGCGGCGCTCGCTTACCTGATCGTCGTCGGTTCGCTGTTCGGTTATAGTGCTTTCGTGTGGATCCTGCCCCGGGTTTCGGCCCCGATCGCGAACAGCTTTTTCTATGGCCGGTGATCGCCCTGTTTCTTGGTTGGCTGGTCCTCGGCGAGACGGTGAGGGTTCTGGAACTGCTCGGCGCCATCGTCACGCTCTTCGGGGTAGCACTGATGCTGTCATCGCCGCCCCGCGCGCAGGGAGGCTCCTGATGGAACGCTTGATCCCGGTGTTGAATGCGCTGTTCAACGATCATCGAGCCGACGACAGCGCTCTCTTCGAAGGTCTCTGCAAGAGCCTGGTCGATCTCCGGCTGCCGCTTTGGCGGGGCGTGATGCAGTTCCCGATGCTGCACCCGCTCTATCTCGGTCACAGTCTCTACTGGTGGCGCGACGAAGGCGTCTCGATGATGGCTCGGCCCCATGGTTTCGAGCAAAGTGCCGAATTTCTCGAAAGCCCCTACAAGGCCTCCCTCGACCAAGGCGCGCCGCTTCGGGTGCGTCTCATGGATGCGCATGATCCCGGCTTCCCCTTGCTCCGTGATCTCAAGGCCAAAGGCGGCACCGACTTCATCAACGCGCTCATTCCCGCTCATGGCATGATCACGCCGTGTGTAAGCTGGACCAGCGATGCAGCCGACGGTTTTCCCGAAGAGGACATAGCGCTGCTTAAGGCGCTCACTCCTTTTCTCGGACCACCCTTTTCCCTTCGTGCCGAGCGAAGGACGGTCAAGATCATGCTCGAGACCTATCTTGGCGCCGGCCCGGGCGAAGAGGTGATGGCAGGGGCGGTCCAGCATGGTGATACCCGTGAGATCGAGGCTGTCATTCTCCAGACCGACCTTCGCGGCTTCACCGCCAAGTCACTCGCCTGGCCGCCATCCGCCCTGCTTGCGGCGCTCGATGCCTATTTCGAAGCCGTGGTCGACGCGGTGCATGCTCAAGGGGGGGGACGTCCTGAAGTTCATCGGTGACGGCGTTCTCGCGGTCTTTCCTGCGGATCACAATGATGCAGCAGCAGCGGCCGGCGGCCGCGCCATGGAAGCGGCCAAGAATGCTCTTGCCAATCTCGATCAAAAGAATGGTCGCATAGCTGAACGTTGGGGCGGAGAGCCGCTGGCCATGGCGGCTTCGATCGATATTGGCGACGTGATATACGGCAATATAGGTGGGCGATCCCGACTGGACTTCACCGTCATCGGTCCTGCGGTTAATCGGGAAAGCCGCATCTTGGATCAGGCAAAACGCCTTGAGAAGTCACTGGTTGTCAGCGCCGCGATCAACGATCTCGTGGGCGGTGGTCTCGAGGCGCTTGGAGCCCATCGGCTTGATGGTCTCGGTGAACCAACGGAACTTTTCACGCAGTACGATGAAGGCTGAGCACCAAGAATTTTGCCTGTTCGCCAATCGGACCTCAACCGCCACCATGAAGGCCAGTCAGCTCCGGCTCTGGTTCGTCGCCTTTGCCTATGTCCTGATCGAGGCGCTCCGACGATTCGGCCTGCGGCCTACCCAGTTCGCCACCGCGACTGCCGGCACCATCCGCAACCGGTTGCTCAAGATCGGCGCCCTGGTGACGATCAGCGTTCGTCGCTGTCTGGTGCGCATGGCTCGGGCCTGTCCGTATCAATGCGAGTTCGCGCTCGCTTGCCTGCGTCTCGGCCACCAGGCCGCATGATCCGATCCGACAATGCGGTGATCCTACAAGTGGCCCCTCGAGGCCACCTTGAAGGCTGAGCGCATTCCGCTCGTAATCACCAAAAAGAACCGTTCCCGACATCAAACCACTTCCAAAATAGCAGCCAGCCACAACGCCATGCTTACTTGCACCGCTACACGTCGCCAGCAGAGAAAATACGGCTCCAATCCGAGCTTGGTGTGATAAATCCGGGCTCTTATGTTTGCCGTGTCAAGGACAGGTCGAGATGAAGACTGACCTGTTATTTGTAGGTCATGATTATTCGCGGTGTGCATGGCAGGCGGTGGGCGGCTTGAACGACGGTTGATCCTGCTCTTATCCGCGGATCGGAACCGCATTGCCAAGGTTCGTCGTGGAGCTGCCTCTGCCTAGTGCACGCGCTTCGGTCCATGGACCGGCTTCAAACCCGGAACGAGGGTTCTCCTCACCTGCCAGCCCGTCGCCAGCCATGCACACCGAAGAAGAGATGGATCGATCGCGTCTCCTTGCTGTGTCGCGCCAACCGGATGAAGCCGACCAGTTCTCTTGCGATCGCCGTGATCACCTTGGGGGCCGCCTTGCCAACGGTGATCAGGTGGCGATAGCGACGGGTGAGCCTGATCTGCGCTTTCCAGGCGACCACCCTTATGGGTTCCGGCAGATGGCGCGCGACACCGAGCTCAAGGGCTTCATCGTCATCGTCAACAAGAAGTCGTCCACCTGGGCGGTGCAGCGCGATCTCTGGCAGGGCGCGCGCGGCCGGCGACGCCTGGTGCGCAGCGTTCGTCGCACGATCGGCCGCGTCGGAACCATGCCGCTCCGCGTCGCCGGGGAGGAGGCGCTGGAGGTCATCAGACTGATCCAGCAGGGCATCGATCCCAACGATCCGCCGCCGACCCGCGAACTGACGCTCCACCAAGCCTGGCAGGACTACAGCGAGGCACTGACGACGCGAAGGCGTTCAAGCCGGACGATCGACGATTTCACCTACAATCTGCGCTATTTCCGGGAATGGGCCGACATGACGCTCGCCGAAATCGGCGCGAACCGGGCGATGATGCGCGATCGGCACAAGAAGATCACCAAGGAGAGCGGCCCCTATTCGGCGAACCACGCCATGCGTGCGCTCCGGTCAACCTACAATCTCGCACTGAAGGTTGACGATCGTCTGCCCGCCAATCCGGTCATCGCCGTGATTTTCAACGGAGCAGCGACGCCGACAAGCCATTTCGGCAAATGAGCTCCCGTCCTGGTGGGCTAAGGTCCAGTCACTGCAAAATCCGATCCGGCGGGACGTGCACATCTTCCTCCTTTTGACCGGCATGCGCCGCAGAGCGGCAACCGGCGCCCGATGGGAGCATGTTGATTGGGAGAATGGGCGCCTGTTCGTGCCGAAGCCGAAGGGTGGCGAGGACCGCGCCTTCTTTCTGCCGCTAAGCGGCTATCTGCTCGACTTGCTGCAGCAACGTCGAGATGAGAACGAGGTGCTGTTTCCCGGATCGCCATGGCTCAACGACCTAATTTCGCGGGCTTGAGATGAGTGGCGCTGCCTCGACGTCGAAGTAAGAACATCAGATCGGCGGCTCCGACCCATCGCCTTCTAAGGACAGCCAACTCAATTGCAATAGACCTTGCCCCACGTTGCGTATCTTTCCGTTACTTAGCTCCCATCTGCTTACCTTGAGCTTACCTGAAATCAGAAAACCGCTCGTTGAGAATGCTTGGCCGCTGCGTAAGCGCTGGAATCGGGGATCTCGTGATCGAACTAGATCGATAGTTGGCTACCGGTGAGCAGCGTAACACTCGACCTCCTTGCCTTTCCAGCATCCATCGACAGTCGGCATTTCGTCAACGATAAGCAGCCAGGATCTCTTTCGAGATCTTGCAGATATAGCTGTATTTCGGGTTGACCATCTGGGTGCAGCGCGCTTCGGCGACCTGGGCCAGGAGGAGATAGGCATCGGGTGCCGGGATGTTGAAATCGTCCTCCATCCAGTAGATCAGCTCCTCGAAGGCGATGCGCATGGCATCTTCGAGCGGGCGAGCGCAGCCGACGGTGCAGAGGTGGGTCGGCGTCTCGATCCGGGGCCAGGTCATGCGCGCCGGCGCTTTGCCGAGCTTGACCCTGACCTTGAGTTCGGCGGCGATTTCGACAGCCCCCATGCCGACGCACTCGCCGTCGCCCTGGATGGCGTGGCAGTCGCCGAGGAACAGATGGGCGCCTTCATGCTCGACCCGGAACATGACGCTGTTGCCGGTGGTGATCTCCTGGACGTCGAGATTGCCGCCGTGCGTGCCGTTGTCGACGGTAAGAACGGCGCCGTGCAGCGGGGCGACGCCGGCCACCCCGATCATCGGTTTTACCGGCAGTTTCAGCTTGTCGTCCCAATGGATGATGCCGTCCTTGACCTCGACCACCTGGGTCTTGATGCCGAATTCCTTCTTCCGCACCCAGTCCGGAAAGATGCCGATGCCCGGCCAGAGCGAGCTGAAGCCCAGGCCTTCGACCTTCATGTCCAGGATGTCGATGGTGACCATGTCGCCGGGCTTGGCGCCCTTGATCTCGATCGGGCCGGTGGCGCCGTTGACAAACGGCAGGTGCACGTCATCAGGGGTCAGTTGCTGACCGACATGGGTGAGGACGCCGTCATTGATGTTGACGGCGCAGTGCACCTCGAAGATGTCGTCCGGCTCGACCGCATCGATGAAGGGATCATTGGCGGAGAGCGCGTATTTGATGTTGTTCTCTTTGGTGACGGTTTTGCTGCTCAAAACGATCCTCCGACTGGTGACGCATAGAGAATGCGGGCTCAGCTCATGAGTTCAGGTGTCGCGACGCCACGGCGTCAGGAGCTTTTCCAACTTGCCGACCAGAAATGCAAGCAGCAGTGCCAGTGCAATGGTCGCAACCAGGGCTGCAAACACTTTGGGAATGATGTAGAGGCTGCCCGCCTTGAAGATCGCATGGCCGAGACCTTCGGACGAGGACATGAACTCCCCGATGATCGCACCGATCAGGGCAAAGCCGACGGTGAGCTTGAGGCCGGCAAAGATATCGGTGAGCGAGGCGGGCACGACGAGCTTTCTGAAGATCTGGCTTTTTCTCGCCCCAAGCGTGCGCATCAGATTGATCTGATCCGGATCGACGCTCATCGCTCCCTTATAGGACGTCAGGAGGGCCACCACCACCACCGACAGGGTCGACATCGCGACCTTGGAAGCAAGCCCGGTGCCGAACCAGATGATCATGATCGGGGCGAGTGCGATGATCGGGATCGAGCCCAGCGCCACGATGAAGGGCTGGGCCACACGGGAGGCAAAACGCGAATACCAGAGCGACAGACCGAGCAGCGTGCCGATAATATTGCCCAAGAGAAAACCGGAAATGGTTTCAAGCCCGGTGACCCAGCTATCGCGAACCAGGCTGCCATCCTGCCACATCTTGATCAGAAAGCCGCCGATCGCACTTGGTGATCCAAAGAGAAAAGCGGTTTGCTTGTCCTGTGCGGTCGCCCATTCCCAAATGCCGAGAAAGATAATCAGAAGGCCGAGCTGACAGGCCAGGACGAGCGCGTTTTCTCGCCATTTTTTTGTGGGCACCGCGCTGCTGCCGGCTCGGGTGCGGCAGCGTGCAGTGTCTCTTCCGATATCCCGGTCATGATTTTTCGACATCCAGGTCTGCCCAGATGCTGCGCACATAATGGCTGAAGTTCGCACTGTCTCGCGCGGCCATCATGTCGGCGCGGTCGCCGTCGAGATCGATGTCGTAGGTGGAGCGGATCCAGGTCGGCCGATGACTGAGAACCACGACCTGATCCGAAAGCGACACTGCTTCCTCGATATCGTGGGTGATCAAGAGAACGGAGCGGTGCTGCTGGCGGACGAGCCTTGCCGTGTCGCCCTCGATCACAAGCTTGGTTTGAAAGTCGAGCGAGGCGAAGGGTTCGTCCAGGAGGAGCACGTCGGGTTCGTTCACCAGGGTGCGGGCGAGGGCCACCCGCTGGCGCATGCCGCCCGACAGGGTCGAGGGATAATGGGCCTCGAAGCCATGCAGACCCAGTTGGTCCAAGAGCGCATGCGCGCGCGCTCTCGCCTCGCTGGCTGATGTCCCCTTCAGCTCCAAGCCCAGCGTGACGTTGGCAAGGGCCGTTCGCCAGGGAAACAGAAGGTCCTTTTGCAGCATGTAGCCGACCCGGTCCGGCATGCCGTTCAGGCGTTGACCATGCCAGCGGATCTCACCGCCGCTTGGTGCAAGGAGGCCCGACAGCACGTTGAGCAGGGTCGTCTTGCCGCAGCCAGAAGGGCCGACAATGCTGACGATCTTGCCGGCATCAAGCGTCAGCGAAAGATCGGCGATGACGGGAACAAGCGTCTTTCCGTCGTCATAGGTCTTGGTGATCCGGTCGGCAACCAGAGGAGGTGCCGAAGCTCCCCCTCCTTCTTCAACGACAGCCTTCATGACGGCCGGCCACATGCTACGACCACAACGGAAGATTCCCTGCCCAAAACCCCGACGACCTGATTTTTTTGTCGAACGTCTCTGTCGTCAGGGAACCCAATGTTGTGGTCATACCATCAGCTGCCTCGGCATGAGAGGGCTAGCCGTCAAGTTGCTTGACTGCTTTCTCGGCAAAGGAGTTGTCGATGATCTCCTCGAACGGAATCTCGCCTTTGACATTGCCGAGATAGATCTGCATGTCGATCAGGTTCTTCCATTGATCCTGTTGCGTGACCACCGATTGCGCCGGGATCAAATATTCGAGCTGGGCATCGATCGCGGCATCGACCACCTCGCCCGGCAGGTCCGGAAATTCCTTCCGCGCGACCTCCTTGGCGAAATCGGGATCGGCATAGGTCATCCGGGAGGCCTCTTCGAAGGAGGTCACCAGGGCCTGAACCATCTCGGGATCCCTTTCGATCGTCGACGGCAGCACCATGATGCCGGTGTTGCAGAACGGACCGACATAGTTGGAGAAATCGAACACCACCTTCGCGCCCTGGTCGACCGCGGATGCCACACTCGGCTGATAGGCGATCGCCATGTCGGCTTGCCCCGCAAGCATGGCACCGATCTCGGTGCCCGGATTGACCTGGAGGATCTCGGTATCCGTGCCGATGACCAGCCCCGCTGTCTCCAGCATGCGTTTGGCAACGCTGTAGTTGGTGTTCGGCTCGGGCGAGGTGACGATGGTCAGTCCCTTGAAGTCCGCAGGATCGGTGATTGGCTGCAAGGTTTTGGAAACACCGAAATAATGAGCACGCTGGACGACGGTGCCGACCACCACCCCCTGCCCGCCAGCTTCGCGCGACATCTGGGCCATGGTGGCATCGCCGATTGCGAAATCGGCCGACCCGCCGAGAACGGCCGCGAAGGTCTGGGTATCGCCGCCGGCCGCGCTCACGTTCATCTTCAAGCCGTTCTTCTCGAAGATCCCGGCATGCATGCCGACATACAGATTGATGTAGCCGAGATTGTGCACGGCCTCGCTGAAATTGACCTCCTTCAGCTCGGCGGCTAATGCCGGGCCTGGCTGGATGGTCATGGCGCCGAGCACCGCCAGGCCCAGAAACTGGCTCGCCTTTCTCAGTTGGTTTGACAGCCGTGTTTGCATGTTCGTTTCCCCTGGGTTGACGTTCTTGTCGAACGCATCGTTTCCGGCCCTGTTAGTTGATTTGTGCACATTTCATGCCAGA
Organism: uncultured Alphaproteobacteria bacterium; assembly: GCA_963787265.1. Taxonomy (GTDB): domain Bacteria; phylum Pseudomonadota; class Alphaproteobacteria; order Geminicoccales; family Geminicoccaceae; genus JANQPX01. The sequence continues at coordinate 18,104 of CAWBCX010000009.1, read as the reverse complement.
TCCACATGTCACGGCAGAAACTATCCAAAGATCGCGATGGATCATCCACTTGGCCTCCCTACAAGTCGAGGAATTCTAGACTGAAGTGCGACAGCACGGTCTTGCCCCGGACATGAGCGCAAGGCGCTATCCCCACGAGATCTCGGGCGGACAGCGCCGGCGCGTCAACAGCGCGCGCGGCCCTCGACGCCATCGTGTAGATCCAGATCCTGTTAAAGTCAAAGAAGGCGCGCGAACGGTATGCAGCTTGCTTTCGGCATCGTCAGCATATGTTCAAGCTCGTCGATGCGGCCGAGGCAAAATCCGAGAACATTTCTTAAACGCTCTATCTCGGTCGACCCATCGTCAACGCCGGCAGCTTCGATGATCGCATATTGAGCGAGAGCGTGATCAAAAAGTTGGCGGACAGCTTGATGTCCCCATCTGTCGTTGATGAAGTTGAGGCCACGCGTGCCGAACAATGTTTCGGCGGAGTTGCCCAAGCGCGCGATGATTTTCCACAAGACCGCCTCATCGGCGCTCATGTCGGCGATCGCTCGCTCGACCGCGCCAATCACGCACCAGCAGCAAGCGTTCGGATGATCAGGCGCAATCTTTATCCCGCTTTTTTCGCGCGCCGAAGCAGAGCTGGTCCAATGCGGCTCCCGTTCGATCAGCTGCTGGGCATAGCACAGGATTTCACGTTCAAGCATCGAACCACGTCTCTCGGAAAAGATCGATCCACATGAATCGCAATGTGCAATAGCCGTGCCATCATCTGGAAACAACCGATGGAGACCCAATCTTCAGCACCGAAGCCTGCTCAACACGTCATGTTTCACGGCAGGTTCGAGGTCGACTGCCCTGAGATCGGCCTGCTTCCAAAGCATCATCTGCTCAACAGATGTGCAGAAACCAAGGTGCATTGCAGCAATTTTCAGCACCTTGCTACGTTGTTGCTATCTATATGCAAATATTGATATAAACTTTGCAAATTGAGCTGGTTAACATGACAATGGCAGGATATTGTTGCGTTGCAATGTAGATTTTGACGGTTGTCGAAATCGACATTGCGACCCTCAGGCACGATGCCTGAAGTTTTGACGATCGAGGATCCTCCCGTCTCCCAGACGTTAAGCCTCCCTGATAAATTCCGCCGGGCCTTGGGGTCCGGTTTTTTTGTGGTGGGGAGGTCATAACGTCATGACGATGGCTGAAATGCATGGCCAAAAAGACCGTGCTTGGCTTGGACTAAAGCAAGCTCTCGATCTCGGGGCCAAGGCCCGGTCCAGGAGGCGAGGAAATCCGGCTCCGGACGGCATGCCGATCGGCGTTCAGCTGGTCGGCGGCCTGAACCGGGACTGGCTGTTGCTTTGTCTGGCGCAAGCTGATGAGCCAGCGCATCCCTTCGCCGATCACCGGCCTGATCTGGCCAGCCAGCGCAAGGTCAGACACGGGAGCTTGGCGTGTAGAACGGCGTGTGCGTGGAAGCGTCGACGTAGTTCTCGTAAAACTTCACGACGTGCGGCAGCAGCTTCTTCGAGAGGCCACGGCGTTCCACCTCCTCGTCGGTAAGGGCGCGGGTGAGGTCATCATGCAGTTTCGAAAGCGCGGCCCGCTGGTCGACCTTCATGAACTCGCCCTGGAGATAGATCACGTCGCCGGCACACATCACCATGTCGACGCCGTCGGACTTGCCGCGCTGCATCACCGCGTCCAGCACCGGGATCTCGCGATCGAGATAGGGGTAGGCGATTTTTTCCCAGTCGATCAGGATCATATCGGCGGCCTTGCCGACCTCGAGCGTCCCGATCTGATCGCCGAAAGCCGTGGTCTTGGCGCCTCCCGATGTGGCCATGCGCAAGACCTGGGCCGTGGTCGGGACGCTGTCGTCGGCGCCGGGTGTCCGATGAGCATTGAGCACCATGCGCATTTCCTGGAGCATGTCGCGATCGTCGTTGATCCCGGCCTCGTCCATGCCCATGGCGGTGTTGACGTTGTGCTGCTCCCAGACATTGAGCGCGCCGACGCCGGAGCGAAGACGGAAGTTGGAGCTGCAATTGTGGCAGATATGGGTGCCTGTCTCGGCGACTCGTTCGATGTCCTTCTGGTTCAGCCAGACGCCGTGGCCGAGGGTCATGCGCGGGCCGAGCATGTCGAACCGATCGATGTAATCGAGGGCAGTGCCGCCGCCGCGGCGCTTGGCGTATTCTTTCTGATACGCCGTCTCGACCAGATGCATGTGCATCGGCGCATCGTATTTCTTCGACGTCTCGGAAAGCCTTTCCAGGGCTTTGTCCGAGCACCAATGGAGATTGGCAGGCGCCAACTGAATACCGATCCGGTCTTTGTTGTGATGCTGCTCGTGAAGATGTCCGAACATCGCCATGAAATCATCGAGATTCATACCGAAGCGCGAAAAATGGCGCTTCATCGGCGGCTGCAGGTCGTCCGGCAGGAGTTTGACGAACTCCTCATCGTCCATGTAGACAAGGCGGTTCTGATCGCGCAGAGCGAAGCTGTAGGAAACCCGCATGCCGATATCGTCGTAAGCGCGGATCACCTCATTGGCGCCGGCGGTGACCTGATCGATCTTGCCGGGGATCCAGCCGTGGATGTGCTGCACCGTGGTGACGCCGGAGGCAATCATCTCGAACGCCGAATAGAGCGTGTCCAGATAGAGATCAACGGCGCGGCAGACCATGCGGGTGACGAACCAGAGCTCCAGCGGCATGTCCTTTGATCCGAGCTGGATCGGCGTCAGGCCGACATGGTGATGGCCGTTGACGAAGCCCGGCATCAGGACTTGGCGGCCGCTGCCGATCACCTGGGTGTTGAGATTCTGGTCCCGGATTTCGTCAAACGACCCGATCGCCTGAACGATCCCGTCCCGGACCAGCACGGCACCGTCGTCGATCTGCTGCCACTGGTGCCGGTCGATGGTCTTGGCGATGACATAGCGGCCGCGGACGATCGTTGCGGACATGCTAGGCTCCTTCTTCATGTGTCATGAGCTCGTCATACCAGCGCCTCCTGTTCGGCGAAGGCGCGGTCGACCTCGGCGCTCAGGATATCGGTCAGGTGCATGCGCAGTTCCTGGCAAACGGGATCGAAGGGATCGCGCGGGCGGGGAAGATCGATCGGCAGGATCTCCTTGATGCGCCCTGGACGCGAGGTGAACACAGCGACACGATCGGCGAGCGCCACGGCCTCGTCGATATGGTGGGTGACGAACAGGACGGACGCCTTGCTGGAGCGCCAGACGTCCAGGAGGAAATCCTGCATCTTTGCTCGAGTCTGCACATCAAGCGCCGCGAACGGTTCGTCCATCAAGAGGACCTTCGGTTCCATCGCTAGAGCGCGTGCCACGGCAACCCTTTGCCGCATGCCACCGGAAAGCTCGTCCGGCCTTTTGTCGATCGCCTCCTTCAGGCCGACCTTGGTCAGGACCTCATCGGCAATGCGCTGGCGTTCTTCGGTGCCGGCACCGCGCAAGTTGAGACCGAAGGTGACGTTCTGACCGACCGTGAGCCAAGGGAACAGCGAGGTTTCCTGGAAGATCAGGCTCCGTTCGGGTGCAGGCTCCTCGACCACCTCGCCGAAGGATCGAAGATCGCCCGACGTGGTCTCCTCCAGGCCAGCGACCAGGTAAAGCAACGTGCTCTTGCCGCAGCCGCTCGGTCCGAGCAGCACGACGAGCTCGTTTTCGTCGACTTGCAGGTCGATCTCGGCCAACGCTTCGTGAGCGCGGGGCGTCCCCTTGGCCCAGATCTTGCCGACACCGAAGCACGCAACCGCTTTGGATCTATCCATCATCCCAAGCTCCCCTGCCCCTTCGGCACCCAATAGAGCACCTTTCGCTGCAACATTCTCAGTCCGTAGTCGAACGCGAAGCCGGTGAGGCCGATCAGGACGATGGTAAAGAACACCAGCCCCGGATTGAAGGTGTTTCGAGCCAGCATGATCACCTGGCCGAGGCCGTAGCCGACGCCGGTCGCCTCGGCGATCAGCACCACCATCCAGGCGCCGAACAGATTGAGCCGGAGCACGACCAAAAGTCCGGGAAGAATCGCCGGCAGGATGACGCGCTTGTAGATCTGCGGCTTTGATGCCCCCAAAATGCGGGCGACGTTGATGTAGTTCTTGTTGACGCTGTCGATCTGGGTGATGGTCGCCAGCGTCATGGTGAAGAAGAGAGCGATAAACACCATGAAAATCGCCGGCGCGTTGCCGATGCCGAACAGGAAAATCGCAACCGGCAGCCAGGCGACAGGAGAGACCGGCGCCAGCAGCGTAACGGTCGGCAACGTCAGATTTTCCATCAGCCGCCAGTAGCGGATCGCAAGACCGACCGCGATGCTGCAGATCGCCGCCAGTGCCAGACCGGAAATCACGCGCATGGTCGAGGACAGGATGGTGATCACCACCGCCATGCCGGGGGAGGGGCCAGCGGACGCGTCCGCCCCGATCTGCCAGCGCTGGGCGGTATTGAAATACTGTGCTTGCCCGGCGATGTCGCCCATGAAGATGTGGGGCGGCGGCAGAAGCTTGGGGTCGGCGATTCCGACCAGCCAAAGGAATTCCCAGATCAGAGCAAACATGCCCACGGAAACAATCGTCCAGCCCAGCTTTGGCGCATTGCGCTGCCACCACTCGGCCAAGCCGCCAGGAAACGACGGGACCGAAACCCCGCTCTTTTTACCCGACCCCGCGACGGACAGAGCCATCTAGATCTACGCCGCCGATTTGTAGCTGAGCTGGCTGTAGATATCGGGAATGTCGGCGATGACCGCCTCCAGCATGCTCCAGTCGATCGCCTCGGGACCGGGCTTCTTCTTGATGTAGCCCATCTCCATCAGACTGTCGGTGCGCCCGAGGATAAAGTCGGTGTTGTCGCGCTGATCGACCATCGGCGGCTGCTTGGTACTGCCGATCACCGCGTTTTCCATCGAGGTCTTGTAATAGGTGCCGACCACCTCATCGAGCACGGTCCGGGTGTCTTGCTCGAACGCGAGCTGGGACTTCATCATCGCCTTGATGAGCGCCTTGATGCCGTCCGGGTTCTCGGCGATCAGGCTGTCCCGCGCGCACAGGACGCAATCCGTGTAGTTGGCGCCGTAGATGTCCTTGCCGTCGGAAAGCAGGTGGCTGCCTTCGACGTCTTCAAGGAGCGAACTGGCATAGGGCTCGATCGTGCAGATCCAGTCGAGTGCGCCGGCCTTGAACGCCTCGACCGCCTCCGGCGTGTTGCCCATATAGCGAACATTGACGTCGGCGAAATTGACGCCCTCGCTCTTCAGCCAGTCGAAGGGGAGCACCTCCAAGGTGTCGAGCTGGAAGGTTCCGATCGTCTTGCCCTTGAGCTTCTCGGCACTGTCGAGACCAGGCTGGCTGACGATCGCGCAGCCCTCGATGCCGGAGCCGGCGACGATCTTCACGGGCGCTCCCGCATCATAGAGAGCAACGAAGCTGGTATAGGGGAGAACGCCAACATCGACCTGGCCGGTGCCGAGAAAGGTGACGTGCTCGGCGAAGGTCGGGGTGTTGACGAATTCCAGGGTGAGCTCGTCCTCCTTCGCGGTCTGGCGGGCGTGACTCAGGAACAGCGGCAGGTTGCAAAAGCCGGTGCCGTGGGTGGAGGTGATCGAACTCTCGGCCGCACCCGCCTGGCCGATCAGGCCGCCCGCCATGCCGATGGTCAGCGTTCCCGCGGCAGCTCCCTTCATGAAGCTGCGTCGATTGAAGGCAACGTTCGTAAGATCGGGGAAGTTGCGGTGACCGCTACGCTCGCACATAATTGCCTCTCCTTGGGGCTTGGTTCCTCGAGGAGGCCCGGGCTTTTGGGTGAAGCTTTGAGCCCGGGCCGCTCTCAAACAGTCGCACCAGAATTTTTCTGCAAAATTCGCGCCAAGTTCAATCGAGCGGTGATCGGCCCGCTTTACGCTGGCCGGATGCGCAAGATAGAGGCAGCCTGCCCTCGTCTCAGCCTAAGTTCTTTGCGCCTTATCGATTTTTGCACCCTATGTTGTTTCCTTGATGAAATTTACAGAGCTTGCTGATGAAACATTCCGAACGGCTCGCCCAGCGAAGCGATTCACAGCGATTGGAATGACGGGATCGGCGATCGATGACGGTTTCAAAGCTTAGGCTGCGGCGATTGATGGACAGCAAAAATCGTCATCAATGAAAATCCTAATTTCAAAAACGAAATTCAACTGACCGGACATCAGGCGGCCAGCAAGCTTTTCCATCGGTGTACTGCCCGATCAAACGAGGAGACGCTCGTCATGCGCCGCCGCCCTGACCTACTCACGCCGGATCGCCGCGGGGCATAGGTGCCATTGCTGCACAAGGTTTCACGACCAACCCGCTCGACGCAGAAGACGGTTTTCGCATGCTTGAGGCCGGCCTCGAACGATCGGCCCGTTCTCAGGTCTCGACGTGACGGCCGAGCGTCCGCTCGGGATCGTGGTAGATGGCATGCAGATGTTCCGGATTACCGAACACAGTGGTGAACTCCAGGACAAAGGTATCGCCATGGATCCGGTAGTAGAACATCTCGCCAGGGCTGAGCCCGCCGGACCAAGCGAAATGGACCGAGGCAGGGTCGCCCTCGCGGATCCGCAACTTCTGACGCTCGGCGATCGCCGCCGGCCAAGGCTCCACGGTCGTGACTTCGATCAGTTCCCAGAGCAGATCCTGCTGCGCTCTGCCAAGCTCAGCCACGGCGATGCCGGCTTTGGTCGTGAAACGATCCTCCTGGCCAGCCTGCGCCAGGACATTGCCGGGCAAACGGTTTGCAAAGATCGCGGTTTCTCGTTTCGATCCCGTCAAGTCCTGGATCAACCGGCGTCCAAAGCTTTCCTCCCGATCCAGCACCACCCTGCCCTTCCCGGCACCGACCGGGATGTGCTGGGGAATGACGCTGAACGAAGCCGGCGTGATCGCCACGAGGTCATCATCCACAAGCGTCCAACTCAAGGGCAGATGATGACCCTCGATCCGAACGCCCCAGAGCGCATCGGCTGCAGGCTCGCCGAACACCGCGATCGAAAAGCGCTGGCTGTTGCGATCGGCAGGCCCGTCACCCAGCTCGCGCATCACGTCCTGGCAGGCCATGATCAAGCGCGCCTTGTCGTAGCCCGTGGCGCTAAGCAGGCTGCGCAGGAGTGTCTCGGCGGCGTCCTTCTGCGCGGCGTCCATGCGCTCGATCGGCAGGCCTGGTTTCACGCCGGTCCCCATGAAGTTCCAGCCTCGATGGGTAGAATCGCCGAAGGTGAACCGCGCGAGCCTTTCGGCATCCGGGGCCAAGGTCTGAAGAAAGTTCGACATTGCCGCGAGCGGACCGTTGGCCGCAGCCAGCGCTGGTTCGGTTCCTGTCAAGCCGCTGGCCAAAGCCGCGCCACCAAGCACGGCCAAAACGTCCCGGCGATCAAGAGATGATTTCATGTGAGCGTCTCCATCAGCGGTATAAGTCGGTGGCCAGACCTTCGACAGGCTGCGTAACCACAATCTACGGCCGGGGCTGCTGGTTTCCAGCCCGAATGCCCTTTGCACTTGACCAGTTGCTTGAGGGTTGCGCTGCAGTTCTCCCCACCCTGAGCGCCCGACCAGGTCGAAGGCCGGAAAGAATGAGGGCATGCTCGCTGCCAGCCGGCGTGACAGGCATTGCGGACCGGTTTGTCGAGGTCCGGGAGACACGCTGACCGTCAAGGTTTCGGATAATGTCATCGTGAGCCGGTGACTTTGCTCTTTCCCGCAGAACGATCTGTATGGCATCGCATCGATCAATATCGACACTCGCAGATTGAAATGAAATTTTTTGCCATTTCGAAGTGTTCTTATTGGAAACCAGCTGGTTCAACAGGATCGTGCAAACGATATCGTGCGCAGCGAAGAAGCTGGTCGCGACAAGGCGGGAGATAGGGGAGGCATCAGCAGTAACACAAAAAAGAAAGATCAAAAAACATGATGTTGATTAACACATCATCTCTATGTCAGTTCTCTGTCAACTTCGCAAAGGCTCAGGGTTATTGACCATCACCAGTATCGTTATCGAACTCACCATGGCATGGCGTGATCCTGACTGGATGGCCGGCATCGCGCAGACCTCGAACGTCGGCAAGCCGCGAGCTGCGCATGGCTGCAGCCGAAGATCGAAAAGTCGTTGGTCATGAAAGAGACTGACGAGAAAATCCGACTTGCGATCATTGACGACCATCCTCTCCTGCTCGATGGCTTATGTGTCACTTTGTCGTCTCGCGACGAGTTCGACGTTGTCGGCCAAGGTGCCGACCATGACGATGCTGTCCGTATCGCCCGAGAACTGCGGCCGGATATCATGCTCATTGATATCAGCATGCCTGGCGGCGGTCTCCGTGCCACCAGCATCATCACCAAGTCTTGCCCGACGGTGAAAATCATCATGCTGACGGCTTCGGAAGACGCCGATGACGTCATGGCGGCTTTCAGAAACGGTGCGCGGGGCTATGCCTCGAAGGGCATCACCAGCGCCAAGCTGAGCGATATTGTGATGGCCGTCAGCCACGGGCAGGCTTACGTACCGCCAGGAATCGCAGGAAAAATGCTGACCGCCATGAACGATCATGCCGTGGGTTCGGCGGTGACCGTCGATCCCCTGAGCAACCTGACTTGGCGGGAAGGACAGGTTCTGCGGCTGCTGGCAAAGGGCCTCAGCAATAAAGAGATCGGACGCAAGCTCGATCTGCAAGAAAAAACCATCAAACACTACGTGACGAACATCCTGCAAAAGCTTCAGGTCAGAAACCGGGTCGAGGCCGCGGTCATGATCAACAATATGACCAGTCCCGCCTGATCGACATGTCATGTCAAGCGAACCGGTGCCTGATCCAAGGCTAGCCCTATGCGGCGTTCGACCCGTCATGGTTGTGGGCGAGGATGGTTGCCATCTTGGCGAAGAGTTCGCCGGCGCTGAACGGCTTGGACAAGAAATCTGCCTCTTCGCCCGCGAAACCGAGATTTGCGAGCTTATCGTCGGCATAGCCTGAAATGAACAAGACATTCAGATCGGCTCGCCGGCGTCTCAGCTGATCGACCAAGGTCTTGCCGTCAATTTCGGGCATGAGGACGTCGACAATGGCGATATCGAGGGTCGGTGCAAGCGCGGCATAGAGCTGCAGCGCCTTTTCAGCACTCGCCGCCAGATGGACCGTGCAGCCGAACGAGCGAAGGACAATCTCTGTGGATTGGCGAAGTTCGTCATTGTCTTCCACCAGCAGAACGACCGAGCCGTTCATGCCGTAGCAGCGAGTTTTTTCGCTATCAGGCCCTGCTTGGCCACTGGCTTGCTCGCTGCTGATCGGTAACAGCACGCGAAAGGTCGTACCCTTATCCGGTTCACTCTCGACCAACACCTGGCCATAATTTTGCCGGACGATACCATCGATCGTGGCAAGACCGAGACCACTGTTTCTCGCCTGATCTTTGGTGGTGAAGTAGGGCTCGAAGATCCGATCAAGGATTTGCCGCGGGATCCCATCTCCAGTATCCGTGACCTCGATAGCTATCTGATCGTGACCTTGCCCGTCATCACCAGGCCGATTGCTGGTTTCGATCGTCAACACACCACCCCTGGGCATGGCCTCGCTCGCATTCACCACCAAATTCAAGATGATCTGCTCAAGTTGCAACGGGTCGATCGAAGTCATCCAAAGGTCAGCGGCCAACCGGGTGTTCACATCGATTTCGTCGCTGATCAGCCCGGCAAAGATTTCCTCCAAATCCATCACCACAGCGTTGGCGCTGACGACCTTGGGCTGGATCGGCTGCCGGCGGCTAAAAGCCAAGAGGCGCTTGATCATGGTTGCGGATTTCGCGGCGATATTGATGATCGCATCGACCCTGGCCTTGGCATCCGCAGGATCGGCGCACTTGATCTTGATCGCTTCGCACTGCATCGAGATCGCTGCCAGATGATTATTGATGTCGTGGGCAATTCCGCCGGCCAGTCGTCCGAGCGCATCCATCTTCTGCGCTTGAAAAAGCTTAATCTCGCTTTGCCGCAAGGCGAACTCCGCCTGCCGCCGTCTGCGCTCGTGGTTCCAGGTGGTGGCAAGGGCGACGGCAACGATCGCCACCCAGGCGAGGATGATGCCGCGAGACAATGTTTGTTGCAGGTCGACCGCCTCTTCCAGACGTCGCTCCATCGCCCCATCGAGGAGATTGAAGATGTCCATCAGGCTTTCGAAAGTCTGATCATAAATGATATCGATGTCGGAACCGATGCCGACGTCACGTCCTTGAACGGCGCCGACGAGGCGTGTTTGCGACAGCGCGTCAAACTGCTGAAAATGGCGCCTCGCCTGGTCGATAAAGTCCAGAATCCCGCCTTGTTCGCTTTGAAACCAATGGCGCCATACGCCCTCGGACTCGATCCTGGCCATGGATGTCAGCAGATTACGGTTCGCATCCAACCGACCGGTGATATCACGCTGGTTGACATCATCGCCCGACACCAGCTCTTCGATCCAGATATGGATGACTGCGCTCTGCTCCCGCAACTGCCCCACCTTGCGGATCAGCTCGAGCCTCTCGGAAATCAGCGCATCCTGCATCCAGCTCAGGATCAAGAGCACCAGAACCGAGCCGGCCCCGAGGGCAATCAGGACGGATCGAACCCAACGATTTCCCTCTTTTGATAGGTCCGCGAACAGCTGATCAAGGCTGGTCATCATCGATTTTGGGCAATCATGTCGGATGTTGATGATTGGTGCCGGTTGCCCCATCGCGGGAACCATCATCGCCTTGAGCGCACCAATGTTTGCCGACATAGCCTATCCGTTTGCAGATGAACAGGTGGCAGGCCGGCCAGCAAGACGTCCTGGACAATCTGCGGCAGGTTGGATGACCGAATGCCGAGGTCGTTTGCTTATCGCTGAAACCATTCTCGGTTGAGGATGTCGTTATTGATCGCCAGGAAAAATAGCATCATTGTGACAAACAAGATATTAACCTTCAGTCCCGATCGCGTATAAAAGACAAATTCGAATAATTTGTCGAGATCAATCAAATATTCGACGTTCCCATTTGAAAGAAAAAGGCACGCAATGATCGAAGCGACCACGGTAACACTGGCGAGAATGGCAAAAAATACCAAAAAACTTTTTACCATTTTGATCAAGACCTTGATCATCTTGCTGAACAGACTTCGCGCAATGGACGGATTGGCGGGGCTGATCTGGTGGGATGTCTTTCGCCAGCGTGGCAATGAATTGTGGTGCAGATCCATGCGCATCTCTGTCATTCCCGATCGTGAGTGAAGCCAACAGCCGTCGTTTCGGAAGGTGAAGACAGCATGACGTGCGGACAGAGTGGCGCCATGGACCGGCGGTCAATGATCGACCCCGACTAGCGTCCCAGCTAGCGTCAGACGAAGGTCTGATGACTGATAAGACTTCAGCCGGCATGGACCGCCGGACGATAGTCCGTGTCGGGACTGAGCAAGAATATTCAAACTGTGGCTGATCGAGACTAAGAAAAAAATCCGATAGTAAATTAATAGCATGAGGCTCACCCCTGTCGCGTATCAATCCAGGAGTTGTTAAATGCCAAAAATCTTTTCCCTGACGGCCGCAGTTTTATTGACTATTACTGGTTCAGCGCTCGCCGAAAACTATTGCAACGGCGAAGGTTCCCGGATGCCGACAGAGAAGGTCATGGAGAAGCTTGAGATGAAGGGCTACAAGATGCATGAACTCTCCATGAAACACGGCTGCTATGAGGCCCAAGGTCTGGATCAATACGGCATGCACGTCAAAGTTTACCTCGAGCCTGCCAACGGTAAGATCGTCCTGATTAGAACGCTGTAGCCGGCCGAGCCCAGGTCGAGGCGGCGAAAGCCGGAGTAGCGCTCGCCGAGGCGGCGGTTGATCGCACCGTGCTGAGCGCCCCGCTGACTGATGTGCTCGACGACCTGCCGCTTGAGCCGGCGGCTGCCGTCCAGCCTGGCGAGCCGGTCGCCGAGATCATCAACTCCAGCCGATCCTGGCGGTTGCCGTTGAGGTCGGGCTTGAATTCGGTCGGCGATCGGTATGGAGATCGAGAACCGATGTTATGAATGGTGGAGCCAGGGCCATTCGAAATCTATCGGTACAGTTTCGCGGCCGCCTTGGTCGGGATCAAGCTTGTTCCTGCCTTTGAGCGAGCTTCGTCAAATCCCATTCATTGGGTCGGTGTGGCGTCCGGGGGCGTCAAATGAAGCGGTATCTCGAGGCCCGGCGTCTCGGTGTAGTAAGCAAGAGCGCCTGGATGAATGGGGACAGGGAGGCCGATCAACGCCGTCTCCAGCCGAAGAGGTCGAACCGTATCGCTTAGACCATCGAGAAAGGAAACATTCTCGAGGATCGCTTTGCTGATGCCGTAGACGACTTCGCTGTCGATCTCGGCATGTGTCGCGATAAAGTGGGCCTGGGCGATCGTCTGTATTGCCTCCGTCTGGCCCTGATAGGTGTTGGCCGGGATCAGGAAGTTCGTCCACAACCCCAGCCGTTCATTGACCTTGGCGAGATGCTGGTCGTTGAATTGAAGGATGGTGATCTCACTGCCCAGCGTTTGAAATAGCGCCGCAACCATGTCCGACGGCACCAGGCCGGGCAAGCTCATGCCGGCGATCTCGCCTGACGCCAATGCCTCCATAGCTTCTTCGGGACTAAGGAAAACAACATCGACATCGTTGGCGGATTGGGTCTGTAGACGACGCAGCAGCAGCCCACTTGAATGCATGCCACTGGAATTAGGTGCGCCCAAGGAGATCTTCTCGTCTTTGAGGTTCAAGAGATCGTCGATCGTCCCGGTCTTCACAAATTCTCGTCTCATGATGAACTGTTCTGCGCGCGGCCAGATCGTCGCGATCGCCCGGAGGTCCGGATCGGCACCGGTCAGACGGTTGGGGCCTGAGCCCAAATAGCCAAAATGACCGGCCAGCCCGTCAAGGATAGCGAAATGGATGTCGCCAGCACGCAACCGCCTGAGGCTGTCTTTTTGGCTGTCCGAAGGGACGACTTCCAGGTCGATTGGACCTCTTTCGTCTAATCTCGCACCGATCTGTTCCGCCAGGGCAGCACCTTGTTTTGCCAAGGGCGTACCCGTCGATGCGGTCGCAAACCGATAGGTCAGCCGGGACGTTTGATCGTGCCCTTCGGCAGGCGGAACCGACGCGGTCTCCAGAAGGTTCAGCCTCGCTCCCCATGATAAGATTGCATCCTTGCCCGGGATCTTCTCGGTCACATCCGTCACCAATGAAGCCAATCTTTCCCGATCATACGGCACCTCCAACGCTGCCGATGCCGCCCCTAGTGCCGCCATAAGCGTGACCGCCGCCAGCAGCGGCCGCCACAGGCCACGGCGCCGGGATGGTGGAGCGGGCGTCAATGTGGCCGTGTCGCCAACAGCGTCCGTTTGGTCACCATCGATGGCAACGAGATAGGCTTCGATCGGCTCCACGCCATTGACTCGCAGTATCTTTTTGTCGTGCAAGACAAGCTGGTGCTGGGCAGTCGCATTGGTGAACGCAGCCTTGGAATAAACCACCTGACCGGGGGCGGCCAAGCGGGCCAGCTCTGAGGCGATATTGGCCCGATAAGCATGGAAATCATCCGCACCGCTGACAACGTCGCCGAAGTCGATCCCGATCCGCAGCGCAGCGCCGACCTCTTCACGCTGGCTCTTGCGTAAGGGTTTGAGCAAGCGGGGCCAGAGGTCAACGGCGCAGGACGTGGCACTAACAGCATCAGAGAATTTGAGCGTGACGCATGTCTCATCCCGCTCGAGCGTCTGTCCGCCTGCTGCGGTGATCAAGGCATCAAGGCTGCGTTTGCCCCGAGGATCGAAACGCGCAAAGACGGCTGAGACGCTGTCGAGCGATCCATGGCTATCTTTGGTCATCGTCAAGACAACGACGGCGGCCTGTGTGCGAATTGTAGTTCCCTCCATCGACTTTCGCTATCGACGCTGCGACGTTCGGCTCTTGAAGGTATCGTCCTGAGCGCCCCGACGCCTCCTTGCGGCAAACCAGTCTTTCTGCGTCGGCGTGAGCATTTCGTACATCTGAAGCCAGCTTAGGTCCTGTTCCGTGACCTGTGACTTGCCCTTCAACTTCGCCTGGACTGTTTCCGACGAGAGCCCCATCAGGTGGGCGCGATCATTGACACCCAGTCCCAAGCGCTGCAAAGCACGTAGCAAGTCCGTTGCGGTCATCGCGCTGCTGCGATGCTCGAAATCAGTGTCGACCCTGACATGGGCGCCAATGTGTCCCGACAGAATGCGCTCGGCATGGGTATCGATGTCAGCGAGGACCAGATGCGCTTCCAAGGGCCCAGTGCTTCCTCCCGGGCGTAACGTTTCTCGTCCCTGCGCTACGATCGTCCGCTGCGCGGCCACATCGGCGAACGCGGCTTTCGACAAGCACATATGCTGCGCCGTCGCGTGCCCAGCCAAGTCAGAGGCCACATTGGTTCGATAGCCATAGAGATTATCGTCACCAACCATGATGGCCCCGAAGTCGATGCCAATGCGTAGCGCAGTCTCGTTGGCGCGCTGGCGACCGCGGCGTGTGGCCATCATGCGCTTGCGCAGATCGGCAAGGCACGCTGTAGCGGTCGCGGCATCCGGAAACTCGAGGACGACACGCGTCTGCTGCCGATCGACAACCCGACCTTGCGAGGCAGCGAGCACCGGCTGAACACTGTCATTCGCTGCGGGGTCGAATAGCGCAAAGGCCATCGTCTCGTCCTGGCTGTGCAGCTGTTCATCGCCAGCGAGGGTGATGGCGGCAATAGCGGCTTCCCTATGCATGGCTACACCCGTTGGAATATGATTTCTCAGTGCGCGCAGGGTAATCGATCAAGAGTGCGGCGAAAAGGTTATTTCAAAATGAAAACACACAATATATTATCCCTTAAAAGGTTAAATATTCTCTCTCTACGATATCTTTTTACATGAAAACTATAAACCTCAAGTGATTATCTGTCGCTATTTGTTCCGGGTTGTCTTGCTCGATTTGTCGCGTTAAGACAAGGTCGAGTTGTCGGCTCAAGAGACTATGGATCCCCATAATTCTCTAGCCGAGAGAATACGAGGAGACGCCCCATGCTCATGCGCTTGATCTACTGTAGCGCTCGCGATAATTCTGTCCGGCTGGATTTACAAAACTTGCTGAGCAAAGCCGTGGCCAATAATCAAGAACTCGGTGTCACCGGTCTGCTTTGGTACGATGGCAACAATTTCGTGCAGGCCCTCGAAGGCCATCGGCGTGCGGTCAATGAGGTCTACTCGAAGAATATTGCCGGTGATCCTCGCCATCACTCCCTTGTCTTGATCTCCTGTGAGGACATCGAGCAGCGCCTTTTCAGACGATCCAGCGGCCCGTCGTCTCCCAGCGCCGCCGCGATCCGGAGCAGCGTCGGCCCGGCGGAGAACACGCCGGCGGCGTCTCGGTGCAGATAGCCCGGGCCTCCAAGGCCCGCAGATGCCGCAGCGCCGTGGTTGGTGTGAGGTCTGATGCCGAGGCCGCAGTGGTCAGGGTGCACGACTTCTCGGCGAGGACGATCTCGAGCAGATCGAGGACGCGTCCGACCGCCCTCGGGACCGCTTCGGTGTCGGCACCGCTCTCGTTCGTTGCTCGCATCGTGGGAACGTTCCTTCGGGATCAGAGAACCCTCATTGTCACACATGAGATTGTCACACACTGACAATACGTACCAAGTGTTGACAACGTAGGGCACTCGCGCTCAGACTGCAAGACATGAGCGCACCTCCGATCGGACTGCCGGTCACCGGAATCGCCGCACCCCGAGGAACCGACTTGACCTGCAAGGGTTGGCCACAAGAAGCCGCCTACCGGATGCTGCAGAACAACCTCGATCCCGAGGTGGCCGAGAACCCCGACGAGCTCGTCGTGTACGGAGGCACCGGCCGCGCCGCCCGCTCATGGGGCGCCTACCGCGCCATGCTGCACACGCTGACCACACTGGAACGCGACGAGACCATGTTGGTGCAGTCCGGCAAGCCCGTGGGCGTGCTCCGAACACACGAGTGGGCGCCACGGGTCCTGATCGCCAACTCCAACCTGGTGCCCGACTGGGCGAACTGGGATGAGTTCCGACGCCTCGAGCACCAGGGCCTCACCATGTACGGGCAGATGACGGCGGGCTCGTGGATCTACATCGGCACCCAGGGAATCCTGCAGGGCACCTATGAATGCTTTGCGGAGATCGCCCGCAAACGCTTCGGAGGCACACTCGCCGGCACCCTCACCATCACGGCAGGCGCGGGCGGCATGGGCGGCGCCCAACCACTGGCGGTCACGATGAACGATGGAGTGGTGCTGGTGATCGACGTCGACCACCACATGCTGCAACGACGCGTAGACCATCGCTACCTCGATGAGATCGCACCCGACTACGCGGCCGCGGTCAAGCGAGTCTCGGACGCGAAACGAGCCCGAATCCCGCTGTCGGTCGGGCTGCTGGGAAACGCGGCCGACGTCGTCCCCCGACTGCTTGCCGATGGGATCGACGCCGACATCGTCACCGACCAGAGCAGCGCACACGATCCGCTCAGCTACATGCCGAACGATCTCTCCGCCGAGGCCGCGGCCGACCTCAAGGCGAACCAACCCGACGAATTCACTCGGCGCGCTCGAGCGGCCATGGCCACCCACTGCCAGGCCATGGTGGGCTTCATGGACGCAGGCGCCGAAGTCTTCGACTATGGCAACAGCCTCCGCGCCGAAGCCAGACTCGGCGGCTTCGATCGAGCCTTCGACTATCCCGGCTTCCTTCCCGCGTATATCCGCCCACTGTTCTGCGAAGGACTCGGACCGTTCCGCTGGGTTGCGCTGTCCGGTGATCCTGCCGACATCGCCGCCACCGACAAGGCCGTACTCGAAGAGTTCCCAGACAACGAAGCGCTGGCCCGCTGGATCCGTCTCGCGGGCGAGCGGGTGGCGTTTCAGGGACTCCCGGCCCGGATCTGCTGGTTGGGGTACGGCGAACGTCATCGGCTGGGCCTACGTTTCAACGAGATGGTCCGCTCCGGCGAGCTGAAGGCACCCATCGTGATCGGGCGTGATCACCTCGACTCCGGATCGGTGGCATCGCCGTATCGCGAGACCGAAGCAATGCTCGACGGTTCCGACGCAATCGCCGACTGGCCGCTGTTGAACGGCATGGTCAACACCTGCTCGGGCGCCACCTGGGTGAGCATCCACCACGGTGGCGGTGTCGGCATCGGACGCTCGATCCACGCCGGCCAGGTCAGTGTTGCCGACGGGACCGATCTCGCTGATGAGAAGCTCGAACGTGTGCTCACCAACGATCCGGCCATGGGCGTGATCCGCCACGTCGATGCGGGATACGAGCGGGCCGCCGAAGTCGCCTCCCAACGTGGGGTCGGTTGTCCCGATGCAGGGCTTCCAGTGATCATCGAAGGCGACTACGCCCGCGACGGCGCCGTCTGTGTGCGCGGGGCGTTCACCACAGCGCACGTCGAATGGGCGCGCGACGCCATCGACGCGAACCTGGCCGACCTTTCCCCGCGCGAAGCGAGCCAGCGCCGACAACGACGCGCCCTTCATCGAAGACTTCTGCAACTGGACCCGCCTCCCCACGATGGAGCGATTCATCCGCCACTCTCCCGGCGCCGAGATCGCGGCCGAGCTCACCGGCTCGCACACCATCCGGCTCTATCACGATCACGTGCTGGTGAAGGAGCCTGGGACCAGGCAACGCACGCCATGGCACCAGGACCAGCCGTACTACAACGTGGACGGCAAGCAGAACGCCAGTATGTGGTTCCCCGTCGATCCGGTGGACCGTGCGGCCACGCTGGAGTTCATCGCCGGATCGCACCTCGGGCCGTGGTTCATGCCTCGAACGTTTCTCGACGATCAGGCCAGGTGGTTTCCGGAGGGGACGCTGGCGGAGATGCCGGACTTCGCCGCTGATCCCGATCGCTGGCGGGTCATCGGCTGGGAGCTCGAGCCGGGCGACGCGGTGTTCTTCAACATGGTCACCGTGCACGGTTCCGCTGGCGTCACGGGCCCCAATCGTCGACGCGTCCTGTCGGTTCGGTACCTCGGTGACGAC
>CAWBCX010000008.1:0-162814 GCA_963787265.1 uncultured Alphaproteobacteria bacterium | reverse complement strand
AAGAAATTGACGCGTAGTTTACTCTGTCTGGCGTGCACTAAGCCCTGGTTTTTACGCGAAATCGGGGTGGAATCGCGACTTTTCGGGGACTTTCGGGGCGGCGTGCACCGGCGTGGTGACAATTCACGGATTTTCGCGACAGGCAAGCTGCTATCCTGATGTCATTCAACCAATAGCGGAGCAGAAGTGTTTATCAAAGTACTGGCCGGAGCAGCGGCCATCGTGGCGGCTATCGTAATTGCCGGGGTTTCCGGTCTCCTGTTTTATGTGTGGCCGCTACCGGTTTCCATGACCAGCAATTAGCGATCACGCCGGAAGTCCTCCAGCGTTTGCGCAGTTTGAAATCAGAGCATAAATTCGGCCCCGATCCCGCCACCTTCTATCCTGGGGCGATGCATGAAAGCGAACGGTTAATGGCGCAGGCATCCGTAGACTCGACTATCGAGTCGCTGATTGCCGAACTGCCCGCGCGACCACAACGCTCCACGGTGCTGCGGACCATCAAGCACACCCTGGCGCGTCCGGGGACATCCGAGTCCGAGGAGCGCGACCAGATGCTGACGTACTTCACCAAAGTGATGGCTGTTTGTGGCGTGGAGAGTTCCGATGAACTATTCAACGTCTGGCGCTACGGTTTCCCTTACGGTTGGCTCATCTAAACAAGGTAAGGTATGGACAAGCAGATTGCTGCGGAACTGATGCAAGAAGTGCTGAAGCTGACCGCACAGCTGAACGTGATTATCCACAAGATCCAGGACGTCACCCCAGAGGCCGACCGGGTGAGCCTGGACCGGCATATGGGACCAATGATGGCCGCTTGTGATGAACACCTTTTCAGGCCGATTTTGAGGCATTACCCTGAACTGGATCCGCATCGATAGCGCGCGCCACAATCCGCCCAAGAAAAATGCGAAGATTCGAAAATGAAATCTATAGAAATTGCACGGATAGTATTGTCAAAAAACGAGACCATACCATTTGGCATATTCGGTCTGATCGGAAAGTCGGAATACTTCCCTCCTCGATTGTTTCTGAATGAGTTTTTCATAAAGGGCTATGATCCCTGTGATCAAGACCAACGGATGGGAACATGGGATGCGTTTGAGTTGGATATCGAGGAATATGACGCGGTTCGACAGTGGTGGATATCAAATCACCCGCGAGCTACACGGAACCTACCCGATGTAAATTGCTGGTCAGACTGGGTTCAAGAAATAGTCGAGTCAATCTAACAGGTTGCCCACCAACCTTGAGCTGCTTCGGCCTTAACCCTCACCGCAAAGGCAAGGGTCCATACGGCCAGATGCGGACGAAAGCTTAGGAGGTCGTCAAGTAATGGATTTGAATCGCGAACAAACTTGCGGCGTAGTATCCGCACCATTGGCAATCTCTGCCATGCTGACCGGGTATGAATGGCTCTGCAATACGGTTGGTGAGTCCGGCGGTACCGTTTATCGACTCCGTAGCAAGGAAGGTGCTTCGGATTTATATTTGAAGTATGGTAGAGATGCCGTCGCCGATGAGATCAGCACTGAAATGGAAAGACTAAACTGGCTGGCTCGATACATGACCGTGCCGGCAGTCGTCCATTTCACCCGTACGCCAGATGAGGCATGGCTATTGATGACGGCAGTGCCAGGAAAAACCGCTTACCAAGTTCTTCAGGCACATCCTGATTATCAACTTGCCCTCGTGGACGCAATTGCAAGGTTCTTGCGTCAACTACATGCAATTCCAGTGAACGAATGTTCGTACAACAGCGGCCATACCTACCGGCTCAGCTGTGCACGCGCGCGCATCGATGCCGGTTTGGTGGACGAAGGCGATTTTGATGAGGAGCGCGATGGCTGGACGGCCGAACAGGTCTGGGAGGCGATGCAACGGCTGCTACCACTCACGCCCGACCCTGTCGTTACGCATGGGGACTTTTCACTCGACAACCTACTCATCAAAGATGGCGAGGTGACCGGCTGTATCGATACCGGGCGGGTCGGTATTGCTGATCGCTACCAAGACCTCGCCATTATGTTGAACTGCCTCACAGAGTTCGATGCTGCGCTTCAAGAGAGGTTCTTGAAGCAATACGGAATTGATGAAACCGGACCAAGACAAGCTGCAATTCCACTTGTTGCTGGACGAGCTATTCTGAAACGGTGGGTTACTCAGACCGTTCATTTACATTTATGAACGGCCGAGTTCGGCCAGTAGCAGCCACTGGCGAATGGGACCAATTCGAATTCACTAAGAGAGCGCTGGAGAAAAATGGGCATATCGCAGGTGTCAGCCGTTGGATGGGAATTCATGAAAAGTGGTAAAAAACAAGACTGCGAAATCGCAGGGTTTGTTCGTGCCAACGATCCTGATGAAGCCTTCTCAAAAGCCTGCGCGATTGCGAAGACGCTTGCTCCAGAACTCTTGCAAGCAGCTGGTCCTTTCCCGCGTCCCGTAATAAACGCCGAAGAAATTCAAGAAGTACCCGACATGGATGGGCTGGATATAGATAAGGTCGAGGTGTATTGGACCGAAAAGTGAACGGGTATCCTAGTCCAAGCGTTCAACTCAGCACAACCATCTCGCCGGCACAGGGAGACATTCATTTGCTTGCCTTGCTACTACTCTCCTCATTACACTGCAAACGTGCTGACAGAAATTGAGACGATGGAGATTAAAAAATGGCGACTGTGCCAATTGAATTTGTAGTGCAAGGTAGGCCGTCTTCGGTCAATGGTGGATCAGAGTGTCCACCACGGGGACCATGCCGGCGGGCGCGGGACTGGCGGAGAACCTCCTGTCTGATACCTGGCGCGCCATGGACAAGTGGATGAAGAAGGCCGCCGCGCGGCCGCCGCAGACGTGAGCCCAAGGCCGGCTCGGCACAGCCTCGCCCTCCCAAAAGCGGTTTCCCGTCACGCCCACCCGCAAAGGGGCTTCAGTTTTCGGGAGGGCGAGGCTCTGCCGAGCCTGCATTTGCTCCCAAAAGCGGTTTCCCGTCACGCCCACCCGCAAAGGGGCTTCAGTTTTCGGGAGGGCGAGGCTCTGCCGAGCCGGTTTTGCCAGCCCATCGGGCCGGCATCGCCGACAAACCCGAGAGACGCGAAGCGAGGAGAAGACATGAAGACGTATGGCGGCGTTCTTTGGGTGGCATGCCTGGCCGCGTGCGCTGGGGGCACCTCGTCCTCGTCCAGTTCGACGTCCTCAGGGCAGGGTGGGAGCAGTTCGAGCAGTTCCTCAAGTGGGGGACCGCAGAACTTCTCCGTCACACCCGCAGCGTGTGATTTTGGAAAGTGGCAACGGGCGTGACCACCTCTTGTGACCTCACCGTGAGCAACCTCAGTGCCACCGGTCCGCAGCCACAAGCAGTTCTGGTCACGTCCATGGCTTTCACCGTGGACACCGCGCCGGATTTCATCCCGCCCTACTTCACCGTCCCCAGGGAGGCGCGCGGCGGAACCACCAGCATCCTGCGCGTTGGGTTTCACCCCACCGTTCTGGGCGCGGCCACGGGCACCCTGCGCATCACCACGTCAGACCCGGCCCACGCCGTGGTGGACATCCCGTTGCATGGAACCGGTGGCACCGCCCTCACCGCCGTTGCCAGGATGGACTCCGTCAACGGCCAGGCACCCGCGTCCATGCCGGCTGCGGTCCAACCGCTGGACAACGTGGTGGTGACCGGCGCGGACAGTGTTGCCGCCAACCCAACCCACCACATCACCAGCTACCAGTGGACGTGGACCGCCAAGCCCACTGCCAGCACCGCCAGTCTCAGCACTCCCAACGCCATGACCACCGGGTTCACGTTCAATTCCAGCAACGTGACCCGCCCCGGCCTGGATGTGGCGGGTACCTACGTGCTTGGCCTGACGGTCACGGATGATGCCGGCATCAGCAGTACCAACCCGGCCCAGGTGACCATCAACGCCGTCTTCCTCAGCGGCCTCAGCGTCCAGCTGACCTGGGAAGACGCCATCTAGACCTGGATGTGCACCTGGTGCGCGGTGGGGCGGGCTCCGCCTTCACGGGAGATGACTGCTACTACGCCACCTGCAAAGCGCTTGGTTACTCCGTCAATTGGGGCGGTGGCAGTGCCAACGCGCACATGGAAGTGGAGGAAACCAACGGCTACGGACCAGAAGTCATCCGCGTGGACCAGCCCCAGGCCGGTGACTACACCGTGGGGGTGCACTGGTATGCCGGGCACGCGGCCGCCATTGTGGCCACTGTGCAGGTCTATTCCCAAGGCGCACTGCTGGGGCAATACACCCGGGAACTCACCGCCTGTAACCAGTATTGGGAGGCCGCCAGATTCCAGGTGGACAGTGACGGAAATTTCACCGGCCAGCCGGCGGACACAGTGCGGCGCGACATCCATGGAAGCTGCTTCTGACCGCTAGCGCCCGGGCCGCGGGGGACGCTCACCAAAGATGGGACGCAGCTTCTCAACGGCAGCACGCAGGTTCTCAAGTGCTCGCGCATCTGGCGCCTGCACGCCCTTTTCAGCCGCAAGCCAGAGTTGACGGACGTCATCTCTTGCATTGAACAGCAGCAGGCTCACGTCCACCCGCGGCGTGGACCGCTTGGTGAGGCTGGGGTCCCGCGCCAACTTTTCACTCAGCTCATCAAAGAGACTGGTCATCATCCGCCTCCGGCCCGTGCTCCATGAGCCCGCACCAACGCCCCGGTCAACAGCCCGCACGCAGCGGATGAGGCCGCGCTTCCTGCGCTATTTCCGTAACACGTGAAGGCCACGCACGCGTTTGCGCCGGGGTCACGCGTGCCCACTTCACGACGGCAACCGGCGTCCGCGGGCAATTGGCGCGTGAGTTGCTCTGTGGCCAGCCAGCGGATGTGCCCGCGCGGGATTCTCCATGACCCAGCAGCCCCTGTACCGAGCCCTCTTCAGCATTCTCCTTTCACTTTCCTTTGCGGCGTGCGGTGCCGCGTTGGGGTCCGCAGCGCTGTTGAGCTGGTGAGGGCGGGCGGCCGGCGTGCCAAAGATCAGTTCGCCGTGAGCAACACGCGCTGCTCAACGCGGATGACGTGGCCCACCGGATGGGACCCACCGGCATGACCAGCCTGGTGCTGGAGTTTGAGCCCCCTGAAGGCGGCGTGTTCCGGATTCACGACTCAATTTCCAGCACATCAACAACAATCGGTCTGCTCTGCGTCAGCGTGCAACCCCGGTTGCATGAAGTGTCAACCCAGGTTGCGTGCCTGGCGGGGATGAGAAATCCGTCAGAACGCGGCGCCGCCTTGTTTCTCCGATCAACAATGTGCGCAACCACGCGAATGGATGCAGTTGTTTCACTGGACACACCGCGGGCTGTGCTGCTGAAGGTGGCGGCCCCAAAAACCAAACGGAACATGGAGGACGGTGTGAAGAGTCGTATCGCGCGTGGCAGAGCCGGGTGATGCTCACCAGTTCCACCTTGGTGAACTGATGCTGGCGGATCATGCCCTTGGTGTCCTTGCCGGCAGACCCCGCCTCCGAGCGAAAACAAGGCGTATAGGCGGTGAAGCGAAGGGGCAGATCGTCGGCATCGAGGATCTCGCCTGCGACAAGATTGGTCAGCGCCACTTCGGCCGTCGGGATCAGCCAGTGATCCGAGGTCGTCCTGAACAGGTCTTCGGCGAATTTCGGCAGCTGCCCCGTGCCGTAGAGCGCCGCGTCCCGAACCAAGAGCGGCACCGCGACCTCACGGTAACCGTTTTCCTTGGTCTGGATATCGAGCATCAGCGAGGCAATCGCCCGCTCCAGGCGGGCAAGATCGCCGGACATGACAACGAACCTGCGCGCCGGACATCTTGGCGGCGCGGCCGAAATCCATGCCGAGCTTCTCGCCGAGTTCATCGTGCTCCTTGGGCGCGAAGGAAAAATTCCGCTGGGCGCCCCAGCGGCGGACTTCGACATTGGCGTCCTCGTCAGGTCCGTCCGGCACGTCGTCGGCCAGGATGTTGGGGATGCCGGCCAGGAGTTCATCCAGTGCAGCCATCCGCTCGCGAAGCTGATCCTCTCCTGCCTGCACCGCCGCTTTCAAGCTGCCGACCTCGGCCATCACCGCGGTGGCATCGCCACCTGACGCCTTGATCTTGCCGATTTCCTTCGAAAGCGCGTTACGCTTGGCCTGTTTTTCCTGGATGTCTGTCTGCAGGGCGCGCACGGCGCCATCCAAATCCAAAATCGTCTGAGCCAGGGGCGCTGCCCCACGGCGGGCAAGGGCTCCGTCGAGCGCATCGGGATGGTCACGCAACCATTTGAGGTCGAGCACGGTCAATCACACAATCGCGAAGGTTAAAGATCAGGGCGATAGACGCCTGTTGACGGTATAAACGCTTATGCCTGCGCTCGACAACCGAGAAGGCAAGGAGACACGGCTGTTATGTCGCCGTTACGTCCGTCCCGGCGTCATCATCCTCGGCTTCCGCCTCGGCGCGCTTCCGCTCGACCATGCGCACCATCCAGATCGAAATCTCGTAGAGAAAGATGATGGGAATGCCCAAGCCGATCTGGCTGATGATATCCGGCGGCGTGATGATCGCGGCCACGACGAAAACGCCGACATAGGCAAATCTGCGATTGCGTGCCAAGCCTTCCGAGGTGACCAGGCCGACGCGTCCCATCAGGGTTAACGCCACCGGCAGCTGAAAGCTGAGGCCGAAGGCGAAGATCAACTTCATGACCAGGCTGAGATATTCGCCGACCCTAGCTTCCAGCTCGATCGGCAGGCCGCCGTCGCCGCCGCCGCTCTCGAAGCTCAGGAAAAAGCGCCAGGCCAGAGGAAAGATAAAGTAGTAGACCATCGCACCGCCGATGAAGAACAGGACGGGTGTTGCGACCA
The DNA here is from genome assembly GCA_963787265.1 of uncultured Alphaproteobacteria bacterium. Taxonomy (GTDB): domain Bacteria; phylum Pseudomonadota; class Alphaproteobacteria; order Geminicoccales; family Geminicoccaceae; genus JANQPX01. The sequence continues at coordinate 155,975 of CAWBCX010000008.1, read as the reverse complement.
GGAAGGGCAGAAAAGCGCTCTTTTCGTTGCGATAAAGGCCAGGAGCGATGAACAGCCAGAGCTGGGTCGCAACGAACGGAAAGGTGAGGAACGTACCGGCCCAGAACGCCACCTTCAGGTAGGTGAAGAATGCCTCGGTCAAACTGGTATAGATCATGCGGCGACCGGTCTGACCTTGATAGATATCGGCCAGCGGCTGCACCAGAAAAGCGTAGATATCTTCGGCAAAGAAATAACAGACCAGAAACCCCAGCAAGATGGCGGCTGAGGCGTACATCAGACGATTGCGCAGCTCCAGGAGGTGATCCAGGAGCGGCATCTGCTGGTCGTCTATGTCCTTGATGAAGGCCATGTTTTAGCTCGATTTGGCAGCAACCGCCGCTTGATCGTCACTACCCCTTTCATCAACAGGGGATGGATCGGCGCCATTCTTGGCCGCGGCGGGCTTGGTCTCCGGCTTCGATGCCGACGCTGCTGGCTTAGCGGATCTCTTGGGCGATGACACCGGCTTTTTCGCCGCAGCGGTTTTTTTGGTCGTTGAGCGCGTCGACGGCTTCTTCGCCGTCCCGGCAGTTTTGGTCGTCTTTGCCGCGGTTTTCGATGTTGAGGCGGCTTTGCCTGATGATGGTGTTTTGGCCGCCTCGGTCGTCGATGAGGTGGTCACGCCGGCGGCATGACCGTTGGTAGCTGGCAAGGCTGGTGTTTCCTTGCCGGTCTCTCCAGACCCGTCGGTCAAAGCAGGCTTGTCAGTCAAAACAGGCTTGGGCTTAGCCTGGTCGGTATCATCCGACGTCTCAAAGGCCTTGGCCAGATCGCCTTTGGGATCGATGGTTTTCTCGATGGTCTTCTTGAAATCGGTTCTTCCAACTTTCTCGATCTCTTTCCTGACGTCATCGAGTTCGGTATCGCGCGCCATTTCTTCCAGCGAGGTCTGAAATTCGCGGGCCATCGCACGGCCTTTGCGCACCCATTGACCAATGGTGCGCGCGACCCGCGGCAGATCCTTTGGCCCAATGATGATGAGGGCCAATAGCATGATGATGGCCATCTCGGACCAGCCGATGTCGAACAAAGCAGGCGTTCCCTAAGCAATGATGCCGGTTGGGGTCAGCGCTTGACCACCTCTTCCTGCTTGAGATTCGATTCGCTGCCTTTCGGCGCCGCATCCGAAGCCAAGACCTTGTCGCCTTCAGGCTCGTCCTCATCCTTGAGGCCGGACTTGAAGTTCTTCACCCCCTTGGCGACATCGCCCATGACCTTCGGCAGCTTACCGGCGCCGAACAGGATGAGGACGATCAGCAAGATCAAGACGACCTGCCAAATGCCGATACTCATGTAACCTTTCCTCCATTTGCCATCGGCGAACCGTGGCGCTGTCGCAGGACACTTTTAACGAGTGTCGCAAAAAACCATAAGCGGCGCAATGTTGGCGCCATGGCGAAAGTACGAGAATACGTTACCCGGAACGCCCTGCCGAAGGATAGATATGCACCTGAGCGGGATCGACATCAACCGTAACCGTATCGCCAGCCTCGAAATCCGCATAGCTGGTCATCCTTACCGTCAACAGCGGCCCGTCGGGCAGTTTCAGCTCCAGCACCCGGTTGGTGCCGAGATCGCGGATACGATGCACCTCGAAGCAAAGGCCGTTGTCGTCCAGCTGCTTGGAGGGATGCAGGGCTTCGGGCCTGATCAGAATATCGACCGGCGTGCCGTCGGCCTGATGTTCCACCGTCATGGGACCAAGCGGGGTCGACACCGAGCCTGCCAGAACCCAGCCCTTGAACCGGTTGGGCGGGCCGAAAAAGCCGGCAACGAAGGGGCTGGCCGGGTGGCTGTAAAGCTCTGCCGGCGTGCCGGACTGAAGGATCCTGCCCTCCAGCATCACATGGATGCGATCGGCAACCCTGACCGCCTCTTCGGCATCATGGGTCACCATCAACACCGGCGTCCCCTCAGTTCTGAGAAAAGCCATGGTGTCGTCGCGGACCTGCTCGCGCAGGGTGGCATCCAGGCTGGAAAAGGGTTCGTCCAGGAGCATCAGCCGCGGTCTCGGCGCCAAAGCTCTTGCAAGAGCGACCCGTTGCTGCTCGCCACCGGAGAGCATATGCGGGTACGACTGCGCATGACCGGCGAGATCCAGCTGGGCCAGAAGGTCCTCTGCCCGTTGCCGCCGGCTTTGCGCGTTCATGGAGGGGAGACCGAAGCTGACATTGTCGACGATGCGCAAATGGGGAAAGAGCGCAAAATCTTGAAACATCAGGCCGATCCGCCTGTTCTCCGGCGGCACGCCAAACCCTGGCTCGGCCATGATCTCGCCATCGATCACGATCCGCCCGCCCTGCACCGGCTCCAGGCCCGCAATCAGGCGTAGAATCGTGGTCTTGCCGCAGCCGGAAGGCCCGACCAGGCAATGAACTTCGGCCGGACTCAGCTGAAACGCCACATCCTCCAGGACCCGCCGGCTACCAAAAGCATGGCAGAGATGTTCGACCGAAAGGCCATCGCTTTGGTCCATGTTGAGAACGGCTTTCGCCATGTTGCGCTGTTTCTGCTGATTTTTCTTAAGATGCTGTGGCCGCACCACCGGGTTCTTAACGGAGGTATGACGTCGATGATCGAAGGTCAAGCCATTGGCGGCAACTCGATCACCGGAACGCCAACCAACATCACTGCCCTTCGCCAGTTTCATCGGGAAGCGGCACCGACGTCAACGGAACGGCTCCGGCCTCAGCGGACCCTTGATCCCGTTCTTCCTCAAGATCGTCCACGAGATCATCGCCGGCGGTAAACTCCTCCTGATCACCGTCGCTCGCCCAGCCGTTCTCCATCTCTTCGTCATCATCGGGCTGCTCCCGGCCGGCCGCTGGATTGCCGAGCAGGCCGACCTGCATCAGTTCTTCGATCCGCGGCAGGTCATCGAGGGCCGAAAGATCCAGATGATCCAAAAAGTCGGCTGTCGTGACCCAGGTGACCGGCCTGCCAGGTGTTTCCCGGCGGCCCTTGGGCTGCACCCAGCCGGTTTCGATCAACAGGTCCAGCGTGCCCTTGTTGGTGCTGACCCCGCGCACGTCCTCGATTTCAGCCCGGGTGATCGGCTGATGATAGGCGATGATCGCAAGCGTCTCGAGGGCGGCTTTCGACAAACGCCGGCTCTGCACGGATTCGCGCTGGAGATAGGGTCCAATATCCGGCGCCGTTCGAAAAGCGTAGCGGCCGCCGTGATGTTCGAGGCGAACGCCGCGTTCGACATAGTCCTCCTTCAGCGCATCGATCACATCGCGGGCGTGGAGATTGCCCGGGAGATGCGCTTGAATGGTGGCAAGATCAAGCGGCTCTTCGGCCGCGAAGAGAACGGCCTCCGCAATCCGCTTGCCTAAGCTCATCGCTACAGTCATGGTCTTTCCGAACCGAGTTTCTTACGGCGTATGTAGATCGGACCGAACGGGGTGGCCTGGCGCAGGTCCAGCAGGCCATCACGCGCCATTTCGAGGCTGGCGCCGACATGGGCGGCAATGGTCGAGCGCCTGAAACGATCATCGACAAAATCGGCAGGCAGATAGGCCAGGAGATTATGCCAGTCCGGCCCGCCGAGAAGCGAGGTGATCCGCTCGATCGCTTCCTCGACGCGCATCACCTCCGGCGTTACGATCCGATAGTCCGGTTTGGCGCCGCGCGCGCGCTGGTTCAAGTAAGCTTGAAGCAACTCGTGCAAGTTCAGGCGATAGCGGCTTTTTCTCAAGATGCGCAGCCCTTCCGGCTGGCCCCTGGAAAAACGATCATGGCCGAGACGGGGCCTGGTGAACAGCATATCGGCCGCCCGTCGGATCGCATCCAGCTTTTGCAGCCTTGCGGTCAACGCTTCGGCCAGTTCCTCGCCGCTCGGCTCATCATCGTCATGGGGCGGCGGCAACAGGAGGCGGGATTTCAAGTAGGTGAGCCAGGCGGCGGTCACCAGATAATCGGCAGCGACCTCGAGTTTGAGATCGCGGGCTTTTTGGATGTAGGCGAGATATTGCTCGGCCAGCGCCAGGATCGAGATGGTGGCGAGATCGACTTTTTGGTGGCGTGCCAAGGTCAGGAGCAGGTCGATCGGCCCCTCGAAGCCGTCGAGATCGACCACGAAGACGAATTCGGTCTGCACCGGCTGGCTATAACCAGCAACGTCGTTGTCGACCAGCGCAAGCTTGTTTTCGTTGGGTGTGTTTGGGGTGCTCATCCGTCCAAACCCCTCAGTTGCCGGGCCAACCCGCGAGCGTAATGATCAGATTATAGAGCCCTTCGATCGGTGGCCATAAGACGCTGATGATGGGATTGAACTGCAGACCCATCAGGTCAGCGCCATAGGGCACCAGGAACAGCAGCCCGATCAGGATGAACAGGCCGAAACGCTCGATCTGCGCAAAGCGCCAGGCATAGGGATGGGGGAGAAGTCCGGTCAGCACCCGGCCGCCGTCAAGCGGTGGCAGGGGAAACATGTTGAAGACCGCGAGCACGACATTGATCAGGATCGAATTCTTGAGATTGGTGCCGACCCAGTCGCCGACATCGGTCGGCAAAAAATCGACCAGATGCAGCACCAGAGCTGAGAGAAAAGCCAGGATGACGTTGATCCCCGGCCCCGCGATCGCCACCCAGATCATGTCGCGCTTCGGCTTGTTCAGACGGCTGAAATTGACGGGAACGGGCTTGGCATAACCGAAGAGAAAGGGCGAGCCCAGAAGCAGCAGCATGCCGGGCAGCAACAGCGTGCCGATCGGATCGACATGCTTGATCGGGTTGAAGGTCACGCGCCCGAGCATGCGGGCGGTATCGTCACCGAAGCGTTCGGCCATCCAGGCATGGGCGGCCTCATGGAGGGTGATCGCGATGACGATCGGCAGAAACCAAACCGAGAGCGCTTGACCGATGGCGGTAATATCCATGGTCAGCCGGCAGGCGTATCGAGGAGCTGATCCAAACGCATCCGGCCGAGCCGGACATCGAACGGTTGTGGATCACGGCGTCGTGCCAAGGCCTGGTCGACGCGGGCTAAGGCTTCACCCTCTAGCAGGCCGGCTGCCGCCAGCACCTGGCTCATTTCCACGAAATCTCCATTGCAGTGAAGGGCGAGATCGCAGCCGGCCGAACGGGCAAGGGCAGTACGCTTGCCGAGCGATCCGCCGAGCGCCCGCATACTCAGATCATCGCTCAAAAGTGCCCCTTTAAAGCCGATCTCACCACGGATGACCTCATCGATGATTCTCTTCGATTGGGTTGCGGGTGCCTTGGCATCAAGGGCATGGAAGAGGATATGGGCGGTCATGGCAAAAGGGGCATCGGCGCAGGCGCGAAACGGCCGCCAATCCTGGTCTTTCAGCTCAGCCAGACCGGCTTCGACCTCGGGCAGATCGAGATGGCTGTCGACCAGCGCTCTTCCATGGCCCGGCAGATGCTTGATCACCGGAAGAATACCGCCGTCGAGATAACCTCGGATCATCGCCTGGCCCAGGGCCGCGACAAGCGAGGGATCATCTGAAAAAGCGCGATCCCCGATCGCCTCGGTTTGATGAGGAAGCCCGAGGTCGAGAACGGGCGCGCAATTCACCGTGATCCCGAGAGGTTCGAGATCGGCGGCGATCAGGCGCGCATGCAGCCAGGCGGCCTCTTTCGCCAGGGCAAGATCGGTCCTGGCAAGCTCGCCCACCCTTCGAACGGCGCAGATCGAGGGCCATGTCGGCGGCTTCAGCCGGGTCACCCTACCCCCTTCCTGATCAATGAAGACGGGAGCGCGAGGATCATCGACAGAAACTCGAACTTCTTCGATTAGTTCATTGATTTGTATGGAATCTTCGCAATTTCGAGCAAAAAGAATAAAGCCGAGCGGCCGCCTCTCTTGAAACAGCCGCCGCTCATCCTCGTTCAATGAAAGACCGGCAACACCGACGATCGCCGCCGCCTTCGCTCCCTGCTCAGCGACGGACAACGAAACAGCTCGCGTTTTTCTTCTTGATCCTGCCGCACAGAGACGAGGCCTCGCTGCTGTCGGCAAATGTGCCGACCTGAACGCGGTAGAAGATGCCGTTGCTGTTTTCGGCCCGCTCGAAGAAAGGCTTGAGATTGCCAATATCTTCGCCGAACTGCTGCTGGAAGATCGACAAGGCACGCTTGGCATCGTTCTCGCCGCGCACAGCGGCAAGCTGCACCCGAAACCGACCACCCGGCGTGGCCTCAAAGCCTGACGTGTCGCCGCCGGCGGCGGATTGACCGATGGCCGCGGTCTGAAGCCCGGTCGACGATGGGGCCGAATCGTCCGCAATCCCAGCGTCAGCAAGACCTTCGGGTTCGTTTCGTTGTAGGGGTTTTTCGCTGATCCGGGATGCGGAGAGGTCGCCAGGCCTTGTCGGTGACGGCAATCGGTCCGTGGTCGCACTGACCGGCCCGCCAAGCCCGCTGCCGTCGGCTTTGAGCCCGGTTACCAGTTCCTTCAGCGCTGCCGTTGCCTGCTCGCGCTTTTCCGGGCTGGGCCGGAGATCATCGGACAAGCCGGCGCGCGCCAAGCTCGCAACCGCGGCCTCGGCCGGGCTTAAGGGTTGCTCCGGTGTCGGCATCAAGCGCTCATCGGCGGTCTCTCCGGGCTGATCAGCCATCAACTCGCCGACGCCGCCGAGATCCGCCACGGGACGACCGCCCGGGTCATCGGGCGCGCGTTTCAGCGGCGTCGCCGATGCCTTGATCAAAGGCGGTTCGCCATCGACATTGCCGGTTTCACCGTAAGCAAGCCAAATGATCCCGCCCGTCAAGGCGAACACCGCCAAGACCAGTAAGGTCGTCAGGGGCAAAGATCTGCCCATCACCGATAGCTCCAACGTCTCGTTGCCGGCAACCCGGCGGTTAGTCTTCTACGCCCACTTCGACCGCATCGATCATCCATTGATCCCCCTGAAGTTCTGCCGATCGGTCAGGTCATTTCCTCAACCGGATCAACTCCCATGACCCCCAGGCCGGAGGCGATGGCAATCCGTGCAGCACCGATCAAGGCCAGCCTCGCCTGCGTGAGCGGCGTGTCATCCGCAACCAAAAAGCGTAGTGCTGGTTGCTCTTTACCCTGATTCCAAAGCGCATGGAAGCTTGCAGCAAGGTCGCCGAGATAAAAGGCGATCCGGTGTGGCTCATGCTGGACAGCCGCTGCCGCCAGGATGCGCGGATATTGCGCGAGCTGCTTGATCAGGGCCAGCTCGTAGCTGTCGCCGAGGAGTCCGAGATCCGCGTCGATCAGCCGGACCGGATCGACCGTCAGACCCGCGTCGACCGCATGTCGCTCCACCGAACGTATTCGCGCATGGGCATATTGCACGTAGAAAACCGGGTTATCCCTCGACTTTTCCGTCACCTCGGCCAGGTCGAAATCAAGCGGGGCGTCGTTTTTCCGGGTGAGCATGATGAACCGGACGACATCCTTGCCGACCTCGTCGATGACGTCCCGGAGCGTGACGATGCGCCCTGCTCGCTTGGACATCTTGATCGGCTGTCCGCCATCCAGGAGATTGACCAGCTGGCAAAGCCTGACATCCAGCGTGCCGCCGCCCTGGCTCAACGCCTTCACGGCGGCCTGCATGCGCTTGACGTAACCCCCGTGATCGGCGCCGAACACGTCGATAAGAATTCGCGCACCTCTTCTATATTTATCAAAATGATAGGCGAGATCCTTGCCAAAATAGGTGAGCTCTCCCGAAGAACTCTTCAAGGGCCGGTCGATGTCGTCGCCATAGTCGGTGGCGCGGAACAGCATCAGCTGCACCGGCTCCCAATCATCGACCGGCTTGCCCTTGGGCGGCGGCAGCGTGCCTTCATAGATGAGGCCCATGTCCTCGAGCATGGCGAAGGCTTCGTCGATCTTGCCCTCATCGACCATGGCGGTCTCCGAGGTGAAGACATCGTGGCGAACGCCAAGTGCCTCCAGATCGGCGCGGATGGCCACCATCATCGCGGTGATCGCGCGGGAACGGAAAACCGGCAGCCAGTCGATGTCGGCCGCATGAAGCCAGCGATCCTTGTCCTCGTCCGCGATCTCGCGGCCAAGGGGGATCAGGTAGTCGCCTGGATAGAAACCCTCCGGCGGCTCTTCGGGTGCCGCATCGAGCGCTTGGAGATAGCGGTGATGGACCGCGCGGGCCAGGTGATCGATCTGGATACCGCCGTCATTGATGTAATATTCGCGGGTAACGGCAAAGCCCATCTTTTCCAGGAGATTGGCGAGCGCATCGCCGAACACCGTGCCGCGGCCATGACCGATATGGAGCGGTCCCGTCGGGTTGGCGGAGCAATATTCCACATTGACCAGCTCGCCCTTGCCGATATCCGAGCGGCCATAGTCGGCGCCTGCCGTCAGCGCCGCTTTCACCTGACCGCGCCAGACATCGTCGTTCAGCCTGAGATTGACGAACCCGGGCTTGGCGATCTGGACATCGACGATCTTCTCCAAGGTGGCAAGATCGGCGGCCAGCATCTCGGCAATCGCCATGGGCGGCATCTTGGCCTGCTTGGCCAGCAACAGCGCAGCATTGGTGGCGATATCGCCATGGCTCACGTCTCTCGGCGGCTCGGCGGTCACCCGCTCAACGCTGAGATCTTCCGGCAGATCACCTCGGATCTGGCGATCCTTGATGGCGTGCAAGACATCGAGACGGAGTTCTTCATAGAGATTCATGGATCACGTTTCGTAAATTTGAACAAACGGTCATGCTCGTCGAGAGCATAGCGATCAGTCATGCCGGCGATAAAGTCCCGGATCGCCTCGGCGCGGCCGAGATCACCGCGCCCCGCGACCAAGGCCTGCCATTCGGGCGACAAGCACTCCGGGTTGTCGAACAGCACCTCGAACAGCTCGGTCACCACGCGGCGTGCTTTCCGGGTCATGCGCATCACCTTGTAGTGGTTGTACATGTTGGTGCGCAAGAACTGCCGGATTTCCAGCAGCGGTTCGGCCACAAGGGGAGAAAAGGCGACCACGGGATGGTCCAGGCCGCGCACGTCGTCAGCCGAGCCCGGATTGGCGGCGGCGAGGCGCCGTTCCGTTTCTTCGACCAGGTTCGTCACCATCAGATGGATGAGCCGGCGCACGCTTTCATGGATTAGACGGGACTGGTCGATATCGGGATAGCGTGCTGACACCGCGCGAAAAATCTCACCAATCAGCGGCAGATCATCGAGATCGAACGGCGTGAACAGGCCGGCGCGCAACCCATCGTCGAGATCATGATTGGTGTAGGCGATATCATCGGCCAAGGCGGCGATCTGTGCTTCAGCACTGGGCTGGGTCGTGAGTTCCAGGTCGTAATCCGCCGAATACTCGGCAATATAGGCGTGGACGGGATCGGTGAGCGGGCCATTATGCTTGACCACGCCTTCCAGCGTGTCCCAGGTGAGGTTCAGCCCATCGAAGGCCGCATAACGGCTTTCCAGAACCGTGACCACTCTCAGCGTCTGAGCATTGTGATCGAAGCCGCCATAGTCTTTCAAGGCCTCGTTGAGGGCGCGCTCGCCGGCATGGCCGAACGGGCTGTGGCCGAGGTCATGGGCAAGGGCCACCGCTTCGGCAAGATCCTCGTTCAAGCCGAGATAGCGCGCAGCGGTGCGGCCGATCTGGGCGACCTCCAGCGAATGGGTCAGCCGCGTTCTGAAATGATCGCCTTCGTGGTTGACGAAGACCTGCGTCTTGTATTCGAGCCGGCGAAAGGCGGTGCTGTGGAGGATCCGGTCGCGATCCCGCTGAAAAACCGAACGAAGCGGGCTTTCCTCCTCGAAAACACGGCGACCGCGCGAGGACGATGGCTGGCACGCACAGGCCCGAAGGCGTCGCCCCTCTCGTGGGTCGGAGTTCTGTTCTTTGGTTTGACAAGGCCATGTTGGCGCTTACATTCAGGTGACAAGGATGATGCTGGATGGTCGACAAGATATCTCAGCGGAACTTAGTGGTTTTAGGGTTCGAAGGTAAAGGTACGGATGATGTCCGACAATCAGGCGAACGCCGGCCCCTTCAATGTAACCGAACGGGCGGCAAGGCGCATTAGCGAAATTATAGCGGCAGAAGCCAACGCTGATCAGAAACTCAGAATTTCCGTCTCAGGCGGTGGCTGCTCCGGCTTTCAATACGGGTTCGATCTCGACGACACCGATCAGGACGGCGATATCAAGGTCGAGCGCGAAGGGGCCACCGTGGTGATCGACGGCATGTCGCTGCTTTACATGATGGGCTGCGAGGTCGACTACATCGAAGACTTGACCGGGTCCTACTTTCGGGTCAACAACCCTCAGGCAGCCTCCTCCTGCGGCTGCGGCAATTCCTTCGCCATCTGACGCGACGCGTGTCGGCGGGGCCGGCGCGGACGTCGTTGACATCGCCCGCGCGGCGGGCGGCGGTGACTTAACCGGTGCCGGATCACCGGAATTTCAGTGGAAAAAAATGAAAATTGCGACCTGGAATGTGAATTCGATCCGCGCAAGGGTGCCGATCGTCACCGAGTGGTTGGATCGCGCCCAGCCGGATGTGCTGCTTTTGCAGGAAACCAAGTGTTTGCCGGAAAAATTCCCGAGCGAGCCGTTCGAAGATCGCCATTACAATATCGCGCTGATCGGCGAACCCTCGCTGAATGGCGTTGCCATCCTCTCGAAAAGCCCGCTGGAGGATGTGGTAACCCGCCTGCCCGGCGATGAGCAGGACAACGAGGCGCGCTATATCGAGGCGAGCGTGAACGGCGTGCGCGTCGCTTCGGTCTACGTGCCCAACGGCACCGAGGTCGCAAGCGACCGGTTCGCGTTCAAGCTGGCGTTTTTCGATCGCCTGCGCGCCCATGCGACAACGTTGCTCCAGGACGACCAGCCGGTGGTCATCGGCGGTGATTACAACGTCGCCCCGACGCCACGCGATGTTTATGACGCCAAGGAGCTGGACGGCACCATCTGCTTTCACCCGCTGGAGCGGGAAAAATGGCGGACGCTCATCAATATCGGGCTCTATGACGCCTATCGCGCGGTGGCGCCGGAGACGATCACTTTCAGCTGGTGGCATTATCAGGCGCGCGGCTTTCAGCTCGGCAACGGTCTCAGAATCGATCACCTGCTGCTCTCGCCGCAAGCGCTGGATCGGCTGGAGACGGTGGAGATCGACGATCAGCCGAGGCGCCAGAAGACGCCGTCCGATCACACCCCCGTCTGGTGCTCGCTTGCGGCTTAGGAACGGCGTTCGGCCTTCATGAGGCGCTTTGAGGCATTTGGAAAAGTTCTGTTGGAACAAATCTTCCGGTTTGACCGTTAACCCCCATATAAGGTCCTGGCCGGTCGCTTTTGGACGCGGCGTCCTGCGACCTCCGCTAGAACATGATAATGGGCTTGGCCAGCAACGATCGCCGAGCCGTCTCGAGGCGCCTAGGGCCGGTTGGCAGCAAAAACGACATGAAAATCCTGAACATTCTCCTTCCCACCGTTGCGGTCGCTTTTCTGGCATTCCTGGCCGGAAGCTATGTGATGTTTGCTCAAGCCGGCCCGTCCGCGTTCCTGAGCAATGCCTACAAGGCCGGCCAGGCACTGGTGGATCAGCAGACCAATTACCGACATCCCTATTTCTCGCGCTTTCACCAAAAAGCCCGGACCGATCAGCGCGGCGTCACCATCTATGATCCGGCCAGGGCCGAGGACGGCTTTACCGTCTACAGCTCCGGCCATGACCAGCGGATCTTCATGATTTCGATGAACGGCGACGTGGTGCATGACTGGCATCTGCCGTTCAGCAGCATCTGGAACGAGACCTCCCCGGTCAAGAAGCCGATGGCGGACAGCCACATCTACAACCGTGCGGTCCACGTCTATCCCAATGGCGATATCCTTGCGATGTACATCGCCTCGGGTGACACGCCATGGGGTTATGGCCTGGCCAAGATGGATCAAAGATTCGAAGGTCATCTGGACCTATCTCGGCCAGGTCCACCACGACCTGGACGTGGGCGAGGACGGCCGGATCTACACGCTGACCCACGAGATCAAGAACGACGTGATCGAGGCCTGGACCCAGCTGGCACCGCCCCGCATCGACGACTTCATCGTGGTTCTCTCGCCGGATGGCGAAGAGCTGAAGAAGGTGGACGTCACCCAAGCTCTGATCAACTCGACCTATGGCCGCATGCTAACCCGGCTTCCGTTCTACTCGAAGGACAGCGGCGACTATCTGCACACCAACGCGATCGACGTGATCACCGCCGCCAATGCCAAAGTCTTTCCCTATCGGCAAGGAGGGCGACGTGCTGATCTCGATGCGCGAGCTTGGTAACGGAGCACTTGCCGTGGTCGACATGGACACCGAAAAATTCGTCTGGGCAACCCAAGGCTACTGGGCCGGCCAGCATGATCCGGACATCATGGCGAACGGCGATATTCTGTTGTTCGACAATCGCGGCGAGTTCGGTCCCCACGGCACGGCGCGGGTGATCGAATTCAACCCGAAGACCTTCGAGATCGTGTGGAGCTATGTCGGCACCAAGGACCATCCGTTCGACAGCGTGCTGCGCTCGGTCCAGCAGCGCCTCGGCAACGGCAACACGCTGATCACCGAAAGCGATGGCGGCCGCATGTTCGAGGTGACGCCGGACAAGGAGATCGTCTGGGAGTTCGTCAATCCCGTCCGAGGCGGCGAGAATGACGAGTTCATACCGATCATCTCCGCAGGCGAGCGGATCGATCCGCAAACCCTTGATCCCGAGTTCCTGCAATCGCTGTCCAAGCCAAGCTGATCTGTCTTTCACGGCTCCAACGAGAGGAAGCGTTATGAAGAACCTGTTCCTTTTTGTTTTCACCCTGACCTTCGCCCTCGGCCTCGGCCAGGACGCTTTCGCCTATATCGGGCCTGGTGCCGGCCTCAGCATGCTCGGCGCCTTTTGGGGACTGGTGGTCGCCGTTCTCGCAGCGCTCAGCTTCTTGCTGCTATGGCCGATCAGGAAGATGTTCAAGAAGAACAATGCCAGTGCCAATGCCACGGCCGAGGTTGACGGTCAGGACAAGCCCGCAAGCTAAATCAGCAACAGAGGCGACGAAGAACGCCTCAGAACAGGCCGTTTGATTGATGGGTGTGTTTGATCTTCCCGCTCCTTTGTTCGCCTGGGCGGATCAGTTGATGAGCAGCTTTGCCTCGCCGACCGCTCGGCTCGTCGTCTGGGGTCTGGTGGCGGCGGTGCTGTCCATGGGGCTGTACTGGCTGTTCTCGCCCCAGGGCAAACTCACCGACATCAAGATGCGAGCGCTGAAAGCGCGCCGGGAACTGAACAGTTTTGACGGCGAGTTTGCCGAGGCCTGGCCGATGATGCGCTCCATGCTCGGCCTCTCCTTGCGCCAGCTCGCCATGACCACCATGCCGGCGATCCTGGCCTCCATTCCGGTCCTCGCCCTGATCGTCTGGCTGAGCACCACCTATGGCTACGCGCTGCCCGACGGCCGGGACGCGGTCGAGGTGCAGACCGTGCCAAGCACGACGGTTTCGGCTGAGTTCAAGAGCTCGGATGCAGCGGCGGCGGCGAATTTCCCAAGGCTGGTGATCACCGATTCCGAGGGGACGCTGGTGGGCGATATCGCGCTTGCCGCCCCTGTGCCGACCATCCACAAAAAGCAATGGTGGAACACGCTCTTCGGCAACCCGCTCGGCTATCTGCCGGCCGATGGCAGGATCGACGCGATCGAGATCGGACTTCCGGAGCAGGACTATCTGGGCTTCGGCCCTGGATGGCTTCGGCCCTGGTACGTCCTGTTCTTCACCATCCTCGTGGTCGGCTCGCTCGCGATCAAGATGACCATGCGGATCGAGTAGCGAATATCCATGGCGTCGCAGAAAAACGATTTCGAGGTGGCCTGGTGGGTCGACCGGCTGGGCGGTCATATCGAGCGCCATCCTCGCTTCTGGATCAAGGCGGGTAATCTCGAGACCAGGATTCTGAGCGATGAGCTGTCCAAGACGGTGATCGAGGCGCCGATCTACGTTGCCGGTCTCGCCCGCTCCGGCAGCACTTTTCTGCTCGAAGCGCTCGCCGACCATCCCGACACCGTCACCCATCGCTACAAAGACTTTCCGCCGGTCTTCACGCCTTACTGGTGGAACCGCTTTTTGAGTTTCATGCCGAAAAAGGACGCAACGCCCGCCGAGCGCGCCCACAAAGACGGCATCAAGATCACCGAGGAGAGCCCGGAAGCTTTCGAAGAGGCGATCTGGACGGCGTTTTTTCCGAACTTGCACGACCCCGGCACCAGTGCCTTTCTCGATGAAACCACCTCAAACCCCGCCTTCGAGCAATTCTACCGGGACCACATCCAAAAGCTGCTCAGCGTTCGCGGCGGCAAGCGCTATTTGTCCAAGGGCAACTACAACCTCACGCGCCTTGCCTACCTGCAGAAGATCTTCAAGGATGCCCGCTTGGTCATCCCGCTGCGCGCCCCCGCCTGGCACATCGCCTCCCTGATCAAGCAGCATCGCCTGTTCTGCAAGAACCTGGAAGGCAATGCCAAGGCGCAGGATCACATGAGGAGGGTCGGCCATTTCGAATTCGGCCTCGACCGGCGCCCGATCAATGCCGCCACCGCTGCCGACGACGACGGAGCCGTTGCGGCGATACAGGAGCTTTGGCGCAAGGGGGAGGAAGTCGAAGGCCAGGCCCGTTACTGGACCCACTTGCACGGCAGGATCGCCGACCAATTGGAGAGCACCCCGACGCTTCGCTCGGCAACCCTCGTCGTTCGATACGAAAATCTCTGCGAACAGCCGGCCGAAACGCTCCAGACCCTCTTCGATCACTGCAAGCTCGGCCTTGGCAAGGCCAAGCTGGACGACCTGGCAAGCCGGGTGCAGCACCCGACTTACTACCAACCCGATTTCACCGACGCCGAACGCCAGATGATCGACGACATCACCGGCCCGGTGGTCGCGCGTTTCGACGCGATTTCCTCCGACAAGATTGCCGCTTAGCCCGCTCATTGCTCCAGGCACCAGCCCCCGGATACCTGACGCCCTCGCGCTATTGGCCGAGCCTACAAAAAAGGACCTGTGAAAAGAACGATATGGGTGGTAACCGGCCGCCTTGAAACAGCCGGCTTTTCCACGAGCATGTCTCACAGCTTGGATGGCATGGCCGCCGGTATGATCCGTGGATGGATAAGGATTGCCTTGCCGAAGAGATCGCCATGGTGGTCCGGCCTGCTGATATTCTTGACGGTCTGCCCGAGCCCTACATCTTCGAAGCTGAAGAGTGCCAGAAGATTGGTCTCGTTGCCCCTGAAACGCTGTTTGATGTTGGCTTCTATCTTCTGAGTGGACAGCGCGCTGCGCCAGATCCGAAGCTCATCGATCTGGCCGGAGAGATGGCCCGCGGCCCAAGGCGTGGAGACCGTCATATCGCTAGCTGTAGCCACCAGCGACCCGATCTTCCTCGTGCCAAGCGCCAGACCATCGAGATAGAACGTAACCGACTTATTTTTCTTGACCACGGCGAGATCGTACATACGGGCAGGCATGAGACCATCGATGGTAACGCTCGCCACGGTGAAGGCACCTTGCTCCGTAGTGATCTCACCGCCCGGCCCACCACGAATGAACTGGAGGCGGTTATCCCGCCACTTGAAGACAAAGCCGTCATTATCCCAGGCGCTGTTTTTGCTTATGATTTCCTGCGGACCGTCGAACCGATCGAATCGCGCGCGCACCTCAATGGTGAAATCATCTTTCAAATCAAAATCGGGAAAGTGCCCGATACGCATATAGCCAGTCGCCGAGGTGTCCAGGACACCATCACCGCCGAGCACGGCGCCGGCGTCTTGGTTTTCGGCAGGCGCTGAGGAAGAGAACGCGGCAACGAAGCCGAGGATGGCGCAGCTCGACAAGAATTTCCTGCACATGACAATATCCCTCAATCGTTCGAGACGGGCTGCCGAAACTCTTACGTCAAGCAACCTGAGAGCGAGCTAAGGCGCCTTTAAATTAACGTAAAAAGAGATAATTTATAAAGTATTTTTCTTTATGCGAGTATATGGAAACAGCAATTGCCGCAATCATTGGTAAAAGTGTGCTCTAGAAAAAGAAAAATCTGTCGAAGGTGCATTATGCATTCTTCAGATCCGCCAAATCGGTTGATGACCCGAGGCAAGGCGGATAAACCCCGCCGCTCAACCGTCCGGGACATCGACGATGCCGAGCAATTCCAGCGCCGTAACCCTCGAGGAAATTCAAGCCGCCGCGTCGCGCCTGGAAGGCAGCATCGAAAAAACGCCGTGCAACCGGTCGCACGATTTTTTCGACGCTGACCGGCTGCGACGTCTTCCTGAAGTTCGAAAATCTTCAATTCACCTCGTCGTTCAAGGAAAGAGGCGCGCTTAACTGCCTGCTGCAATTGACGGAAGAGGAGCGATCCAAGGGCGTCATCGCCATGTCGGCCGGCAATCATGCCCAGGCCCTTGCCTGTCACGGCAGCCGGCTCGGCGTGCCGACCACCATCGTCATGCCGCGCTCGACGCCGAACGCCAAGGTCGAGCAGACGCGGGTGTTCGGGGCGGACGTGATGCTGCACGGCAATCAGTTCGACGAGACGCGTGCCTTCACCGAGGAGCTTGCCGAGGAGCGCGGGCTGACGCTGGTGCATCCGTTCAACGATCCGCGCATCATCGCAGGGCAAGGCACGGTCGGCCTCGAGATCGTCGACGCCATCGACGACCTCGACTGCGGTGATCGTCCCGGTCGGCGGCGGTGGCCTCATCGGCGGCGTGGCCGTCGCCGTCAAGGGACTTGGCCCCGTCAGTCGAGGTGGTCGGCGTTCAGGTCGAGCGCTATGCGCCGGTCTTTCATGATCCTATTACGGTCGGCCCGTCCACGGACGCCGAGGCCGGTACCGTGGCCGAGGGCATCGCGGTGAAGTCGCCGGGCGATCTCACCTTGCCGCTCATCAGGAAAAACGTCGATCGCATGCTGACGGTCGGTGAGGAGCGGATCGAGCAGGCGGTGTTCGACCTGCTGGAGATCGAAAAAACCGTGGTCGAAGGGGCGGGCGCTGCCGCCCTCGCCGCACTCTTCGCCCATGCATCGGTGTTCCAGGGCAAGCGCGTCGCCGTGCTGATCTCCGGCGGCAATATCGACATGATGATCCTTTCCTCGATCCTCCAGCGCGGGCTGGTGCGCAGCCATCGCCTGGTGCGCCTCGATGTCGAAATCCGCGACATGCCCGGTGCGCTTGCGGAACTCACCCAGGTTCTTGGCGAGCTGGACAGCAATATCGTCGAGATTTCGCACCAGCGTACCTTCGGCGGCTCGTCGGTGCGCGCTACCTTGGTTGAATTGGTGCTGCAGATGCGCGGCGAGGAGCAGATCGAGCGCGTCGCCGCGGCGTTGAAGCAGCAGGGCTACCAGATCCGCTTGATGGTCTGACGTTCCGAACGCCGGACCATAAACGCCATGATTGAACCATCCCGCATCAAGATCTAGTCAAAGTTGCCGCCGCACGGCTGTCATGGAACTGTCGCTGGTAGAAGCTAGGCAACTATGGCAGCATCGGGGCAAGTCGAGCCTCAATGACTACAGCAGGGAACAAAGGAAAAAACGTCATGGTATCGAAATCGATCCTCATGGGCACGGTTGCCCTCGTTACGGTCGCAGCCGGCGCGGCGGGTGCTGCCGAACTTACCGTCTATACGGCGGTCGAAGCCGAAGACCTGCAGAAATATGCCGAGCGCTTCAACAAGGACCATCCCGACATCGAGATCAAATGGGTGCGGGACAGCACCGGTATCGTGACGGCAAAGCTGCTGGCGGAAAAGGACAACCCGCAGGCCGACGTGGTCTGGGGTCTGGCCGCCACCTCGCTGATGCTGTTGAAGAACGAGGGCATGCTGGAGCCTTATGCGCCGGCCGGGGTCGAGGCGCTTGACCCGAAATTCGTCGACAGCGACAGCCCGCCGTCCTGGACCGGCATGGACGCCTGGGTCGCCTCGCTCTGCGTCAACACGGTGGAGGCGGAAGCCAACGACCTGCCGATACCCACGTCCTGGGCGGATCTCACCAAGCCTGAATATCAGGGCCATGTCGCGATGCCCAACCCCAATTCCTCCGGCACCGGCTTTCTCGATGTGTCGAGCTGGCTGCAGATAATGGGCGAAGAGGAAGGCTGGGCCTATATGGACGCGCTGCACGAGAACATCGCCTACTACACCCATTCCGGCTCCAAGCCGTGCAAGGATGCCGCACGCGGCGAGGTCACGATCGGCGTGTCCTTTGCGTTCCGTGGCGCCAAGGAAAAGGCCGAAGGCGCGCCGATCGAGATCGTGGTACCGTCCGAAGGTATCGGCTGGGACATGGAAGCGACGGCGATCGTCAAGGGCACCGACGATAGGGAAGCGGCGCAAACGCTGGTCGACTGGTCGGTGACCGCGCAAGCCAACGAGATGTACAACGAAGGTTACGCCGTGATCGCGCGCTCCGAACTTGCGAAGCCCGTCGAGCATTTCCCGGAAGGCATCACCGAGGCGATGATCGACAACGATTTCGCCTGGGCCGCCCAGAACCGCGAAGCCATCCTCGCCGAATGGCAATCCCGCTACGACAGCAAATCCGAACCCAAGTCCTAGGTGCCGCCGGCACTTGGCTGAGTGCGACCCGCACTTGGGTTACTTGAACCGGTGGTGTTGGTCATGGTGCTTGGGTGCATCATGACCGACGGCCGGTTATTCTGGTTCGGTGGATAAGGTGGCGGCAACGTTTCTCAAGATCGAGCAGCTGACCAAGCGCTTCGGCACGTTCGAAGCGCTTTCGGATGTATCGCTCAGCATCGAGCAGGGGGAGCTGGTCTGTTTTCTCGGGCCGTCGGGTTGCGGCAAGACCACCTTGCTGCGCGCGATCGCGGGGCTCGATATCCAAACGAGCGGCCGTATTTGGCAAGACGGCAAGGAGATCTCCACCCTGCCGCCGGAAGAACGTGATTTCGGCATCGTCTTCCAGTCCTACGCCCTCTTCCCCAACCTCACGATCGAGCGCAACGTCGCTTATGGCCTGGAAAACCGGGGAACCGGCCGCGAGCAAGTCAAGCAGCAGGTTGCCAACCTCCTGGGGTTGGTGGGGCTGACGGATCAGAACAAGAAGTATCCAGCCCAGCTTTCAGGTGGACAGCAGCAGCGGGTGGCGCTGGCGCGGGCGCTGGCTACCTCGCCCGGTCTGCTTCTTCTGGACGAGCCGCTCTCGGCGCTGGATGCCAAGGTTCGCGCCCATCTTCGTCACGAGATCAAGGACCTCCAGCGCCGAATCGGCGTGACCACCATCCTGGTGACGCACGACCAGGAAGAAGCGCTCACCATGGCGGACCGGATCGTGGTGATGAACCACGGCGTGATCGAGCAGATCGGTACGCCGGAAGAGATCTATGGCAAACCGGCCTCTGCCTTTGTCGCTGATTTCATCGGTTCGATGAATTTCTTCGAAGGCCGCCTCACGGGGTCTGGTCGGGCCTTGGTGGGGAGCACCGATCTCGCCTGCGATGGAAATTGCGCGGAAGGCTGTACTGCGGTCACCCTTGCAATCCGCCCGGAGGACATTTTGCTGCGTGATGTCCAGGGCGATGAGGAAAACGCGATCGACGTCAAGGTCATCGGCCTGGAATTCCTGGGCTCCTTCGTTCGCGCGCGCCTGGATGCCGATGCGCTGGGCGGCAAGACGCTGGAGGCGGACCTTTCGATCAATCTGGTGCGAAGCCGGACGCTCAGCGTCGGCCAGATCCTGCCGATCACGCTGCCGCGCGATCATCTTCTGGTCTATCCAGGCGAGCCGCGGGATGGCTAGCGTCGCCGACGGGCGATCCGTGAGCACGCCCATCAATGCCAAGCTCGGCCGGGACGACTGGACGGCGCGGACCCTGATCGCCCTGGTCGCCCTCTATCTCCTGGCCACCCTCGCCTTCCCGCTCTACGCCATTCTCTCCAAATCGGCGACCGTCTACGACTTCCAGTTCGATCAGATCGAGATCGAAACAGCCGCCGCCGCCGGCGGTTGGGAATCGTTGGGATCGGCCGCCGACCGGGTCGACCAGCTGGCGGCGCCGGTCAACAGAAGCCTCACCCCGACCGCACGCACCCGCCTGCCCGCCAGCCATATTTTTCCGAAGGATCATTTTGCCGACGGTGTCACGCTCCGCTTCCACGACCGCTCGGCCGCCGGTGGCCTGCTCTTGTTTGGCGGGGTGCTTTCGACCGCTGGCGGCAGTTTCGAGATCGGTTCGGAGGAACTCCGAAAGCTCTTGATCCGACCGGTCGGCAGTGCCGGTCTTCGGAATTATGTCGAGTATTTTTCGACCCCTGCCCTTCGTCGCTCAATCGGCAATAGTTTCTTTATCGCGACGGTCACAACCGTCATCACGGTGACGCTCGCCTTCCTGTTCGCCTATGCGCTCACCCGAAGCTGCATGGCGGCGAAGGGGCTGTTCAAGATCATTGCGATGGCGCCCGATTCTGGTGCCCTCCTTGCTCCCGGGCATCGCGCTGGTTTATCTCTTCGGCAAGCAGGGCATGCTGAAGGAGCTGCTGTTCGGAAGCTCGATCTACGGGCCGATCGGCATCGTCACCGCCTCGGTCTTCTACACCTTTCCCCATGCGCTGGTGATCATCCTGGTGGCGCTCTCGATCGCCGATGCCAGGCTCTACGAAGCGGCAACGGCACTTCGTGCCCCGAAGCGCCGGATTTTCTGGACGGTCACCTTGCCGGGTGCGCGCTACGGGCTGATCTCGGCGGCCTTCGTGGTGTTCAACCTGGTGATCACCGATTTCGGCGTGCCCAAGGTCATCGGCGGCCAATACAACGTGCTGGCGCTCGACATCTACAAGCAGGTGGTCGGCCAGCAGAATTTCGAAATGGGCGCCGTGGTCTCGGTGGTCCTGTTGATCCCGGCGGTCGTCGCGTTCGCCGTGGACCGGCTGGTGCAGCGCCGCCAGATCGCCTTGCTCTCGGCGCGGGCAGTCCCTTATCAGCCGAAACCGAACCGCCGTCTCGATCTCTGGATGCTCCTGATCTGCATCCTGATTTCGATGTTCATCCTCGGCCTGATCGTGATGTGCCAGTTCGCGGCCCTGGTCAAATTCTGGCCCTACGATCTCTCGCTCAGCCTCAAGAACTATAATTTCAATGTGGTGGATGGCGGCGGCTGGGATTCCTATACCAACTCGATCCGCATGGCGTTCCTGGTTGCCGTGATCGGCACGGCGATCATCTTTGTCGGCGCTTATTTGGTGGAAAAGGCCAGAAACTTCGCCGCCGGCCGAACGGCCGTGCAGTTCCTGGCGATGATGCCGATGGCCATTCCCGGCATGGTGCTGGGCCTCGCTTACGTCTTCTTTTTCAACAACCCGGCCAACCCGCTCTACGTGATCTACGGGACCATGACGATCCTGGTGATCTGCACGATCACCCATTTCTACACCGTCTCCCACCTCACGGCGGTTACGGCGCTGAAGCAGATGGACCCGGAGTTCGAGGCGGTTTCCGCGTCCCTCAAACAGCCGATCACCAAGATGTTTCGAAACGTCACCGTCCCGGTCTGCCTGCCGGCAATCCTGGACATTTCGATCTATCTCTTCGTCAACGCCATGACCACGGTCTCGGCCGTGGTATTCTTGTACTCGCCGGATACCAATCTCGCCTCGGTTGCGGTGCTCAACATGGACGACGCCGGCGACATCGCGCCTGCCGCCGCCATGGGCATGATGATCTTCTATACCAATGTCGTCGCACGCCTTCTTCATACCGGGCTCAGCGCAGGCGTTTTGCAGCGGACCCAGGCCTGGCGGGCGCATTAGATTTGTCGAGCAAAGAGGGAGGGAGATGATGCCCGCACGTGTTCATCAATTCGGTTTCAGCACGATCCAGGCTCGCGATCTAAGCAATCTCGATCAATTGCTGAGCGATATCGAAGCGACAGGTGCCGGTGCTGCCGAGCTTTCTCTTTGCGGTGCCGATCTGATTGCCGGCGGCAAGCTGCTCGCCCCGATGGTCGAGAAACTCCAGGCGATTTGTGCCGGGCACGACCTGACCTATACGGTCCACGGTCCGCTCAGCGCCAGCCTGATGGATCGACGCGCCCTCGATTGGCATAAGGCGGCGATTGCCGCCATGATCGAGATCTGCGGCCTGATCGGCGCCGGCGTCCTGGTGCAGCACACCGGAAGGCCGCCCGCGGCCACTGCAGACGACATCGGGCATCTCCATGCCATGGAGCGGGATGCGCTGCGCGAGCTTGGCGATGTTGCCGGACGTCATGGGGTGACGATCGCGCTTGAAAATCTCTGGGTCGCCACGACGGCGCTGTACACGGCGTCGCCCCTCCGCCTCGCCGAGCATATCCGGGAGATCGACCATGCCCAGGTCGCCGGCACCCTCGATATCAGCCACGCCTACTTGCAGACCACGCATCTGGGCCTGAATTTCCCCGAGCAGATCGAAGCGTTCTCTGAGGTCGCCTGCCATCTCCATATCCACGATTCCTTTGGCAGGCCCGGCGACCGCAACGGCTTTCCCTCGGAGCAGATGGCGTTCGGCGTCGGTGACCTCCATCTGCCGATCGGCTGGGGCGCTATTGATTGGCAGCGAATCTTGCCGCGGCTGGCGGTCCGGCAGGACACGGTGTTCATGATCGAGCTGCCGCCGCATTTCTGGGATCATCGCGCGCACTGCGCCGAACAGGCGCGAGCCTTGATGCCGCTGACAGGTCGCGACAGGATGTGATATCTGCCGATGGTGTCGGCCTCACGGGCAGACTCCTCGTTTTGTGAGCGCGCGCTATGATCGAACCGTCTAAAGTCCGAGAATTGAGAGTGTGCGAGAAAATCTCAGGGAAAAGACGTCATGTTCGACATGCTACCGGGCTTCGTGCTGACCACGCTGAATGTCATGGCGACCTTGCTGGTGTTGGCCATCGGCGTCGGCATTCTGGTGGTTCTGATTCTCTATGTGATCGATCGCACCCAGACCAGCCACGCCATCCGGCGGAATTATCCGGTCATCGGCCGTCTTCGTTATTTCTTCGAGCATATGGGGGAATTCTTCCGTCAGTATTTCTTCGCCATGGACCGCGAAGAGCTGCCCTTCAACCGGGCGCAGCGCTCCTGGGCGTATCGTGCGGCGAAGAACGTCGACAACACGGCGGCTTTCGGGTCGACCAGGGATCTCCGACCGGTAGGCACGCCGATGTTCGTCGCCTGCCCGTTTCCGACGCTGGACGAAGATGCGATCGAGCCCGCGCCCGTCACCATCGGACCCTATTGCGAAAAACCCTACACGCAGGACCGGATCTTCAACATCTCCGGCATGTCCTACGGCGCCCTTTCCAGGGTTGCGGTCAAGTCGCTCTCGCGCGGCGCCAAGATTGCGCGGCTGCTGGTACAATACCGGCGAGGGCGCCCTGTCCGAATTTCATCTGGAGGGCGGCTGCGACATCGTCTTTCAGATCGGCACGGCGAAATACGGCTGCCGCAAGGAGGACGGCACGTTCTCGGAGGACAAGCTCGCCGAGATCGCCGCCCATGAACAGGTCAGGATGTTCGAGATCAAGCTCAGTCAGGGCGCCAAGCCCGGCAAGGGCGGCATTCTGCCGGGCATGAAGGTGACACCGGAGATCGCGCGGACCCGCGGCATTGCGATCGGCCAGACAGCATCAGCCCGAACCGTCATGTCGAGATCGACAACCCGGGCGAGCTCTTGGATTTCATCGGACGCGTCCGCCGCGTGACCGGCAAGCCCATCGGCTTCAAGACGGTGATTTCCGGTGTCGTCTGGCTCGGCAAACTCTTCGAGGAGGTGCACCGACGCGGGATCGAGTGTGCGCCGGATTTCATCACCATCGACAGCGCCGATGGCGGCACCGGGGCGGCACCGCAAAGCCTGATCGACAATATGGGCCTGCCGATCTGGGAAACCCTGCCGATGGTGGTCGACCAGCTGATCCGGTACGATCTGCGTGATCGCGTCAAGGTGATCGCGTCCGGCAAGCTGATCACCCCGGCCGAGGTCGCCTGGGCGCTTTGTGCCGGCGCCGATTTCGTCGTCTCCGCCCGCGGGTTCATGTTCGCGCTCGGGTGCATTCAAGCGCTGCAATGCAACAAGAATACCTGTCCGACCGGGGTGACCACCCACAACAAGGACCTGCAGCGCGGCCTGGTGCCGAAGGAAAAGCAGTTCCGGGTCGCCCATTACGCCAGGAACATGGAAAAGGAAGTCGGCGTGATCGCCCATTCGTGCGGCGTGCATGAGCCGAGACGCCTTAAGCGCTATCACGTGCGTATCCAGACCGACACCGGCAAGTCGATCCCGATGGATCAGCTCTGGCCCTACCCGGAGCCAGGCGAGGCGTTGAAGAAGGCCGCGGTGGCGGCGGCTGAATAGAACAAAAAACTTTCGCTATCGATCGCCAGGCTGCTACGGAGACGATCCGATCAATCAATAAAGGAAACGCTTGTGTACCTTTCAAGAATCGGCTTCGGCCTTCTTCTCGTTCTGATCTGCGCTTCGACGACACTTACACCATCGCTCACCTTGCTCTTAGGTTGGTCGAAGGCCATGGCTCAATCGACGCAAGAGATCCCGGTGTCTCTCGGCAACTATGCGGATTGGAGCGTTTGGGCCATTACGGAAAAGGAGCTTAAGATCTGCTACATTTCAAGCGAGCCCAAAAAACGAGATCCATGGCAGATCGATGACGAGCGCCAGGGTCGTCCAGCTGTTATCGTGGGTCGCGAAGTTGACCCGCTTGCGGTGGAACCGGACCCAGTCGTCTTCGAAGCAATTGTAGTGCAAACAGGTTATCGCTTTGATGACGAGAGTACCGTTCGCGTCACGTTAGGCGAAGCGCAGTACGAGCTTCTCACTGACGGCGTCGAAGCAGGAACAAGGCTCGAAGAGGATTGGGCCGCGCGCCGGGAGGCAGCAACCGCTGTCGTGGAGCAGATGCACCGGCACGAGGCGATGGTTATAGAGGGCATCTCGGAAACAGGTTTACGGTCAAGAGACAGCTATTCCCTCATGGGTTTTTCAAGGGCTTATCAGACCATGGTTCAAGAGTGCCCGGACTAGCGCGATCAATCCCGTCCATATCGCTCCAACCTTTTTCTCACGCAACACGGTCGTCCTTGGCAGGTCGGGCGGCGCGGCTGTCGACGCCGGGGAGCATGTTGGCGGGGTCGCGGGTGACAACGACGTCGATGACCGTGGGCTTGTCCTGTCGGTCGAGGGATTGGCGCAAGGCCGCGCCGAGGTCGCCTGGTTCTTCGACCCGGATGCCGTGGCAGTCCATGGCGTTGGCGACATCGGCATAATTGGTCTCGGAGAGATCGGAGGACTGATAAGCGCCTTCGCCGTACATCAGATGCTGCAAGGCTTTCACGTAACCCGATGCGGCGTTGTTGACCACCAGAATGGTGATGCCGAGGCCAAGCCGCCGCGCGGTTTCCAGCTCGCCAAGGGTCATGTTGAAGCCGCCATCGCCGGTGAGCGCGAAGACGGCACGATCCGGCGCGCCGAGCTTCGCCCCGATGGCGCCGGGCAAGCCGTAACCGATCGAGGCAAAGCCGCGATCCGGCACGAAGCCCCGACCCGGAGCTTGGGTGTCGAAGAGGAGGCCGGCCCAGTGGGCGGCAAAACCGCCGTCGGCGATCAGGTAGCCGTCGGCAGGCAGGCAGGTCTGCACCTCATGGATCAGCCGGGCCATGGTGATCGGCCGCTCGTCGGACGTCAGCTTCGCCATCGTCTCTTGGCGCCAGGCCTGCATTTTTGCCGAAATGCTGGCCGCATAGGCACCGCGACGCTCACGCAGGCCTGCTGATCGCTCGTCGAGCACCTGGTGCAAATCCAGAATCCCAGCCCTGGCATCGCCCCAAAGGGCAAGCGAGGTCCGGTAGCAGCGGCCGATCTCCTCGGCATCGATATCGAGATGGATCAGGGTCTTGCCGGGCGGCGGCACGGTGTAGCGCTTGGTGGCGATCTCGCCGAGCTTGCAGCCCACCACCAGCAGACAATCAGCCGTCTCGATCAGGTCGTTGGCGATCCTCGAATAACGGCCGAAGATGCCGGCGGACAGCGGATGAGTGCAGGCGATCGCGCCTTTGCCGGAAAGCGTATGGGCAACCGGTATTTTCTGGGAGTCGGCGAAAGCCTGCAGGGCTTCGGCAGCGCCTGAAAGATGAACCCCGCCGCCGGCTAAAATCAGGGGCCGTTGCGCGGCGGCGAGCATCTCGGCGGCGCGCTCGACGCTCGACCGGTCGGGGCGGCAGCGAAGCGCGGGGATCCGCTCATAAATGGGATCGACGGCGAAGTCGTCTTCCTCGAAGCCATGGGTGTCGTGGGCGATATCCTCCGGCACATCGAGAACAACCGGACCGGCGCGGCCGCCGGTTGCCAGCATGAAGGCGCGCTTCACCAGTTCGGGCAGGCGCTCGATGCGCTCGACCCGGAGCACTTCCTTCACCGCAGGCCGCAGGATCTCCAGCTGGTGGCTTTCCTGGGTCATGTTCTTCCAGGAATGGGCGCGGTGGGTGTCGCCAACGATCGCGACCACCGGCGTGCCGCCGTTCAGGCTCTCGACCAGACCCGTGACCAGGTTGGTGGCGCCCGGGCCGAGGGTGGCATCACACACGCCGACCCTCCCCGTCACCCGCGCGTAAGCGTCCGCGGCAAAGGCGCCGGAACGCTCGTCGCTGATCAGGCTGTGGGCGAGACCGAGCCGGCGCGCGGCGTCGTAAAACGGCAGGAGCTGAAACCCGCCCATACCGAAGATCGGGCCCACGCCATGAGCCTGGAGAACCCGCGCCAGCGCTTCGCCGCCGGTCATCTCATTGGTCACGCTCATTTTTTAGCCACCAGAGCGGTGATCGCCGGCACGATGTCGCGTTCAGCGGTGATCTTCACCTCGTTCTCCAAAGACGGCGCATAGCCGATCAAAATGCGCGGCGCGCCCAGCCGCTTCACCGGCGCTTTCAACTCGGAGAAAAGCTCGTCCGCCACGGTCGCTGCAATTTCCGCGCCGAACCCGCCGACCTGCACCGCCTCATGCACGATCAGCAACCGCCCGGTCTTCCGCACGGATGCGAACACCGTCTCCTTGTCCCAAGGCCAAAGCGTCCTCAAATCCACCACCTCCACGGCTGGGCCGTGGGCCGATACTCGGTGCGCGGCTTTGACGGCCTCGTGGACCATGGCGGACCAGGTAACGACGGTGACGTCAGCGCCTTCGGTCACGACCCGCGCTGTGCCGATGTCGCCGACAGGGTCGGCGGCCTTGACGTTGTCCACCTCGCCGGTCAGCCCCCAAAGATTCTTGTGTTCCATATAAACGACCGGGTCGTCGCATCTGATCGCGGCGTTCAGTAGAGAAAAATTGTCAGCCGGCGATGCCGGGGTGATCACCACGAGGCCTGGGATGTGGGTGTACCAGCTTTCGAGCGACTGGCTGTGCTGGGCGGCGGACGAGCGCCACATGCCGATCGGCTGGCGGACCACCATTGGCACGCGGGCCTGACCGCCGAACATGAAGCGTGCCTTGGCGGCCTGGTTGACCAGCTCGTCGACGGCGCAAAGGGCGAAGTCGGAAAAGCGCATCTCGACCACAGGCCGGGTACCCATCATCGCAGCCCCGACCGCCGCTCCCATGATGCAGGCCTCCGAGATCGGCGTGTCGGCGATGCGTGCCGGCCCGAATTCCTCCACCAGTCCTTTATATTGCCCGAACACGCCGCCGCGCCCGAGATCCTCGCCGAGAGCCCAGACCGAAGCGTCGGCGCGCATCGCTTCGGCCAGTGCCTGGCGCCCGGCTTCAAGGTAGGTGAGCTCAGCCATGGGCACGCTCCCGCCCGGCAGCGCCGATGTCCTGAACATCCCGGTAAGCCGCGGCGGCCTCGGGCCAGGGAGCAGCTTCGGCGGCGTCGACGGCAGCGCTCATTTCGGCGTCGGCCTCCCGTTTGATCACTTCGATGTCGGCTGCAGGCAACCCAGCTTCCGTCAACCAGCCCGCGGTGCGGGTCAGCGGGTCGCGCGCTTTGGCGGCATCGACTTCGACTTCCGGCCGATAGGCAGCGGGATCGGCAGCGGTGTGGCCGGTCAGACGGTAGGTTTCCGCCACGAGAAATTGCGGCCCTTCCCCTGCCCTGATCCGGGCGATCAGGTCGCGGCCGATATCCTCGACCGCCAGCACGTCATTGCCGTCAACGTTCTGAGCGGGAAGCCCGAGGCTTTCCGCGCGTGCGGCCGGCCCGGCCCCGCCGGTCAGGTCTTCGGTGCGGGTGGTGGCAGCAAAGCCGTTGTCCTCGCAGACGAACAGGATGGGCAGATCGAAGACACGAGCCCAGTTCAGGCCTTCCATGAAGGGGCCGCGGTTGATGGCACCATCGCCGAAGATGCAGACCGCGATCCGATCGCCGCCTTGAAGCTTGATGGCATGGGCAGCGCCGGCGGCGATCGGGATGTTGGCGGCGACCACGCCGTTGGCGCCGAGCATGCCGACCGCGAAATCGGCGATATGCATCGAGCCGCCCTTGCCGCCGCAGGTCCCGCCTTCGCGGCCGAACAGCTCGGCCATCATCGCCGTCGCGTCGGCGCCCTTGGCCAGGGTGTGCCCGTGGCCGCGGTGGGTGGACAGCAGAATGTCATCCTTTCCGAGCTGACCGCAAATACCGACCGCCACCGCCTCCTGGCCGATCGAAGGGTGAATGGCGCCGAGCACCAGGCCGCGTTCCAACGCCTTCAGCCCCGCTTCCTCGAAAGCCCGGATGCGCATCATGGCGCGATGCAGCTTTTTCAGATGACCGACGTCGACATTCTGCCTGGTTTTTACCACCGCACGCTCCCTGATCGTTCTTCTTGGACGCTGCTATAGGTTATGGTCGAGGTCAAGGCAGGGAGGGGGATCATGACAGCCGTCAGCGTTATCGAAGCGGACAGTGCGACGAAGCTTTACCAGGAGCACCAGGGACATGTGGTGATCTGCGGCTCCCATGGCGGCATCTATTGCGGCTATCTCGCGGCCAAGGCGGGATTGCGCGCGGTGATCCTGAACGATGCCGGCATCGGCCTCGACCAAGCGGGGCTTGGATGCCTCGATTATTGCGAAAAGCTTGGGATGGCGGCAGCGACCTGCAGCCATGACAGTGCGCGTATCGGCGATGGTGCCGACATGAAGCAGCCGCGGCCGCATCAGCCATGTCAACAAGATAGCCGGCGGCCATGGCTGTAGGACCGGTCAGCCGGTCGCCGAGGCGGCAGCGTTCTTGCTGAAGGCACCTCATGATCGAGTGGATCGTACCCCCCTACGAGGAAGCGCGCGTGGTGATGACAAGTCGCGGCGCCACGCCCCGCGTGGTCTGTCTCGATTCGGTGGCCTTGGTGACCGATGAGGATATCGGCCGGATCGTTCTGACCGGCTCCCATGGCGGGCTGATGGGCGGCAGGCCGGAGGGCGCGCTCAAGGTCGATGCGGCTGCCGCCTTCTTCAACGATGCCGGCATCGGGATCGAGGAAGCCGGGCTTGGTCGGCTCAGCGCCCTGCAGAAGCGCGGCATCGTCGGCGCTACGGTCGCCGCCACGAGTGCCCGGATCGGTGATGGTCGCTCGACCTATGAAGACGGTATCATCTCGAGGCTCAACGATCAGGCGGTGCGTTCGGGCATCATGCCCGGCATGACGGCAAGAGAGGCCGTTGAAAAGCTTCGGGCTTAGAGGAGCTGGCGCTGTTTAGCCAGTGAGAGGCCCAGCGCAAATTCAGACCAGACCGGTTCGGCTTCAAGACCTTCGATCTTTCAATGGCATGGGCTTAACCGGATGTTAATCTCATCCTGGCAAGGACTTTCATGATCCATGCGATCCTGGGAGTCCGCCGCCTGCCGCAAACGAGAGCTGAGCTCAGACTCCCAGAATCGCATGGACCAGATCGTCACATTGCGACAATGCGGTAAATCATTGATGAACGACGGCACACTTGCCACCAGATCAACCTGATCCGACGTTGCCCTAATAGTCCACGCCTTCTTCCACGATCGCACGGTCGAGGGAGGCGAGATCGGCCAGTTCATGCAGGAGGGGCGTGGTCGAAAAGGGGCCGAGCTTGAACGGGGCCGCTTTGGTAACCAGGCCTGTTCGGCTGGCTGTGAGCAAAATCTCGGCGACGCGCTGCTGATCGGTGAACATGCGCGGCACCAGATCATCCACCACCAGTGACCAGGCCTTGCCGTCACGATCGTTGGTGAGGCCCATCTGGTCCAATTGGTCGGTCTTTTCGAGAAGGGTGCTGATCACACAAATCTCATCGACGCTCAAAGAGGCGACCGCATCGGCGAACCGGAGAAAGTCGGAGGCTTTGGGCCTGGCTCGCGCCGCCAGGCCGTGCATCACCTTGGCCATGATCCGCAAATTGATCTGCGACGTTCCCTCTTCTGCAGCACGAATGTAGCGGAAGACCATTCCCGCCGCTTCCTCGACTTCGCCGACCCGGGTCAAGCGCCGCTTGATCTTGCGGAGCTCGCTGTCAAGAATTTCCTCGGCTTCCTCGAGACGCCAGCCAAGCACGCTGCCAAGGGCCGTGCTTAAGCGTGCCGCCCCCTACTGACGAGGCCACCCAGAGTTCTGCGGCCAGTGCTGCGAAACTATCCGGTAGCTTGTTATTCACGAAGCGGTGCTCGTCGCCCTGTTGTTCTTGACGGTCGTAGGCTTGTTGCAGATTTTTCATCAAGTCGCTCACAAGAAACCGGTAACTGCCAAAGCAGCCAATATGATCCACCAATCATCTCGCCGGAAACGTAACTCTCTAGCGCGATTAAATAAAGGATTTTATGGTTCTTCAACCGCAGGGATATCACCCCCAGGCTTCTCGTCCCCCTTTTTACGACCTTGTTCGACATCAGGAAAGACCGGGTCAACCCGCACCTTTGGCACTGCCATTATCGTCGTCATTCGGCGGAACAAGAACCCGGAAGTGCTGCTCCCGATCGAGAGGATGCCACAAGGACCCTGCAGGGTCACAAAAAAGCTAATCCGCGAATGGATCGCGGAGCAGGATCGTATCATCGCGATCGGGGCTGGTCGACAAGAGAGCGACGGGCGCTTCCACCAGTTCTTCGAGCCGCTTGATATATTTCACGGCCTCCGCCGGCAAATCGGCAAAGCTCCTTGCACCGCGCGTGCTTTGTTGCCATCCCTCCAGCTCTTCATAAATGGGCTCGACGCCCGCCTGAGCGCTGATCCCGCTCGGCAGATGATGCAGCGTCTGGCCGAAGTGACGGTAGGCGGTGCAGACTTTGAGATGATCCATGCCGTCGAGCACATCGAGCTTGGTGAGCGCCATGCCGTGAATACCGCCGATCTTGATGGCCTGACGCACCATGACGGCATCGAACCAGCCACACCGTCTCGGCCGCTGGGTGACCGTCCCGAACTCATGGCCGCGCTCGCCGAGACCACGGCCGATCTCGTCATCGAGCTCGGTCGGGAACGGTCCCTCGCCGACCCGCGTGGTGTAGGCCTTGGTGATGCCGAGCACGAAACCGACGGCATCCGGCCCGATGCCGGAACCGCTGGCCGCGGCAGCCGCTAGCGTGTTCGACGAGGTGACGAAGGGATAGGTGCCGTGGTCAACATCAAGCATGGCGCCTTGAGCGCCTTCGAACAGAATCCGGGCGCCCCGGCGCCTCAGTTCCGCCAACCTCAGCCATACCGGTTCGGCATAGGGCAGAAGCTTGGGCGCAATCTCCTGCAGCTGCTGCAGGAGCGGTGCTGCTTCGATCTCGTCTTCACCGAGGCCGCGCCGAAGGGCGTTGTGATGCAGCAGGAGATCGTCGATTTTTCGCGCCAGCACGTCGGGATCGGCAAGGTCGCACATGCGAATGGCCCGCCGGGCGATTTTGTCCTCGTAGGCGGGGCCGATGCCGCGCCCTGTCGTGCCGATCTTGCCGACCCCGCTGTTATGCTCCGACTTGACCCGTTCCTTGGCGCGATCGAGTTCGCCATGCAGCGGCAGGATCAAGGGTGCGTTCTCGGCAATCCGCAGGCTTTCCGGCGAAATCGACACGCCCTGCTGGCGAAGACCATCGATCTCGCTCAGCAGCGCCCAGGGATCGACCACGACACCATTGCCGATGATCGAGAGTTTTCCCTTG
The DNA here is from genome assembly GCA_963787265.1 of uncultured Alphaproteobacteria bacterium. Lineage (GTDB taxonomy): Bacteria > Pseudomonadota > Alphaproteobacteria > Geminicoccales > Geminicoccaceae > JANQPX01. Next base: position 123,812 of record CAWBCX010000008.1, on the reverse strand, counting down.
CGGACCACGCCTGAAGGCAGAGCGCTCAGCTTGTAGGTGACACCTTCGATGACCAGGGTATGCCCGGCATTGTGGCCGCCTTGAAAGCGCACCACCACTTCGGCGCGTTCCGAAAGCCAGTCGACGATCTTTCCTTTACCTTCGTCGCCCCATTGCGAACCGACCACGGCAACATTGGCCATGTAAAACTCCAGGTGACAGAACACTGCCAAGCGGGTTGAAGCGAAACCGAGTTCGGAGAACACGGAACGGACGCCGCCGTCAAGGGTGCATCGGCGATCAGCCCTGATTTAGGAAGGGCGCCCGGTCGAAGATCTCACGCTGAAATTTTCGTCGAGCGGGTACCGATCTCATGGTCGGCGAACGATCAAGGGAGAGCACCGTCCTGCCGGCCGCCTTCATGGCGCGTGGCAACCGCAACCTTGACGCACCGCTATAAGGGCGGAAGTTCGACGCCGATCTGTTCGAATATCCCCGAGGAGCACCACCGGGAACCGGATCGGGACGGATTTCGAGCAGAACGTCGGAAGTAACTTCATAGTAGAAAAAATGCTTCGGGATCTGGACCTGGCGCCCTGTCGCCGGAACAATTGGAAAGCCGGGCAAAGCAAGCGCGTTGGTATGGGTTCCGCCCTGCAGCCAATTGACACGCCAGCACGATCCACCGGTGCCTTCAGGCGCGTCATTTTCGTAGCTCCAATTGGGGAAGCCGGTATAGAGCGCCTGCAAGAATTCAAGAATCTGCGCCTTTTGCATCGTGCGAACCGGGGTAACAAAACGTGTATCATCGGAGAATGTCGAGCCGATAAGATCAATATCGTGAGCGCGAAGGCCTTGCATGTATCGGGTCAAGGGCGTCGGAACGCTGATCATGGTCTAGGTCTCGTCTTCGCTGGACCAAAGCAGGATGTTCGTGGCAAGTCTAGCGAGTCGACACGCCGACTGCTACCCACGCCATAAATCCGCTCATAGAGAGAGAGCATGTCAGCATGGAGGGACTGGTTATTGGAACGGCGTTGGATCTTGCCGGTTCCGACGTCTGCCGCGAGCTGTTCTTTCGATTTTCGTGGCACCGGATCGGGTCGGCTTCAGACAGTTTCCCACAACTTCAGGAGAGCATTGACATGCTCTCCTGAAGAAGACGCTCGCCCTATCCGTCGACCATCATGGGCGCCCCTCCCTCTCGTGCATTCTTGCGGCTTTCGAGCGTAGGAGCCTCTGCCTTGGGCTAGGTCTACCGGACATCAATTTCCACCGCATAGGGATGAATATCCACCATCCATTCGTTCATGGCCTGCTCCATCTCGATGGTGGCCTCGACCAGGCGCATGAAGTAGATCGGCTCGGCGCGGCTCCGCAGACGCACGGACATGCGATAGGTGCCAGCCTCGGTGAACGCGCTCGCCGGTATCGTATATTCAGCCGCACGGGTTCCCAGCGGCGGCAATGATCGCGCTTCCATCCGAATGAAAGGCGGGTGGTTGAGCACGGTGGTCGGCACCGCACCCGGACGCAGGAACGGTATCGGATCGATATCGAAATTGACCGGCAGCGGCATCTCGCGATCCGTCCCCTTGACGTTGGTCGTCAGGAACTTGGTCTGCAGATTGAACAGCTGATCGTCATGCTCGACCTCGCCGGAAGCGACGCCCATGGAATGCAGATCCGCCATGTCGCCATAGCTGTCGACATATCCGCTCTCCCAGACCGTCTCGCCGGACGGGTTGGTCAGCGCGACGTTCAGCCAGATCTCAGGCTGCGCACCAAGCGAACCCGATGGCAGATTGTGACCGGGATTGATGTTGGTCACATCATAATGGAAGCTGAAGCTCTCACCGACTTCCGGCGGATCATCGAAGAACGGACCATCGATCTTGGAGCCGTTGTTCATGACCTGCTCACGTGCCTCCTTCTTCCCTTCGAGCAACTCGAGATTGTCGTCGACGATCAAGCGCGCTTCCTCACGGTCGACTGGATCGGACCAGGCTTCCGGGAACTCCGCTTCGATCACGCCGTCGATCAGATCGACCTCGAAATCTTCGGTGCCCCAACCGCCGCGGTAGTCGAACTGAAGCCATTCATCAATGGTCCAGCGTTCCGCTTCCGGGTTGTGGGGGAAGATGCCGGGATGGGCGATCGAATAACCGGGACCAAAGAAGGAGTGGTCATGATGCTCGCGCTCATTGCCGACGGGCTTGCCGTTGACGATCGCGACCGGGCCGGTTTCGTAACCGTCCGCAACGCCGGGCGTCTTGCCCATGTGGCATTCCTGACAGGTCACGCCGTCTTCGAAAGCCGGCGAATTGCGGTACTGGTCCCAGACCACCTCGAGCTTGATGTTCGGATGCACCGCCACCTGATGACAGGAAACGCAAAACTCCGACTCGCTCATCTGAGTAAAAGGCTGCACCTCGGTGTGGCTGGGAATCCCCTCCTCGCCTTCCTTGGTGGCGATGGGATATTCGGGATCGGCGACCACCTTGGCGAACGAGCTGTCCTTGGCGACACCCTTCACCGGCGCATGGATGCCCCCGGGCATGACGTGGCGCTGGCCGTTGACCTTGCCGTATTCTTCGGCAACACGATGGCAGGTGATGCAGGTCACCCCTTCCCGGGCAATGCCGCTGCGCTCCCAAAGCGCTGATTCTCGCGCCTCGCCGAGCTGCGTGCCGATCTGCTGATGGCAACGCACGCAAAAGGCGCCAACCGTGCCCGACGACAGCTCGTTGATCTTCTGCTCGAACTTATGAAACATCGGTGAAATCGATGAATAGGCGTGGTTCGAAACGGACCACTGCCGATAGATTTTCTGATGACATACACCGCATTGCGCAGCACGTGGATAAGCCTCCTGGGACAACAGGTCCCAATGGGGGTCTGCTGCATCCTCAGCCAGAGCGTGGCGGCCAAGCGTGCCTAGGCCTAAAACGACCACCGTTCCAAACAACCCTAAACGAAGCATGCAACTCCCCCTTTCAACTTAGTTTCCGATGCCCCATCCGACACGCCACATCACCGAAGACGGGAGACCAGATGAGCGATCAAGGCCGGCGTTCGCCAGCGAACATCATTGAGAACGGTCGATTGTGCCGGTCACAAAAACTTGGCATTCGCGCGTCTGAACGGATCCGATGAAAAAAACGCACTACGTCTGATTCGTGGTGGAGACGGAACCGGCTGCGCTGTTCCCGCACGGCGATCCTGTCACAGGACCTGCATCTGGCCTCGACCGCGCCGATCCTTCTCTGCCGCACCATGCCGGCCAAGACGGACGTCTTGGCCCGGCTGAACAGAACTTCGGCGCAAAGGCTGACGTCGCAGACTATGGTCATGCAGCTGGTTCACTTCATGGCCAATGAACCCACCAACTCCATTCATCGATTTCACAGCAAATTGACGGCAGACAAATAATTTTGCTATTCGATTTCAGCCTTGCTTTTGATCGTATTTCTCGATCAAACCCTTTAGCGATCGGGGCGGCGTACGGCTCACATTTGTGCCCGAGCATATAAGAGCCACGAAAATCGCTGCGATCGCTCTCGACCGAATTCGGAGCTGGCAGGATCGACCGTCATTGCCGACATAATCAATGTGTCGAAGAAGATCTGTTTCGGCCATGATCTCAGGGATGCTGGCTTCCGAAGGTACGCCATCATTCTTTCCATCAATGCGCACCTAAGTGAAACATAAAGGATAAAGCGTTGATCTTCTTCGTTGTTCCCAGATTTTGATAGGAATTCTCACCTGGCTCGGACGCCATGGCAGCATCATGCTGGCGCTTGGTGTTTTTCTCGGTCTCCTGTTCCCGTCCCTTGCAGGCTTTCTGAAACCGCTCCTGATACCGGGCATCATCGGGCCGTTTCTGATCGCCTTGATCCGGCTGGATTGGGCAAGGATCGCCGATCACCTGAGACGACCGAAGATCACCATCCTGGCGCTGATCTGGCTTCTGATCGCTGCTCCGTTCTTGATCCATGCCGGTCTTGGGCTGTTTCCTTTGGACCCCAAGCTCCATGCCCATCTGGTTCTGATGGCGGCCGCCTCGCCGCTCATGGCCTCGGCGAGCCTTGCGCTGATCATCGGACTGGATGCCTCGCTTGCCGTCGTCCTCACCTTCCTTGCGACCGCCTTGCTGCCCTTCACGCTCCCGCCGATCGCGCTTCACCTCCTCGAGATCGACATCAATATCAGCATCGGCGAGCTGATGCTCCGCCTTGGTCTGCTGATCGGCGGCTGTTTCGCGCTCGCCTGGCTGATCCGGCGTTATCTGCCCATCGGCTTTGCCGATCGCCATGCGGCCCCGCTGGACGGCCTCGCCATCGTCGGACTTTTGGTGTTCGCGATCGCGATCATGGATGGCGTCACCGTTCTCTTGCAGGATCGACCGGACATCGTCTTGACCACGGCGGTCGCGGTTTTCGGCCTCAATCTTTTCATGCAGGCGATCGCCACGCTGGCCTTTGCCTGGCGCGGGCTGAGCACTGCGCTCAGCGTCGGCCTTTGCAGCGGCAACCGCAATCTCGGGATTTTGCTCGCAGCGACGGCCGATCGGACAACGGTCGATTTTCTGATCGTGATTGCCCTCGCGCAATTGCCGATCTACACATTGCCGATGCTGCAGCGCTGGCTTTACCGCCGCTGGCTGGCGAGGCCGGCAGCGCCCAGGACCGATGCCGCCAAAGGATGACGTCATGACAACAGCCGATCACCAAGCCATCCAGAACCTCCTGGCCTTCTGGTTCGCGGACGAAAACAAGAAGAGCTGGTACGATTCGACGCCAGCCTTCGATCAGCTTTGTCAGGAGCGTTTTGGCGCTCTGGTGGATCGGGCCGCCAAGGGGGATCTCTCGAGCTGGGCAGAAACCGCGGACGGCGCGCTGGCACTCGTCCTGCTCTTGGATCAGATGCCGCGCAACATCTACAGAGGAAAACCGAGGGCCTTCCAGACGGACCCCGACGCGGTCGAGATTGCGAGCCGCGCCATCGAGCATGGCTTTGATCGCGAACTCGAGATCGAGCGCCGGAAGTTTCTCTATTTGCCTTACATGCACAGCGAGGTGCTGGCGGAGCAGGAGCGCTCGGTTGCTTTAAGCCTTGCGCTGAACGATGAGGAAACGCTTTCCTATGCCGAAGACCATGCCGACATCATCCGACGTTTTGGCAGGTTTCCCCATCGAAACGCGATCCTCGGCCGCGCGAGCACCAGCGAGGAGCTGGCGTTTCTTCGCGATGGTGCCAAAGACTATGGTCAGTCGGCTACCCAAGAAGAATCAGGCTGACCAGCCGGAGCCATCATCCCAAAAGGTGCCGTCAGCAAAGGGGATACTGGCCTTCGGCGCGCAGCTGATCGGCAGCATCGCGAGAACGGCGATCTTGCCCGTGCCGGCCAGGAGTTGGCGCCTGGTTATGGCGGCGCCGGGAGGTGAAATCCGAGATGGCTTTTCCCCCATCGGCAGACCGCCGGTCTCATCCATGGCTTTTGATCTCTCTAGTCACCCGGCGCTCGGCTCGCGCCCCATCAGATAAAATTCATCGTTGGGCTGCATGTCGGCAAGATGAGCCATGCGGTTGGAAAGGGCAAAGAAAGCCGTGATCGCACCGATATCCCAGATGTCCTCTTCGCTGAAGCCATGCTCGAGCAGATGCTCGATGTCGTCCTCGCCGAAGCTGTCGGGCATGGTTGCCAAGGTCAGCGCCGCGTCCAGCATTGCCTTTTGCCGATCGGTGATATCGGCCTTTTCGTAGAGGACGGCGACTTGATCGCCGAGCTTCGGGTCTTTCGAGAAAATCCGCAGAAGGGCGCCGTGGGAGACGACACAATAGGGACAGCGATTGGCGGCACTGGTCGCCACCACGATCATCTCTTTTTCAGCTTTGGACAATCCGCCATCGCGCAGCATCAAGGCCTCATAATAGTCGAAAAAGGCACGCAGCTCATCGGGTCTTCTCGCCAGAGCCATGAAGACGTTGGGCACGAAGCCCGATTTCTCGGCGACGGCCTCGATACGCTCGCGAAGATCCTTCGGCAACGCATCGAGTTTCGGCACGCTGAAACGGCTGATGGGCTTTTCAGACATGGTGCTGATCCGGTTCATGGGTGGGCCGCGACAAGGCAATGATCCTCCTCACTACCAGATCGGAGAACCATCGCCTATACGCAAACCAAACCGACTGAAAAACCGACGATCGAGGACGAGAAACCGGCTTCAAGTCATGCCCGTGATCACATCACGCGGGATCGTTCACGCAGCAAATCAGCGGGAATAGGTGATGTAGTTGGTCCAGTAACGCTCCAACGAGGTCAGCACATCGTTGGTCGAGGTCAGCTGGTCTTCGGTGACGACCTCGCTCTCCAGCTCCATCGCGTTCTTCTGGTAGAGCGCATCCACGCGTTCGCAAAGCTCCAGTCCTTTTTGCGAAACCTTGACGCGCGTCATGCGCCGATCATGGGGGGAGCGCTCCTGCGACAGATAGTTGTTCTCGACCAGCTTCTTCACATTGTAAGAAACGTTCGAGCCCAGATAATAACCTCGTGCCGTCAGTTCGCCGACCGTCAGTTGTTCACTGCTGATATTGGATAAGATCAAGGTTTGGACATTATTAATGTCTTCAATACCAAGCCGATCCAACTCTGTCTTGATCACATCAAGAAACCGGCGGTGAAGGCGCTCGATTAGCCGTATTGTTTCGAGATAGCTTTGCTTCACGTTAGCCTCGATTCACAAGTTTGTCCGGGAACCATTTTTCTAACTAATAACGAGCATGAGATACAATGTTTTGCAACCTCTGTTTATATTTTTACAGGAATCAGAGCGATAATTCCACAAAAAAAACTGTCTTCTTTCGGCCTATGTGACCGAGAAAGCATAGGAATCCGAACCTTTTGTCCCATGCAGACGTCGGGTTGACCGTTGCAGCTCAGGGTTGGGTGACACGGCAGGCGCGCGCTGGAAGACGATCAATGCTGCGCATGGTGCCCATCGCCCGTACCATTGTTCAGGCCGAGATGAATTCGTTCCGGTGCGGAAAAAGGATGATCCTGGGCTGGATCAATTCTTCCGACTTGCGGCATTTCGTCCCCGGCATCGAGAAATTTCTCGCTGCCGGCACTCGAACCGGCCTGATATTTTTGCCAAACATCATCGATGGATAAACTTGCCATCAGCATAACCCATTGAAGCAGCTCTACGTCCTGGTGTCATCAGACTAGTTCTGATCCTCTTTGGGATGATTGACAAGATGGACAATCCCGGCAGGGTTCATAATCCAAAAGCCGTCAAATCCATCGGGCAGCAGCTCGATATCATCGCAGCGCGTCACCCCTGAAGCCTCGAGCGCCTCCGCTGCTTTGCCGGTGTCATCGCTCTGGAATTCCAGCCAGATTTCCGCCTGGCTCATCTTTGCCACGCGATCGATCCAGAGCCGGGCGTCGCCGAAGGCAAACATCTCGCTGTTATCATGTGAACCCAGATGAGGCAGGCCGATGACGTCCCGATAGAATGAGACCGTGGCTTGGAACTGGTGTGGCGGCACCTTCATCGCAATGTTGCGCCCGGCCCGGAATGTGGCAGCGTGATCCATAGGGGTCTCCTCTGAAAAGAAGGTCCTGCAACGAGGGGGCTCTGGCATGCTCGTCGACGAACTTTAGCTAGGTTTATCCTGCCATCGCCGCTATAAGATTTGTGCGGAAAACTAGGATAAAGACAATGGCTTCATCTCATTTCACGCCCCTTGCGGCTGCTTTTCCCAAGACCAGGATGCGCCGCAACCGTCAGGATGTCTGGTCCAGAAACATGGTGGCCGAGCATCGGGTGGCACCCGCCGACCTGATCTGGCCGGTTTTCGTTCTGGAGGGCGAGCGCCAGCGCGAGCCTGTGGCCTCCATGCCGGGCGTCGAACGGCTTTCGATCGACCTCCTGCTGCCGGCAATCGAGGAAGCCAGACAGCTCGGCATTCCGGCCGTAGCGCTGTTTCCGGTCACGCCGACCGAGCGAAAAACCGCGGACGGCGCCGAGGCGGCCAACCCGGACAATCTGGTGTGCCGCACGGTAAGGGCGATCAAGGAGCATGTGCCGGGCATTGGGGTCGTCTGCGACGTTGCCCTCGATCCCTATACCGATCACGGCCATGACGGCCTCCTCAACGAAGATGGCGACATCCTTAATGACGAGACGCTGGAGGTCCTGATCCGTCAATCGCTGGTCCAGGTGGATGCCGGTTGCGACGTCATCGCCCCCTCCGACATGATGGACGGCAGAATAGGCGTTATCCGCGGCACCCTGGAAGAGCAGGGCTTCGTCAATACCAAAATCATGTCCTACGCCGCGAAATACGCATCCGCCTATTACGGACCGTTTCGCGATGCGGTCGGCTCGGCCGGTACGCTGAAGAGCAAGGGAAAGCAAAGCTACCAGATGGACCCCGCCAACACCGATGAGGCGCTGCGCGAAGTCGCCCTCGACCTGGCCGAAGGTGCCGATATGGTGATGGTGAAGCCGGGCATGCCCTATCTCGACATCGTCCGCCGGGTGAAGGAGCATTTCGCCGTGCCGACCTTCGCCTACCAGGTCAGCGGTGAATACGCGATGATCCGGGCCGCAGGCGCCAATGGTTGGCTCGATGGCGAGAAGGCCATGGCCGAAGCGCTGCTTGCCTTCAAGCGTGCCGGCGCCGACGGCGTGCTCACTTATGCAGCCGTCGACATGGCCAAATCGCTGGCGGTGACGGACCCGCTTTAAGTCGGTGAAGATGACCGGAGGTCAGTGATCGGCTGATGTCCGTTCATGCCTTGAGCGCCCGCGATATGGCGTGCCAGCTGGGCTTTCGCCGGTAGTGATTATCGAGCGGCAGGGGCCGTGGTGGCAGACCGTCGGCGCGTGGCTGGAACTCGTTGAGCCAGCTGTAGTGATCAGCGAGCCCCCAGGTCAGGAGCGTAGTCACCGCGGGGTGAGGCAAGACGGCCGTCAAGAACCTCTCATAAGCCGAGGCAACCATCTGATCGCGTCGCTCGATGTTCGCCGGCAGCTCGTTATCCGTGACGTCGAGCTCGGTGATCATGACCTCGAGGCCCAGCGCTGCCAGCTCGCCCATGAACGCCAACAAAAGGTCGAAGTCTGAAACGCGGTGGCCCACGAGATGAGCCTGGATGCCAAACGCATCGATTGGCGTTCCGTTCGCGATGAGGCCGCTCAGAAGATCCAGGACCATGGCGCGGCGTTCGCTATCCCACGAGTCGTCATACTCGATGCCGAAGTCGTTATAGACCAGAATAGCCTCCGGATCCGCAGCACGCGCCGTGCGAAAGGCGAGATCGAGATAGCCGGGCCCGAGATATTCCAGCCAGGGCGAATGGCGCAGGCCGTCGGCCCGCCCGTCATCCGGCCAGATGGCCTCGTTCACCACGTCCCAGGAATGCATGCGGCCCGCATATCGCCCGGCAACGGTCTCGATATGGGTGACCAGGAAAGCTTCGGCATTTTTCCTGGTGACGACGTCGTCGAACCAGGAAGGCAGCTGGGAATGCCAGATCAAGGGATGACCGCGCATCTTCATATCGTGCGTCGCGGCAAAATCGACGAGCCCATCCATCTTGGCGAAATCGAACCCATCGGGCCGCGGCCTCAACCGTTCCCACTTGGAATCATTCTCCGGCACCAATATGGCACATTCATGGGCAAGGGCTCTGGCTTGATCGGGGTCATTGATCAGCGCGTCATATTCGGTGGCCGCACCATAGAGCACGCCGCGCTTGCTTGCCTGACGTCGAAGCGGTCGATCATCGGCCGTTCCGGCATCGACAATCTCGCCATCAGCGCCTGCGGTCGAAGAAAAAGCCGGCAAGGCGGCAGCGAGCCCGCCCGCGGCACCATGCAGCAGCGCTTGTCGTCGCGTTGGCATAAAACTTTCCATCTACCATGGCATGAGGACGGATCGGCTAGAAGGTCGCCTGAACATGGCTGCAAGCCGATGACATCGCTCGATCATTGCTGAAACGGATTTCCTGGCATTTTAGAACCCAAACGTTAGTCCTCTTCGGCGTCGCAAATTTGGCCAAGCCCAAAAGAGCCCGCGCGAGCGCGGATCGGCACGAAACGGAATGGCGGAAAGGATACCGCCGAAATGGCCTGTTGGTAGATTGCTTTTTCTGCGAATTTGCCGTAAATGACCGCGGTTGCCTCCAACACGATCTTGCACTCCTTAAGGTCAACATCTTGCTCGCAAAAAAACAACTAAGGGTTGTTATTTGAGCTCTCCAAGGAATGAAACGCCTTGCACGCGCGTATAACATCCTCAAGAGACGGTAAATCATCAAGAGGAGATGACAGATCCGCGAGACGTATCGGATCGCTCGACGGATTGTCGACATCATCGAGACGTCATGCGTTGGCGCTGTTCGACGCCTTGCGTCTCACGGTCGATGCCTCTGCCGCGCTAATCAGCGGCTGGCTGGCCTTCGCTCTCTATTACGGGCCTGAATCGTTCGACCCGCCAAGCACGTTGTTCATCTTCTTCGAAGCGCCGGACGATCAATACGCGAAGATGTCCATTCTGGGCGGGTTGATCTTCGCGGTGATCACCTTTCTCAAATATGGCCGGGGACGTCCCAATTCGATCGATCAGCATCTGCAAAAGATCGTCTCGGTATGGTGCATCACGCTGCTGATCGTCATCGGTATCCTGTTCCTGCTGAAAACCGGCAGCGAGTTTTCGCGGGGCTGGATGATCGTCTGGGCATTGTTGACCCCGATTTTCCTTTTGGCAGCGCATCAGATCGAATGCGTCATCATTTCATCACTGCGGCAGGCTGGCTTTACTCGGCAGCGGATCGCCATCATCGGCGCCACGTCTCAAGCTCAACGATTGCTCGAGCGGCTGCATCATCCAGAAAATGAGGGCGCCTTCGACATTATCGGCGTGTTCGATGATGATCACGTCGGTCCGATCAATGATTTCTTCGAGATCAAGTCGGTAGGATCCATTGCTGACCTTCGTCAGCTCTGCTGTCAGGAACATATTGATGCCGTGATCATTGCCATGGCCGGGTCGGAGACAACGCGCATTCAGATGATGGTGGAGCGTCTGATGGACCTGCCGACCAGCGTGCTTCTCGGTCCAGATCTGGCCCATTTCGACCTTTCCTCGCGTCCGAGCGCTCAGCTGGGCGCTCTTCCGGCGGCGACGCTCACCCGCCTGCCGACACGGGATTGGGCCGGTCTTGCCAAATGGATAGAGGACCGGTCCATTCTCCTCTTTGCCACGATTTTCCTGGCACCGCTGCTTGTTCTGATCGCGGTGCTGATCAAGATCGACAGTCCGGGGCCGATCTTGTTCAAGCAGAGGCGCTTCGGCTTCAACAATGTCGAGTTCGATGTCTATAAGTTTCGGACCATGTATGTTTCGAAGTCTGATGTCACCGGCGCCCAGCAAACCATCCGCGATGATCGGCGGGTCACGCGCATCGGCCGATTTCTGCGCCGTACCAGCATCGACGAGCTCCCTCAGATGATCAATGTCTGGCTCGGTGAAATGTCGTTCGTCGGCCCGCGTGCCCATCCCGTCGGCATGCTGGTAGACAATCAGCCTTATCACGAGATCGTTCGCCACTATGCCGCACGTCACCGGGTCAAGCCAGGCATTACCGGCCTCGCCCAGGTCAATGGCAACCGGGGCGAAGTCGATACGCCGGAAAAAGCGGAACGACGCGTTCACTACGATCTATCCTATATTGAGAACTGGTCGATCTGGTTGGATCTTTCCATCATCTTGAGAACCGCAATCAAACTTCCCTTCGACAAAACAGCCTACTGACCAAGAGTCAGTTTTTGCCGTTTTTTGGTAAACTTTTTTGGTAATTTAACATAATTTGACGTGACATGATGCACGCCTTTGCACTATCTCAACGACCTTCTAGTCCATCTGCGTTAAGCGTCGATATTTGTCATGCTGCGGTCAATCGTTTCTGTCCATGCTGTTAAGTCGTGACGTCGGTGACGGTTGGTTTGCGGCCCTCCGGCAAGCTGTCATCTGACGAAGTCAAGGATCGCTGGTTTGAGGCCCGACGGTAGCTCGGTCGTTTTGGAGAGAAAAAAAATGATGGCGAACGATAACGCCCGGTCCGAAGCGCCTCTGGAACGAAAGCGCATAAATTTCGCGGCCGCCTTCGAACACCCTGTTCTCGTGGCAAGCCTGGCTCTTCTTTTCTTCACCGGCGCCCTTTTCGGCCACAGCCTGTTGGGCGATATTTTTTCGGGTCCGGTCGACAAGGCCAAGACGGTCATCGAGGTTGTGCGCCTCGATCTCGATCGGGATGCCGACAACCCGACATCACTTATCCGCACGACACCCCTTTCCCTCGACAGCGAACGGAAGGCAATTCTGTCCCACCAATTGATCAACGAAGCCTTGATCAAAGCCCATCTCGACAAAGGTTGGTCATCGCCTCTCCCCGCCGATATGACCGCCCTGTCGAGCGCCATTCTCGAAGGCATGAGCGTCGATCAAGGGGCCGATGCCAATCAGCTCGACATCACCCTGTCCTCCGATGCCATCAAGTCGACCGACCATAACGTGGTCGATCTCGTCGGGATGATCGCTCGGCGCTATGTTGAACTGAGAAATCAGGAACGGCATCGACAAAAGGAGCAGGCGCTGGGATGGGCCGATAAGAAATTGGCTTATTGGCAAGGAGCGATTGAAATCCTGAGCTCCCCCAAGCCGGCCGACGCTTCAGGCTCGCTCACCCTCGCGGCCGCCGCGCAAACCGACAGCAAAACGCTTCTGAATTTTCTGGTGGACGCGACCAAGTTCGCCCAGACCGAAACATTAAGCGAAATCCAGAACGCCTTCAGCGTCACCGACGAATGGCGCCGGGAGCAGTCGCTCAAGACCCTCGAACTTGATTACAGCAGTTTATCGGAAGACCTGAAACGGCTTGAGAACATCTCGACGCAAGCACCGCAAACGCAACAAGCGCGACAAACCAAGGCGTCCAACCTCAGGGACACCGAAGAAAAGCTCGCTTTGTTCCGAAAGGATCTGGACGCGCTTATTTCCTCCGGCCTGCTCGACAAACCTGCCGCCATCATCAAGATGCCGGCATCGGCGATTGCGTCTCAGTCGGTTTCCACATCTCGATGGACCGTGATCATCGCTATTGCTGCGGCCTTGAGCATCCTGCTCGCCATGACCCTGACGGCGGCAATATCGAGGCTACGATCAGGTGATGCTTCTGATAGGATGAGTGTGCTTACTGACCCTCATTGGCCGATGAAGCCCCATCAACGCCTCGAGGACCAGCAACCGGTGCAAGGCACCTGAACACCTTCGGTCAGACGGAATCAACGACATCTCGATGGAGCAGCGAATAGCGCGACCGGGTGCAGCCGGTCGCGCTATTCGCTGCTCTGAGAACGGGCTAACGGCCGGTGAGATGCACGCGCCAACAATCGACCGTGCTGCCCGGAATGCCAACGTCGTTCAGGCCACTGGTATAGGCACTCGTGCGCTGATCAAGTCGATAGCCAAAGGTCGCACTGACCCTCCCCGCCTCAGTCAATGGAATCGGCGGGATGCTCTTCTTGAAGCTCCGAATGGCTGAAGTCGTGGTCTCATAGACTTCCTCAACAAGGTCACGGGTCGAATGCCCGATCAATGCCTCCTGGGCCATTTTTCGCATCTCTCATTTTATAGGAGTTCTGGTTATCTAATCATATAAACACAGTAAGTGCAAAAAGCTTCCCCAGCCTCGAGAAAAAAATTGACAGCGTCTTTTTCGCTTAGGAATCAAGCGCCTATCGATGATAAAAAATCATCCGGCGCGGACAGTGATCCGGACTTCCTGCTGGGTCGACCTATCGGCGGTCGGACCGACGAGCAAAAGGATCTCGCCCGCTTCGAGAACAGGTTTGAGATCATGGCCGAGAAAGGTGAAATCATCGGTGTCCAGGGTGAAACGAACGGTCTTTTTCTCGCCTGCAGCAAGCACGGCCTTGGCCATGCCCTTCAGCTCCATCACCGGCCGCGCAAGGCTGGCGACCGGGTCGTGAACAAATAGCAGCACCGTCTCTTCGCCAGGAACCGCGCCTCGATTGGCGACCTCAGCCTCGACGATGATCTCATCGCCTGGGCCGACGTCCGACGGCGTCGCTTTGACACCATCGAGCTCAAAGGTCGTGTAGGAAAGGCCGTGGCCGAAAGGGAACAAGGGCTCCACCGGAAGATCCAGATATTTGCTCGAATAGCGTTCCTGATAATTCGGATGCCGGCCGGTAGGCCTGGGCTGATAGGAGATCGGAATTTGCCCGACATCGACCGGCCAGGAAACCGGCAGGCGACCGGACGGGTTATGGCGCCCGCTGAGCACATCGGCCACGGCATGGCCGGCCTCACTGCCGAGAAACCAAGTGGCGACGACGGCATCCGCGCGCTCGAACAGCCAGGGGCAAAGCAGTTGGCGACCGGAGGAGAGCAGCACGATCACCGGCTTTTTCAAATCGAGGATGGTGCGCGCAAGCTCAGCCTGGCGTCCCGGTAGATCGAGCACGGCCCGGCTTGCCGCTTCGCCGCTCATGATCGCTTCCTCACCGAGGCACAGGATGACCACATCAGCCTGGCTGGCCGTATCGACCGCAGCCGCGATGTCGCCGTCCACGGCATCGCCGATCTCGCCGCCGGGGCTGTGCAGAATCTCGCTTTCCGGGAACGCCGCCTTGATGCCGTCCAGCATCGAGACCATATCCTCGCCCTTGCCGACAATCGACCAGGGGCCAAGCATTTCCTCCTGATTATCGGCAAGCGGCCCTATCACCGCCAGGCGGACGGGCGGGTTACGTAGCGGCAGAATGTTGTCGTGGTTGGTCAGGAGCACGATCGAGCGTTTGCCGGCCTCACGTGCCAGGTTCTCATGCGCCTTGACCTGGAGCGGTGGGAGGAAATCATCCTGGCCGCGGGCAAAAGGATCATCGAACAGACCAAGCTCCTCTTTGAGTGTGAGAATGCGGATCGACCGCCTGGTCGATATCTTCCATGGTCACCAGGCCCCTTTTCAAGGCATCCGGCAAGCCCTTGGCGTAGGCATCTCCCATCAGATCGATGTCGACTCCCGCCTTGAGGGCAGCGGCAGCGGCTTCGACGATATCGCGGGCTGTGCCGTGGGCCAAAAGCTCGGTGACCGCGTTGTAATCACTGATCATCACGCCATCGAAGCCCCACTGGTCACGGACCAGATCGTTGAGAACGGCCTTGTTGGCGGTCATCGGCACGCCGGCGAGGTCATGGAACCCCGGCATGATGGCGACGGCCCCGGCCTCGACCGCTGCCTTGAAGGGCGGCATGTAGACTTCGAGAAACGTGCGCTCCGAGATATCGACCGACGCATAATCGCGTCCGGCGATCGCCGCCCCGTAGGCAGCGAGATGCTTGGCGGTCGCCGCCAGCAATCGGCGCTTGGCGATATCGTCACCCTGGTTGCCGCGCACCTTGGCGATGGCGAAAACCGACGCGAGCCAGGGGTCCTCACCCGGCCCTTCGGCGATGCGTCCCCACCTCGGATCGCGAGAAACATCGAGCATCGGGGCGTAGTTGAAGTTGACACCGTCGGCTGTCGCTTCTAGAGCAGACGCCCGTGCTGTTCGTTGCCAAAGGTCGGGATCGAAGGTGGCGGCCTCGGCAAGCGGGATCGGAAACACCGTCCGGTGACCGTGAATGACGTCGAGGGCGAAGAGCAAGGGTGATGCCGAGACGAGTCTCCTCGACCGCAACCCGTTGAACGTCGCGGGTTTGTTCCGCACCGAACAAGCTGCTGACGGTACCAATTCGCCCCTCGCGGAGAGCGGCCATATAGTCCCCAGGCACTTTCGGGCCGGTCACTGCCAGATTGGCGGAAATCAAGGTCATCTGGCCAATTTTCTCTTCGAGCGTCATTGTCTTGATGAGCTCTTCGACCCGGACCGTCGACGTCGATTTAGTCATGTTATTTTCTGTCCAACTCGTGTCGTTTTTCACAAAGAAACCTAATCTCTTAATAATACCGGTATAGTTCTAAGCTGCCATATGGCGTGAGCGGAGTGAGTCATGAGAGATCGTTACTGATACCAGCCCACCGGTTCGAAACACCGCAATTTCGGCAGGCAGGGTCGTCGGTGGTATCGGTCACAACGGGGTGATCCAAGCATGGCGGTGAGCGAGGCTTCCAAAGTGGGTCTAGGCCAGGACGGCAAGCAATACGTCGCCCAGAGCAGAACACCTACACGATTTTTCGCCAGCTCAAAACACTTTGGCGGGCACTTGCCACCTCACCGCACCGTTTTCGCATCTGGCTCCTCTCAGCCGGCATCGTGGTGGCGATCGGTCTCAACATGATCGGCCAGGTTCGGTTGAACAACTGGAAGGGCGACTTTCTACAACGCGCTGGAGCAGCGCCAATGCCGACGCCTTCGTCATGCAGATCGGCGTCTTCATTCTGATCGTCGCCGTACTTTTGACCTTGGTCGTCGCCGAAACCTGGATCCGCGAAATGCTGGAGGTTCGTCTGCGTGAATGGCTGACCCATGACCTCCTGGACCAATGGCTCTCGCCGAAACGCGCTTATCTGCTGGGCTTTGCCGGCGAAATCGGCGAGAATCCCGATCAGCGCATGCAGGCGGATTGCCAGCGGCTCACCGAATTCGGCGCCGATCTTGCGATCGGGCTGTTGCGCTCCACGCTGCTGCTGCTCGCGCTTCATCGGCGTGCTCTGGGGTCTCTCCAACCAGGTGGTGTTCGCCTTCGAAGGCTGCGCCCAGCTTCACCATTCCCGGCTATCTGGTCTGGTGCGCGCTCATCTATGCGCTCAGCGGCTCCTGGCTGACCTGGCTGGTCGGCACGTCCGCTGATCGACATCAACGCCGAGCGCTATGCCCGCGAAGCCGATCTTCGTTTCGGCCTGGTGCGCATCAGCGAAAGTGCCGAGGGCATCTCCCTCTACGGCGGCGAGCATGACGAGCGCCGCGCCCTCAATCCGCCGGTCACGCGCGTCATCGACATCACCCGCCAGCTCGCCAATGGTCTGGCGCAGGCTCACCTGGATCACGTCCGGCTACGGCTGGCTCGCCCTGATCGTCCCGATCCTGGTGGCCGCTCCCGGCTATTTTCAACGGCACGCTCTCCTTTGGCGGCCTGATGATGGTGGTCGGTGCATTCAATCATGTGCAGAACGCGCTGCGCTGGTTCGTCGACAACTTCCCGCGCATCGCCGACTGGCGGGCGACGCTGCTGCGCGTCACCTCATACCGCGACAGTCTTCAACGTCTTGAAACCATGGGCGAAGGCGCGCCCAGGATCGAGCGCAGCGAGCACGAGGATGGCTCCCTCGAGATGGACAATCTTCAGGTGCTGCTCCCCAACGGCCGGGCCGTGCTCAGTGAGGACCGGATCAAAGTGGAACCCGGGCGAACATCTGGCGATCGTCGGCGACCCGGGCAGCGGCAAGAGCAGCCTCTTCCGAGCGCTGGCCGGTATCTGGCCCTGGGGCACCGGCAAGATCGGCATCCCCAAGCAAAACGGCATGATGTTCCTGCCCCAGCGGCCCTATCTGCCGCTCGGCAGCATTCGCGCTGCGGTCACTTATCCGAGCACCACTGACAGCTTTGCTGACGCCGACGTCAAAACGGTGCTCGAACGCGTCCAGCTCGATCATCTGATCCCGCTGATCGACGAGCACGAACGCTGGGACAAATCGCTCTCTCTCGATCAGCAGCAGCGCCTGGTCTTCGCCCGCCTTCTCCTGCACAAACCGAGCTATGTGGTGCTGGATGACGTCGGCGCTGCCCTTGCCGAGGATCATCGAAAGCTGATGTACGAGCTGTTCAAGGCGGAGCTTTCAGCCTCCACCGTGGTCAACATCACGAGAACCGAGCCCACCGACAGCTTCTACAACCGCACCGTCCACCTTCGCCACATGGCAAGCGAGGAGCGTTTGCGGCTTGAGCTGGATCAGCCCGTCGGGGCGGTAGCTTAGGTCGCGTTCACACACCCGCCGGGGCACTTTCGCATCAAGCGAATTCGGCGCCAGCCCGCTCCCCTCTCCACCACGCCAAGGTTACCCTCGCATCACGTTGATCGAGAGGGGGAGCGGGCCGGCCCGTCGGAAAAGGCCTTAGTTGAGACCTTCGATAACTTTGTTGTCGAAAGCGCCAACCGTTCCTTCAAAACTGCTTTCCGCTGCCCAGGCATGTTTGGCGCCGTTCACACTGGCCGAATATTTGGTCAGTTCGACACCGCTGGCATTATCGATCAGCGCAACGTCGCCATTCACGACGTTGACCGCGCCGTAGATACCACCGAAATGACGGGCGACGTAAGGTAGATTCGTTACCTTGTTGAGGGTGACCTTCATCGTGTAGTCCGCCGGTTGACCGGCCTCGACAACCTGTTGAAAACCGCCGGTTGTCACCAGCTTTTCGCTCAGGTCCTCTTCTACCAGGCCGAGCGCCTCCGCGGCATGCTGCGGGTCGCCTGCCGAAGGGCTGCTATCGAGGGCGAGCGCTACGGTCGAGGCCGGCCTGATTGCTTCGGATTTCGCTTTCAAAACGGTCACTTGGCCCGTCGAACTGCAGGCACCGACAGCCAAAAGTGTCAAGGCCAAAATCGTTAATCTCTTACGCATTGTATTTGCCTCTTTTTCAATCATTCACGATGGAGAGCATGCCTACAGGGTCAATCCAACGGTTTCAATGCCGTCAAGGGCTTGAACGCCGTCAGGGGTCGCCAAGTGGACGTTCTGCGCCTGATGGTGGCGTTGACGCATCAATCCTAATGGATGTCCGAGCCCGGAACTCATGCGCGCAATCAGAGCATCTCCGAGCGAGCCTCACGCCGTTGCGGGCTTCGATTGCGTATCTCGAGATCGCGCCGTCTCGCATAAAAATATCCGAGCATCACCATGAAGCAGGCGAGCACGAACAGCTTGTTGATGAACCAGTTGGTCTGCCAGATATCCCAAGTGGGCTCGGGTAAAAAAAAGAAAAACTTGGTAACGATGATGATGATTTCGACCACCGACACGCCCATCGCCAGCCAATAAGTATAGGGCTGCCAGCGCAGGAGTGCGTAGGCGAGCCAGAGGTGGGCGACCCACCAGAAGTCCCAGTAGATGTGGGTGCCCTGCGGGTGGCCGTAGGCTGCGTCATAGATGATCGGAAAGGCGAACTTGATCACCAGGGTCCAGGCGGCCAGGATGATCAGCCAGTGAGCGAGAAAGCGGGTCATTTTGGTGGCGATCTTTAGCCGAAGCGGCGAGCCGCGTCTTTGGTGAAGTCGGGGATCGGAATGCCGAGGGGGCAGGCGTTCAGGCAGGCCTGATGCTCGCATGTCAGGCATGCGGCGGCCGCGCTGCCGCCGAGCTTGGCGTAATCTTCGACGGCCAGCGCCGGATTGCGGTAGTCGACGTCGTACATGCGGGTGCGCAGCACCTCGGCGATCTCGACGCCTTCGGGGCAGGCGCCCTCGCAAAGATCGCAGCCATGGCGACAATAGCGACCGGATTGCAGCGCGGCGTAGCGGCCGAGCAGCTCGACGTCACCCGCCCTGTCGTCCTCCTGGCCGGAAGCACCGACATATTCGTCGATCTTGTCCAGGCTGGTCATGGAGATCAGCGCGGCATCGACCCTTGGGCTGGAAAGCACCCAGCGCAAGGCCGCCTGGGCGTAGGTTCGGTTTTCTTCCTCGAAAGGGCGCATGTCGTTCAGGCGCGCACCCATCAGGGTCTTCATGGCGATCACGCCGATGTTCTTTGCGCGCGCCTTGTCCAGGACAGGGGGCAGATCGGACTGGATGGCGACGAAGTGGAAGGTGTGGCGCAGCTTGGCGTAAAGATCCGGATCCTCGCCGAAGCTGTAGGCGCAAAGGATGACGTCAACCAGGTCGTTGTCGATGGCGTAATCGAGGCATTGGGCAAGGCGGCTGCCATGGCCGGACATGCCGCGAAAGCGGATTTTGCCCTGCTGCTTGGCCTTTTCGGTAAAGTTCGCCCAGGCCTCGTTCTGCATTCGATCGACGCTGTTGACGGCGTGGTTGAAGTAAAGATCAAGATAATCGGTCTGCAGGCGCTTCAGGCTGCCTTCGAGTGCTGCCATCATCTCCGCCTCGTTGGCCGAGGCGCCGGCTTTGGTTTTAGAGTTCAGGACGACCTTGTCGCGAGAAACGCCCTTCAGCCCCTCGCCCATCGCCTCTTCGGACCAGCCGAAACGGTAGCTCTCGGCCGTGTCGAAAAAGTTCACGCCGCGCTCCAGGGCATGACGGACGAGGGAAGCATCCTGCGAACTCGCCGAGCCGAAGCCGATTTCCGAGACCTGCAACCCGGTCTTGCCGAGGGTGACATGGCGCTTGATCACTGGCTGGGCGGCACCGGCCTTTCGATGCGCCAACGAGCTCAGACCTGCAACCGTACTGGTTCCAAGAAAAGTTCGGCGGTTCAACATACCAACATCCTGCTTGCCGATGAAGGCAGACAGTCTAGCAGAACCTGAGATCGAGGCGAGTACCCGGCCGACAACCTGGCCACAGGACGACGCGAGGTAGCATGTCCAAGAAGTCACCCAAGCGGCGGGTCGCCGCTATTCGGCGAAGGCGACGATCTGCCATTGGCGATCCACCAGGAGCCAGGCCAATGAGAAACGTTGGAAGCCGCCTTTCGCCACCTTGGTTAAAAGGTTGATTTCAGCCCTCTCCGCAACCTCTCGATCGTACAAATTATCGACCCGGTCGCCCTTGATGCATTGTTTTTGGCCGTGATGGCTGATCGTTTCCATGATGCTGCCCTCCACGTCTCTTGTTTCGATGCTTCCTTTTGAGCTGTCTTTATGATGGTATTATCGTGCAGAAAAAATGAACGAAACATGACCGAGATCACATTTGGCAAATCTTTATGTGATTTCGGCACGCTTCGGTTGCACTTCTTATCAAGAAGCCGCTTGAAAGAAGAGGCTGGCCTCGAGAGCCCGCCCGAGATGTGATGATCAGCCTCAAGATCCTGGAGAACCCTCGTTGACCCCGGCAAATCCGTCAGCGCTTGAGACATTGTTGAAGCGACGTTCGGTCGTGGCGAAAAACCTTGGGGAACCGGGGCCTTCGGATCATGAGCTGGAGCAGATCTTGAAGGTCGGACTTCGCGTGCCGGACCATGGCAAGATCGGGCCCTGGCGCTTGCAGGTTTTGAGAAAACCGGCGCAAGCCGAGCTTGGTGATGTGCTCGCCCGGATTTACGCAGCCGACAACATGGACGCGCGTGACGACCAGATCGAGGCGGAGCGAGCCCGCCCGAGCCGGGCGCCGGTGCTGATCGTGGTCAGCAGCCGTCTCCATCGGGGGCATAAGATCCCGGAGATCGAGCAGCTTCTGTCATGCGGTGCCGTATGTCAGAACCTCTTGAATGCGGCGACACTTCTCGGATTTTCCGCGCAATGGCTGACGGAATGGCCCGCTTACGACGATCGGGTCAAAAAAACGCTTGGCGTTCCCTTGGACCAGCACGTCATCGGCTTTGTCTCGATCGGCACCGCGATAGAGCTGCCCCATGAGCGCCCCAGGCCGGATTTCGACAGCGTGGTCAGCTTTCCGGCGGCGCTGCCGCCGAGTTGACGAAAGCACCGGGCGGGATGTCGAGGAGTGACGTTCTCCTCGGCGATCAGGCGGTCATGCGAGCATATCTCGATGAGTGTGTGGCCGCATTCCGGCCGTGGAAGAGATAATCCAGCGAGATGGCACCGGCGCCGCGAATGACGAGGTAGACCAGAAGAAAAACCCAAAGGGCACGCTGGTCCAGAATCGCCGAGTCAGAGATGCGGTCGAACCAGGCACCGATGGTTTTCTCATCAGCAGCGTGAAAAGCGATATCGACATAGCTCTGCACGAGCACGAAACCGATCATCCCTAGCGCTGCGATGCGGGTGAAGAGGCCGAGGAGAATCAGGATCGGCAAGATGATCTCGCCATAGGTGCCGGCCATCACGATAAGCTTATAGGGAAAGGTCGGGACTTGCGAGACGTCGAACCCGTATTGCTCGACGACACTCGGCAGAATCTGAAAATAGGCGTTGTCGGTGATGGTGAGAAATCCGAGGGCACCCTCACCTATTTTGGTCTTGGCCGAGTTGAAAAAATAGAAGAAAAGCACGGCGGCGAAGACCAGGCGGGCGAACAAGCCCAGGAACCAGTTCTCAAAGCCTCGCTGGATAAAGCCGAAGACCTTATCATGCAGATTGGTGATGAGGCTGAACATCAATCCTTATCCTTCGCGTTGATGATTGTCGTTGTTGATCGCCGTCACCGCACCAATCTCGAAAAGCCCCTGGAGATGCGAGGCCAAGTCGAAACCCTCCAGCGCCTTCATGGCCCGCAAAGCCGCCTGCTCAAGCGCAGCACCCTCTTTTAACGCAATCATGAAGTTAAAACCACCGGCAGGAAGAAGGCGCGTGTCGACGTCCATTGACGGTCGAATAATCAAAGCCTCTTCCGGCCGCGCCATATCGACATCATCCGACGATGCGCGCTCCGTGCTTGCCGCCCATAGCGAGACCACCGGCCATGGCGATTTGATCAGGGCAAGCGAGGAATGCAGCTCGAATGTCACCTGGCCAAGCTTGTCCGCCGGCACCTCACCCAGACCATCGATCGAGATCGGCGCCCGATCGGCCGCGTGATAGGCTTGCAGCCGCGCCCATTCCAGACGAGCGATGTCGCCGAGATAAGGCACCGAGGCCGCCGGCGGGAATGCATCGAGAAAATCCGCGAAGGTCTCGCCATAGCGAAACAGCAGGGGCGAGCGTGGTGGTTCCTGTTCGAGATAAACTCTTGCTGCAGCGCTGAAGAACGCAGCACCGACGAGCTTTTCGACCGCTGGAAACGTAGCCCTGAGAGTCTCGATCACGCCGACGACGACATTGTTGCGGTAGATATCGAAGCGCCGCTTTGGCAGTTGACCTGCAGGCGCTGCCAATGTGTCCGGGGCTGGCCGGTCCGGGTGCCTGAGGGCGAGGGCGAAACCGGCTTGGGTCTCAAACAGCGAGCGCATCGGCCTCGCTTGCAGCTTGCTGTTGCAGCACCCGTTCGGCGCGCTCGGCTTCGACGAACAGGACGTCCCATGCAGGAACATGATTGTCCCACTCGACCAAGGTCGGCCGTCTACCGGCTTTTCCGATGACACGGGCGTGGAGCAACCAGACGGGATCGGCGATTTCCCGGTCATGGGCATCGATCAGCAGACGATCGCCTTGGTCGTCTTCATCCTCGGCATGGCCGCCGAGGTGGATCTCGCCCACCAGATCGAGCGGGAATTCATCGATATAGCGCTCGGGCGAAAAGCCATGATTGACCGCCGAAACGAAGACATTGTTGACGTCCAGCAAGAGACCGCAGCCGCTCTCTCGAACCACCGCTTCGAGAAAAGCGATCTCGCTCATGGTGCTGTCGTCGAAGGTGACATAGGTGGAAGGGTTCTCCAAAAGCATCTGCCGGCCAAGGGCATCCTGCACCTGGCTGATATGACCAGCGACCCGCTGCACGGTTTCCTCGGTATAGGGAACCGGCAAGAGGTCGTTGAAATAGAGGCCTTCATGGGTGGACCAGGCGAGGTGCTCGCTGAACAGGCCCGGCCTGTAGCGCTCGTTCAGCATTTTCAGCCGTTGCAGATGATCCTGGTCCAGCGGCCCGTCGGAACCGATCGAGAGCCCTACCCCGTGCAGAGAGATGGGGTAGAGCTCCCGGATCCGTTCGAGGTAATGATGGGGTGGACCGCCAGCGCCCATGTAGTTCTCGGCATGGATCTCGAACCAGCCGATATCCGGCTTGGCGGCGAGGATCGCCTCGTAATGCTCGGCCTTCAGGCCGACCCCGGCCCGTGCCGCTATGTCTTTGGGACAAGGCATCAATCCATCCTTCAACGACATAAGGGCAGCGCCACCCAGACCTCAGCCGGTCGGCAGGTCGCGTTCCAGCGCCTCTAGCGAGCCGGTACGGCCTTCAGGAAGTTCATATTCGGCCGACTGACCCTCGGCACCATATTTTTCGCAGTCACCCCCGGGCACCAGGGTCCAGGCATTGCCCTGGTAATCGATGGTCGACGTGCCGGCACAGGTCGTGCCAGGGCCGGCGGCGCAGTCATTTTGCCCAGCCAGCGAGATCCCGTAGCACTTTTCCTTGGCTTGTGCATTGGCTGGCTGCGTGCCTGCGGTTGAAAGCGCCACCGCAACGGCGCCGGCAACCATTGCCGAGCTCAGAACCGTCGTCTTTGACTTCATCTTCATCTCCTTTGGACGAGCAGATAGCCGCATGACCGGGCAAGAGAGCCGATCATGCAGCTCCTTATGCTGAACAGATTTAGCAGAAGTTCATGATCCTTCAGCCATCGATCGGGGCTGATTGGGTGTAGGTGCTGTCGTTCGCCTTGATCGCCTTCCAGCTCTTGGCCGACGCGTCCTGGCTCTCCAGTTTGGTCCAATTGCTTTCAGCCGTGCTGATCTGGCCCGGAATGTCCGCTTCCCAAAAGCCCACGACCGGCGGATTGATGTTCAAGTAGAGCTTGCCGTCGACGATGCGCCAGAGATTGGGATTGCCCGGCACCTTGCCGCCTTGGGCTACGCCATAGGCGCAATGGCCATCATATTGGGGGGCGTATCTGGCTGGATCTGCCAGGAACTTGTCGCGGTTTTCCTCGGTTGAAAAGGCCCAGGTGGCACCATTGTAGTCTGCGGTGATGCTGGCTTTACCTGGCACCGCTTCGTGCTGGGGCTGGCCCACCGGGGCCTGTTCCAGACTTTGATAGGCGACCACGTCATAGCCGCTGGCCGCGAATTTGCTTTCGTCCACATATTGCGGACCGGCTTGAGCGGCGCCGGCGACCATCACGGCGGCTGCCAGGATCAGGGGGAGATAGCGCAAGGTGTGTTCCTCCAGGAATGACTTGTCTCGATAACGATGCTTCCCACCATCGACGCCAAATTGCAAATCGCAGATCGACACGACGCCGTGAAGTCGTCGCGAGGCGTTCGGCAGCCATCCAGGCCGTCGTTTTGTATTACCAAGCCTTAATAGGAATTTCTTTAGAGTTGGTTAACGCTCACTGAACACCAGAGCCGATTTCTCCTGAGAGGCCGCAAGATGGTTCCTTTCCGAAAGCCAGCTCACGGCATCGATCAAGGTCTGCAGGAGGGGGGTAGAGGGTAACCCCAGCATGGCGCGAGCGAGATGGTTGCTGAAGCGCACCGGCCTTACCCCCATGCGGGTGCCGGCAAGCGGCGCTCGCGGCGCCCGCTTGGTAACAAGCGTCGACCAGGCCTCATTGGCAGCACTGGCGAGCAAGGCGATCATTCCCGGGATACGGCATCGCGGCATGGCGCGGCCGGTCAGTGCTTCCAGATGTCGAAGAAAGGTCGCCATGTCGACGGCGTGCTGGTTCAAAATATAGCGCTGGCCCGATCGCCCGCGCGCGCAAGCCAGAATATGGCCTGCCGCGACATCGCGGACATCGATGATGTTCAAGAGGCAATCCATGTAGGCGGGGGCGTCGCCATTGATGAAATCCTGCAGCATGCAGGTCGGCGGCGTCATGTGGCGGTCCCCCGGACCAAGCGGCAAGGTTGGCCGCACGACGACGATGGAGAGGCGATCGGCATAGCGCTTGGCCAGCGCCTCAGCACGCCATTTCGATTTGGCGTAATGGCCGAAGAGACAGGTCTCCGCGGTCTCGTGGGTTTCATCCAAAGTCACGAGATCGCCGCCGATGTTCCGGCCGGTCAGGACCGCAGCGCTCGATGTATGCACCACCCGCTCCACGCCGGCCTTCGCCGCAGCCTCGAAGACGGTCCTGGTGCCATCGACATTGACCTCCTGATAGACGAGAGGGTCCGGCACCCAAAGATGAGGAATGGCGGCGGTGTGATAGACGTAGCGGGCCCCTTCGATCGCGGCATCGACCAACGTTCGATCGGTCACCGATCCTTGGATGAAGGTGACGCCTGCCTGCATCATCGGCGGCGCCTCTAGATCGACAATCCTGACCGTCTCCCCCCTGGCAAGGAGCTGATCGACCAGATGCTGTCCGATAAAGCCACTGCCGCCGGTGACCACAGCGATGCTCAAAGCCTCACCTCAGTCTGCCGCCAAGAAAAAATCTTCGCATCGAAGCCGCTGGCAAATAACAAGGCAGGCGCTGAAGGGGCTTGACCGAAAAAGGCTTTAACCTGCTGACGTTCTCTTTTCATGGCGTTGAACATCTTCTGTCGTGCAAAAAATCTCAAGAGTCATTGTCGGCCCGTGGCGACTATCCTGGTCGGGTGTCGATGATCAGCCACATCCTCCGGTGCCGGCAAATGGGGCATTGGAACGCGCAGATCTTGCTGTGTCTCCCGGTCTTGCTGTACCACCAGGTCTTGCTGTGCCTCAATGGCTGGGCAGCCCGTAACCGAACTGGTCGAGGAAAGAGGCCCAATGCCGCTCGACCAGGCCGCGTTCCCATCGACAGGGCTCGAACGCGGTTTTCCTGAAATCCGCGATGGTTGGCAGATAGGCGATGATCGCAGGCTCGATCGCTGCGGTATCACCCAGCTCCAATTGCCCAAAGATCCGCCTGACTTCGGCCAGCGGGTCAGCTTCCAGATCCTCGAAACGAAGCTCGACAAAGCGGTTCTGCGGCAAGGTTCGCTTGTCGTCTTCCATCCGATCCATCATGCGCTTGTAGCCCTCCAGCACGAAATGATCGATATCCACATGATCGAAGGGCTGCCAGGCGAACATTTCCAGGAGCGTCCGGTAAAAACGCTTGGTCGAGCGAAAAACCTCGTAGGGGTTGCGGTAGATATGGATGAACCTGGCGTCCGGATAGACAGCCCGAAGGTGCGGTATCCGGCTGGTATAGGTCGGGTTCTTGATCACCAGGCGCTGACCGTGATCGAGCCAGTTCTTGTCCATCAAGTGTATCATGGCGGTTTGCCATGCCTCGATCTCTTTCGCGCTGCATTCCTCTAGAAACATGCTGCGACGAAAATGCCGATCGAACCGTTTCGGGAAATAGATGCCATGATAAAACGAGATCGGGTTCATGGAACCGAGCGGGATTTCGTCCTCCTGGGGTGAATCCGGGCCTACCTTGACCTGATCGACATAGCGGGTCTTGGGCAGCATTTTGATCAGCAGCGGGCGAAGCCAGTGACCGAGCGTCAAGAACTCGTGGGGCATGCCGGCGGCAATCGGCGTGACGAAGCCAAAGGTCGATCTGGTCAGAAGGTTGTACAGATGCGTGGTCCCGCTTCGCCAATGGCCGACGATGAAAATCGGCGCCGGCATGGGTGCCATCTGCCTTTTCTGCCAAGCCACCATGCCGCGCTCACCGACGGTGAACGGCAAGCGTCCAAGAGCCGAGAGCCCAACAGCTGCAGCCATCGGCATGTTGGGGAAGGATACCGGGCCATTTTGCGTAAGGAGACGCGCCAAGCTTCGAAGATCGGCGCCAAAAAGAGGGTGCATTCTCGGCACGTCCGTGCGGCTCTGGAAAAGTCACCGTCATGATCGGTTTGATGACGCCTGCCAAAATACAGTGCGATGACGGTCATGCAAGCCATGGCGGCATCTTCTTCCAGGCGGCACCGGCCCTCTCCCCGTCCCGTCCACCCGCAGCGTCACCGATCATGTCGGGCGGTTGGGAGGGGGAGAGGGCATGTGTTGCGCTCGACCAACGAGTCACTCGGCAATCCGCAAATTGCTCAGTTCGTTCGCGATCTCGACGAACACCTGCTGCAGATCGCTGTTGCTCGGGCTGTCGAAATAGTGATCGACGCTGGTGGCGCAGTTTTCGTACAGACCGCGGGTCGCGCTGTCATTGAGACGGAAGGTGATGGTGTAGAGAAGGATATCCTCGGCCTTCATGGCATTGCAGAGCTCCATCATCCGATCATTGACCTCAGCCTTGGCGCCGTTGTTGCTGGTGGTCCCGAGCCGGCCCTCGCTCAGTCGGCCGTAGGACGTGTAGTCGGCACCCGGCCAGTCGCTCCGGTAATCGTCGTCGTGGCTGCCGGGATATTTGTTGTTCCCCGGCAGACCTGAATAATGATCCTCGCCGTCGACGGACGTCTTGGCACCTGGCCAATCGTACCATTCATTGACGCCGTCGGTCAGCAGGATCACGACCTTTTGCATGCTCGGCGTCTCATAGGCAAGCGGCAGGTCTGCCGGGCTGTCTCCCCCCCAGACGCCGCGCCATTTCGGCGATATGGTCCGCCAGCCCCAGGCAAGACCGAGATTGGCCATGGTGCCGCCACGATGCCAGGGCAGCATCTCGTCGATGGCATCCTGGATGGTGGTCTTTTCCGCGATCAGGGGCGTGATCGCCGGCCCGCAGCCGAGATTGGGACCGGTGCCATCATTCTGGTCGCCATTCTCCTCCTTCAAGGCGGATTGCGACCCATCAGGGTCCCACTGATTGTCGCCATTCAAGAATTCGCCCCAGGTCGAACTATCGTCTTCGTCATACGCCTCAGCCTCGGGATCGTGATCCGGGTTGAGGAAGGCGTCCTGGGTGGTACGCCAGAGATAAGGATACCAGGCCTCTTCGCCCCAAAGCTCGTCGTTGCTGTCATTGGGGTAGCTTCTCGCCTCGACACATCCCTTCCAGCTGGTGGGCTGATAATGATCGGGGTGATAGCCGAAACGCTCATCGCCGTTAGGGTCGGCGGCAAGCCAGGCGGCATCGCTGTCATAGTTTTGCTGGACCAGCCAATGGCTGTGATCCGTACCGATGTTCACGGTGGCGGCATAAGGCACCAAACTCACCCAGAAATTCGGGACCGTTTCACGATCGCCATAGAGAATGTCCACCAGTTCGGTGGCGGCGTCCTTCATGGTATCGATCTTGCCGGAGCTGCGCATGGAGCCTGTATTGTCCATGACGAGCACCAGTTCCATGCCGCGCATCTCGCGCTGGACCACCGAATGGGCCGATACCGTGACCGTATCGACGCCGGCAACGCTCATGAACTGCGTCGGCAGCGTGGCTTCGACATCGATGGTGACGGTGTTTTCACTGTCGTTGAAGGTCACCGAGGGGCCGCCGCCCAAGAGTTCCGCTCCCATGTAATGCTCGGGAAAGTTGGCATCAAAGAACATCAAGATGTCCTGCTCGCGCAGATCGCTATCGAAGGCGCGGCCGCCGGCCAGCCCGGCGGCATCGATGGCATAAGACAATTTCGACTTCAGGAGATAGCCCCGCCCCAAATCGATGGCCAAGGCGAAGGCCACGAAGATCGGGACCATCGAGAGAGCGATCATGGCAACGATGGCACCCCGCTGATCGGCGAGAAATCGCCATGCAAGATCATTCCCTACTCTTCGAGCGACCCTGACAAGCCTCGTGAGCGTTGCTTGGTGTTGAGAACTGATCATGGCCCGAAGCTCCTGGAAGTCTTGTGCAAGATCAGCCATGACAGTATCGATACGCCGACAAAGCTAATCCTTCGACGATCTTAACTCGATGCGGTTAAAGAATGGTGAAGTATTAAGTATCCATAAGTAAATCATTTTAAATACAATTCTTCGTATACGGAAATTAATCAACAAAATACTTACATTTCAAAAATACGCTAATTATATGCAAATAATAATAACTTCGACGCCAATCTACATTTATTCCCCAGCAAGACTTTGAAACCGCCCAGTGGCCAGCCTGGCGATCCGGATCAGCATCGCCTTGCGCCGCGCCGCGCTCAGGGGACGGTGTTGGGGAGGACGCAGGATCTCTGCGGCAAATCGATCTGCGATCATCAATCCCTCGTCTTTTGGCAAAATATCTCTTGGAAAAGCGTCAGCCACGGCAAAGTAAAAGAGATCGCAATAGTCCAGATAGTCCCGCCATTTATGATCAGCACGGTAATCGGCAAGACAGGACTTGACCTCGACGATCGTGATCTTGCCGAGATGATCGATGGCGACCAAATCGGCACGTCGGCCATTCGCCAGCGACAGCTCCGGCAACACGCCGTGATCAGCCTCGATCAGGGCTCTGGTGACCCCACGGCAAATTTCGGCAGCAACCCCGGCTGGCGCTATGGCTGCTTGAAAATCAAGGGATGAACTCATCGACCGTACCCAATGAAAAGCGTTGGAATGGAGCCCACAGCATCATTCTCTCCGCTCGGAGAAACGAATGCTTAACCCGGCGCGACCAGAATGCATCGGTGCATTGTGTTCTGGTAGAGCTGGGAATTTCAAGATGGGAGCCTCTGAGCAAAGCGTAGCCGACCTTGATGAAAGCACCAAGCCAGCCGCCGGCCCGGGTCCTGTGGACGGTGCCGAGATCGAGATGGCAACAGGCCTTTCGCTCGACGATATCAACGCGCTCAAATCAGATGGCGGCGAAGAGGTTCGGGCCAGTATCGCCGCCAAGTTCGCGGTTCAATATGATCGGCTCAACCACGGCAAGTCGCGCAAGCTCACCGACGACATTCTCCAACTGTTCTCGAGAGATCGCTCGAAAAAGGTTCGGTTGAGATTTGCCGAGGAAATCAAATCGAGCCGCCATCTGCCCCCTGCCGTAGCCGCGCTGCTCGCCCATGACGACCTGGAGATCGCGGCCCACCTTCTAGAAGCCAGCCCGGTTCTAAGCGATATGGAGCTTCAAGGCATCATCCAGAAGATGCCGGAACCCTATGCGTTGGCGATCGCCGGCCGAAAGCCCCTGAATGCTGCCGTGGTTGAGCTGTTGATCGAGCATAAAGGGACAACAAGAGTGGTTTCGCGCCTGGTCGAGAACGGTGAAGCGGACCTATCCGAAGCGACCCTTGACTGGATTTTCGACTGGGGACAGGCAAACCCGATGATTTCAGAATGTTTGAAGCGGCGCCCCAATCTTCCCTTCGAGGTCACACAAAAGCATGTCACGGCACTCGGCCAACAGCTCAAATGGAACGCCATTACGCAAAAAGCCATGACCAAAGGCGAGGCCGCTCAACTCCTGGGCCAGATTTGCGGTTCCGCACGCCACCAGCTCCCACGCGACAGCAAGCGCCTCAACCAACTGCTCCACAATCTGAAGAGACGCCACGACGCCGGCACCCTGACGCCGTGCGATATCATCGGGTTTTTGCGGGACCGGAATATCGATCTTGTCGAATTTTCCCTGGTCGTTGCGGCCAAGCTCGACCTCAGGCGCATCCGCAATCTACTCTATGGCGGCGACAAACGCGGTCTTACTGCGCTTTGCCTGAGAGCCGGGTTTACGACGTCGGAATATCTGGCCTTTCGCATGGCGCTCGGCCTGGTCGAACTAGCCACGACCGTGAATGAGGAGACCGTGACCTACAATCCGGTCACCGCCGAATTCGCCAAGGCGCAATTCGAGGAAATGCGCGGCCGGCCGGAACAAATCAATGCCTGGCTCGAAGGGCATCATGGTTATTCAAACTCGGACGGGCTCTCAATGGCGAAGTCATCGGCCATGCCGGGTTGACGGGATACGCGGCCTGCACGGTCGCGAGACCCTTACGAGTTCTCCACGATTTCCACCGGCTGTGAGTAAAATAATAGAAGAATCTCGTCGGTTCGTTGTGATACCCTCTTTGCCTTAACAACAATGAGCGCATCATGACCGGCACCGATCTGATCGAAGCTGAACCAACCACCACGCAGTTGCCTGCAGGCTTTCGCAGTCAGCCGCACAATATCGAGGCGGAACAGGCGCTGCTCGGGGCCATTCTGATCAACAACGAGGCCTACCACCGGATCTCC
Source organism: uncultured Alphaproteobacteria bacterium (assembly GCA_963787265.1). Lineage (GTDB taxonomy): Bacteria > Pseudomonadota > Alphaproteobacteria > Geminicoccales > Geminicoccaceae > JANQPX01. Next base: position 92,066 of record CAWBCX010000008.1, on the reverse strand, counting down.
GAATACCTGCGTCCCGACCATTTCTACGAGCCGGTGCATCGCCGGATCTTCGAGGCGGTCACCCGTCTGATCGAGGGCGGGCGCCTTGCCGATCACGTCACCTTGAAGGTGGCCTTCGACGAGGACGAGGCGCTGCGCGAGCTCGATGGTGCCCGCTATCTGTCAGGGCTGGCGCGTGCCGCCGAAACCATTCTCAACGCCGAAGATTACGGCCGCCTCCTCCACGACCTCGCGATGAAACGGGGGTTGATCCATGTCGGCGAGGACGTGGTCAATCGCGCCTTCGATCCGACGCTCCCCGAGTTCGGCCGCGACCAGATCGAGAAGGCCGAGCAGCAGCTTTTCATGCTGGCGCAGGAGGGCGAGGTCGAGGGCGGATTCAAAGGCTTCCCCAACGTTCTGACCAGCACCGTCACCATGATCGAGGCGGCTTTTCTGCAAAAAGAGCAGATTACCGGCGTGCCGACCGGCCTCGATGCCATGGACGAGCGGCTCAGCGGATTACAGCCCTCTGATTTGATCATCCTCGCGGCCAGGCCCAGCATGGGAAAAACCGCACTTGCAATCAACATGGCGGCCAATGCCGCGGCCCGCCGGGCCGTTGGCAAATATCGCGACAACCTGCAAAGCAACAATTTCGCCGTGGCGATCTTCTCGCTCGAAATGTCCGCCGAGCAGCTGACCATGCGGCTCTTGTCCACCGAGGCCAGGATCGGCGGCGACGATCTACGCCGTGGCAAGCTTGGTGACGAGGAATTCAAGAAGGTGGTCCAGGCCAGTCAGTCGCTGGCCGGCCGGCCGCTGTTCATCGACGACACGCCAGCGTTATCGGTGGCAGCGCTCCGTACCCGGGCGAGAAGGCTGATGCGCCGCCACGGCCTGTCCTTGATCGTCGTCGACTATCTCCAGCTCCTTCGTCCCGTGACCACCGCCGGCCAAGGCAACCGCGTTCAGGAAATCTCCGAGATCACCCAGAGCCTGAAGGCTATCGCCAAAGAATTGAACGTGCCGGTGCTCGCGCTTTCTCAGCTGTCCCGCGCAGTCGAGCAGCGCGAAGACAAACGCCCGCAGCTCTCGGATCTTCGCGAGTTCGGGCTCGATCGAACAGGACGCCGATGTGGTGATGTTCATCTACCGGGATGAATATTACCTGGCCCGCGCCGAGCCCAAACACCGCCCCGGACAGAACGACGAAAAGTTCAACGAAGAATATGCCAATTGGACCAAGCGCCTGGAAGAAGCGCACAACGTTGCCGACATCATCATCGCCAAGCAGAGGAACGGTCCGATCGGCAATTTCCAGCTGATCTTCAACGGCGAATTTTCGGAATTTTGCAACATGGAATATCGAGAGAATATTGCCGATGGGCGTTAATCGAACGGCCGCTGGCCTTCTGACCATCGACCTCGATGCGCTCGGCAGCAACTATCGCCGCCTGAAACAGCTGGCGCCTAAAAGCGAGGTCGGCGGCGTGGTCAAAGCCAATGGTTATGGTCTGGGTGCCAAGGAAGTCGCAGCCTGCTTGCGCGCCGCCGGCTGCAGAACCTTCTTCGTCGCCCATCCTTCTGAGGGCATCGCCTTGCGCGACATCCTCGACGACGCGACAATCTATGTCCTGCACGGCCTCGCCGAGGGCACGGAAAAGGACATCGCGGATGCCAGGCTGATCCCGGTGCTGAACCACCCGGACGAGCTTGCCCGCTACGCCGCCTTCGCCCTTACCCGCGACACCAAATTGCCCGCCGCCCTGCAGATCGATACCGGCATGTGCCGGCTCGGCTTTTCCATGGCGGAGATCGAGAACTTCGATCATCAGCATCTGGACGTGATCGATCTCCGCCTGGTGATCAGCCATCTGGTGTCGGCCGAAGAACCGGCCAATCCGCTCAACGCCCTGCAACGCACCCGCTTCGAGCGATGCCGCATCGATCTTCAGACCATCCCGGCCAGCCTCGCCAACTCCTCCGGTATTTTTCTGGGCTCCGACTTCCACTTCGATCTTTGCCGCCCGGGCGTGGCTCTCTATGGGGTCAATCCGACACCGGATCAGCCGAACCCGATGCTTTCCGTGGTCACCTTGCAGGCCCCTGTTCTCCAGGTTCACGAGGTCGATCATGCCGGCACGGTCGGCTACGGCGCCACCTATGACGTGCCCAAAGGCGCGCGTATCGCTACCATCCCGGTCGGTTATGCCGACGGCTATCTGCGCAGTGCGGGCAAGAGTGCAACGGCCCGGGTCGCCGGCGAAATCGTGCCGGTTGCAGGGCGTATTTCCATGGATCTGATCACCCTCGATATCTCGTCTTTGCCCGCGAATAGCGTTCACCCCGGCTGCATGGTCGATCTGATCTGGGGTCCGGACGGCGTTGATCGGCTGGCCAATGCTGCCGGCACCATCGGCTATGAAGTGCTGACACGGCTTGGCACGCGATTCACGAAGCACTATGCCCGGTCCGGACCTTAGCGCTTTTTGCTGATCGACAAGGAAAGGCGATGAGCCGGAAACCTGGAGCATCGTCGCCCCCGGTCGAACCGACATGGCGGGAAGAGTTGATACGGCGCCAATAAGGGAGTACATCGACGCAGGAACGACGTGAAGGCGTCGATGTCGAGGAACCTCTTTTCCGAGACGTCAGGCCGATTGCTTCAAAACGTCGCGCCCACCGATGACACGTTCGAAGGACCGGAGCTTTATGAACCCCCTAGCCCTCATCGGCCGTTCTTTCCTCGGCATGCTGTTCAGCATCGGCGATCTGACCCTGTTTGCCAGCCGCGCGATCTTCCAGGGAGTTTCCGGACCCTATTATCCGCGCGCCATCATCCGCCAGATGGTCGATATCGGCTATTATTCGCTGCCGGTGGTGGGGCTGACGGCGATCTTTACCGGGATGGTGCTCGCGCTGCAAAGCCACACCGGCTTTTCCCGCTTCGAGGCGGAGAGTGCCGTCGCCACCATCGTCGTGCTCTCCATGACCAGAGAGCTCGGCCCGGTGCTCGCCGGCCTGATGGTCGCAGGACGCGTCGGTGCCTCCATGGCGGCCGAGATCGGCACCATGCGCGTCACCGAGCAGATCGATGCGCTCACCACGCTTTCCACCAGCCCGTTTAAATATCTGGTCTGGCCAAGGGTGATCGCCGGCTTGCTGATGCTGCCCTTCCTCGTGCTGGTCGCCGACATCATCGGCGTTTTCGGCGGCTTTCTTGTAGGCGTTTACAAGCTTGACTTCGGCGCCCAGGAATATCTGAGCAGCTCGCTTGAATACCTTGAGGCCGAAGATGTCATCTCCGGCTTGGTCAAAGCAGCCGTCTTTGGCTTCCTGGTGGCGCTGATGGGCTGTTACCAGGGCTACCATTCCAAAGGCGGTGCTCAAGGTGTCGGCGCTGCCACGACCAAAGCCGTGGTGTCGGCTTCGATTATGATTTTGACTGCCAACTACATCGTAACGGAGGTGTTCTTCAGCTCATGAACAGCGATGCCAGCGCGTCCGAAACGGCAGAGCCGAAGATAAAAATCCGCGGCTTGAAAAAGAGCTTCGGCGACAAGCACATCCTGCGCGGCATCGACCTCGATGTCGGCAAGGGCGAGTTTGTTGTGGTCATCGGCGGGTCCGGCACCGGCAAGTCGGTGCTGTTGAAATGCGTCCTCGGTATCCTCGATCCGGATGAGGGCAGCATCGAGATCGATGGTCAGGAGGTGACCACCCTTTCCCGCGGCGAACGTGAAAAGGTGATGCATAAATTCGGCATGCTGTTCCAGGGAGCCGCTCTCTTCGACAGCCTGCCGGTCTGGGAAAATGTGTCGTTCGGCCTTCTTCAGGTCCAGCGCATGCCGAGAGATCAGGCCAAGGAAAAAGCGATCGAGACGTTGGCCCAGGTCGGCCTCGGCGCCGATGTCGCCGACCTCTCGCCAGCAGAACTGTCAGGCGGCATGCAAAAGCGCGTCGGTCTCGCCCGCGCCATCGCGACCCGCCCGGAGATCATCTTCTTCGACGAGCCGACCACTGGCCTGGATCCGATCATGGCCGACGTGATCAACGAGCTGATCGCCCACAGCGTGCGAGGCTTGGGTGCCAGCGCCATCTCGATCACCCATGACATGGCCAGTGCGCGGAAAATCGCGGACCGGGTGACCATGCTCTACAAGGGCGAACTGGTCTGGGACGGCAAGGTCGACGAGATCGACAACAGCGGCAACGCCTATGTCGACCAATTCATCCACGGCCGCGCCGAAGGCCCGATCGAACTCGACGTCCGCGCCGCCTAGGCAACGGCGTTGCCGGCTGGACTCGCGCGGGGCGGGTGGAGCTTCTCATGACCGCTATGGCTGCGCGTTGGCGGTGTGTCCGATGAGGTTTGTTTGGGTTTTGCGGCACTGTTCGTGATACCAAGCGGGCTTAGCCAGGTCTTAACGATTTTTCTCTAAATTCCGTTTGCTGGTCCATGGGATCCTGGGAATCCGTGCCCAGCTCTTCCTACCCGGCGGGCGGGCGGATTCCCAGGATCTCATGGACCAGAACACCAAACTGCCAGGCCCGAGTTAACGAACCGTTGAGACTTCGTTCCGAAATTGCCAACCAATGAACGAGTTCGTGGCACAAGGATTAACTTTTTCTTTACAGCTTTCCCCGAAGATGGCGGTTGGTCCATGAGATCCTGGGAGTCCGTGCCTAGCCCTTCCTACCCGGCGGGCGGGCGGATTACCAGGATCCCATGGACCAGGAAACCGGACTAATCCTAGCAAAGATGGCCTAAGGAAAGATTAACGGCTCAGGTCCGAGACTCGATCGGGGCGGGCCAGCCTGGTCTGACTTGGCCCTCTTGAAATGTCGTCGACAGAATAGCTCCCATTTCACACTTGGTCATTCCCGAGCTTGACCGCCAATCCACCTATCCGCCGGCGTCCGGTTCACGTCGCGTCGAAATCCAGCACCAGCTTTTCCGACGTCGGACGGGTCTGGCAGGCGAGCGTGAAGCCGGCTTCGAGTTCCCAGGGCTGGAGCGAATAGTTCTGGATCATCTCGGACGTGCCTTCGATCACCTTGCAGCGACAGGTGCAGCACATGCCGCCGGCGCAGGCATAGGGAAGATCGAGACCGGCGCGTTTGGCGGCCTTGAGCACGGTGTCCTCTTGGCCTTGAACGCGGAACTCGCGCCTTGATCCATCGAGGATAACCTCGACCGACACGCCGATTTCTGCGGCGATGACGGCCTTGGCCGAAGCGCTTGCCGTTGGTGGAGCGCCGCCCGGCGGTGTGAACAGCTCGAAGTGGATCTTACGAGGATCAACGCAGAAATCCTGCATGACCTCGGAAGCTTCCTCGATCATCGGCTGTGGGCCGCAAAGGTAGACGCCGTCATAGGTCTGAGGCTCGATCACCCCCAGATCGGCAAAAGCGGTCAGCTTTGTTCGATCCAAACGGCCGTTCATGAGGTCGACGTCCTGCTCCTCTTCATCCATGACATGAACCAGGGCGAAGCGGGACATGAAGCGATCCTTGAGCGCTTCCAGTTCTTCTCGAAACATGATGCCGTCACTGTTGCGATTGGCGTAAAGCAGGGTGATCCGGCTTTCCGGCTCGCCTTTCAGGACCGAAGCGGCGATCGACATCATCGGCGTGATGCCGGACCCCGCCGCCAGCAGCAAATAATCATGCCTGCCGCCAATGGGGGCTAGAAAACGCCCTTGCGGCGTCATGACGTCAAGGACATCACCAACCCGAAGGCTCCTGGCAAAAGCGGAAAAATGTCCGCCGGCAATGCACTTGATGCCAACCGACAATCCCTCTTCGTCCGGTGTCGAGCAGATCGAATAGGACCTGCGGACATCTTCACCACCGAGTTCGACGCGCAGCGTCACATATTGACCGGGCGTGAACCGGTAAGCCGCTCTCAACGGTGCGGCGATTGCAAAGGTCACCACGATGGCATCGGACGTGTCAGGACGAATAGCGCTGATCGCCAGCTGATGGAAGTGAGGCGCGGCCATTTCGAACTCAGAGCTCGAGCACTAAAGGCATTTAAAATAGTCGAACGGTTCGGCACAAGTCAGGCAGCGATATTGCGCCTTGCACGGGGTCGAGCCGAATTCGGAAATCTTCCGCTCACCTCGGAACCGCAGCGCGGGCAGGCGATCTTCGTGTCCTACCGAACAGTGCGCGAACCGATCGGCGCGGCGGCCGGCGGGGCGATGCCAAAAGCACGGAGTTTTTCGCGACCCTCCTCGGTGATCCAGTCGGTCGTCCAGGCCGGCGAGAGAACGCGTTCGATCCGCGCCTTGAAGCCTGCTCGAACCAGCGCCGTTTCGATCGTCAAGCTCGATGGCCAGCACGGCTGGGCAGCCGGAATAGGTCGGCGTCACCTTGGCGACCGCCACCTCACCCTCCACCTCGACCGCGCGCAAAATGCCGAGATCGGCAACGGTGACGCAAGGCACTTCCGGGTCAAGCACGGCAGCAGCGGCAGCCCACGCGTGCGCAGCCCGATCGTCGGTCCCGATCGACCCGGTCGTCACCATGTCATGCCAGGATAGCTGCGCTGCATATACTGCAACTCCGCCAACAGATGCCCGAACGCCTCGCCGTGCCGCCCTTCCCGTCCTCCAGACATCGGAAACCGCACCTCGGGCATCTCCAGCATCGCCTGCTCGAACACTTCATTGATCGTCGCATCCCAAGCGGACCCGCATACCCTTCCGGTCAGGCACACCGCCAAGTCAACGCCGTCCCGCGTCGGGACGTAAAAAGCTCTTCTGTATAAGGGTGGAGCGCGTTGACGGCGCTCTGCATACGCCTTGCACTTTCCTCCGTGCCGTCACCCAGCCGGATCACCCATTCGCCGGCATGGCGGACGTGGTAGGCGACTTCCTTGACCGCCTTGCCGGCGATCGCCGCGAGCGTCGCATCGGTAGAGCCGTGATCGCCTGCCAGATAGGGCTCCATGAACGCGGCGAAATAGAGCTGGCGGAGCATGGTGTGGGCGAAATCCCGATTGGGCCGCTCCACCAGAAGACAATTGGCATACTCACGATCGGTGCGCAGAAATGCGATATCATCCTCGCTTCGCCCCTTGCCCTCCAGCTCGGCCGCATAGCTGTAAAGCGCGCGCGCCTGTCCCAGCATGTCGAGCCCCATATTCGGCAGCGCCAAATCTTCCTCGAGCATCGGCGCATGCCCGCACCACTCGCTCAACCGATGCCCAAGAACCAGATGATCATCCCCCAGCCCTACCAGGGCTTGGATGACTTGGACCTCGGCATGCCGGGCATCGTCGGATCCAGACCGGATACCGTCAGGTCTGCGCTGCGGCGTGCGCGCCGTCATATGTTGTCGACCTCGTCGGGGATGTCGTAGAAGGTGGGGTGGCGGTAGATCTTGCTATCGGCGGGCTCGAAATTCTCGGCCGGCCGCCGCCGGGTCGGAAGCGGTGATCGCGCTGAGGGCACCACCCAGATCGAGATCCCCTCGCCCCGCCTGGTGTAGACATCGCGCGCGGCGTTCAGCGCCATCACCTCGTCGGCGGCATGCAGCGAGCCGACATGCTTGTGGCTGAGGCCGTTGCGCGGGCGGATGAACACCTCCCAAAGCGGTATCATCGGCGAGGTCTTGCTCATAACGTCCCGATCATTCGGCGGCGATCCGCGCGGCGGCCTTTCTTGCGCGCGGCGCGTTTTTCGGCATGGGCAAGGGCGGCCTCCCGCACCCAGGCACCGTCCTCCCACGCCTTGTTCCGCGCCTCGATCCGGTCCCGGTTCATCTGCCCGCCGCCCTTGACCACGCGCCAGAATTCGTCCCAGTCGATCGGCCCGTGATCATAGCCGCCGGCGCCATCGTTCTTGTCGGGATTCCATCTGAGATCCGGATCCGGCATCTTGAGGCCGATGAACTCAGCTTGGGGTATGGTGGCGTCGATGAATTTCTGGCGCAGTTGGTCGTTGGTGAAGCGCTTGATCTTCCAGGCCATGGATTGGTCGCTGTGCTGGCTGTCGCTATCGGGCGGGCCGAACATCATGAGGGACGGCCACCACCAGCGATCCAGCGCATCCTGGGCCATCGTTTTCTGCTCAACCGAGCCCTGGCTCAGGGCCATCATGATCTCGTAGCCCTGGCGCTGGTGAAAGCTTTCTTCCTTGCAGATGCGTATCATCGCGCGGGCATAAGGACCATAGCTGCAGCGGCATAGCGGGATCTGGTTCATGATCGCCGCCCCGTCCACCAGCCAGCCGATCGCGCCGATGTCGGCCCAGGTCGGTGTCGGGTAGTTGAAGATCGAGGAATATTTGGCTTTGCCCGAAAGCAGCTCCTCGGTCATCTGCTCACGGCTGACGCCCAGCGTCTCGGCAGCGGCATAAAGATAAAGCCCATGCCCCCCCTCATCCTGAACCTTGGCAAGTAACGCCACCTTGCGCCGCAAGGTGGGCGCTCGCGTCAGCCAATTGCCTTCCGGCAGCATGCCGACGATTTCGGAATGAGCGTGCTGGCTGATCTGGCGGATCAGGGTCTTACGGTAGCCCGCCGGCATCGGATCGTTGGGCTCGATCTTCTCCTCGGCATCGATCCTGGCCTGAAACGCGTCCAGAAAATCAGGCGTTTCCTCAGTGCTGCTGTCGGCATTGATCAAGCCCTGAGCGTACATGGCCCTATCTCCTTCATCGTCCTCACCGGTGATGCTACAAAATAAGCAGCCCGGTCGCCAGCACATTGGGCCTGGCGCAAAACGAGATCTGCCGAAGAATGCGGCGCAACCAGCGATCGCATGAACTGCTCGAACAGGCTGATCGGAACATCAGATGAAAGGAACTTAGCGCACGGATTGTCCAAAGCAATACCGGCCCTGGTGGGCCGGTAATCGAAAGCAGTCATGGCTCGTTATTCGTACCAGCATCTTGACCGATGCTTTATTGGGCACACCACTTACTGCCATCCATACCGCTGTCATGGCATTCGCCATTTGTCAGCGTATGTCTCTCGATAGTGCCCCTGCGTCGCACTATCTGGCGTCGCTCAAAAGCGGCAGGTTCTCCGCCTAAGCGACAAGCCCCCCTTTAGTCCGCCGGAAAATGTTACCGTCACAAAAAGACCTTATGCATTCGTTTACATGACGTCAAAACATTTTTGCGCCAACTGGACAATCGCTGCATCGGGATCGATCGTCCAATGATCTGCGCCTCTGCTGTCATTGAGCCAAGGCGAGGAGGCTTCACTTGAACATGATGAACGTCTTTCGCCATCAATCCGGTCGAGGGCTCTTGGATTTCCGCCATCACCTTGAAAAGAATGACGGCTGTCCGGAAAAGAAGCGATTGACGCCCATCGTTCCTTTCGCTCATGGTTGAGCCACGGGCCGGCCCCATCAGCCTCATGACATTGTTAATGATCATCGAAAACGTCATGCTCGCGGCGCATGTTTCAAAGAGACTTTGACAAGGAGATATCTCCGGTGACCGACGCCATTCTGGATTTTGCAAAAGAAGAATATGCCGATCGAATTGCCAAGACACGACTGGCCATGGAAAGTTACGGTGTTCAACTTTTGATTGTCAGCGATCCTTCCAACATGGCCTGGCTTACCGGATATGACGGCTGGTCTTTCTACGTTCATCAATGCGTGCTGCTGACGCTGGATGGCGATCCGATCTGGTTTGGCCGCGGGCAAGATGCGCCGGGCGCCAAGCGTACCGTGTTCATGGACCACGACCACATCATCAGCTACCCGGATCACTACGTACAGTCCGTCGACTGTCATCCCATGGATTTCCTTTCCAATCTCCTCCTGGAGCGCGGCTGGTCGAAAGACGCCATCGGCGTCGAGATGGACAATTACTACTTCTCCGCTGCCGCCTTCGCTTCCCTTTGGAAGCATCTGCCCAATGCGACGTTCAAGGACAGCACGGGCATGGTCAACTGGCAGCGAGCGATCAAGTCACCGCAAGAGCTCGACTACATGCGCCGCGCGGCCAGGATCATCGAGGCGATGCATGAAAAGGCGTTTGAGCTGATCGAACCCGGCCTGCCCAAGAACCAGCTGGTGGCCGAGATCTTTCGAACCGCGATCAACGGCGCTGACGGCCATGGCGGCGACTACCCGGCGATCGTGCCCTTGGTGCCGTCGGGCATCGATGCCGCGGCCGCACACCTCACTTGGAACGAGGAGCCTTTCAAAGCGGATGAAGGCACCTTTTTCGAGATGGCCGGCTGCCATCGCCGCTATCACTGCCCGCTTTGCCGGACGGTCTATCTTGGCAAGCCGCCGCAAAAATTCCTCGATGCCGAGAAGGCGGTGATCGAAGGGATCGAGGCCGCGCTCGAGGTCGCCAAGCCCGGCAATAGCTGCGAGGAGGTGGAGGCGGCCTGGCGCAAGGTCATCAATCGCCATGGCATCGAAAAGGAAACACGCTGCGGCTATCCGGTCGGCCTCAGCTACCCGCCGGATTGGGGCGAACGCACCATGAGCATCCGCAAGGGCGACAAGACCATCCTCGAGGAAAACATGACCTTCCATTTCATCCCGGCGATCTGGGAGGAGGATTGGGGCCTGGAGATCACCGAGAGCTTTCGGGTCACGCCGTCGGGTGCGGAAACATTCTGCACCTACCCGAGGAAGCTGTTTGTCAAAGACTGAATGCCGGAGCCCGGCATGGTCCCAAGTCACTTGCATTCCTCGCCCAAGAGTTCGTTCAAGACGGGCGGACGGCTTCCAGGACGTCAAGGTCCAAGACGGTATCATGGAGAAAAACCGTGAAACAACGGTCGATCTTGATGATGACGAAGCAGGTCGACCTGACCTGACATGGCTATGGACGGTATTTCAAGGATTTAAGACGATATCGACTTGGCAGGTTGTCTCGATCAATCAGGTCGGCACGAACGGTTGGCCAAGAGCAGCACAACCGCTATAAGACGCTCTTCTGCCATCGAGGGCCCGTAGTTCAGTGGTCAGAACGCGCCGCTCATAACGGTGTTGTCGCAGGTTCGAATCCTGCCGGGCCCACCAATTTTTGTTGGCGAGCAACCGCCATAAGGATCTTGCCCGCGCAGTTTCGGTTCGACGACCACCTCCACCACGTAAACCCGCTTCGAGACGGAAACCAGCAGACGCGCTACCCGAACCGTCAGCCGCGCAACATCGCGGGTCAAGCTCAAGACTTTCTTGAGCTGCATCCGCCAAGAAGACCTAGGTTGCCTGGTCCATGGGATCCTGGACCAGATCGGCATCATGCAGAACCATGATGAAAGAAGCGTTACCCCGTGCCTAAAGGCCGGCGACAGGAACGCCATCGGTGATCAAGCGGACGGTTCGAGCCGGACCTTTGCAGCCCGTGCTAGAGCCCTGCGATCTCGAAACCACCGTCAACGTCGAGGAGATGACCGGTGATGTAGGCGGCGTCATCGGAGGCGAGAAAGGCGATGGCGGCAGCGATTTCCTCCGGCTTGCCATAGCGCTTGATCGGCAGGCGGGCGTGGTAGGCATCGCGGATGGTCTGGTCGTGCATGCGCTTGGTGAGTGCGGTCTCGACCGGGCCGGGGGCGATGCAATTGGCGGTGATGCCGTGTTCGGCAAGCTCGAGCGCAAGGAGTTGGGCGAGACTGAGCACGCCTGCTTTGGACGTGGCGTAGGCATTTCGATGCTTCAGCGCTTTTCGGCTGTTGATCGAACCGATCAGCACCATCCGTCCCCAACCTCGCTCGATCATCGCAGGGGCGACGGCCTTGCAGCAAAGGAAGGTGCCGGTGAGGTTGACGTCGATCGTCTCGTTCCAGGTCTCGAGGTCGGTCTGAAGCAAGGGCATGGTCTTGCCGATCCCGGCGCAAGTCACCAGGACATGGGGAGCGCTGAACGTCGCTGACGTCACCTCGACCATCTTGGCGACCGAGGCCTCATCCCTGACATCGACCTGAATGGCCAAGGCGGCGCCGCCGTTTTTCTTGATGATGTCAGCGGTTTCCCCGGCATCGTCAATCCGGAGATCGGCGACCGCAACCTTGGCTTTTTCCTTGGCCAACAGCTCGGCGGTCGCACGGCCGATCCCGCCGCCGCCGCCGGTGACCAACACGACTTTGTTGTCGAAGCGTGGCTCCATCGGCGGTCTCCCCGGTTTGCTCGTGGCATCACCACGGCGGTTGATTCCCCTGCGGGAGAAAATCGGTCGTCAGAATTCCAGCGGACAAGTCAGCCCCAAAGGTTTCCTTCCGCTAGGGTCACATCGCCACCGCGGTCGCACCACCGCTGTGGTCGCACCACTGAGGCGGCCAATTGAAAATCGAGCGCCTGGAGATCGGCGGCCAGGGCTTTGGCGTCGGCTGCGGAGAGCGGCATCAGCGGCGGGCGAAGCCTTGCCCAGCCCTGGTCTCCCTTGGCATCGGCAATCATCTGCTTCATCGCCGGAATGAGGGCATAGCGCTGCAGGATTTTTCGGATCGTGTCGACCTCGGCGTGGCGGGCGAGCGATGTCCTTGTCGGCCAGTGCTTCGTCATAGAGCTGACGAATCGCCCGCGCATTCACATTGCAGCCGGCACTGATGCAGCCGGCGCCACCGACCTTAAGACCGGCCGCCACCAGGTTTTCCGCACCGGGGAACACGGCAAGATCGGGAAAGCGCTCGATCAGCATCTTGCTGTGATCCCAATCGCCGGTACTGTCCTTGATGCCGGCAAGCGTGTCGGGATGCTTGTCCTTGATCATGTCGACCAGGCCCGTGGTGATCGGCACGCCGGAGACCTGCGGGATATGATAGAGAACCAGCCTGAAGTCCTTGGTGCCGACGCCCTCGATCACCCGGTCATAGCTGGCGGCGAGCGCTTCGTCGGACGCCCCTTTGTAATAGAACGGCGGCAGCATCAGGATGCCGAGCGCGCCTCGGTCGATCGCATGGCGGGTGAGCGCGACGTGTCCGTAAGGGCGCGCAGCCGGTGCCGACCATCATGCGCTCCGCCGGAAGGCCGGCATCGATCGCCGCGTCCAGCAGGCGGACGCGCTCCTCCACCGAGAAGGAATTGGCCTCGCCGGTGGTGCCGAACATCACCAGACCATGGCAGCCCTCGTCCAGCGCCCAGCGGCAATGGTCGATATATTTCGCGACATCGGGATTAAGGTCCGCATCGAGCGGCATCAATGTCGGACACCAGACACCATTCAACTCACCGTCGGATTGCGCTTCAGCCACGCGTCTACTCCCTGATTAAGACCGATACGTCCTTTAGATTAGAAGCGATCCGCGCGTAAAGAAACCAGATGCCGCTCCGGTTTTTTGCCAGAGCCACTCGCTGCAGCAAGGAGGGCGTTCCCTGATGTCCTCTCTATTCCACGCTGTCGGCAGCACCGCTTCCCGTTCAGCGATGAAGGCGAGCAACGCCTCGTCGATCGCCGGGTCCAGCGCCGGCATCTCGTAGCTCGCCAGCATCTGCTTGGCCTTTTCAAGGGCTCGCTGGTTTGCGTCCTTGCTGCCCTCGGCCAGCCATTGCTCGTAGCTGTTGTTGTCGGCGAGCTCCGGCATGTAGAAGGCGGTCTGGAAATGGTTCTGGGTGTGATCGGTGCCGAGATAATGTCCGCCCGGTCCGACCTCGTCGATGGTGGCAACCGCCTCGTCGAAATCGTCGAATTGCGGTCCCTGGCCGAAGCGGTAGAACATCTCGATCTGCTCGGCATCCAGCACGAACTTGGCAAAGCTCGCGGCGAGGCCCGCTTCGTCCCAGCCGCAGGAATGCATGACGTAGTTCGCTCCTGCGAGAAAGACCGGGTACATGGTCTGGATCGATTCGTAAGCCGCCTGGGCATCGACCCGCTTGGAGGATGCCATCATCCCCGATGATCGAAGCGGCAGACCGTATTTCCTGGCAAGCTGGCCGATCATCAGATTCATGAAGCCCATCTCCGGCGTGCCCGCCATGGGAGCGCCGGATTTCATCGAGATAGTCGCGAGAAAATGTCCGTAGATCACAGGTGATCCTGCCCGGCAGAGCTGGGTGAAGGCGATGCCGGCGAGGGCTTCGGCGTTCAATTGCGCGACCGCCGCGGCCGCACTCGCCGGCGCGTTGGCACCGGCCATGACGAAAGGCGAGATGATCGAGACCTGGTTGGCGCGCGCGTAGACCTTCATCGCGCCCAGCATGGTCTCGTCCCAGACCAGCGGCGAGTTGCAGTTCATCAAGGAGATGATCACCGGGTTGGCGTCGACCACCTCGGCGCCGAACACGAGCTCCGGCCATCGTCACGGCATCGGCCGCGCGCTCGGGCGCGGTGACCGGGCCCATGAACGGTTTGTCCGAATGCTTGATCGCGCTGTAGGTGATATGCAGATGACGCTTCGGCACGGCGATATCGACCGGCTCGCAGATGACGGCGCCGGTGTTGTGCAGCACCGGTGAAAGATAAGCGAGCTTGTGGAAGTTGTTCAGATCCTCGAGCGTACCGTAGCGTCGCTCATTGTCGAAATCGTAGACGAAGGGCGAGCCATAGGTCGGCGCAAACGCCACTTTGTTACCACCGATCTCGGTGCTGCGCGCGGGATTACGGCGCAGCACGGTGAACCGATCGGCGCCTTGGCGATCAGATCCATCAACAGCTTTTCCGGGATGTGAACCCGGTATCCCTGGACATCGGCGCCGGCATCGCGCCACATGGCGGCCGCTTCGTCGTCGCGAAAGTCGATGCCGACCTCCTCCAGCAGCCGAAGCGAGGCCGGTGAAGTCCTCTCCAGCCGTTCCGGATCGAGGATCTCGTAAACCGGGACTGTCCGGTCCAGAACCGGCAAGGTTTTCAGAGTCGTTGGACGTCCTGGCCTCCCGCCTGGACGCACGACCACCTCGCCTGCCCTCTCGTTGCACCGCCCGAGCCGTCACCATGGCACGTTCACCTTCAAATCAATGAAGACCAATCTTGCACTTCCCATATCAGGGGGCTCTGAAGGTCTCTATCGTACATTCGACTTAACTGGATCAATTTTCGACACGCTTGGCCTCGAAGGCCCCAACAACCTGCATTGCCAAAAGATTGTGAAAACACTAACATCATTTTTTTACTTCTGCACTGGCTTGTAGAAAAACAACAACCTAATATTCTACTTTTGGTGGAGGTTTTGTTGTCTCTAAGCGCGCCGGGGCTGAGTATCGTCGTCAGCTCATACAACTATGGTCGATATTTGCGTCAAGCCATCGACAGTGCATTGAACCAGGTCTGCCATCGACTTCAGGTGATCGTGGTGGACGATGGCTCGACCGATGATTCCCGCGGCATCATCGAAAGCTACGGCGATCGCATTCAGGCGTTATTTCAACAAAACCAGGGCCAGATCGCGTCCTGCACGGCAGGGCTTCAGCTCTGCCTTCATGACATCGTGATCTTTCTCGATTCCGATGATTTCCTCTGGCCATCGGCAATCTCCGAGATCATGACCCTTTGGACGCCTGAGACGGTCAAGGTGCAGTATGCCCTTCAAGCGATCGGAAGCGACGGAAATCAGGTCCATACAATTTTCCCCAAATACCCTCATAGCTTGACGCCCGAGACCATCAGAGCCGAGTTGCTGCGGGCCGGCGTCTACCCGGCAACGACCACCAGCGGCACCGCCTTCAGCCGGCATTTTCTCAACAAGGTCCTGCCGATCCCAAAAGAGTACAAATGCGACATCGACGATGCTCTCAATGTGGCGGCGCCGCTGCATGGGGATGTGGTGACGTTGAGAAAGGCCCTTGGCTGCTACCGCGTCCATGATCGCAACACATCGGCCCATGCCGAGCTTTCGGCAGCGCGCTTCGAGCGTTATGCCAGCGATTTCGAAGAGCGCCAACGCTATTTGCGCGATACCTGCCGACAGTTCAATGTCGAGATTGCGGACGACATCATCAGGAACGATCTGGCCTATTGGGAAAGCAGACTGGCCGCCGCCGTGCTGACGCCAGGGGCTGGACGTCTGCGCTTGCTCGGGCCGACGGTCCGAGCGTCCTACAGCTCGATCCTGGATCCGGGTCAGCGCACCGTTCACGCCCTCTGGGCCATGGGATTGGCGCTCACCCCCCGATCGGTCGCTTACCATCTGCTGGCTCAACGCTTCATCTTCAACCGCCGTTCCCGTTTCGCCGAAGCGCTGCTGAAGCAGGTTTGGCGTTTCGGCGGCCTGACACGGTCTCTCTTTGGCAGGCAACGCCCGACCAAAACGACGAATCACGAGGTCGAACCGGAACCGGTTCTGGCACCCCGAAAAGCCTCTTAGAGGCCGTTCGGGAAGTTTTCGAGCAATCTAGGGTCGGTCGATGCGCGAGCGCATTTTTCGATCGGACGGACACCTCTCATCAGAAAAAAACTCTAGCGACCGCCGAGAGGGATGATCACGCCCGGGTTCATGATCCCTTGTGGATCGAGGGTCTGCTTGGCGGCGGCGAGGGCCTGGCCGAAAAGCGAGGGCTGCTGCTTTTGATACCACGGCATGTGATCGCGACCGACGGCATGGTGATGGGTGATCGTGCCGCCCGACCTGAGGATCGCATCCGAAGCTCGCTGCTTGATCTCCGCCCATTGTTTGAGCAGAGCGCCCTCTCGACCCTTGGCATGAAAAGAGAAATAGGGCGCTGGACCATCCGGATAGACATGGGTGAAACGGCAGGTGACCAGACCGGCGGCGCCGGTTGCATGGATGATCGCTTGCTCCGTTGCCGTCTTGACTTGATCGTGAAAATCGGAGAACCGGTCCCAGGTGATGGCGGTTTCGAAGGTGTCGGCGATGATAGCGAGGGGGGTCAGGATTTCGCGATGGTAGGGCATGCGGATGAAGGCGGTGCGCCATCGGTTGGCGGCTTCCAGGCCCTCATGCACGCGGCCGCCATGATCCCGAACCAGCGCCAGAGCCCTTGCCATCCAGGCATCCAGCGGGTGGTCGGAGGATTCGAAGGCCAGAACCATCAGAGCCTCACTGCCGTCATTCACCCGGTTGACCATCGCTTCATTGGCGTCAATCAAACGAAGATTGGAAGGATAAAGGCCGGCCTGGGCGATCGCTCGGATGGCCTCGGCCGCCTTCTTGAAGTTGGAAAAACCGATCGCGGCGCCCGCTTTGTGCACCGGTCGATCCTGCACCCGGACCCAGGCTTCGGTGATCACGCCGAGCGCCCCTTCAGCGCCGATCATCAAGCGATCGGGGCTGGGCCCCGCGCCCGATCCCGGCAGGCGGCGGGTCTCGACGATGCCGGCCGGCGTCACGCTGCGCAGGCTTTCCACCAGATCGTCGATATGCGTATAGAGCGTGGCGAAATGGCCGCCAGAGCGGGTTGCGATCCATCCCCCGAGCGTCGAAACCTCGAAGCTTTGGGGAAAATGGCGAAGGGTCAGTCCATAGGGCCTCAGCGCCTTTTCCAGATCAGGGCCGAGGATGCCCGCTTGAAACCGGGCTGCACGGCTGGTCTCGTCAACTTCCAGCAACTGGTTCAGCCCCTTGAGATCGAGGCTGATGGCACCGGTGAACCCATCACCGACCAAGGGCTCCACCCCACCGACCACCGATGAGCCGCCGCCAAAGGGGATCACGGCAGCGCCGACCTCGGATGCCCAATCGAGAATGGCTTGGACGTCCCCCTCGGAAGCAGGCTTGGCCACGAGGTCGGGCGCATGGCGAAAATCGCCTGCAAACACCTTCACCGAGTCCGGAAACGACTTTCCATAGGTGGTCAAGAGACGCTCATAGGGGGCGGACGTCATCAACGGCTGAAGCGAGGCCGGTGCTTGCAAGCGTGTCGGCGGAAGGGTGATGTCGTCGGCCTCAGGCGGCGGAGATATCGCCTGCTCGACACCAAACCGGTTCGCGTAGAAGCCGAGAAGGCGTTGTTGTTCCTCCTGATTTAAGCCATCGCCCTCATACCCCCAGCCCCAGAACTTCAGCCTCTTGTCCGACATCCCAACGTGCTCCCCTGTCCCGATTGACGGGCACCCGCATCATTCAGCTGCATCGTCGCAACGGCTTTCGATCAAGATGCGATCTGCGCGCACCATCCCGACCATGCCGCCTGCGCTCCAAGCTTAGAGTAACGGCTGAACGAATAAACTAAAGGGATGGAAGAGATGAAACGCTGATCTGCACGCATTATCGGCTTTGCTTTCGGAGGCTGAATCGCCGTAGTGCCAGAAAAACCCGAGCAAAATCGCGGCCTTCTGGTTCGTTTGTTCTTTGGCGGTCATGTCGACCAAAGCCCCTTGGCATCATAGAAACGCCGCCCGGTTCGATCTCGAACCGGGCGGCGTTTTTTCCTTCTTGAAGCGATGACCTCGATTTCGTTATACGGCCATCACGACGTCATTGGTCATCTCATCAGAACTTCCAGCGCAGCTCCGTCCTTACCCCGAAGTTGTCGTCGTCGAGGTCATCATCGGCAACGTCTTCCTTGTAGGCGTAGATGGCATCCGCGCGCAGAATCCAGGCATTGCTCAGGGGAATCTGATAGCGGATACCGGCGGCATATTGATTGCCGACGACTTCATCGAAGCTGTTGGAGAAGTCATCGAGATCGCGTGTGCCGGCAAGTTCGAACACCAGCTGCTGCTGCAGATCGAACAGATACTGCAAGCCGATGGCACCACCATAGGCGTTCTGGCCGGTATCGTTCAGGAACGGAAAGCCGGTCAGCGCATCGCTCTCGAAGTTGATGCCGGTGTTCTTCAGGAGCCCGGTCGCATCGGCGGCCGGTATCGGACGCTCGAAGCCGACGAAGAAGTTGGCATAGGGCAACAGCGTATAAGGCTTGCTGGTGACAAAGGAATTCTCCGACAGCAGCATCACGCCGTTCTGCTCATCACCGGCAGCACCGTTGACGCCGAACTCCTCCTGACCAAAGCTCGCGACGACCCGCATGCTGTTGGATAGCCAGCCGCCATAGCGCGCCGTGTAGGCCGCGGTCAAAGAGTGATAATCCTGCCCATCCTGGTCGTCCAGACCATCGAGATAGGCATAGCCGGCCTCGATATAGCCTTCCAGCGTCTCGATGAAAGCGGCAGCGCCATAGATGTTGACGCTACCATCGGCGACATTGCCGCTGGCATTGAGGATGCCGGGTGAGGTCACCTTGTTGGCGCCGCCGAAGAACGTGAAATCGGCGTTCGAGATATCAAGCGTCTTGCTGTTGATCGAAGGCAGCGAGACGGCACCGCCAACGAAGGCATCTTCCAGCCAGACACCATTTTGGAAGATCAGCGGAATCAGGCCGCCGGTGATCGGCAGATCGATATCGTTGTAACTACCGGTGACACCCGCCAGCATGGAGCCGACGTCGCCTTCGAAGAAGGCAGTCTGCGGCAGGTAGTCATATTCGAGCTCGCAGTCGTCGATACTGGCACTGCCGCCGAACTCGCATCGGGTGAATTCGGCATCTTTCTGCAGCGGCTGAAACAGAGCATGAAGCCGCTCGGTCGCGGTGAGGCCGAGATCGACATCGAGATTGAGGCGGGTCGCCACCTGGGCAACGTCATTGCCATTGCCGTTGTCATTGTAGGCAACCGCCGTCCGCCAGTCTCCAAAGGCATAGAGATGACCGAAGACCAGGTTCTTCTCGCCGACCAGATTGGTTCCCTGACCGAGAGGACCAACGTCGTAGAGCGGCGTTCCGAGCTCGATGATCGGCCGCTGCGTCCCGACCGCCGTCTTGCCGCCATAAATGTCGACCTGGGCGCTCGGATCGTAGGGCTTGTCCTCATAGTTGGGGTCTGGCTTGAAGACCTTGTCGTCGAACTCGACCTTTTTCGCCCCCTCGCCGACCACCGGCTCGCCAGCGGCCAGAATGATCACCGGCCAAGGAGCATCGGCGCCTGCCGGCGCCACCCCCAGACCTTGGCGCAGCATCGCCTGATCCAGCGGGCTGGCAGCCTCGCTCAGGATGACAACCGCCTTCGGTGCCTGAGGTTGGACCTTCCAGACCGGCTCATTGGTACTGGTGGCTGCAGCACGGGTCGCTGCCTTCGATTGAAGCTTCGATGGCGCACGGACCGTCTCGCTTGAGAGGGCCTGGCGCTCGGCAAAGGCTGGCTTAACCGTCAGCGTTGGTCGCTCTGGAAGCGGCGTCAGATGAACCCCTTCCCCGTCCCCCGCTGCCGCCGCAGCCACCATGACCGAGGTCATGGCACTGCAGCTTAAAAGCGCTAAACCTACCGATCGAAGCTGCCGCACTGCGGCGCTACGGCTGGACATCAATCTCAACCGCATAGGGATGAATATCCACCATCCATTCGTTCATGGCCTGCTCCATCTCGATGGTGGCCTCGACGAAGCGCATGAAGTAGATCGGCTCGGCGCGGCTCCGCAGACGCACGGACATGCGATAGGTGCCAGCCTCGGTGAACGCGCTCGCCGGCACCGTATATTCAGCCGCACGGTTTGACAGCGGCGGCAATGATCGCCCTTCCATCCGAATGAAAGGCGGGTGGTTGAGCACGGTGGTCGGCACCGCACCCGGCCGGATGAACGGTATCGGATCGATATCGAAATTGACCGGCAGCGGCATCTCGCGATCCGTGCCCTTGACGTTGGTCGTCAGGAACTTGGTCTGCAGATTGAACAGCTGATCGTCATGCTCGATCTCGCCGGAAGCGACGTCCATGGAATGCAGATCCGCCATGTCGCCATAGCTGTCGACATATCCGCTCTCCCAGACCGTCTCGCCGGACGGGTTGGTCAGCGCGACGTTCAGCCAGATCTCAGGCTGCGCACCAAGCGAACCCGATGGCAGATTGTGACCGGGATTGATGTTGGTCACATCATAATGGAAGCTGAAGCTCTCACCGACTTCCGGCGGACCATCGAAGAACGGACCATCGATCTTGGAGCCGTTGTTCATGACCTGCGAGCGCATCTCCTTCTTCTCGTCGAGCAGCTCGATATTGTCCTCGACGATCAAGCGCGCTTCCTCACGGTCGACTGGATCGGACCAGGCTTTCGGGAACTTAGCTTCGATCACGCCGTCGATCAGATCGACCTCGAAATCTTCGGTGCCCCAACCGCCGCGGTAGTCGAACTGAAGCCATTCATCAATGGTCCAGCGTTCCGCTTCCGGGTTGTGGGGGAAGATGCCGGGATGGGCGATCGAATAACCGGGACCATAGAAGGAGTGGTTGTGATGCTCGCGCTCATTGCCGACGGGCTTGCCGTTGACGATCGCGACCGGACCGGTTTCGTAACCGTCGGCAACGCCGGGCGTCTTGCCCATGTGGCATTCCTGACAGGTCACGCCGTCTTCGAAAGCCGGCGAATTGCGGTACTGGTCCCAGACCACCTCGAGCTTGATGTTCGGATGCACCGCCACCTGATGACAGGAAACGCAAAACTCCGACTCGCTCATCTGAGTAAAAGGCTGCACCTCGGTGTGGCTGGGAATCCCCTCCTCGCCTTCCTTGGTGGCGATGGGATATTCGGGATCGGCGACCACCTTGGCGAACGAGCTGTCCTTGGCGACACCCTTCACCGGCGCATGGATGCCCCCGGGCATGACGTGGCGCTGGCCGTTGACCTTGCCGTATTCTTCGGCAACACGATGGCAGGTGATGCAGGTCACCCCTTCCCGGGCAATGCCGCTGCGCTCCCAAAGCGCCAACTCGCGGCTTTCACCGAGCTGGGTGCCGATCTGCTGATGGCAACGCACGCAGAAGGCGCCGACCGTGCCAGAGGAGAGATCGTTGATCTTCTGCTCGAACTTATGAAACATCGGCGAAATCGATGAATAGGCATGGTTTGATGCCGACCACTGCCGATAGATTTTCTGATGACATACGCCGCATTGCGCAGCACGTGGATAAGCCTCCTGGGACAACAGGTCCCAATGAGGATTATCACCTTCGGCCGTCTCGGCAAGAGCACTGGATGCGCCCCACCCGAGAGACAGTGTCACCAACAACCACGTCCAACGTTTCATTCGATCCCCCTATCACAAAGACAAACAACCTCAAGTAGAGCTCTCTCCAAAGCCCCACGTCATCCTCAAAGACGCCTCCGACGCCGAGATTTCAGTTCCAGACTAATCAGAATTGAAACTTAAATTCCCATATCGCCTCACAAACACGACAAGAGAAGAAAAATTCCATCGAAACACAATATTGCGCTCAATTCGCTAAATCGCTTATTTATATTAAAAAAAACGACATCGACACCAACCAAAGCGCGATTTTAGCTTGGACTGACGGCGAGAATACTTTTTACGCTAACAAGAGAAGAAACATCAACTTCGAATGGGCCGATACGGAAAAAAATTCTATCCCCTGACTTTTTTCAATAGACCATAGGTTGTATAACTTTACAAGGATAACAACGTAAAAGTGTAGAATAAGCTCAAATGGGTGCGAGCAGGAGGATCAGGGCCGAGATCGTCACCATCGCCAGACCGGTCGAGATGAGAACGGCCGTGGCGCTGGTCTCGATGCCGCTGCCATACTGTTCTGCGAACACATAAGTGTTCGCGCCAACGGGACATGCCGCAAACAGAATGGCGACGCTCACATAGACCGGATCGAGATCGAAAAGCTGGGTCACCACCAGCCCTGCGAGAAGGGGGTGCAGCACCAGCTTCAAGCCGATCATGGCGCCGACCGGCCGAAGCTGTCCCCCGACGTCGCGAAGGCTGAGCGAGGCACCGAGCGCGAAGAGGCCGGCCGGCGGACCGGCCTGACCGACGAAAGCCAGGGTCTTGTCGACGACGCTCGGCAAGGCGATGCCGGCGAGCCCGAAGAGAACCCCTGAAATCGACGCGACGATCAACGGGTTTTTCAGGATCGACAAAGCCATGTCTCTTGCGATGATGAGCGGGTGGCTTTGGGTCTTGCCGCGCGCGCGCCGCGTTGCCGTTTCCAGGAGCAGCGTGACGGTGCTGAACAGCAGAATATCGAGCATGATGATGAGCAGGGCCGCCACCCCGCCCTTCTCGCCGAAAAGGCTGAGCACCAGCGGCAAGCCCAGGACGACCCCATTGGAAAAGCTGGATCCGAAGCCCTGAATGGTCATCTCCGCAAAGGTCTGGCGAAGCAGCACGCCGCCGATCAGCATGCCGGCGACAAAGATCGGGATCTGCGCGATCAGATAGGCGCCCAAGATCGGCCAGTCCTCGATGGCGCCGATGTCGGTGGTCGCCATCATGCGGAACAGCAAGGCTGGCATCGCGATGTTGAACACGAACGCTACCAGGGTACGCACGCCCTGCTGGTCCATGACCTTGGCCTTGCCGGCAAAGAAGCCGACAAAAATCACCGAGAACAGCGGGATGACCGAATTGACGATGGTGTCCAACGACAGGGTCCATTGCCCAGAGACGGGGGACATCTGCCTGGGCGAGGGTGATCAGCCCAGACGGGGTCCGTCAGCCGAAATGAAAAGGGGAGCCGCGGCGGCTCCCCCCTCTGCAGGACAAGTTGGTGTGATCAGGCGATCACGTCGCCGCAGCCACCGCGCGTCTCGCCATCACGCCCACCAGATGCGCCCGGTACTCGGCGCTGGCGTGAATGTCGCTATTGAGGTTGGCAGGGCTGACGGCCAGGTTGCTCAGCGCATCGGCCGAAAAGTTGCCATGCAGCGCATTTTCCGCATCGCTCGATCGGAATACCGAGGGACCGGCACCCGTGACCGCAACCCGGGTCTGCCCGCCGGTCTCCGCTACCATGACACCCACGATCGCATAACGGCTGGCCGGGTTCGGGAACTTCGCGTAGCCGGCGCGATCGGGTTTCGGAAAGCTGACCGCCGTCACCACCTCGTCCTCGCCGAGAGCGGTGTCGAACATGCCGGTGAAGAAGTCATCGGCGGCGATGGTGCGCTGATTGGTGTGCACCGTCGCGTTCAGGCCGACGATCGCCGCCGGGTAGTCGGCGGCAGGATCCGCATTGGCGATCGAGCCGCCGATGGTGCCGCGATTTCTCACCTGCGGATCACCGATATGGCTGGCGAGATGCGCCAAGGCTGCAATCTGCGAACGCACGACGTCGGACGTCGCGACCTCGGCGTGGGTGGTCATGGCACCGATCACCACATGATCGCCGTCCTGGCGAATGCCTTTGAGCTCGTCGATACCGCCAAGATCGATCACGTCGGACGGCGACGCCAGGCGCTGCTTCAGCGTCGGGATCAGTGTCTGCCCGCCGGCCATGAACTTGCCGTCATCAGCGCCTTTCAGTGCTGAAACCGCATCGGCGACCGAGCCGGGTTTGTGGACGTTGAATTCATACATAGGTCTTGGCCCCCCTATTCGGCCGCTTGCTGGGTGGAATGTTCCTGAATGGCCCGCCACACTTTTTCTGCCGTCGCCGGCATGGAGATCCGCGTGCCGATCGCATCGGCCACCGCGTTCATCACGGCCGGCGGCGAGCCGATGGCGCCCGCCTCGCCGCAGCCCTTCACGCCGAGCGCGTTGTGGGTGCAGGCGGTCACCGTGGTCGCCACCTCGAAGTTCGGCAGATCGTCCGCCTTCGGCATGCAGTAGTCCATGTAGGACGCCGACAGCAACTGGCCGCCCTCGTCATAGACGCAGTTCTCGGTCAGCGCCTGGCCGATACCCTGGGCAAGCCCGCCATGCACCTGGCCGTCGACGATCATCGGGTTGACGATGACACCGAAATCGTCGACCGCAACCAGCCGATCGACGGTCGACCACGCCGGTCTCGGGATCGACCTCGACCTCGCAGATATAGGTGCCGGACGGATAGGTGAAGTTGGCCGGATCGTAAAAGGCGCCCTCCTCCATGCCCGGCTCCACCAGACCGCGCGGAATGTTGTGCGGCACATAGGCCTCGAAGACCACCTCGCCCAAGGCCTTGGCCTTGTCGGTGCCCTTGACCGTGAAGCTGCCGTCCTTGAACTCGATGTCCGCCTCGGAAGCCTCCATCAGATGGGCCGCGATCTTCTTGCCCTTCTCGATGATCTTGTCGGCCGCGTTGGCGATCGCCTGGCCGCCGACCGCGAGCGAGCGCGAGCCGTAGGTGCCCATGCCCACCGGCGTCTTGTCGGTGTCGCCGTGGATCGACCTCGACGTTCTCGATCGGCACGCCGAGCTTCTCGGCAATCAGCTGGGCGAACACCGTCTCATGACCCTGCCCGTGACTGTGGGTGCCGGTCAGCACCTGGCAGACCCCGGTATGGGTAAAGCGGATTTTTGCACTCTCCCAAAGACCGACCCCGGCGCCGAGCGAGCCTACCACCGCCGAAGGGGCGATGCCGCAGGCCTCGATGTAGCAGGAGAAACCCACGCCCCGAAGCTTGCCCTTGGCCTCGGAGGCCGCGCGACGTGTGGCGAAACCGGCATAGTCCGAAACCTCCAGCGCCTTGTCGAGCACCGCGTGAAAATCGCCGGTATCGTAGGTCAGCGCCACCGGGGTGTCGTAGGGGAACTGGTCGGCCTTGATGAAGTTCTGCCGTCTGAGATCGGCGGGATCGCGCCCGAGCTCCTTGGCCGCGACATCGATGATCGTCTCGAGGACGTAGGTCGCCTCCGGCCGGCCGGCGCCGCGATAGGCGTCCACCGGTACCGTGTTGGTGTAGACCGCATCCACCGCGGCATAGATCAGCGGCGTCTTGTATTGCCCGGCAAGCAGCGTCGCGTACAGATAAGTCGGCACGCAGCTCGCGAACAGCGAGAGATAGGCGCCCATATTGGCTTTGGTATGCACCTTGAGCGCGGTGAAATTGCCATCGGCGTCCAGCGCAAGCTCGGCATGGGTGACATGGTCGCGGCCGTGAGCATCCGACTGGAAGGCCTCGCTGCGATCGCAGGTCCACTTCACCGGCCGGCCGATCTTGCGCGCGGCCATCAGGCAGACGCATTCCTCGGGATAGATGTAGATCTTCGAGCCGAAGCCGCCGCCGACATCGGGGGCGATGACCCGAAGCTTGTGCTCCGGCGCGATGCCGATGAACGCCGACATGACCAGGCGATGCACGTGAGGGTTTTGCGATGTGGTGTAGAGGGTGAAGCTTTCGTTGGCGCGCTCATACTCGCCGACCGCAGCCCTGGGCTCCATCGGGTTCGCCACCAGGCGGTTGTTGATCAGATCCACCTTGGTGACGTGGGCGGCCGACGCGAAGGCCTGATCGATCGCCGCCTCGTCGCCGAGCTCCCAATTATAGACCGTGTTGCCAGCGATCTCGTCATGGACCAGCGGCTGGCCCTCCTTGTCGGCATCGGCGGTCGAGGTACAGACCGGCAATTCGCCATAATCGACATCCACAAGCTCGGCCGCGTCCTTGGCCTGGGCATAGGTCTCGGCGACCACGCAGGCGACATGATCGCCCACATAGCGCACCTTGCCCTGCGCCAGCACCGGATGGTTGCCGACCTTCATGTCCGAGCCGTCCTTCGACTTCACCTGCCAGCCGCAGATCAGCCCGCCCCAGCCGGAATCGGCGACATCCTTGCCGGTCAGCACCGCCAACACGCCGGGTGCGGCCTCGGCAGCGGACGTGTCGATGCCGTTCAGGGTCGCATGGGCGTGGGGCGAGCGGACGAAATAGGCATGGGCCTGCCCCGGCCGGTTGATATCATCGGTATAGGTCCCGGCGCCGGTAATGAAGCGACGGTCCTCCTTACGACGCACCGAAACGCCGATCCCATTCTCTGCCATGACGTCAGCCCCTCATGTCCTGTGCGCCGGCCTTGATGGCCTTGACGATGTTATGATAGCCGGTGCAGCGGCAGATATTGCCCTCGAGCCACGTCCGGATCTCCTGCTCCGACGGGTCGGCGTTGGTCTTCACCAGATCGACGGCACTCATGATCATGCCGGGCGTGCAAAAGCCGCATTGCAGGGCATGATGCTCGCGAAACGCCGCCTGCATCGGGTGCAGATCGTCACCGTTGGCCAGGCCCTCGATGGTGATCACCTCTGCGCCATCGCACTGGACCGCCAAGCGCCGTGCAGGCCTTCACCGACTTGCCGTCGATATGAACCACACAAGCACCGCACTGGCTGGTATCGCAGCCGACATGGGTGCCGGTCAGGCTCAGATGCTGACGCAAGAACTCAACCAGCAACGTGCGCGGCTCGACCTCTTTGGTCACCGCCTTGCCGTTGACCGTCATGTAAACACTCGCCATTCGCTCTTCCACTCCCTGCTTGACTTAACCTCGATTTTTCAGAGGTTGATCTCTATCCCGACCCGACGAGCAGACCTTCCGACAACGGCCCGACATCCCCGACATCCCCGACATCTTGAACCGAAGCTAGGAGAGCGGCCAGCGACCGTCAACGGGCTTCGACGTCTTCATCAACGATCCGCGAACGATTGAACTATCCGCGAACCATCGACACGATGATGATCAACACCGCGAGCACCGCTGCCGCCCAAATATACTTGCTTCGCATCATTTCGGCGATGCCGCTCTCTTCAACATGATGCTCCTCGCTCGGCCTCGAGGCTACCGCGGCCGCCTCGGTCGCAGGCGCCGCTGTTGTCGTCGGCGCGACCTGTTCCCGGAAATTGGAAAAAAACTCGTCGGCCATCTTCTTGGACGTGCCATCGATCAGCCGCGAACCGAGCTGCGCCAGCTTGCCGCCGACATCGGCCTTGGCGGTATAGGTAAGGATCGTGCCGCCTTCACCATCATCGGCCAGCTTGACGTCGGCGCCGCCTTTGGCAAATCCAGCAGCACCACCCTTGCCTTCACCGCTGATGGTGTAGCTTTCCGGCGGATTGATGTTGGAGAGCTTGACGTCGCCGCCGAACTTGGCCTTCACCGGTCCGACCTTGGCCACGACCTTCGCTGTAAAGGCATCATCCCCGGTCCTTTCCAGAGATTCACAACCGGGAATGGACGCTTTCAACGTCTCCGGATCGTTGAGAGCTGCCCAAACTTTGTCACGCGACGCCGGTATCCGGTATTCACCGCTCATATCCATAATCGTGTATTCCCAAGAACCAAAAAGATCGATGCGATCACCAACTTAATCAAGAAGCTACAACTCCAGGCCGGTTCGGGCAATAAGACCGCGGCAGTTTGTACTATGAGAGGCGAAAATCAGTCCGCCGTGGCCATCAGGGCCGGCGTGCTGAAACCCGGCTGAGAGGATCTTCGCAACCGGAGAAAGCCTACCAGCGCAGAACCAGCCGATTGCGCACCACCTCGTAGCTCTGGAGCTGGCGAAGAAAACTCATACCGAGAAGCGAGATATCCAAAGCCCCCTGATTGACGTACGCATCGAGATCGTGGAGCTGCAGCTGGCCAAGGCGAACATCGCGCAGCGTGACCGGGGCCGCATAGGTCGTGCCGTTGGCACTCCTGAAGGCGGTGTTGAAGCGCAGACGGTTGCCGCTCAGTCCGATGCGCCCGGCATCATCGCTGTTCAGCACGATATGGGTGGCACCGGTATCGACCAGAAATTTGATCGGCTCGCCATTGATATACACATCGGTGATGAAATGGCCGTTGGACCCGCCGGCAATGATCTCTTCGCGAACGCTGCCGCTTGCCTGCGGTTCGGACTGAGGCGTACGATAGATGGGCGTCTGGATGGGATGGCCATTCTCGCGCAGGATCCGTTCGAGGAAGCCGCCTTCCTGCAGGCCGACAAATACCCCGCCAACGAGGATCGCCAGGCCAAGACAGCGAAAAGCCCAACCAACCATACAAGCGATCTCCTTGCCCTGCCCCAAAGCTGATGAAAGTTTATGCAAAACTGTATAAGAAATTCCTAACTCGCTGAGAGCTGTACAAAATCCGTGGGAATAACGACGAAATCTTGGTAAAAAAAAGCCATCGACCTCAGGTCGAAATGCTCTATTATTAAGGATGAGGTGATGCTTGTTCGAGGCAACCGGCTTCGGTGTCAGGTGCTTCGGCAGGTTTTCTGCCGGGCTCTGCTTGATGCTGCTGCTTGATGCGTTAACCAGTTTTGCCGGGCCGTAAAACGATGTTAGAGGATGATCGACGATGAAGAAGTTTTGGTGGGGCATTTTCTTTGGCGCCCTGATCGGTGTGCTGCTGCTGGCGCCGGAGTTCGAACTTCAGCGCCAATGTGCGCGAGCTTTTCCTGACGGCGCAATATACCGTCGCCGACGTTCTCTATGCCGCAACCGACGCGACGGGCCGTGTCGCCCAGGGCGTCGAAGGGACTGGTCAATAGGCTGTCCCGTTCCAGCCTTGCCAGGATGTGCGCCCACTGATCGGCCAGGTTTTGCTGGAAAGCATCGTTGTTCCAGCGGTCGTCTCGGGCCTGATCATCCTCCCGACCCGGTGGTTCAGCCACCGGGTTTCTCTTGTTCTGCTGTCTGCGACTGCCTTGCTGGGGGCGATCGTGGCGAGCTATGTGATGGTGTTCGACTGGCCGACGGCGACATCCTTGGGCGCGCAGGCAAAAGGTCGTGGTGCTGATGATCGCAAGCCTGGTGCTCGCCATCGGCCTCGCTTCTGCCAAAACACGGGGTGATGTCCCGGCGGCAGCTCTGGCGATCCTCGGACCGCTCTGGATCGGCTGGCCCGCCCTCACGCAGGGTGCTTCCACCACCGTTCTGCTGGCGCTTCCGATCGTCGTCGGCCTTTGGGGGCTTGGCGCAGCCAAAACGTCGAAAGCGGTAACCGCCGACCTCTGTCTGCTGCTGATCATCATGGCCATCGGGCTTGCGTTGATCGCCCTCTTCGCCCGAACGGTGTCGATCACCCAGCAAAGCCTGGCTCTCGCCTCGATCCTTGGCGCCATCATGCTGCTCGGACCGAGGCCGCCTTTGCCCATCCTTCTCATGGCGGGCGCGACCATGCTGAGCGGGCTGTTGAGCGCCCTCCTGCTCTACAGCGCGGCAAGCCTTCCGGCGATGCTGATCCTTTCGAGCCTTGTCATCGCAAGGTCACTGTTCAGTGTTCTTTTCGCTCATGATACCGATCGATCCAAGCTTTCGCTCACCCTGCCGATCGCAGCGGCGCTTGCCGCCATCGCGGTCAGCGTGGCCTGGATCGACGCGGGCACGATTTCCGTCTATGAGAAGGCACAAATGCCGGGGTGATTGTGCAAACGTTCGTTCGAACAGGGGATGACGAACATGATCGGAAAGATTTTCAAGTCTCTGGGCCTAGCCGTCGTCGTGGTGCTCGCCATCGCCTACATTCTGCCGGGCCAGGTCCGGGTCGAACGGGCAACGGTCATCGAGGCGCCGCCCGCCGACGTCTTCAAACTGGTCAATGGTTTCGAGCACTTCAATCAATGGTCGCCCTGGTACGAACGTGATCCCGAGGGGGATTATCAGGTCGAAGGGCCGGCGACCGGTGTCGGCGCCCGCATGATCTGGGCCAGCGAAAAGCCCGACGTCGGCAAGGGCAGCCAGGAGATCGTCGAGAGTGTCGAAGACAGGCTGGTGCGCACCAAGCTCGACTTCGGCGAGATGGGCGATGCCAACGCTTTCTTCGAAATCGAGCCGTCGGGCGAACACACCAAGATCGTCTGGGGTTTCGACACCGACCTCGGGCTCAACCCGGTGAGCCGCTATTTCGGCTTGATGTTCGAACGCTGGATCGGGCCCGACTACGAATCCGGGCTCGCCAAGCTGAAAACCCTCGCAGAAGAACAATCCGAGACCGCGACCAATTAGGATGAGAGCAGCGTCAAATCAGGTCGGCCTCCTTGATCAAGTGGTCACCGGGATTAACCTCTTCTTTGCGGCTTTTCCGGACCAGGCTTGCTTTGTCCATGCGATCCATGACGTGCATAGCGGGAAAGCGTTAACAAATGATGAAATTCGCGCTCGGACTTGAACCGACGTGATTACGGCTTGAACCAACCCGATCCGATGTCGCTCGCGCGCATCAACCCGAACAGATCGATCAGCGACAGGCCTATTCCTTGGTGCGGGACGCCTTGATGTCGATGGTAATCACGACCTCATCGGCCACGGTCGCGGTCGAGGCCCAATCGCCCTGCCCGATGCCGTAGTCCAGGCGCATGATGGGCAGCTCACCCTTGGCATGGGCAAGCTGCTTGGCCGGATCGGCGGGATCAGCGGTAACCTCGAGGGTAAACGGCAAGATGACCTCCTTGGTCACGTCCCGGATGGTCAGTTGCGCCAACGCCTCGAACTGTCCATCGCCGGCAGCGGTGATCTTCGTGCTCTTGAACGAGGCCGACGGCCACTGCTTGGTATCGAAAAACGACGGCGAATTCAGCATCTGATCCCGATCATTATGGCCGGTCGCGATGCTGGTCGTATCGATCTCGACATTGAGGCGGCTGTTGTCGAGATCTTCGGGATCGAACAGGATCTCCGCATCGAACGCCTCGAAATTCCCCGGCACCGCCGAACCCTGCTGCTGCGCGATAAAGCCGAGCGCCGATCCCGCCTCGATCCCCCAAGCGGCGCCACCGGCGCCGGTTGACGTATCCGCTGCGGCTTGGTCAGACGCGGTCTCCGCTGTCGGCGCGGCGGGGGGGTCAGGCGTGATGTCGGTCACCTCGGGCGCAGCAGAGGTTGCCGGCTCAGCCGTCGTCTCAGGCGTGATGTTGGTCACCGCGGGTGCGGCGGGCGTTGCCACCGCAGCACTTCGCACCGCCGCTTGGTCGGCGGTCAGGAAAAACGGCCCGATGAGGCCAAAGGCCAGGACGACCACCGCGGTGCCGACGGCAGCCCCCGGCAGCATCCGACGCAGAATGTCGTCTTTCAGCATGATGTGATGCCGGAGCGCCGCCCCGATATGCACCAGCACCAATAGTGCCAAGAGCTCGGCGAAGAGGTGGTGCAGGCCGACCAGCGTCTCCTCGATTGCTTGATCCGGCCCGATCAAAGCGGGCAGCTCGATGCCGCCCCAGAGCACGATCGGAAAATTGGCGGCGTTGGACTGCAGGATGCCGATCACCGGCTGGAGGAAAATCAGACCGTAAAGCGCAACATGCGCCCCCGATGCAGCCAGGCGCTCCCATCCCTTCATGGTCTCCGGCAGCGGCGGGGTCTTATGGGTCAGCCGCCAGAGAAGGCGGAACAGGGCCAGCACCAGAATGGTGACGCCGATCCCCTTGTGGATCTGATAGACCTCGAATTTATGCGTGCTGGTTTCCAGATCGGTCATGTACCAGCCAAGACCGAACATGACGAAAATCATGATCGCGATCAGCCAGTGGAAAAGCTGCGCCACGCCGCCATATCGATGCACCGAATGATCTGCCACCTTCGACCCCATCTTGTTCAACGTTCGCCAACGCATGCACCGATGTCGTCATGAGAACAGCAACGCGGTGCGCCAAGTCCCTGGTCCGGTATCAATTTTCTGAAACAGGTCTGATCCACCAGTTTCGATCAATCCTGCAATCCTTTGATATCCAAAAAACTTTCCCGAGATATCCGATCAGTCTTTCGCGCACCGGCACTTAGCGATATCGGCCCAAGCCCTAGCCGGTTCAACCGGCCTTGACAAGATCGGCCCCAACCTTTGCGGCGCTGACCATCAAGAGCGCGTGATCTGCCCCCTTTCTGTCACCGCTTTTCGTGTTAAGTGACAGGGCAGTCTTTCGTCGATCATGTCAAAGCATGCAAAGGCCTGTCACTGGTCGGCCCCAACCCATGGCAGCACATCACGGCAAGAAGGAGAGAAAAGAATGGGATACGAACAAAAGCCGGTCTTATCACGCCGCGGTCTCATCAAGGGCACGGCCGCCGCCGGTCTGGCTGCCGCGACCACAGGGGCCTTGCCCGGAGCAGCCTCCGCCAAAGCGCCTTTGCTCGGTGCCGAACGCCCCGGCCACTACCGCTTCGAGCTCGGTGACTTCGAGGTCACCACCCTTTTGGATGGGGCGATCAAGCTCGACGGGCCGCACCCGATCTTCGGCGAGAATGTCGAGGAAGCCGAGGTTCACGCCCTCGCCGAAAAGAATTATCTCCCGCCCTCGCAGATGGCCATCAGCTTTACGCCGGTGATCGTCAACACCGGAGAGCAGGTGATCATGTTCGACAGCGGCAACGGCGCCGGGCGACGCCCGGATGCCGGACATCTGGCCGAGCTGTTCGAGCAGGCAGGCTATGCGCCGGGCGAGGTCGATATCGTCGTGCTGACGCATTTTCACCCAGACCATATCGGCGGTTTGATGGAAGATGGCGCCCCGCTCTTTCCGAACGCGAGCTATGTGACCAATGAGGTCGAGTACGACTTCTGGCGTGCGGAAGACAAGCTCACCGGCGGGACCGAACGGGTGGCGAAGCTCACCCAGTCCAACGTCGTCCCCCTTGCCGAGAAGATGACCTTCATCAAGGCGGGCGGCGATGTCGTTTCCGGGATCACCGCAGTCGATGCAGCAGGCCATACGCCAGGCCACACCGCCTTTCATGTGGAGAGCGCCGGCAAGCGGCTGATGATCACCGCCGATACCGCCAACCATTACGTCGTGTCGCTGCAAAGACCGGATTGGCATGTCCGTTTCGATATGGACAAGGAGGATGCGATCGCCTCCAGGAAGTCGGTCTTCGGCATGATTGCCGCCGATCGAATTCCCTTCACCGGCTATCATATGCCCGCACCGTCGGTCGGCTATGTCGAGCAGATCGACGGCGGCTTCCGTTACGTGCCGGCCTCCTATCAGCTGGATCTCTGAGGGAGGATTACCCGATCATTGCGGGTGACGACCGGACTTTGGTGAGGCGCTTTCAATTTTTCCAGCAGCGCCTCGCCGGCCGGCGTCGGCACCAGGATCGCCCCCGGGCCATCAGCCCACCCCCGTTTCTTGAGCAGGCCCGCCGCCGCGAGGTCCTCAACCGCGTCGACATGGCCGAAAAACCGCTGCAGCATGGGCACCGACATGCCTCTTACCGGCTTGGGCATGCTACAAAGCCGGTCGAGAATCTGATAGTGAATGCTGCCATACTTGATGTCCATGACATCCCATCCTCGCGGCAATGATCGTTTTCGGCAATTCTTATTTTTATCGGGGGTTGTAACCTGCCGGGGATCAACCAACAGACAAGGAGAGGCACGTCGTGACCGAACTTTTCTCCCTCGAAGGCAGGGTCGCCCTGGTGACCGGTGCCTCGCGCGGCCTGGGCTTCGCGATGGCCGAGGCCCTTGCCGCCCATGGCGCGACCGTGGCCCTGAACAGCCGAAACGCCGAGGCGATCGACAAGTGTGTCGACAGGCTCAACGGTCAGGGCCTGAAGGCCGAAGCGCTGCCCTTCGATGTCACCGATGCGAGCACGGTCGAAACGGCGGTCCAGGATCTCGCATCCCGGCATAAACGCCTCGACATCCTGGTCAACAATGCCGGCATTCAACACCGGGTGCCGTTGACCGAGTGGCAGGACGAAGATTGGGACCGCGTCATCGGCGCCAACCTCAGCGCCTGCTTTCGCCTGGCTCGCGCCGCCGCCAAGGTGATGCTCCCGCAAGGTTCGGGACGGATCATCAGCACCGGATCGGTCGGCGCCCTGCTGGGCCGCCCGACCATCCATGCCTATATCGCCGCCAAAGGCGGTCTCCACGCTTTGACCCGCTCGCTCGC
Source organism: uncultured Alphaproteobacteria bacterium (assembly GCA_963787265.1). Lineage (GTDB taxonomy): Bacteria > Pseudomonadota > Alphaproteobacteria > Geminicoccales > Geminicoccaceae > JANQPX01. Next base: position 57,666 of record CAWBCX010000008.1, on the reverse strand, counting down.
CGCCGAACTCGGCCCGAAAGGCATCAACGTCAACGCCATCGCGCCCGGCTACTTCGCCACCGAAATGAACACCGCCCTGCTCAACGACAAAGCGTTCACCGCCTGGGTCGAAAGCCGAACCCCGCTGGGCCGCTGGGCCAAGCCCGAAGAACTCGGCGGCGCCGTGGTCTTCCTCGCCTCCGAGGCAGGCTCCTACGTCAACGGCCACATCCTGACCGTCGACGGCGGCCTGTCCACCAGCCTCTAGGGGCGACGCGCCCCGGCGGTGACTTGGCGCGGTACGGCTTATCGCCGACAAGGTGGAAGGTTGGGATCGGCTGCTCATCATGCCCGGTCGTCGATGAGGCACGATCGCTTTTCATGCCAGCGCGGCGTCGCGCCCGTTAATTCAGGTTCAGGCAAGTCCGGGCCGGATCAGTCAAGGTCGAAGGCTTCCTTGTAGTCGAGCTTGAGTGCGGGGTCCTGGTCGGCTTTGTCCATGATGGTGTTGCCGCACACCAGAAGTTCGATCTCGGTGCCCATGAAGCAGCGGAATGCGTCCTTGGGCGTGCAGACGATGGGTTCGCCGCGGACATTGAAGCTGGTGTTGACCAGGATCGGGCAACCGGTCTCGCCGTGGAACGCCTTGAGCAGCTTGTGATAGGCGGGGTTGGTTTCCTCATGCACCGTCTGGATGCGCGCGGAGTAGTCGACATGGGTGACGGCGGGAATTTCCGAGCGGGGCACGTTCAGCTTGTCGATGCCGAACAGCGCCTCCTCGTCCTCGTTCATGCGCCGGCGCTTCTCGTCGGCGACATCGGCGACGATCAGCATGTAGGGGCTGTCGCCGTCATGCTCGAACCAATCGCCGACATGCTCGCGCAGGACCGAAGGTGCGAACGGGCGAAAGCTCTCCCGGTACTTGACCTTCAGATTCAGAGTGCGCTGCATGGTCGGCGAGCGCGCATCGCCGAGGATCGAGCGGCCGCCGAGCGCGCGCGGCCCGAACTCCATCCGGCCCTGGAACCAGCCGACCGCCTTGCCATCGGCCAGCGCTTTGGCCGTGGTCTGCGATCATGTCCGCTTCGGTACAGCGTCTTGAACACGGCGCCCGCCTCGGCGAGTCCGGTCTCGATCGCATCCTTGCCGAATGCCGGGCCCAGATAGGCGCCCTTCATCCCGTCCATCACGCCGTTCAGCTTCCTCGGCTGCTGCTTGAAGCCATGGTAGGCGCAGAGCGCCGCACCCAGCGACCCGCCGGCATCGCCGGACGCCGGCTGGATCCAGATATTGTCGAACGCGCCGTCGCGCAGAACCTTGCCATTGGCGACGCAATTGAACGCCACGCCGCCGGCGAGGCAGAGGTTTTTCTGATCCGTTTCCTTTCGGATGGAGCGGGTGAGCCGCAACATCACCTCCTCGGTCACCGCCTGCACCGAGGCGGCAAGATCCATTTCCCGCTGGGTCACCAATTCCTCGGAGACCCTGGGCCGGGCCGCCGAACAGCTCATCGAATTTCCGGTTGGTCATGGTGAGGCCGGTGCAGTAGTCGAAATAGCTCAAGATTCGAGCCGAAACGTGCCGTCGTCCTTGAGATCGATCAGCTTGTCGAAGATGGTCTTCGCGTATTTCGGCTCGCCATAGGGCGCCAAGCCCATGATCTTGTATTCGCCGGAATTGACCTTGAAGCCGGTATAATAGGTGAAGGCGGAATAGAGCAGGCCGAGCGAATGGGGGAAGTGGATTTCCTTCAGCATGGTAAGATCATGCCCCTTGCCGACCCCAAGGCTGGTGGTCGCCCATTCGCCCACGCCGTCGATGGTGAGCACGGCGGCTTCCTCGAAGGGCGAGGGATAAAAGGCGCTGCCCGCATGGCTTTGGTGGTGCTCGGTAAACAGAAGTTTCTGCTCCAGCCCTTTTACCTCCTGCACTTTCTCCAGCTCCTGGCAAAGCAGGCGCTTTTGGAACAGCTTCTCCTTCATCCAGACCGGCATCGCCGTCCTGAAGGACCGAAAGCCGCGCGGGGCAAAGGCGAGATAGGTTTCGAGCAGCCGCTCGAACTTCAAGAAGGGTTTGTCGTAGAAGGCGACATGGTCGATATCGGCCAGGGTCAGGCCGGCTTCGTCGAGGCAATAGCCGACGGCTTTGTGAGGGAAGCCCGCATCATGCTTTTTTCTGGTGAAGCGCTCCTCCTGGGCTGCTGCGATAATCTGCCCGTCCACGACAAGAGCCGCCGCACTGTCGTGATAAAAGGCGGACACACCAAGAATACGCATCACATTCTCCAATCAACCCGAATGCACCGGCGTCATCGATCAGCCATGCACTATCTTACTGGCTCCGCGTCGACCTGCCCGGCCCCTTCGGAGCGACAGGACGGGATCGACGTGCTCGTAAACGGCAACAGATCGAGAAACAGCACGCCGACAGGACGAACCGAGCCGGCGTGCTGCTCAACGATGCATGCCTGCCAAGATGACCTCCAGCGCCGATCCGGTCTTCCCTGGAGGCGGTATCTCGAAAGGTCTGCGGCTCAAAAGACCGTGTAGATGAAGGGAGCAACCGCCGTACCGTGGGTCAGCACGATCAGGCCGCCGAACAGCGCCATCATCAGCACGATGGGCACGAGCCAGTATTTTTTGCGCACCCGCATGAACTGCCAAAGCTCACCAACAAAAGACATGACACATCCCTCTTTTTTGGAACCTGATCATGGCCCTCTCCAGGCACATGACCAGATCCTTCGGCGTTGTTGAGATCAGAACTGCTGGCCCATGGTCTCGGGCACCGGTCCCGGAGGATCGCGCGGGATCCAGTAGCTCTTGGCGGAGGGGTCCAGCTTCAACCGAAGCGGATCCTTGCCGAAGGCCCGCAGCAGCAGGCCGATCGGCATGATGCTAAGCGCAAAGATCAGGCCGAGAACGATGGGGTTGACGACCTTGAAGAGGATCAGCCCCAACTTGGTCCAGCCCTTGTTCAACAGGCTGAGGCTGCCGGGCGCAGCAAGGCCGAGGATCAACAAGGCGAGGCCGACCCCGCCAAGGCTCCACTCGATCCAGCTGATGTCGACCAGCCCTTTCGACCACCATCGGAGCCCGACGCGCAGCACCGCGATCGCGCAAAGAATAGCACCGACCGTAAGCCCGAAACTTCGGTCGGAACTGCCCTCGATCTCTTCGGCTCGGGAAAAATCCTCATGTGTCGACATATGCACAAGCCTGTGCTGAGGGGTTCACTGGTGCCGGATAAACGGTGATCGCGTCATGCTCCGACACTACTCTTGCGGCACGCCATCTTGGCTCTGGTGATCGTGGCCAGAAGGTCAATCTCCCGACGGTTGGTGCCAGCACTGAGAAATTCCAAGAAGACACCGGACTATCGAGCTCTATCTACTCACCCGATCACCTAAAGTCTATCCCCCGAAACAGCGAACTGTTCTCTTTCCACCAAGCCATCCCGGCAGACCTGACGGCAGACGGGGCAACGAGCAGGATCGGTCAGATCGGGCGAGACCTCAGCTCTCAACTTCATTAACAGTCTTGGGCGGTTCGACATTCACAAAATTGTTGTCGCGCTTTTGCATCAGATAGAATTTGAACCTGGGTGTCGTATCGGTGATGACGAACTGCAGAACCACGGTTTCGCCGGGCTCGACAATGCCATCGGAAAACTGGATGCCGTCGAACGGCTCGCGGATCTCGTAACTCTCGGCAAAGCGATCCGAGGCGAAGGGCCTTCCTGCCTCGGTCGCCTGGCCGAAGGAAAGCCCGTCGCCGAACGGGCTCTCCCGGTTGATGGCTTCGCGCAGTTCCAGATTGAACAGCGTCCATGGCAGCTCGGTCGCGTTACGCACGATTTTGGTCAAGGCAAAACCGACATCATGCTGGGACCGGATGCGATTGCCGAACTGCGGCTGCATACCGCGCACCACCAAGATGGCGGGGCCCTGGTCGGTGATCTCCTCGACCAGAACCAAAGGATCGTCCAAGGTCCCTGTTCCCCAGCCCTCGATCAGACGAACGCCGCCGAGCTCGTCGCTGAAGGTGAGCCCGCCCAGCGACAATTCCTTGGCCGACGACAATGCGGGCATCATCGATAGCAAGAGCCCGAACAACACCCGAAGCCGCATGACAGCCTACCCCGATTCCTTGTTTTGCCCTGAGGTCCAACCTAGAGGGAATTGTCCGTAAACCCAACGGGATAATCGCTGGCCAACGGTTGGAGGCCCCATCGCCAAGCGCTTGGTGCGGGCGGATTTTTCTCGTCATGACGCCGCCTGCAACCTCCTCGCTCAAAGGGGTCGTCACCGCCGATCCGCGCTTGGAACCTGTTCGAAAACCTCCGGAACAGGCTCTTGAAGGTGCTGATCGTACCGATGCGACGTCGGGCAGATCTATCGTCGTTGACGAAAATTTGAACGAATAGATCCAACTATTTTGGAATGTGACCGCCGATATGGGGTTCACTTATGGTTAGGAAACACGTTCGAACCCTTCGGCACGCCTGGGTCATTAATGTCGATATGACCGCTGCGCATGCGATCGACAACCAACTGAAGCGACGACCATCCTCTTGATGTCGCGCCGTAAAATCAGTTCCGAGGAGCTCCCATCCATGACCCTATCTCTCAAGACAATCAAGCACCGTGCCGGCATGGTGTGCATGGCAGCCTTGCTGGCCTTGCCGTTATCGACCGGCGTACAGGCCGAAGATTTCACCGAAAGCCAGCTGAAGTCCTTCGTGGTGGCGGTTGCGGCGATCAATCAGATCGCGGAAAAATGGCAGCCGCAGGTCCAGGCCGCTCAAAGCGAGGACCAGGCGGCGGAGATGCTGCAGCAGGTTGATACCGAAATGCGCCAGGCGATCGAGAGCACGGATGGCATCGGGATCGACGAGTATCAGAGCATCATGAAGGCCGCACAGACCGATGAAGCCCTGAAGAGCCAGATCGAGACGCTCATGAAGGACACCGGAGCAAATTGATCCGGTCACCCCTCCTCCGGTTTCATCAAAGACCGGGCACGTCACGGCCGGTCTTCTTGCCGCCGGTTGAGACCCTGAAGTAACGCTTGGCGCCGGAACGAAGGGCTTCGATCGGTAGAAGCCCGCCCGTTCAGGCGCCAAGATCCTCAGAGGCCTGGTTTGACCCGGGTGCTTGACCGGGCCGCTAAGGATCGGCATGTCATGGAGATCGATCACCTTTTGCGTGGAAGGCGCTGGGTCCGGCGACCTACATGTCCTTGTTCCTCACTTTGGTCCTTCTCGGCGTTGCCCTTGCCGTTGTTGGCCTCGCCAATTGGCGCGAGCGGCGACCAAGACAGCTCGGCAAGACCCCTTTGATCTCCTATCCGCTGATCCAGATGGTCGGGATCGTTGTCGCCCTCTTGATGGTCGCCCACCTCGTCAGCCTGTTCACCGGGCATCAGCTTCACGGCCGCCGCATGTTTTGACATCTGTCGTTTTATCCACACACGCCCGTTGCCAGGATGAAATCCCGGCCCTAGCATGCGCGCAAAGGGTGATTGACGTGCGGCATGGCTTTTTGTTCGCACGGCCAAGAATCCCGGTATTGATCGGGGCAGGCACAGCGAAAATCGCCTCGTCATGGACAAGCGACGCAACGGGAGACAAGGATTGCACGCGACGTTGTTGCAGGGGCAGGCTGCCCACCCTTCCTGCAGGATCTTGGCACCGGTCTTGAGCGCATGGTTGCTGGTCACCGCCACGACCATGCCGCTCAACGCACAAACCGTTACCGACTTCGCACCGCCAACCGGCGATCCAGCGATCATTTCGCCGGATGCGCGCCTGGAACTGCTGTTCGACGATGCCTGCTTCACCGAAGGGGTCGCCGTTGCCCCCGACGGCGACGTCTATTTCAGCGACATCACCTTCACCAGCAGCTGCCGGCATGGCGAAAGCGAGCTGCCGCAAGCCGGCATTATCTGGCGGTTTGATCCCGACACCAAGGAAACGACCGTCTTTCGCTCACCGAGCGGCATGTCGAACGGCCTGAAATTCGATGCCGCCGGCAATCTTATTGCCGCCGAAGGCGCCGATTTCGGCGGTCGGCGCGTCACCATCACCGACATGGCGACCGGGCGCGCGCGCATCCTTGCCGGCATGTATGACAATCAGCCCTTCAACGGCCCCAATGACATCGCGATCGACCTCGAGGGCCGGGTCTATTTCACCGATCCCCGCTATCTCGGCCACGAGCCGGTGATGCAGCCGACCATGTCCGTCTACCGAACCGATACCGACGGCAATGTCGCCCGCATCGTCTCCGATGCCGGCAAGCCCAACGGGCTCCTGATCTCGCCCGATCAATCCACGCTTTACGTGGTCAGCAACGACAATGGCGCGCTCGACTTCACCCGCCTTGGCGAAGATGAGCTGACCCAGCGCGGCCCCATGGTCATCTGGGCCTACGATCTGACCCCCGAAGGCACGGTCGGCGAGCGCCGCGAGTTCGTCAATTTCGCGCCCTTCGACAGTGCCGACGGGCTGGTTGCGGATGTCGACGGCAATGTTTACGCCGCCGTGCGGCGCGCCGATGCGCCCGGGATCTATGCCTACAATACCGCAGGCAAAGAGCTCGCCTTCATTCCCACCGGCGACATTTTGCCGACCAATCTGGCCTTCGGCCGCGATGACGACGCCAACCTCCTCTACGTCACGGCAGGCGGCGCCCTCTACCAGATCAGGCTGAACGCCAGGGGTTATCAATTGCCTTCCTCCTGACCTTCGTCATGATCGGAACAACGTCGAACACGCATCAGGGGGCGGTGATCCATGAAAATCACAGCGATCGAGACCATTCAACTGGACGAATTTCCCAATCTTCTCTGGGTTCAGGTCCACACCGATGAAGGCCTGATCGGGCTTGGCGAAGCGTTTTTCGGCCCCGCCTCTGCCGCTGCCTACATCCATGAGCACGCAGCCCCTCGCCTGATCGGGAGCGATCCGCTCCTGATCGACCGCCATTCCAGGATGCTGCTCGATGGCTATCTCGGCTTTTCCGGCAGCGGGGCCGAGATGCGCGGGCTCTCGGCGATCGACATCGCCCTTTGGGACCTGTTCGGACAAGCGACCAACCAGCCGATCCACCAGCTCCTCGGCGGCCTTGCCCGGGACAAGATCAGAACCTACAACACCTGCGCCGGCTACCGCTATGTCCGCCAAAGCGTCGGCCAGCTCACCGACAATTGGGGTCTGGGCGGCGCCCAGGGGCCGTACGAAGACCTCGATGCCTTCTTGAACCGTGCGGATGAGCTCGCCATAAGCCTCTTGGAGCAGGGCATCACCGGCATGAAGATCTGGCCGTTCGACTACGCGGCCGAGGCCTCAAATGGCCTCTACATTTCTTCCTCAGATCTGAAGGCGACACTCGCCCCCTTCGAAAGAATACGCCAAGCGGTCGGTGACCGCATGGACATCATGGTCGAGCTCCACAGCTTGTGGACTCCTCGCCCGGTCAAGCAAATTTTCCGCGCCCTCGAGCCTCTCGACCCGTTCTGGTTCGAGGACCCGATCAAGATGAACAATTTCGACGCCCTCGCCAAGCTCGCCGCCTCCACCCATGTGCCGATCTGCGCCAGCGAGACCGTCGCCACCCGTCCCGTCTTCCGCGAGATGATGGCCAAGCACGCCACCGGCATCGTCATGCTCGACCTTTCCTGGGTCGGCGGCATCTCGGAAGCGAAGAAAATCGCCACCATGGCCGAGGCCCATCACCTGCCGGTCGCCCCCCACGACTGCACCGGCCCGGTGGTGTTCGCAGCAAGCTGCCACGTCTCGCTCAACGCCACCAACGCCCTCATCCAGGAAAGCGTGCGCGCCTTCTACACCGGCTGGTACAAGGAGCTGGTCACCGAAATCCCGAGGATCGAGGACGGTTATATCTACCCCATGATCGGCCCGGGCCTTGGCACCAGGCTCCTGCCTGATATCCTGAAACGCAAAGACGCCACCATCCGCCGCTCAGACGCGGCCTGACCGGCAGGCGCGGCCTGTACCGTTGACTTGCCGGGGTGGTGTTCTGATAGCTTGGACACCTGATCGGCATGGCGCCGCTGGCGCCCCGGATGAACAACAAATGTAGAACAACATGCTCTTGGAAGACAAAGTTTGCATGATCACCGGCGGGGCATCGCCCCGTGGACTCGGCAAGGCGGCCGCGAAGCTGATGGCTGAGCATGGGGCCCAGGTCATCATCTTGGACCTCGACAAGGACGCTGCCGACGCGGCAGCCCGCGACGTTGGCCGAAGCGGCTACGGCCTCGCCTGCGATGTCACCGACCCGAAAGCCTGCCGTCAGGCCGCCGAGACCGTGCTCGAATATTCAGGCCGCATCGACGTTCTGGTCAATAATGCCGGCATCAGCCAGCCGCTCAAGCTGATGGAAATCACCGGGGAAGACTATGATGCCGTCCTCGACGTCTCCCTGCGCGGCACCCTCAACATGAGCCAGGCGGTCACCCCGACCATGCGCAGCCGGGGTGCTGGTTCCATCATCTGCATGTCCTCGATCTCGGCGCAGCGCGGCGGCGGCATTTTCGGCGGGCCCCATTACAGTGCGGCCAAAGCCGGCGTGCTCGGTCTCGCCAAGGCGATGGCGCGCGAGCTTGGCCCCGATGGCATCCGGGTCAACTGCATCACCCCGAGCCTGATCCAGACCGACATCACCGAAGGCAAGATCACCGCCGACATGCGCAAAGAAATCCTGGAACAGATCCCCCTTGGCCGCCTCGGCGAAGCCGTCGACGTCGCCGGCGTCGTTGTGTTTCTCGCCTCCGACCTTTCCGGCTACGTCACCGGCGCCACCATCGACGTCAATGGAGGCATGCTCATCCATGGCTAATGGTGTGACCACGGCATTGACCCGCCGCCTTCGCCAAGCGCCAAGGCATGCGGCCGGGCTTGGACACGACACGCTTGGCGAATTTGACGAAGGAGCGCTCAGCTGTGCCTAGTCGGCATGTCCGAAACATCGACAAGGATGAACTCAGAGCCAAGGCGAAGATGATCAGGCGGGAGGTCGTGCGCCTGACCGACATCTGCGGCTCCGGCCATTACGGCTCCGCCTTCTCCATCGCCGAACTCCTGGCCGTGCTCTATTACCAACTCCTCCACGTCAAGCCGGACGAGCCGCAGTGGCAGGACCGGGACCGCTTCACCATGGGCAAGGGCCACGCCGCCATCGGCCTCTACCCCGTCCTCGCCGACCTCGGTTTTTTTCCGACGTCGGATCTCGACACCTACACCCGCCTGCATTCGCCGCTGGGCGACCACCCGGACATGAAGAAGGTCAAAGGCGCCGACTTTTCCTCCGGCTCCATCGGCCATAATCTCTCGGTCTCCGTCGGCATGGCCGCAGGCCTCAAGTTACAAAAAAGCCCTGCCAGGGTGGTGTGCATGATGGGGGACGGGGAACAGACCGAGGGCCAGATCTGGGAAGCCGCCATCTCCGCCGCCCACTGGAAACTCGATAATCTCATAGGCCTGGTCGACATCAACGGCGCCGGCTCCGATGGCGATCCCCAGGAAACCATGGCCACCGAGCCGCTGGCCGACAAATGGAAGAGCTTCGGCTGGGACGTAATTTCGTTGGAAGACGGCCATGATCTGGACGAGACGTTCAACGCCCTGAACTCGGCCTTGAACGAACCGCGCGACAAACCGGCGGTGGTCCTCGCCTGCACCGTCGCCGGCAAAGGCGTCTCCTTCATGGAAGGCACCTGGCAATGGCATCTCGGTTTTCTCGGCCCCAAAGATCTGGAACGCGCCTATCAGGAGATTGAAAACGGAGTCATCGGATGACCAGCACCCCCTATATGAGCGCCGACCTCCGCCAAAAAATCGACCTCACCGACACCACGGTCACCCCGGACTTCGACGGTGCGTCCTGGGACATGGTCACCGCCCTCGCCCTCTCCCAACAGCTCACCACCGGCCAGGTCCTGCTCGACCTCGCCGACGCCGGCAATGATGACATCGTTGTGTGCACCGCAGACCTCGGCCGCCCGACCCAGGTGGCGAACTTCGGCCGCAAATACCAAGAACGCTACTTCAACTTCGGCATCGCCGAACGCAACATGATCGGGGCCGCGGCCGGCCTGGCGACCACAGGCCTGACGCCGGTGATCTCCAACTATTCCTTCTTCCTCGCCCTCATGGGTGTGGAAAACATCCGCAACGACATCTGCTACACCGACCTCCCGGTCAAAATGGTCGGTACCCACAGCGGCATCGCCATGGGCTTCTACGGCACGTCCCACCACTGCAACGAGGACATCGGGGCGCTGCGAGCGATTGCGAATTTAACGCTCTTGGCCCCTTGTGACGGCAACGCCCTGCGTTCAGCCCTCATCACCCACATCGACCACCCGCACCCCATCTACTTCCGCTGCGGCCGCGGCAGGGAAGCTCCCATCTACGACACGCCTCCCCATTTCGAAATCGGCGGCTCCAACCAACACCGCGATGGCGACGATATTTCGATCCTTGCCATCGGCAACCTCGTCAAAGCCGCACTCGACGCCCACGACATCCTGAAAAATGAAGGAATCGGCGTCCGCGTGGTCGACATGTACTCGATCAACCCCATCGATCGCGACGTCATCCGCCGCGCCGCCAGCGATCACAAGATCATCGTGACGGCTGAAGAGCACAACGTCACCGGCGGCTTCGGCTCGGCCGTGGCCGACGTCATCGCCGAAGAAGGCCTGGGCGCCAAGCTGATCAAGATCGGCATCCCCGACACCTACACCATCCTAGGCCCGCCGACGCATTTATATGCGCATTACGGGCTGGACGGCGAAGGCGTGGCGAAGCGGGTGCGGGAGGCGTTGGGTTAGTTGCTTATGTTGCCGGGAACACTCGAAAATACCTACTCACCTATGGCGCGAAACCCCGTCCCTTCCGGAGTTGACCCGGAGCAGCATCAGGCAGCGCGCGATCAGCCACTTTTTGGAGGGCGTTCAAAGAGCTGGCTGGAAGGTCACCGTCAACGTCGAGCCTTCATCGGTTGACCAATGTTCGCTCGTGCCTCCGAGCTGTACTGCCGAAACATCCATGATCTTCAGGCCCAGACCTCCGTTCTCCCGCGAGGCAAGACCTTCTTTGAAGCCGACGCCATTATCCTCACAACGAAGTTCAACTCGAGTGGGTTCAACGCCTCTTCCCTCAACCCGTATGATGCCTTGACGTCCGTGCGGGAAAGCATGCTTGATGGAGTTGGTTACAAACTCACAAACGATCATGGCGACAGATGATGCCTGCCGCGAATTGAGGTGCACGCTGTCGAATGACATCTCTATCTGTACATGTTCTGGACATGACCCGCTGAGCAGACGCTCGATATTGGCCATGAACAGCTTCAAGTCAATTCGCGCGCCTGTTTCCGTACGGTAAAGTTCCTCGTGGAGCGCGGCGATCGTGCTGACCCGTCTCTCAACGACTTCCAGTGCCTCACGTTCATTTGCGCTCGTTGCTCGGTTGCGCTGAAGGCGGATCATCGAGGAAACTGCTTGCAGCGAATTCTTGACCCTGTGATCAATCTCTTGTCTCAATATATGCTGTGACTTTACGGCAAGCCGCAGATCGAGCTGCTTCATCACTTGATTGGCAAGAATCCGGATCGCGGCGCGCTGCAGCGGCACGAGCGTTCGAGGTTCGTGGTCGAGAACGCAGAGCGTTCCAAGGGGCAGCCCATTCTTCGTCTTCAACAGCGCACCAGCATAGAAACGGAGACCGGGATTGCCACGACACAAGGGGTTATCCCGCATCCTTGGATCGGTGAGGGTGTCTGAGATTTCAACGAAGTCGGGCTGGAGGATCACATGAGAGCAGATCGACGATTCAAGCGGCGTCTCACGCGCGCCCAGACCGACCTCGGCCTTAAACCACTGTCGCTCGGCATCGATAAAATTGATGGCGGAAATGGGAGTGCTGCAAATCGTTGATGCCAGTTCGACAATTTCGTCAAAGTCAGCTTCATGCTCGGTGTCGAGGATCTCGTATTGGCGCAGCTGTCGCAGACGCTCTGTCTGCTGCGGATGTACTGCTGCCCTCAAGATTGCCTCCCGAACTAAGCGCCCAATGGCCGCTTCTGTCCTGTCGTTGGTACATCGGCGCGCTTCAGCGCGCAATTCTAGCCCCTGTGACCCAAAATATAAGAAGAAGCCGACGGCAGCTCAGGGCACTCTTCTGCCCCTTTCGAGGGCGCAGTGGATTTCTGTCAGGCCCAACGACTTTCAACTCAAGAGTGGATCTTCAGTCGGCACTTTCGACAATGATCGAACTGATCCCACCGCATTTGTGTTTGAATAGCAATAGCGTTTGTATTGTCATACATTGGACACTCTTCAGCGAACAACCCCATGCCCGGCAATTCGATCCTCACCGTCCGCCTTCCGGACGACGACCTGAAGCGGTTCGGCGCACTGGCGAAAAAACACCGCCAGACGCGCTCGCAGCGCGTGCAGGAGACGTTGCACGCCTTGCTCGACAAATGACGAAGACCACAGAAAACGGGCAGCCGGAGGCGCTTCGGGAGCGGCTGCGGCCTGCTCTTGAGGCGCAGGATGAATTTCCAAACTCGAGTTTGCGGCGTGTAGAAAACGGATTGGAATCACGCAGCAAAAACAGGACGTTACGAGGCGTCCTAAATCGGCGTGTGCCTACAGGATTTTTGGGTTCCGATCGGTTTAGTCGACGGCGAGGATAGCTTTAGGCTTTGAAATATCTAGCTTTTTGAAAATTTCTGCGGTTTCGGGCCGGATTTTGGAGGCCTGAACAATTGTCTTGTCCTCGCTTCGATATTTGACTGCCTTGAGCGACGCCAGGATGGTGGTGAGCTGGTTCCAGGGCAACTCGGTGGCGAGTTCTGCAGCACGCTGGATCATGAGTGACAAAACGCAAAGCTTGACGTGAGCGGTGATCCTTTGCGGCATCCAATGGAACATCGGGCGGACTTCAAGCCCGGTGGTTTTCATCTTGCGAAAGCAACTTTCGATGATCCACATTCCCTTGTACCCAAGCGCGATATCGGCGACCGAGAGGGTATCGTCGTTGGTGGTCAAGACGAACTTGCCGTCGAGATGTTCGGCCCTCTTGACCTTGTCTCGATCGAGGTAGGGTCGGCCTTTGTCGTCGAGGCTGAGATAACGGCCATAGCGCTTGGAGGCGACCAAGTGGCAGGCGGCTTTGGGGTGGTCCTTTTTCATCGTCTTGAGGGTGGTCTCAAGGGTTTTCAGGATTTCAGCGCGTCGCCACTTTTGCCGATCCGTCTCGTCCTGGTTCAAGCACAGGATATAGCGCCGGCGACGCTCGCCATCACCGATGATGACTTCCTTGGCGCGAAGGTTCGGGGCGATATCGGCATAGCGGCCGGGGTGCGAGAGAACCTCGTCCTTGATCTCTTTGATCTTGCCGACAGGCGTCGCCAGGATGTAACGGCCGGCTCCTTTGGAAAGCTCTTTGAGATTGGCTGCCGAATACATCCCGGCGTCGCCGACGAATAAGGTTCGGCCCAGCTTCATGCCGCGGAGATCATCTTTGATCTTGGCAACTGTGGTGACGTCGGAAGTGTTGCCGGGAAAGACCCAGGACCGAACCGGGATCCCCTCACGGGTGACGGCAAGCGCGATGATCACCTGCGGATCGTTGTCCCGGCCTTCCTTGCTGTGGCCTCGTTTTCGAAGCGGCTCGAATTTGAGCCCCTTCCATGTGTAGCTGGAAACATCTTCATCATCGGTCTCGAACCACGCCGTGGTCGCATCGTAAAAAACGAGATCAACGTCGAGCTTGAACAGATCGGCGCTGTTCCAGAAAACCTCCTCCTCGATCGCGTCACCATGCTCGGCCAGGATGTCCATGGCCCGGTAGAGTTGATAAAGCCCGAGATCCTCGGCTTCCGGCAGCCACACCCGATCAAGCCAGCGCTCGTAACAGGCGAGCTTGGAACCTGGTCGATCCAGCCGTTGAATAGCCATCGCCAGCAAGGCAGCTTCGTGGGGTGCCTTCAGCTTCTTTTCGCGCACCTGCTTTTGGATCGCTGCGCCTATGCCAAGCTTTTCCCACAAGGCTTTGGCGACATGGACAACGCCGAGGTCAAAACTGTCCTCGATCTCGATATCGCCGATGCGGGGCGGAACATCGATGGACGCGATTGCACCGGTGTCATCCAAAACCCGGCGGATGCTATGGATCAAACGCTCCAGTGCCGCCTTGTCTAACTGGTCGGCTCGGCCGAAGCTGTGCACCACCTTGGCCTCGACGTAGCCCTTCTCGGGATGGCGGATATTCTCAGCGAGCGCGTAGTAGCAGACGGTCGAGCCGTCCTTGTTACGCCGCTTGGTGGCTCGAAGATACATGCCCACCGTTTAGCATGTAAGGCTTCTGAAAAATAGCCAAAGAAGCCAATTCGTGTGCCCACACGTATTGATGCTGAAATCGACCTCTGCTAATATACAAAAACGTTGCAAATCAATGCGTTGAAGCGCTCACAGGTCAGAATTTAGTCCAAAATGTGCCCAACGACCGCAAATGGAAGCCAGACAGCGTGCTGTCCGTTTCCGACGAGCACCGTCGCTTCCAAGCCATGGCGCAATACGACGTTCACGTGATACCAAGCCCTCGGACCGGCAAAACTTTTCCGTACTTCGCCGAAGTCCAATCCGCTAGGCTCGATGCAACCAAACGCCGGGTTGTCATCCCGCCAGAACCAGGTCAGATCAGGTTGCCCCTCTTCGTCATGGCCAAGGTTGATCTTTGTTTCGTTATTTCCTTTGATGCTGCTGCTTTGGTCCATGAGATCCTGGCAGTGAGATCCTGGCAGTCCGTGCCAAGCTTTCTCTTCTCGGCGGGCGGGCGGATTCCCAGGATCTCATGGACCGGAAAATCAAGGCCCTTGTAGCTGAAGAAGGTTAAGAACTGATCAAGAAGGCGATCTCGTCACCGGCGCCCTCGACCTGCTCCTGGCGCGCTACCGAGCGCCCGCCCATCCGATGCTCGGCAACGATGCCAAGAAGAACGATTGATGCTATACTCCCATCGTCATGGATCGTCGTACCAAGCGGCAGCCCGATACGCTCCAGGCCAAAAGCCGAAAAACCAAACGAACCCGAAGCTCAAGCCATCCGCGGGCTACGGCCGATCGCTCGTCAAACGCGCAAAAATAGCGCAAAATTGTCGGGACGCGAGGAAGGCGCAGCCAATTTCGCCATCCATTCATGCTCCATTAACCCAAGATCCCTAAGATGAGATCATCCGGATAATTCATAGCGAGAATACCCCTTTGCCGCCCAAGCCGCCGGACCAACGGATCATCGGTCCAGACGACCTCCAACATGCCGTCGACCAAGGCCTGATCACCCCGGATCAGAGCAACGCCCTCTGGCAATCGCTAACGCCTGTGAATCAGGTGCCGACGGCACCGCGTTTTGATGTGGCGCATCTGCTTTGGTACACCGGCGCCTTGATCATCATCGGCGCGATGGGGCTCTTCACCAGCCTTGCCTTTGCCACCTGGGGCGGCAAAGCGCTCAGTATCACCGCCCTGCTTTACGCCCTCCTGTTCATCGTCCTGGGCCACACCCTCTGGCGCCGCGATCTCGCCACGCCGGGCGGGCTTTGCCTCACCATCGCCGTGACCATGGCGCCCCTTTTCGTGTTCGGGGTCCAGCAAGAGCTCGGCTGGTGGAGCCACGAAGATCCGGGCAACTACCGGGATTTCTATCACTGGATCAAGGCGGGCTGGCTGCCGATGGAGCTGGCCGCCATCGCCGCCGGCATCGCCGCCCTCGTTTTCTACCGTTTCCCGTTCCTGGTCGCCCCCATCGCGGTCGCGCTCTGGTTCATCTCGATGGACCTGGTGCCCTGGATCTTCGGGCAGGACTGGAGCAGCTGGGAACAGCGTCGGCTGATCTCGCTCTGGTTCGGCCTGGCCATGCTGGTTCTCGCCTGGCTGGTCGACCTTCGAGCGAGGGGCGATTTTGCGTTCTGGCTGCACCTGTTCGGGCTCATGGCTTTCTGGGGCGGGCTCACGCTCATGGAGAGCGACAGCGAAATGTCCAAAGCGCTCTACTGCCTGATCAATGTCGGCCTCCTGGCCCTGGGCGTCTTCCTGCAGCGTCGAGCCTATGCCGCCTTCGGCGCCATCGGCGTCACCTCCTACCTCGGCTATCTCGCACACCGCGTCTTCCAGGATTCGCTCCTCTACCCGTTCGCCCTCTCCCTGATCGGCCTGCTGATCCTCGGTGTCGGCATTCTCTATTATCGAAAGCAGGATGGGATTGCCGCTGCCTTGAGCCGGCATCTGCCAGCCGGCCTCCAGACCCTTCGCCCCCTGCACGCCCGCCAAGGCTTCGTTTGACGCCTGCGTTTCGCTGCCCCATCATGAGGCGAAGAAAGCCAAGGAGGATCGCCACCTCATGCAGATGCCCGCGCCGAAAAAAGAAAACCTCGCCAAGCGCGAGGCGATCATCGCCTCTCTTCGCGCGATCGTGCCAGGCGAAGGGGTCATCGCCAGCGAGGATGAGCTGCGCGCCTACGAATGCGACGGGCTCTCGGCCTACCGGGCGATCCCGATGGCGGTGGTGCTGCCCTCCACCACCGAGCAGGTCTCGGCCATCCTGAAACTTTGCGACGGTGACAACATCCATGTCGTGCCGCGCGGTGCCGGCACCTCGCTTTCCGGCGGTGCCTTGCCGGTCACCGACGGCATCGTGCTCGGTCTCGGCAAGTTCAACCGGATCCTCGATATCGACTACGAAAACCGGACGGTCACGGCTCAGCCCGGCGTCACCAATCTCGGCATCACCAACGCCGTCGAGCATGAAGGCTTCTATTACGCCCCCGATCCGTCTTCCCAGATCGCCTGCTCGATCGGCGGCAATATCGCGGAGAACTCGGGCGGCGTGCATTGCCTGAAATACGGCCTCACCACCAACAACGTCCTCGGCCTGGAAATGGTGCTGCCCAACGGCGACGTCATCCGGCTCGGCGGCCAGCATCTGGACAGCGACGGCTACGATCTCTTGGGACTCATGACCGGCTCCGAGGGCTTGCTCGGCGTGGTCACCGAAGTCACCGTGCGCATCCTGAAAAAGCCGGAAACCGCGCGCGCCATGCTGATGGGCTTTCATCAAAGCGAACAGAGCGGCGATTGCGTGGCGGCGATCATCGCCGCCGGCATCATCCCGGCCGGCCTCGAAATGATGGACCGCCCCGCCATCCATGCAGCCGAAGACTTCTGTCACCCCGGCTACCCCTTGGATGTCGAAGCCTTGCTGATCTGCGAGCTCGATGGCCCCAAAGTCGAGGTCGACCATCTGATCGACACCGTCTCCGCCATCGCTCGCCAGCATGGCGCCGTCGGCATCAAGGTCAGCGAGAGCGAGGAGGAGCGCCAGCGCTTCTGGCTCGGGCGTAAAGCCGCCTTCCCCGCCATCGGCCGGATTTCCCCGGATTACTACTGTATGGACGGCACCATCCCGCGAAAAAAACTGCCATACGTCCTGAAACGCATGACCGAGATGAGCGCTCACTACGGCCTGCGCGTCGCCAACGTCTTCCATGCCGGCGACGGCAATCTGCACCCTTTGATCATGTATGATGCCAACATACCGGGAGAACTCGAGAAAACCGAGGAGTTCGGCGCCGACATCTTGAAACTCTGCGTCGAGGTCGGTGGTGTCCTGACCGGCGAACATGGGGTCGGGGTCGAAAAGCGCGACCTCATGCCGGTCCAGTTCAATGAGGACGATCTGAATCAGCAGCAACGGGTCAAATGCGCCTTCGACCCGACGCAAATCCTGAACCCGGGCAAGGTCTTCCCGAAACTCCACCGCTGCGCCGAACTTGGCCGCATGCACATCCATCGCGGCGAGGTGCATTTCCCCGATCTTCCCCGATTCTAGGGATGCGACCACATCGACGACTTTTCCGGGCGGTCCGTTATTCCGGCACCAGATAAATCGTCGGGGCGGCGTAGCTGAAGCCTTCCGCCGCCGCTTCGAGCCGCGCGTGGCGGCAGTCGCCACCCGGCTGGCCGACGACGCCGTCGCCGGTGATGTAGAGCTGGGTGACCAGGGTCTGGTGGCCGGGTCCGGTGATCCGATAGTGCAAATGGCGAGGCCTCGGCACATACGCGCCGGGCACCACGGTCCTGTAACGGTAAAGCCCCGTCTCGTCGGTCTTCACCGTGCCGCGCATGTCGACCTCATCGTCGTCGTAATCGGCGACATCGCCATTGTTCTCCGGGAAATAATTGCCCTCACCGTCGGTCTGCCAGACTTCAACCAGGGCACCGGCAACAGGGGCATGGCCATCGGCGCTTGAGACAATCTGACCCTCGACCAGCAACAGCTCGCCCGGCTTGCCGAAGCGATTGAGATTGTCGGTCACCTCGGTGCCGGCGACATAATAAGGCCCGAGACTATCGGCCTCGGTCGGGATACAGCTGGCCGGATCTGCCTCCGCCTTCATGCTGCAGCCGGTCAACAGGATTACTGAGGCCGCCAGAAGCGATCGTCTCACCATGTCATCTCCGCCGTCTTTTCCATGTCATCGGGATTGTGCGCCATTCCCGGGCTTTACCCTCGCCCGGCCCTGCGCCATGTTCAAGGACAAAGCGTCAGCATCGTCCGGCCGCAACAGATCGTGCCTGATGACACCAACAGAGGGAGGCTTGCCCATGAGCACCTATATCGAACGTTTTTCACTGAACGGCAAGAATGCGCTGGTGACGGGCGCTTCCAAGGGCATCGGCCTTGAAATCTGTGCAGTTCTTGCCGAGGCCGGCGCCGATATCGCCGCTGTAGCGCGTCATCAACAAGGTCTTGGCGCGGCAAAACAAAAGGTCGAAGCAGCGGGACGGACATGCCTCACCATCGAAGCCGATATGGGCACCGTCGATGGCCCGGTGCGGGCCGCCGAGCAAGCGCTTGCCCATTTTGGCCAGATCGACATCCTCGTCAACAATGCCGGTATCGCCCGGGTCGCCCCGTTGCTGGAGGCGACTGTCGAGGATTGGGATGAAATCATGGCGGTCAATCTCAGAGCCCCTTTTCTCCTGGCCAAAGCGATCGCGCCGCAGATGATCGCACGCAAAGCGGGCAAGATCATCAATGTCTCGTCGCAAACCAGCGTCATCGCCCTCGATGATCATGGTGCCTATGCTGCCTCGAAAAACGGCCTGAACGCACTCACCAAAGTCATGACCTCGGAATGGGCCAAACACAATATCCAGGCCAACGCCGTCTGCCCGACCGTGATCCTCACACCGATGGGCGAACAGGTCTGGGGCAAGCCCGAAAAAGGCGACCCGATGAAAGCGAAAATCCCCGCCGGACGCTTCGGCTACCCGGTCGAGGTCGCCGACCTCGTGCTATTCCTGGCCTCGCCTGCATCCGACATGATCAACGGTGACACCGTCATGATCGACGGCGGTTACAGCGCGGTTTGATTTATTGTCGGGCGAGCTTCCTGGATTAAACGGGACGGGCTGGACTGACACGGCACGGGCCCGCTCCCATATTGGGCTCGGGCGGGGACGCGGGCCGGAACGGACTCATGGACGGTGTCCGGGGGAGCGGACTGGTCCGTACTACCATCAACGTGACGTGCACTCACTTTCGCTCACATCCAGACCCAGCGTGTCGAGATGATTGGTGGCATGCAGAAACGCAGAAAGCGGCGCTCGCTCGATCACCGCATTGTGCGTATGCAGGAGAATCGGCTGGCGCAGCTGGCGGTTCCATGGGCGAAAGCTGCCGGGTGCACCCTTTATAGATATCGAGCGTGAACGACCGCCGAGGTCAAATAGTCGCGAAGTCGGCCTGTCGTCTGTCGCCTCGGTGCGGCTGATCGCCTCGACCACCGCCTTGACTACGGCCCAGGCCGCCCAGTCCTCGGCGTCCATCCTGCGTCCTGCTCGCTTGACGAAACGCTGATTGAGCTGCGGCGCGCCATAGCGTTCACAGGTCCAGTGCCAGCCGCTTGCACCAGCCCCTCGCTGCCGACCACAGGGCGGGCGAGGTAAGTCGCAAACGGCACGTAGCGACCAAACTCGCCCTGATTGTCAGCGAGATAAACCACGTCGTGATCCGGCTCACCGGTCATCAGCGCAATGTTGTTTCGATCCCGGTTGCGCGGAT
Organism: uncultured Alphaproteobacteria bacterium; assembly: GCA_963787265.1. GTDB lineage: Bacteria > Pseudomonadota > Alphaproteobacteria > Geminicoccales > Geminicoccaceae > JANQPX01. The sequence goes on along the minus strand of CAWBCX010000008.1, from coordinate 37,525 downwards.
CATTGCTCAGAATGAAGTCGCGTTCGGCCACGATCTGAGACCGAATTTCAACGCGGACCGGCCAAAGGCCTCAGCATCCTTGCCGTCCTCCTCCTCCGGCCCGATCAGCATCAGGACATGCTGCCAGCCTTTTGCCCGAAGAAACTGTGCCAGCGCATCGCCCGCGCATTGCCCGGCTCGGCAGCATGTAGAAGAGATGATCCGGGCAAACACCTGTGCGAAGCTCGGTGTCGGGATGCCTGACGTCGAACAGCAGAACGTCCTGGTCGGCCACGGCCTCGGCCGTCGCCTTCATCTCGTCCAGCGGCAGATCGAGCACGAAGACGGCATGGCCGTCGGCAGCGACGTGCCGATAGCCTCCGAAGCGTCGTCATCGTCTTTGAGTTCCACCTTGTCTGAGCTCGAAATCAAGACCGAGTCTGCGGCCGAGCACGCGGCTCTCTCGCAGACCAACCTCCATGCCGCTCAGCGGTCGGTGGTGCTCGCGCAAGGTGAGGCCGGTATAGGCGCGGCGCGTTTCGTAGCGCTGATCGCGGTCGCGCATGAGATAGGTGAAAGTGAAGGGTTGACGGTCTTTACCTTGCTTTTCCTCCGCAGCGGTCGCCGATGACATGATCGCAAGCAATAAGAGCAACGAAAGAATTCTAGTGCTTTTTCTGATCCAACGACGTCGGCTCCGGCCCGCGCCCCCTGCCGACCACCCCATGCGAGGGTACCCTGCGGGTAGCCGGGAGGGGGTGCGGGCCGGAGCCGTATGATCGGAAAAAATCCTAGTGATCATCGATCAGAATGCCGTAGGGCACCAAGCCGACCGGCACCGACTTCGTGACCTTCAGGCTTTTAGTGTCGATGATCGAGATGTCGTCCGAAAGCCCATTGGCAACATAAAGCTTTCGCTCATCATGGGTCAAAGCAAGGCCCCAGGGCCGGCTGCCGACCAGGATGTATTTTTCCACCTTGCGGCTCGGAACATCGACAACCGCCACGTGATTGGCACGACCGAGCGCCACATAGGCCCTGTTGCCATCCTTGGTGATCACCAGATCGACCGGCGTCACCTGCTCCTTGCGAAAGCCGGTAGGCAGAAGTTCGATGTCGCCAACCAGCTCGAAGGTGTCGAGGTCGATGATGTTGACCATGCCGGCAAGTTCAGCCGACACCCATAGTTCCTTCTCATCGGCCGTAAGCGCAAACCGCCGCGGGCGCGCGTCCACCAGGATATCCTCGATCACCTCGCCTGCCTCAGTGTCGATCACATGGACCAGATTGGCCGCCTCCGAGGCGACAAAGACCAATTTGCCATCGCTCGTAACCTGCACGCCCTCGGGTTCCTCGCCGGTCTCGTACTCATCTAGAAATTCGCCGGTCTCGATGTCGTAAAGCGTGGCGGCCGCGTCCTCCTCGTTCGAGATATAGAGATGCCGGCCATTGGGATGCAGATCGAAGGTCTCCGGCTCCTCGACGCCACGGATCCGCTCCACCAGGTCGCGCCGCGCAACATCGTAGACAGCGATCACCGAATCATCGGCGCAGCCGACATAGAACTGCGTGCGGTCATGGCTGAAATGCACACCACGCGGCCGGGCGCAGGTCTCGATCGTCTCGACAACCTCGTCATCCGGGCCGAGCACCGTGATCGTGTTGCTCTTCTCGTTGGTGACAAAGATTTGACCGGTGTTCTCGGCCAGTACCACGCTCGTCATCATCAACCCCAGAGCGATACAGCCTATCAGATCAACGCCGCGCATCAGCCCCCTGCCCCCCTTGGTTTTTCTCGCCCTGCATCGAACCTCAAAAACCAACGCCGCAACAACGAAGCCGGCTTCTGTCAATCAGCCCCGGCGAACTTATATCACGATGATTGAGTGGTGAAAAAAAATGTGCAAGGGTGATTTCCACAATGATCGACGACGAGCGCAAGCAAGCGTTCCGACTACAGACCCTTGGAGGCTAACATCAAATGCTAAAAAGATCCCTCTTGGCCGGGCTTAGCGGCGTCGCTTTGCTTGCCGGCATGTCGGCGGGCTTTGCCGCCGACGAGACCGGCAGCAGCACCCTTTATGGCGACATGCAGACCGTCACCCAGGATATGCTCGACCGGGCCGCAGGCGACGGCAACAACTACCTGCACACCAACGGCGACTACAAGCAGACCCGCTTTCACCCGGCGCGCCAGATCAACACCTCCAACGTCAGGGACCTGCGCCCAGCCTGGATCTTCCAGACCGAAGTGGTCGACAGTTTGGAAACCACGCCGATCGTGGTGAACGGCGTCATGTACGTCACTACGTCGTTCAACCACGTCTATGCGCTCGATGCCCGCACCGGCGAGCAGATCTGGCACTACAAGCACAATATGGGCCCGATCACGACCTATTGCTGCGGCCCGAACAATCGCGGCGTCGCGGTCTATGGCGACATGGTCTACATGGGCACCCTCGATGCCAAGATGGTGGCGCTCGACGCCAAGACCGGCAAGCAGGTCTGGGAGACCGAGCTCGCCGATCCCGAACTCGGCTACAGCGAGACCATGGCGCCGACCGTGGTCGACGGCAAGGTGCTGATCGGCACCAATGGCGGCGAATACGGCATTCGTGGCTTCGTCAAGGCGCTCGACTGGAAGACCGGCGAGGTGCTATGGACCTTCCACACGACGCCTGAGGATTCGATCGGCGTGTGGGCCACCCATGATGCCACCGGCCGCGACATGCTGCGCGATATCGAGGCCGAGAAGAAGGCACTGGAAGAGCAAGGCGATCCTTACAAGACCCTCGGCGGCGGCGTCTGGCAGAACCCGGCGGTCGACCAAGACAACGGCCGGATCTACTTCGTGGTCGGCAACCCGTCGCCCGATCTCGACGGTTCGCTCCGCCCCGGCGACAATCTCTACACCGACAGCCTGGTCGCGGTGGATCTCGAGACTGGCGAATATGTCTGCCACTTCCAGTATATCGCCCATGACGTCTGGGATCTGGACGCGGTCAGCCCGCCGATCCTGGTGGATGTCGCCAACGATGCCGGCGAGACGGTGCCGGGCGTTCTGCACGGCGGCAAGACCGGTCACGTCTATGTCCACAACCGCGATGACTGCAGCCTGATCCGCTTCTCCGAGGCGATGGTGCCGCAAGAGGACATGTGGACGCTGCCGACGGCAGAAGGTGCGCGCATGCTGCCAGGTGCCAATGGCGGCGTCGAATGGTCGCCGATGGCGATCAATGAGAGCCTGGGCCTGACCTATGCGATCAACCTGCATCAGCCCATGACCTACCATGTCGAAAGCACGCCCTATCCCGAAGGCAAGCTCTGGCTCGGTGGCGCCTTCAAGGTCATCCCCGAGGAGCAGCAATGGGGCAACGTCACCGCCGTCGACTACAACACCGGCGACATTCGCTGGAAGGTCAAGACGGACCAGCCGATGATCGGCGGCATCCTCGCGACTGCCGGCGGTCTGGTGTTCACCGGCGAGGGCAACGGTCAGTTCAAGGCCTATGACGCCGAGACCGGCAGCGCAGCTCTGGAAGTTCCAGGCAGGTGCCGGCGTCAACGCACCGCCGTCCTCCTACACGGTCGACGGTCAGCAATATATCGTCGTCGCCGCCGGCGGCAACGCTCAGCTCGACTACAAGCGGGGCAACAACATCATTGCCTTCACCCTTGGCGATTAAGTGACGCGATCCAGATAAGAAAGGGACCGTCTTCGGGCGGTCCCTTTTTTTGTTTTTTGCAACTTGCCTCAGCCAAACGGATGTTTCGGATGCCCAAAGTCCCCTCTTTTCTTGCTGGCTTGGCAGCTTTGCTGCTCACAGGCGGCAGCACCCTGGCCCAGGATGAACAAACCACCGAGGACCTGGTCGAACTCTGTGTCAGCTGCCATGGTGAGGACGGCCGACCGATCGAGCCGGACTACCCGATCATCTGGGGCCAGGAATTCTATTATCTCTATGTTCAGCTCAAGGACTACCAATCGGGACGGCGCGAGAACGAGATCATGCAGCCGATCGCCCTTGAGCTGTCCAAGGACCAGATGAAAGCGCTCGCCCAGGTTTTCGCCGACAAGGAATGGCCGCGCATCAGCTTTGCCGCGACCGATGAAGACATCAACGCCGGCCAGAGCGGTGCCAGTGCCGGCCAATGCACCCAATGCCATCTCGGTGGCTATAATGGCAACAGCCGCAATCCGCGCCTCGCCGGCCAGAACCCGGCCTATCTGGAACGCACCATGCTGGAGTTCAAGAACAAAACCCGTCTCAATGCTCCAGACAAAGGTGCCCTATTTCGCGCTTACGAGGACGAACAAATCAAAGCCATGGCCAACTTCATCGCCGGCATGTAGCCCGCGAGGGCTTCGTTGGCCTAGGGGCATGTGTTCTCGGGCGGTTTCGTTCGAAAGCCTCCGCAGGAAGGCAAAGCACGACCGGTCATATCGACATTGACCTAGAGGCTTTCCAGCAAGCGCCTGACTTGGTCGTTTGCTGCAAGATCAAGAGCCCCCTTGCCTTCCTGATCCTTGGCAAGGGCGTCAGCACCCGCCTTTATGAGATGCTGGACCACCTCTACATGGCCGCGTTCGGCAGCGATCATCAAAGCACTTCGCCCCCGATCATCCCGTTGATCGATAGCCGCACCCTTGGAGAGCAGAAGGTCGATGGTCGCCAACGCTTCCTTTGCCGGCACCTCGTTGGTATGCCCGGCCGCCCACATCAATGGCGTGAGGTCACGTCCATCGGCAGCATTCGCCGAAACGCCTGCTTCAAGCAACTGCCCGACGATGCTGGCAAAGCCTTTACCGGCGGCATAGACGATCGCGCTCTTGCCGGTGCGGTCCGCGTCGTTCGGATCGGCTCCATGCTCGAGCAGCAAGATGACCAAGCGATCATTGCCATTGAAGGCCGCGGCGATGAGTGGCTTGATACCTTTGAGATTGGCCACATCGGGATCCGCACCTCTTTCGAGCAAGAGCTTGGTCGCCCGGCGCCGATCACTCTCGACCGCGCGCAGCAGCGGCGTGCTGCCGGCGAGATTGGCTTTGGCGATATCGGCACGCTGACCGATCAGATAATCGATGATATCGCTATGCCCCATACGCGCCGCAATATTCAAAGCGGTATTGCCGAAACGATCCCGGGCGCTAACATCGGCGCCTGCTGCGACCAACTTTTGGGCAAGCAACAAACAGCCGCGTTCTGCCGCATCGAACAGATAGAAATTGCGCCTTCTGGAGTTCTCATCGCCACCCGCCACGCGAAACTTCTGCTCCAGGTCGTCGCAGATCCGGGCATTTTTTCCAAGGTGGGCGGGTTGTTTTGCCGTCGTCGTTGCTGATCCTGCGATCAGCAACGTCAGACAAAACAGGCCAAATTTCTTGATCACGTTATCTCCATCAAGATTTCATTCACCGAGCCAGCACCTCGAACCAGGGCCAAATAAAAAAGCCATGGGATGACAATCGTACCAGACCGAAGCCGATCGCGTAGAAAAAAGCTTAAGTGGAGAGCAGCGTTAGTTCGCCCGAGCGGCACCGCTCCTACCCCCTACCGGAAGTTCGCCGACGTCGGCGGCGTCTCCCGATCGACATTTCGAGGAGGGGAGATAACCCCAACCCAAGCCCTTCGTGCCCATACCACCGGTGCTGCCTGTCAGGTCGTCCGCGAAGATGACCTCGGGTCGATCGAACCTGAAAAGTCTTGGGCTTTGCGGTGCTCTCCAAGACTGCGCTCCTGCATGCAGCAACCGTCAGCGACATTCAGGTCGAGGCGATGATCAAGGATGGCGAGACGAATTTCGGCAAGCTATAGACGAAGAGCGTTCGTCACATGACCAGTTTGCAGCAAGGAGACACCATGCGCGCATTGCTTTGCCAGGAACTCGGCGGGATCGACAAGCTGGCTCTTGGGGACCTTCCCCTGGTGGAGCCTTTGGCAGGCGAGGTTCTGGTCAAGGTCAAGGCAGCCGGGCTGAACTTCGCCGATCTGCTCATGATCAAAGGCCAATACCAGGAAAAACCCGACCTACCCTTCGCACCGGGCATGGAAATCGCCGGTCAAATCGAGCGGTTGGGACCGGATGTCACCGGGCTTCGAGCCGGTCAGCGGGTCATGGCCACCGTCAACCATGGCGGCTTTGCCGAGGCCGCGATCGCGAAAGCGAGCGAGGTGGTCGCCTTGCCGGACGAGGTCGACGATGTCACCGCCGCCGGCTTTGCCATTGCCTATGGCACGGCGTTCGGTTCGCTCCAATGGGCAACCAAGCTTCGCGCCGGCGAAACCTTGGTGGTCCATGGCGTGCGGGCGGTGTCGGTCTCGCCACGGTGGAATGCGGCAAAGCGCTCGGCGCGACCGTGATCGGCACTGCAAGGGGCCGGGAGCGCCTGGAGATCGTCAAGGCGCACGGCGCCGATCACGTGATCGATACCGGCAGCGAAGACCTTCGCGTCACGCATCAAGGAGCTGACGGACGGGCGCGGTGCCGACGTCATTTTCGATCCGATCGGCGGCGATGTTTTCAACGACTCCTTGCGCAGCCTCGCCTGGGAGGGCAGGCTCCTGATCATCGGTTTTGCCGGTGGCGACATTCAGCAGATCCCGGCCAACATCCTCCTGGTCAAGAACGTCAGCGCCATCGGCTTCTACTGGGGCAGCTATCGACAACACGACCCGGCACGGGTGCAACAGGGCTTCGAGACGCTGCTTGAAATGGCATGTTGACGGCAAGATCAAGCCGCACGTCTCCATCGATGCCCGCTTGATGGCTTTCGAGAGGCCTTCGAGGCCTTGGCGGAACGTAAAAGCACCGGGAAGATCGTCCTCACCATGGACTGACTGAAGAGAAGATCGTTACCAGAACATCCATGTTGAAGCGGTCGGCCGATCACCCCTTAGCGCTCGCCTTCCTTGCCAAGGTTCGCCTTGCCAGTGACCACGTTGCCCCATGGTCATGTCGATCGACCGGGGGCCATCTACTGGATCAGGTCGAAGGTTCGATAAACCGACCACAAACCGGCGACCCCGAATGCATAGGTCAGGCCGGCGAGACTGATGGCCAGCCAGAGACTTGGCTCACGCCTCGGGGCCGGCGGTTCGACATGGGGTTCTTGCCGACTTGGCGGGAGGTGCAGCTCTTCCTCTGCCGTCAAGGCCTTCTGCTCCTCCGTGGAGCGTGCCGCCGGATGTGGCTCATTGTCGAAAGGCTTAACAGCGGGCTTCGCCTCGGGTTCAACGCTTGCCGGAACTAAACCGGCAGCTCTGCCGCCGATCACCACACGCGGTTTCCCTTTGCCCGCTGATATCGAGCGTTCTGAACGACCGCCAGACGCCAGCATGGGAGCGAAACCATAAGCATGGCCGGTCGACCTATCGGCGTTGGTCATCCTCCTACCTCAATCTTTCTTCGTTGGTTTCATTAGATCCCACCGTCGCACGTCCGACAACGGCAGGAATTGGTTAGTATAAGTACTCGAATATCGACATGATGCAAAAGCGCGCCATCCCGGCCTCGTCGGTTATGCGGCGTTCTTGAACTGCTCCTCAACCACATCCAGCGACGGCAGCTTGCCGATCGGGCCAAGCGCCGTCAACGTGGGTCTCGCGTCTGCCAGCAAACGCGTCCCCACGCGTTTGATCGCCTCGGCGTCGACCGCATCGATCTCGGCGATGGTCTCCTCCTGCGGAATACGACGATTGAAGATCAAGAGCTGACGTGCCAGATCCTCGCTTTGCGCAAAGCAGCTTTCCAGCCCCATCATCATGCTGGCCTTGAGCTGCGCGCGCGCGCGCGCAAGCTCCTCCTCCAAGGGTGCATCGATCAGCCCAGAACTCATCACAAACCACCGGCACCAGCTCGGCCGTCTGGTCCTCGCCCGTGCCGGCATAGATGCCGAACAAACCGGTATCACCGTAGCAGGCGGCAAAGGAGAAGACGGAATAGGCAAGCCCGCGTTTTTCCCGGACTTCCTGAAACAACCTGGACGACATGCCACCGCCAAGCATCACGGACAGCACCTGGAGCGCATGGAACTCATCGTCGTGATAGGAAAACGCCGGCAGCCCCAGAATCAGATGAACCTGCTCAAGTTCACGCGCCTCGCGGCAATCGCCGCTTGCATAACGACCGGCATCCGGTCTCGCGTTTGCTGATGACGGCTTTCCCGGAAGACTTCTGAAAAAGATCATTGGCGAGATCGACCAGCTGATCATGATCGACTTTGCCGGCCGCCGACAGCACCATGCGATCCGGGCTGTAGTGCTCGCCCATATAGCCGGTGAGCGCCTCTCTCGGCATGGCGCTGACGATCTCGGCCGGTCCAAGGATGGAACGGCCAAGCGGCTGGTCGGGAAAGGCCGTTTCCTGGAACAGATCGAACACCAGGTCATCGGGCGTATCCTGGGTCTGGCCGATTTCCTGAAGGATCACCCCACGCTCACGCTCCAGTTCCTCCGGCTCGAAGGTCGAATGCTGGAGAATGTCGGACAGGATATCGACGGCGAGCGGCAAGTCGTCGGCAAGAACGCGAGCGTAGTAGGCGGTATTTTCCTTGGACGTATAGGCATTGAGCTGACCGCCGACATTCTCGATTTCCTCGGCAATCAAGCGGGCGGATCGGCGTTTGGTCCCCTTGAACGCCATATGTTCAAGCATATGAGCAACACCATTGACGTCTTGACGCTCATGACGGGCGCCGACATCCACCCAGACCCCCACGCTCGCAGTCTGAACGCTGGGCATGGTCTCGGTGGCAACGCGCAAGCCGTTGGGAAGGGTCGTGATCCGGGTATTTTCGTTCATCAGTTTGCCATCGGTAATTGATCGATATGGGCCTGGACGGCCTGGAGATCGTTGGGAAGCACGGTCAGCCTTTCGGGCTTGCTCATGAGGTCTTGCAAATGACGCGGCAGGGCCGGACGGATGCCCGTCGCTTGCTCATAGGCGTCCGGAAACTTCGCTGGATGGGCAGTTGCCAGGGTGATGACCGGGCTCTCTTTGCCACCTGCGCAGGCTTTGGCAGCGACGAGACCGACGGCGGTGTGGGGATCGACCATCTCGCCGGTTTTTGCAAGCATGAAGGCCATCATCTCCAGGGTTTCGGCCTCGTCGGCCTTATGGGCGGCAAACAACTCCCGCGCCCGTCCCAGCTGGTCATCCGAGATCTGAAAGGTCTTCTCTTCGGCGAAGACGGCCATGAGCTCACGCACCCGATCGCCGTTCCGATCACAAAGATCGAACAGCAGACGCTCGAAATTGCTGGCGACCTGGATATCCATGCTCGGGCTGAGCGTCGGTGCCACCTTGCCTGCCGCATAAATGCCAGTCTGGAAAAAGCGTGTCAGAATATCGTTCCGGTTGGTGGCGACGATCAGCTGCTCGATCGGCAGGCCCATCCGGGCGGCGGCATAGCCGGCATAAACATCGCCGAAATTGCCGCTCGGCACGGAAAAGCTCATTGTTCGCCAGGGACCACCAAGCGCCAGCGATGACGTCACGAAATAAACGATCTGGGCCATGATCCGGGCCCAATTGATCGAGTTGATCGCCGAAAGCGCATGACGCTCGCGAAAAGCCCGGTCGTTGAACATCGCCTTCACCAGGGCCTGACAATCGTCGAAGGTCGCCTCGATTGCGATATTGTGGATATTGGCGGCCTCGACCGTGGTCATCTGGCGGCGCTGCACATCGGAGATACGGCCTTTGGGGTGAAGGATCACGGTCCGCATATGGGCACGCCCGGCGGTGGTGGCAATCGCCGCCGATCCGGTATCGCCCGACGTCGCCCCGACGATGGTGATGGCCCCGTCCCGACGTTCGAGAAAATGCTGAAACAGCAAGCCGAGCAACTGCAGCGCCACGTCCTTGAACGCCAGCGTCGGACCGTGAAACAGCTCCATCATCCACTCGCCGGCGGCGAGTTGCTTGACGGGCGCAATGGCTTGGTGGCTGAAGGTGCTGTAGGCGGCTTCGATCAGGCGTTCGAGTTCATCGGGCTCGAGATCGTCACCGACGAAGGGCCGCAGCACGATGTTCGCCACGTCCTGGTAGGATGCCGACTGGAGCGAAGCCAGGTGGTCGCGATCCAGGCGCGGCCAGGTTTCAGGGACATAGAGGCCGCCGTCGCCGGCAAGACCCGCGAATAGAACGTCTTCGAAACTGGCAGCCGGCACCCCGCCGCGGGTGCTGATATAGCGGAGCGCCATGCTCGTGCGGTCTCCTTACGTTACCGATATCTGTTGTGCACTTAGTGAGAAGTCGGACCGACCGCAAGCTGAATAAGCTTTTCCTGGTGCCGTTGACCAATTTTATCACGGGTTAAAGCCGTTTTTCGGCTCTGATCCTCCCCGATCTTGCCCGAAAATCCTTCGCTGAAGCCTACGCCTCGAGCGGCGGTGCTCCAAGAAAACTGAGCTGCGCCCTCACCTGATGCTCGACCATCGGCCTGCCTCCGACCACCTTTTTCAGCCCCTTGGCACGGGCCGCCTCCATGAGCTCGGTATCGCGCGGTGCGATGATGTCGATCAGGCTCATTTCGGGCCTAAGGGCCGTTGGATCGAGCGGCATGGGCTGATTGGGTTTGAGGCCGAGGGATGTGCAATTGATGATCAGATCATGACCGCTGGGATCGGCTGGCCCCGCCTTCACCTCAACCTCGGGAAACACCGCCTGCACCACGGCAGCAAGATCCTTGGCTCTGCTTTCGGTGCGGTTGGCGATGGTGATCTTGGCGGCCGCCTCATCGGCCAGGGCAAGCGCAACCGCACGGCCGGCCCCGCCGGCGCCGATCATCAAGATCTTGGCTCCTTTGGGCTCGATCCCGTTCGCCCGCGCCGCATTGACCAGCCCGACACCATCGAACATATCGCCGACCAGCCGCCCGCCTTCCTCGAAACGGACGGTGTTCACCGCGCCTGACAACTGCGCGTTCGGCCCCATGTCGTCGCAAAGCCTGGCCATGGCCTCCTTATGCGGGATGGTGATCACGAGGCCCTTGAGATTGCCGATCCGCTGCAGCATCGGCACCATCGCCGAAAGATCTTCCGGCAGAACATGCAGGGGAACGAGGAAGGCATCCCGTTTTTCGTCAGCGATAATCGGCGCAAAAAACTCGGACGCACGCACATGGGCAACCGGATGGGCCAGGATGGCATAGAGATGGGTCTTGCCGCTTGGATAGTGCATCTAAGGTCGCTCCCTGTTGGCGTTCTTCATCGAGACAACAAACCACAAAAGCAGACGATGGCGAAGCCGGTCTATTCCTCTTGTCGTTCGATGGTATGAGCCGTCAGCTTTTGAAACAGCGTTTGCCGCTCTGCGCGGTGGCTCAGTACCCTGGACATGAAGGTCGAAAAACTTGCCTCCCGGTCAAGAAGTTGATGAGCAAGGCGAAGAACGGCGCGCTCCGGCAAGGCTTTGAGCGTACAGTTCTTCGATGGCATCTCGGCAAAACGGATCGGATGCCCATGGGGAGCGAGCATCCGTCTTGAAAGATAGGCACCTGCTTTGGTCGGGGGCGACATATGGTCGTGGTGGAGATCCAGCTCGTCCAGCTCGACGAAATCATAACGCTGCTCGACCTCGCGGCAGCCGATAACCCCCTCGCTGCTGTGCATGATCGCAAGCTGGTGTGGTGTCAGCCAGGTGATCCAGACCTGGACGCACGCGCCCGGACTGGGCGCAAGCGTGGCCGGGATCGCGCCATAGGCGGTGAAATGACCGGCGAAGACGACGGCAAAGTCACGGAGGACGGCGCGCGTAACCGGTATCTCCCCATCATCGACAGCAAATTTCGCCGCGAGACGATGAGGTGCCGCGTTGGACCCCGATGCCACGACGGGAAAACGTCCAGAGAGAAGCCCCGGCCCGAGCGGGGACATCCGTCCCTCCGAGAAAAGATAGGAGCAAGCCGGTCTGGAAAAGGGATAGGCGAATGCATGCCGGATGCGTTCGGCAAGATCGATTTCGGTATTTTCGGGTCGCGCGGTCATCAGGACTGCCATGGTGGCCGAAAATCAGCTGTTGTTGCAATCTTCTTCGGCCATTCTGCTGGACAATTACCGAAAGAGTTCGTTCCATAGAAAAAAATGGCTCAGCAAGGAGAGGATGGATGAAGTCTGGGGAAGCGATCGTCGAAATCCTTAAACGCGAAGGTGTGGAGATCATCTTCGGTTACCCGGTGAACCATCTTCTCGAAGAAGCCGCCAAGGCCGGGATCAGGCCGGTGATTTGCCGCCAGGAGCGGATCGGCCTGCATATGGCGGATGCCTATTCGCGCCTGTCGTCGGGCGGCAAGATCGGCGTGTTCGTGATGCAGCACGGCCCCGGTGCTGAAAACGCCTTTGGCGGCGTTGCCCAGGCTTTCGGCGAGTCGGTGCCGATCCTGGTGATGCCCATGGGCTACGCAAGAAAGCTCGCCAATGTTGCGCCCAATTTCAATTCCGTCCTGAACATGAAGCATATCACCAAATCGGCGGAACCAATCACCTCGCCTGCCGAAATCCCGAACATCATGCGCCGGGCCTTCACCCAGCTGCGCCACGGCCGCGGCGGACCTTCGCTGGTTGAAGTGCCGATGGACCTGTTCGCAGAGGAGTTCGAAGGACCGCTCAATTACCGACCGGTCACGGCCAACCGCACAGGCCCCGATCCTGATCAGATCGATGCCGTCGCGGACCGGCTGATCGGCGCCGGCAATCTGGTGATCTACGCAGGGCAGGGCGTGCATTATGCGAAGGCCTGGGATGGGCTTAAAGAGCTGGCCGAGCTTTTGGCGGCGCCGGTCTGCACCAGCCTTGAAGGCAAGAGTGCTTTTCCAGAAAACCACCCGCTGGCCCTCGGCTCCGGCGGTCTGGCGATGCCGCTCCCGGTGCATCATTTTCTCAACGAGGCCGATCTTATCTTCGGGATCGGCTGCAGCTTCACCACCTCCAGCTTCGCGGTCGCGATGCCCGAAGGCAAAGCCATCATCCATGCAACGCTCGATGCCGCGGATCTGAACAAGAACGTGGTCTCCGAACTAGCGCTCCTGGGCGATGCCAAGCTAATCTTGGCGGCGCTGATCGCTGCGATCAAACCCAAGCTTGCCACAGCAACGCGCAGCATCGAGCCTGTTTCCCAGAGCATTGCAACGGTGCGAAAACCCTGGCTGGAGAAATGGCAAAAGAAACTGACCTCGGATCAAAAGCCCCTCACTCCTTATCGGGTGATCAACGATCTTGCCCAGACGGTCGACCCCGACAATGTCATCATCACCCATGATGCCGGCAGCCCGCGCGATCAGATCTCGCCTTTTTGGCAGGCGACCAGGCCGCTTTCCTATATTGGCTGGGGCAAGACCACCCAGCTTGGTTACGGGCTCGGCCTTGCCATGGGCGCCAAGCTCGCCTGTCCGGACAAGCTCTGCATCAATGTCTGGGGCGATGCCGCCATCGGCTTCACCGGGATGGATTTCGAAACCGCGGTGCGCGAAAAGATCCCGATCCTCTCGATTCTGTTCAACAATTTTTCCATGGCCATCGAGCTCAAGATCATGCCGGTGTCGACGGAGCGTTACCGCTCCACGGATATCTCTGGCGACTACGCCGCGATGGCGCGCGCATTCGGCGGCTATGGCGAGCGGGTGACCGAGCCTTCAGAGATCATCCCGGCGATCCAGCGCGGCATCGAGCAAACGCGAAAGGGTGTCCCCGCCTTACTGGAGTTCATCACCGACCTCGAGGTCGAAATTTCCAAGTTCTGATGGCGCAGATCATCAACCTGCAAGTGCCAGGCCTTTGAGATAACCGCTTCTCTCCGAGTTCGAACGACACGCCCTGAGCTGTTCTTCGGCAACCTCGCTGGTAGGCCGTCCCTCGCGCATCGCCTGATCGAAAATGACGGCAAGACGGTCGGTGATCGCCTTGGCTTCAGCCTTGACCTCGACTTGAGGGCTACTCGGGCCAACGCCTGCCAGAGGTTCGACGAGGCTGATCAAGCCGCCGGCTGTAATGATGAAATCCGGCGCGTACAGGATGCCGCGTTCATGGAGAGCTTGACCATGGGCCGGCGACGCCAGGACATCATCGGCGGTGCCGGCGACGATGCTGCAGCGAAGATGCGGCAGCGTATCGTCGCTGATGGCGTCTTTCGATGCGCAAGGAGCGAAAACGTCGGTATCGAGATGTATGATCTCTTCGGTCGCGACGCAAGCGATGCCAAGCTCCCGCACGGCACGCTCGGTTCGCCTTGGATCGCGATCCGCGACCACAATCTTCGCCCCCTGCAGACGAAGCTGCTCGGCAAGCCGATAGCCGGATGGACCAAGCCCGAAAATAGCGACCCTGAGGCCGCTCAGACTTGCGCAGTCGAGCTTCAGACGAGCGGCGAGCTCGATCGCGTGAACAACGCCCAAGGCCGTGGCCATGGCCGACCGGGCAACGTGGTGATCCGATGTTCCAAGGACATGAGGGGTCATTGAGGCCACCTCGCCCATATCATCCGCGCTGTCTTCCGGGGCGGGCATGAGAATGTAGCGGCCGGAGAAGTCGTCGACAGCGCGACCAAGTGCTTGAAACCGCGCTGGGTTCGGGCTGGCCTCAGGATCATTCAGGAGAACCGTGCACCCCCCGCCGACGGACAAACCCGCCATGGCGGCTTTTGCAGCCGTACTGCGTGCCTGACGAAGAGCGTCGGCAAGAGCCCGCTGTTCGTCATCATAAGGACGACGCCGGCAGACACCGACAGTTGGTCCAGAAATCTTGCTGTCCAGGACCGTCATACTGCGAAGCCCGGTTTCGCGATCCTGGAAAAAAACCACCTGCTCGTCTGTGATGCTGGTTTCGGTGGCGCCCATGGCTTTATCTACTCCTCTTCTGGCTGGGCCACGCGTCACTCATTGCAATGTTCTGTTGGTTGAGCCTCACGTCGTACCCGCCATCGAAATATATCGCGCGATGGTTAAGAAATTATCAACTAAAAGTAAAATATAAATTCTTTCTAGCGCTTATAAGGATGCTTTTTCCTTACATGCCAAACGCAGGACATACCGTCATGAACTCGATGAGATATGGCTCAATCCCTCGATTCGGGATAGCAAGCCGGTTCTGGTGCCATGGAAAACGAAATTTCTTCAGGTCCTGTGGCAAGAAATTGCAAGCGACCGCTCCTTCTTGTTATCCGCGCCAGCTCGGTGCTCGCTTCTCGAGAAAGGCCCCAAGGCCTTCCTTCGCCTCTGCCGTGGCTCGAAGCTTGGCAATGCGTTTGGCCGTGTCCTCAACCATGTCGGCAGTGATGGGGCGATCGGCGAGATCGAGGAGCAGCGCCTTGCCGGCTTCGATCGCTTTGGGACCGCCCTGAAGGAGATGGCCTAGAACCTTCTCGAGCGCCTGATCAAGATCACCTGGCGCCTCGACCTGATGGACGAGACCGATCCGAAGCGCTTCCGCCGCATCGAAACGTTCACCGGTCAGCGTGATGCGCCGGGCTTGCCGCGTCCCGATCGCAGCCACCACATAGGGGCCGATCACCGAGGGGATGAGGCCAAGCCTGACCTCGGTTGTGCCGAATTTGGCCTCATCGCTCGCGATCGCGATGTCGCAGCAGCAGACCAGCCCGACACCGCCGCCGAGGGCTGCTCCGTTGACCTTGGCGATGGTCGGTTTGGGCAGTTCATTGAGCGTCGTCATGAGCTTGGCGAGATCACGGGCGTCGGCGAAATTTTCCGCCTCGCCGAAATCTGCCATGCGCCGCATCCAGTTGAGATCGGCGCCCGCTGAAAAGCTGTTGCCCTTCCCGGTGAGCACGACCGCACGAACCGTCGCGTCGGCACCGAGATTTTCCAGGCAATCCGTCAGATCCTTGATCAGCCGATCGTCGAACGCGTTGTGAACATCGGGGCGATTCAGGCTGATGGTGCAGACGCCATCAGCACGACGTTCAAGGACGAAAAAGTCACGATCATTCATCACGTTCACCGTTTGCTGGAGCCAACGGCGGCATGATGAGAGCTGTCCCTTAAAGAAACAAGTCAGAGAAGATAAAGGGTTGCCAGGCCAAGAAAGGCGAAAAAGCCGATGACATCGGTGACCGTGGTGAGAAAGACGCCCGAAGACACGGCAGGATCGAAACCCAGGCGATCCAAAAGCAGCGGGATGCAGACGCCAGCCACCACACCGGCGACCAGCGTGATCACCATGGCGAGGCCGAACAGGAAGCCGAGCGTCGGATCCTGATACCAAAGAAAGGCGATGGCGAGCCCGGCGACCATGAACAGCATGCCGTTGACGCTGCCCGCCAGAAACTCTTTGGTCATGACGCGAAAAGCATTCGCGGTCGTCACCTCGCGGACGGCAAGGGCTCGGACCACCACGGTCAGCGTTTGCGTGCCGGCATTCCCGCCCATCGAGGCCACGATCGGCATCAGCACGGCGAGGGCGACGACCTGGCCGATCGCGTCTTCGAACTGCGCAATCACCATCGAGGCCAGGACAGCGGTTGCGAGATTGATCAGCAGCCAGGGAAAGCGGCGAAGGCTGGTGCGCAGCGGCGAGGCAAAAATATCTGTCTCGCTGACGCCGCCGAGCCGGAGAATATCCTCTTCGGCCTCCTCTTCGATCACCTCGACCACATCGTCGATGGTGATCACGCCGACCAGACGACCATCGGTATCGACCACAGGTGCTGAGACCAGATCATACTGGCTGAAACGAAAACCCACCTCTTCCTGGTCCATTTCAACCGGAACCAGATGCAGCTCCTTCATTGTGAGATCGTTCAAATGCACGCTTCGCTTGCTTCTGAGGATCTTGCTGAGAGGGATTGATCCTACCGGGCGAAATTTCGGATCGACGATATAGATGTCGTAGAAATCGTCCGGCAGGCCAGCATCGGCGCGGAGATAGTCGATGGTCTGACCAACCGTCCAGAATTCGGGCGCTGCCACCAGCTGGCGTTGCATCAGCCTGCCGGCGCTGTCCTCAGGATAGCCGAGGCCTTGCTCGACAGCGACACGCTCGGGCATCGGCAGGCTCTCGATCAGCGCCGCCTGCTCCGGTTCGTCCAGATCCTCCAGGAGTTCGATGGCATCGTCGATTTCGAGCTGCGCGATCGCTGCCCCGACTTCCTCGGGGCTGAGAATCTCCAAAAGCTCGGCGCGAACGGTCTCGTCAAGATGGGCGAGGAGCTCGGGGTCGAATTCGTCACGGATCTCCGTGACCAAAAGCTCCCGCTGCTCCCTGTCGAGCTGCTCGAACAGATCGGCCTGGTCCGCCACATGCAGCGGAATGGTAAGGGCCGCGGCTTCAGTGAGCGCGCCTGTCTCGATGGTCTCCCTGATCTCGCGAATCAGCTCATCGGAGAGGCCGACCGCACCGTCGACGATTTGATCCTGCTCTGGCGTTTCGCTCACATCGTCATCAATCACCGAGAAGTTGCGCTTCGACCGCTGCAACGGCAGCCAGGTTGAAGATACCACGGGCCGAGACCGAGGCAGTCACAATATGGGCAGGTTTCAACGGTCCCATCAGGATCGGCCCGACCGAGACCGAACCGGTGGCCGCCTTCAGAAGGTTGTAAGCGATATTGGCCGAGTTCAGATCCGGCATGACCAGGAGGTTGGCATCATTTTTCAAGGTGGAATCCGGCATGATTTTTTCCCGGATCTGCGTCGAAAGCGCTGTATCGGCATGCATCTCGCCGTCCACCTCGAGGGCCGGCGCCCTTGCCCTCAACACGGCGAGTGCTTCCCGCATCTTGACGGCACTCGGGGAGGAACGAGAGCCAAAATTGGAATGGGCCAGCAAGGCCACCCTCGGCTCGATCCCAAACCATTTGACAAGAGCGGCGGCCCGTATCGTGGTTTCCGCCAATTCTTCTGCAGATGGATCATATGAGACATAGGTGTCGGCGATGAAGAGAGGCCGGTTTTCGAGAATGACGAGATGCACCGTCGACATGTCATGCATGTCCGAACGCAGCCCCAGAATGCCGCCAACCTGCTCCAGATGGCTGCTGAAACGGCCTGTCGGGCCGGCGATCATCGCATCAGCCTCGCCGCGATCGACCATGACGGCGGCAATCACCGTCGTTCGGGTTCGAACGATCTCTCTTGCCGCCTCCGGGGTCACGCCGTGGCGCCCCCGCCGCTTTCGATAATGGCTAACATAGTCGTTGTACCGGGGATCGCTTTGCGGGTTGCAGAGCTCGACATCGCGCTCGATGTCCAACGGCAGACCAAGCCGTTTCACCCGTGACGCGATCACCTCTGGCCTGCCGATCAAGATCGGCTGCACCAGGCCCTCCTCGGCCAGAACATGCACTGCTCGGAGAACTCGGGGCTCTTCGCCGTCACTGAAGACCACACGCATTGGCCGTTCACGCGCCCGCTCGAAGATGGGCTTCATGATAAAACCGGAACGGAACACGAACTGTGACAAACGATCGTGATAGGCTTTCAGGCTATCGAGGGGTCTTGCTGCAACACCCGATTCCATGGCGGCCTTGGCAACCGCTAGCGGCAGCTCGACGGCAAGACGCGGATCGAAAGGTTTGGGAATGATGCAATCGGGGCCGAAGTTGAGGCTGCTCAAGCCGTAAGCGGCAGCCACGGTTTCTGGGGCGCCGGTCTTGGCAAGGTCGGCAATCGCCCGGGTGCAGGCGATCATCATCTCGCGATTGATCGTAATCGCGCCGACATCGAGCGCCCCTCGGAAAATGAAAGGAAAACAGATGACGTTGTTTACCTGGTTCGGATAATCACTCCGGCCGGTTGCGATGATCGCATCGGGCTTGGCTTCCCGCGCATCTTCCGGATTGATCTCGGGCACCGGGTTGGCAAGGGCCATGATCATGGGCTTGTCCGCCATGGTCGACACCATCGCTTTGCTCAGGATGCCCGGCGCTGAGAGCCCTAAAAACACATCTGCGCCGACGATTGCGTCACCGAGGGTGCGATGCTGCGTCGCCCGGGCAAAGCGGGCTTTGTAGGGGTCCATCAGGGCCTCCCGCCCCTCATAGACAACACCTTCGATGTCGACAACGGTGATATTGTCCTGCCTCAAGCCAAGGGCGACAAGATGATCGAGGCAGGCCAAAGCAGCGGCACCGGCACCCGAGGCAGCGAGATGAACCTCATCCAGCTTCTTACCGAGCAGCTCAAGCCCGTTCAGGATGGCCGCCGCGACAATGATCGCCGTCCCATGCTGATCGTCGTGAAAGACCGGAATGCGCATGCGTTCGCGCAAGCGGGTCTCGACCTCGAAGCACTCCGGTGCCTTGATATCTTCCAGATTGATCGCCCCGAAGGTGGGTTCCATCGCGGCAATGATTTCGACCAGCTTGTCCGGATCGGTCTCGTCAAGCTCAATATCGAACGCGTCAATTCCGGCGAATTTCTTGAAGAGGACCACCTTGCCCTCCATCACCGGCTTGGCCCCGAGCGGACCAATGGCGCCCAATCCGAGGACCGCCGTGCCGTTGGTGACCACGCCGACAAGATTGGCCTTGGCGGTGAGGCTTGCCGCCTCCGCCGGATCGTTGGCTATGGCGAGTGAAGCGGCGGCGACACCGGGGGAATAGGCCAGCGCCAGATCCCGCTGCGTTGCCAGAGGCTTGGTCGCCACCACGCTGAGCTTACCGGCGACAGGACGTCGGTGATAGTCAAGAGCGTCTTCGCTCAGCTGATCGGCCATGAGAAATACCGTTCCAAAAAACTGTTGATCGTCGCTGGTGGCGTGATCACAACAGATGACTCCTCAAAGGTCGAAAATTGATCAATTAAATTCTGCCGGTTAAGCTTGACCTAAAGGGAACTATCCGTTGCGCGCGCACGACCACTATACCCAGTCGCCGGAAATCAGCTAGCAGAATGGACAAGAGCGCGATGATGAATAGGGCCATTCTCGAAGAATGCCGAAGCCCGCCTCACTTTGTTGAAAAGGAGATTTTGGTGCGGTCGAGAAGACTCGAACTTCCACCCCATTTCTGGGACAGCGACCTCAACGCTGCGCGTCTACCAGTTCCGCCACGACCGCACACATCCGAACCAACGGCTTCGATACCGTTTCCGGAAATCGGGGAATAGCAAATGCCGAAGGCGCCGACAAGGGCTGGATCAGGGCGATCGACCATTACTTGGCAGCAAAGCGAATTTCTCGTCCCTTATCCCGACGCTCTTGCTGTGATGAAAGAGCGCGTCGAGGCCATCGAAAGGGGTGATGCCGGGGAGTTATGCTGGCTGTTGGAGCACCCCCCGATCTACACGGCCGGCACCAGCGCCAAAGACGGCGATCTCCTGGTGCCGGATCGTTTTCCCGTCTTCAAGACCGGCCGTGGCGGGCAATATACCTATCACGGCCCAGGTCAGCGCGTTGCCTATATCATGCTCGACCTGCGGCGCCGGGGCCAAGATCTTCGCCGCTATGTCTGGCAACTGGAAGAGTGGATCATCCAGACGCTCCGAGGCTTCGGCATCGAAGGGGAGCGGCGGGAAGGTCGGGTTGGGATCTGGGTGGTCAAGAAAGATGGCCTGGAAGCCAAGATCGCCGCGATTGGCGTCAGGGTCAGGCGCTGGATCACCTTCCACGGCATCGCCATCAACCTCGATCCGGAACTCGGACATTTCACCTCCATCGTCCCTTGCGGCCTGCAGAACTTCGGCGTGACATCGATCCACGACCTTGGCCGGCAGGCGGACATGGCCGAACTGGATGCGATGATGATGACCACTTTCGAAGGTGTCTTCGGAAAAAAGGATGACGACCAGATGATGCCGGACCGAGGAGAGGCCGGTGTCCGCCTCTGAGCCAACGTCCTCAGAACGATCGCTGACCCTGATGGCAATCGGGATGGCAATCGGGTTTGAGCTGCTCAAGCCGCCCTGGTCAGCGAAAAAACCGTCACTTCAGGGCGCACATTGAAACGGGCCTTGATCAGATGGCCGACGCCACGGTTGATATAGAGCGATCGATTGCCGGCTAGATCGTAAGCGCCGGCGACATAACGCTTATTCATGACGGGCAGGAGAGGTGGCGACAGAAACGGTGCCTTGCACTGCCCACCATGGGTGTGCCCTGCCAGGATCCAGCCGTCGAACTCCCCCCAGAACGGGATATCCGCGGTATCCGGATTGTGGCTAAGGACAATCGCCGGGTCCCCTGCCCTGACGGTCGCCATGATCGGGGCGGGATCGAAGAAGGGCCCCCAGCGGTCATCAAGACCGATGATGTTGAGCCCTTCGATGTCGATGGCCTGGTTTTGCAGAATGGTCATGCCAGCCTGGTCAAAGATAGTGTGCAGCGCGCCGGCCAAAGCTTGATTTGAGCTGTGTCGTCCATAGTCGTGGTTGCCGAAGATACCCACCGTGGCAAGCCTGCCGTTGGGAAGATTAGGGTAGATACGTGCCGCATGGTCGACGATGTCATGGTAATGGCTGACGAAGTCGCCGGTCACGACGACGATGTCGGGTTCAAGCGAGCTCACATGATCGAAAACCGAAAGCAAATAGCCGTCATCCACCTTCGGCCCGACATGAATGTCGCTCAGCTGAACCAGGGTCCTGCCCTCGAGGCCGTCCGGCAAGGCTCTTACCGGAAGCACCCGATGGACGGTTTCGACCCAGTGAGGCTCGATATAGATCGCATAGCCGAGCGTTGCCGCACCAACGGCGGAAACCGCCGCGACCGAACCGGCCGTGACCAGAAAATGACGACGGGTCAGCATGTAAAGCCTCTGTTTTGCACTGATTGCGCAAGCATCATGAGCTTGGAATGATGAACTTTTTGTGAACGAAACCGGGTCGACATTGTCTTGAATGGCGATAAAGGCTCTTCATCGACAAGAAACCATCGTGGCAATTAGGGTCAAGATGCATGTTCATCACCTCACTTCACGAAGCTTCTTTATTTCATGTAGAATGCGTCGATGTTGGGGCGAGACCATGGTCCGTCAAGGCTCCTTCGAAATCCGTGGCAATGAGCCGCCTCAGCTTGCGCTTGCCCTTCATGACCTTGGCGCGCTATGCAGACGCAATCGAATGATCCCGGCTGGCCGAGACGTTCGGTTTTTTTGACCCCGATCACTGATCCGGTATTGTTCGAAAAAGGCTCAATTGATGGGAAAGACCAAATGCAGATGACCCCGAAAGTCAAAGAAATTTTGTCTTGTTACGAGGGTGAATGCCCAGGCGTGAAGGCCAATCTCGCCCGACTGATGATGCAGGGCCGCCTTGCCGGCAGCGGCAAGCTGGTTATCCTTCCGGTTGATCAGGGCTATGAGCATGGACCCGCCCGGAGCTTTGCCGCCAACCCGCCTGCCTATGATCCGCATTATCTCTACCAGCTCGCCATTGATGCCGGGCTTTCCGGCTATGCCGCCCCGCTCGGCATGCTGGAAGCGGGCGCGGACAGCTTTGCCGGGCAAATTCCGACGATTCTGAAGGTCAACAGCGCCAATTCGTTGGCCGATGGCATCGCTGATCAGGCGGTGCATGGCTCCGTCGAGGATGCCCTTCGTTTGGGCTGCGTCGCCATCGGCTTTACCATCTATCCAGGCTCGGATGCCTGCTACGATATGATGGAAGAGCTGCGCGAACTTACCCTCGAGGCAAAAGCCCACGGCCTTGCCGTGGTGACCTGGTCTTACCCGCGCGGCGGCAAGGTGACCAAGGAAGGCGAGACGGCCCTCGATATCGTCGCTTATGCCGCCCATATGGCTGCCTTGATGGGGGCCAACATCATCAAGGTGAAGCCGCCGACCGATCATCTCGATCTTGGCGCTGCTGCCAAGGTCTACGAGGCACAGGACATCGATCGCTCGACGCTTTCTGCGCGTATCCGCCACGTCATGCAGGCTTCATTCGCCGGCAAGCGTCTGGTGGTCTTCTCCGGCGGTGAAGCCAAGGACACCGACGGTCTGCTGAACGAGATCCGCCAGATCCGCGACGGCGGCGGCTCCGGTTCGATCATCGGCCGCAACAGCTTCCAGCGACCGAAAGCGGATGCCATGGCGCTGCTCGACCAGGTCATCAAGATCTATCTCGGCGAAAGCTGAAACGTTGGATGAGCCGAGTGTCGATCCGGACGAGATCGGGCCGCGGCTTTATCTGATAGGCCCATCAAGCCAGACGGCCGGGGGCATCGTCGAAATGCTCTCGGCCGTTTTTGGAGCACGTTCAGCCTGCCGCGTTCCTGCTGCCGTCCGATTTTATCGATGACGGCAAGACCGCTCGGGCACTTCGAGATCTTTGTGCGGAACGCGGCACGGCTTTCTTCGTACAGGACGATCCGAAACGGGCGAAGAACCTGGCCGCCGACGGCGTTCATCAAAGTCACCCTGACACAATCCGAAGCGCTCGCAGCACCTTGGGAGACGATCGCATTCTCGGCGCCAATGCCGGCCGGTCCCGTCACGATGCCATCATCGTGGGCGAGCAAGGCGCCGATTATGTAGCCTTTGGACAGCTCGGCCAGCCGCTGGATCAGGAGATCCTCGACCTTGTCGCCTGGTGGCGGGACCTTTTCGTGCTGCCTTGCCTCGCCTTCGCCGAGACAGCCGACGACGCCACCGAGCCTCGCGAATGCCGGCGCTGATTTCATCGGTGTCTCCAGCGCCATTTGGGATAATTCCGAAGGCGTGGAAAGTGCCGCCCTTCGCCTGCAGGCCGCCGTCGAAAGAAACTGAGGCCGATCAGGTCCGCCTCAAGAATGGCCTCTTTGCCTGAGCGTCGCCTTGCGCTAGACAGATGATCCCGCATGGATTCGGTCGTCCGCGAACCGATGCAAGACCTTCGTGCAGCAAGTCAACGACGGCCGTCGTCGCGGCCAGAGAGTGAGACGATGAAGATCAACGGCAATGAGATACGGCCGGGCTATGTGCTCGAACATAAGGACAAGCTCTGGGTCGCGGTGAAGACCGATCATGTGAAACCCGGCAAGGGTCCAGCCTACCAGCAGGTCGAGCTGAAAGACCTGGTGGATGGCACCAAGCTGAACGAGCGTTTTCGTGCGGCCGAAACCGTCGAGCGCGTGCGCCTCGAAGAGAACACCTACCAGTTCCTCTATGAGGAAGGCACGCAGATCAATCTGATGGATCAGGAGAGCTTCGAGCAGATCGGCATCGACAAGAGTTTGGTCGGCAGCCAGGCCGCTTTTCTCCAGGAAGGCATGGAGATCGTCGTGCAAAGCTTCGAAGGCCGAGCCCTCGGCGCGCGCCTGCCGGAAACCGCGGTGCTCGACGTGGTCGAAGCCGATCCCGTGGTCAAGGGTCAGACCGCAGCGGCGTCCTATAAGCCCGCCATCCTCGACAATGGTGTTCGCATCATGG
Organism: uncultured Alphaproteobacteria bacterium; assembly: GCA_963787265.1. Lineage (GTDB taxonomy): Bacteria > Pseudomonadota > Alphaproteobacteria > Geminicoccales > Geminicoccaceae > JANQPX01. The sequence goes on along the minus strand of CAWBCX010000008.1, from coordinate 13,249 downwards.
TGCCGCCCCATATCGAAGCCGGCACCAAAGTCGTGGTCAACATCGCCGACTCCGCCTACGTCGAACGTGCCAAGTAGCAGCCGCGGCCTACCGCGTTTACTGCTCACTGCCTCTCTCCGACAAGATCGGAATGCTCATGCTGCCGATACGCTCGGCCAATATCAACGTCATGGATCAAGCCGCGCGCAAGGCGGCCCGCCATCTGATCCGTGACTTCGGTGAGGTCGAACAGCTCCAGGTGTCGATCAAGGGTCCCGGCGATTTCGTCAGCGCTGCCGATCGAAAGGCCGAAAAAATCCTCCGCGACGAGCTTGCCAAGGCTCGCCCGAATTTCGGTTTTCTCGCTGGAAGAAAGCGGTGAAATCCCGAGCAAGGACGGGCATCGCTGGATCATCGATCCGCTGGACGGCACCACCAACTTTCTCCACGGCATCCCGCACTTCGCCATCTCGATCGCGCTCGAATGGCATGGCGACATCATTTCCGGCCTGGTCTACGATCCCATCAAGGACGAAACCTTTGTTGCTGAAAAAGGGGCAGGCGCCTTTCTCAACGATCGCAGGCTCAGAGTTTCCAAGCGGGGTGAGCTCCAGCGTTCGATGATCGGCACAGGCATTCCCGTCTTGAATTGGCCCGGGCGCAAGAAGGGTTTTCCCCAGCAACTCGAGCAGGTCGTCGACAAAGTCGCAGGTGTTCGACGGCTCGGCACAGCCTCTCTCGATCTCGCCTATGTTGCCGCGGGCCGTTTCGACGGCTTTTGGGAATATGGCTTGAAACCCTGGGATATTGCCGCCGGCATCATCCTGATCCGCGAAGCCGGCGGTCTTGTCAGTCACCTCGAAGGCGAACAGACGTGGTCCGAGCCTGGCACGCTGGTCGCAGGCAATACGGATATCCATCCGCAGCTGCTTCAGATTCTGAACGTCGGATAAGCCTCAACCCTGACGTCTATCCTGTCATTGGCCTCATCAAGAACCAATAAATGGCTCTTTTTTTGGACCCAACACTGACTTAGCCTTCATCTCGGCATCGAACGTCTTAGCTGAAGGTTAGGTCATGGACAGTTATACCCCCACGGAACGCACGCGGATCAAGCGGCTCAACCAGCGTGCCTGTTACGACCGCGAGACGGTCTACGCTATTTTGGATGCAGGACTGGTCTGTCATGTCGGCTATACGATCGATGACCATCCTTATGTCACCACCACCAGTTATTGGCGCGAAGGCAACCGGATCTTATGGCATGGCTCATCCGCCAGCCGCATGCTCCGGCGCGTCAAGGAACATGTTCCCGTCTGCGTCAATGTAAGCCTAATCGACGGGCTGGTGCTGGCCAGATCCGGCTTTCATCATTCGATCAACTATCGAACGGTGATGATGTTCGGCAAGGCTCGAACCTTGACTGATCCGGCTGACAAGCTCAGCGCCCTCAAGACTTTCACCGATCGTGTCTGTCCTGGCCGCTGGGACGAACTTCGTCCAGTCACCGATCAGGAACTGAAAGCAACAACGATCGTTACCATGGAAATCGACGAGGTTGCGGCCAAGGTTCGAAACGGACCACCCGGCGATGATGAAGAGGATTATGAACTCGATGTCTGGGCCGGTGAAGTGCCGCTTCGCCTCGTCGCGGAAGCACCCGTGCCGGATCCGCGGCTAAAAGCCGGCATTAAGCAGCCCGGTTATCTGGATGGTTTCGCTTTGGAACGCTGAGCTACCCCAGATATTTGGGATCGGGCAAGCCCGCGATGTCGACATCGATCGCAAAAAGATCGCCGGACAGTGGCCATGCGCGCCGCTCATCCTTGCTCATTCGATCCCATGCGCTGGTGACATAGAGTGTTTTGAGATCAGGCCCGCCGAAAGCAGCACATGTCGCCCGCCTGGCAGGGATGCTGACCACCCGATCGATCGCGCCATCAGGCGTGTAGCGGACGACCCGTGCCCCGTCCCATTCGGCGTTCCAGATGCACCCTTCGCTATCGGTGATCGAGCCATCCGGCCAGCCGCCATCCGGATCGGTCTCGACCAAGATACGAGGGTTTGCCGGTGTTCCCGTGGTTTGATCATAGTCGAATGAGCGGATCTGGCGGGTGGGCGTGTCGACAAAATACATAATGTCGCCTCTCGGACTGAAGCAAAGACCGTTCGAGACGGTGATGCCATTGAACACCGATGTGGCGCTGTGGTCGATATCAAGCCGCCAAAGCGACCCGACTGGCTTGTCCTCGCTGTAGGTTAGAGAGCCTGAGAAAAAGCGTCCTTCACGGTCGCAGCGGCCGTCATTAAAACGGTTGTCCAGCCTGTCCGCTTCAGCAGGGTTGATCATATCGACCATACCGGTCGTCGGATCAAAGACCCCAAAACCGCTTTTGAGCGCAACCACCAGTCCGCCTGAGGCGCGCATACTGATCGATCCGACATGCTCAGGCATGGGCCATTGGTCATGGGCGCCACATCTCTGGCCGGTATCGATGAATGGCAGGTGCGACAATATCGACCCAATAAAGAGCCTGTTCCTCGACCGACCAAATCGGGCCCTCACCCAGGCGATTCTGGCAGGCAAGCACCAGTTCCGCTTTCGCCATTCCCGCAAAATCTCCTTATCACTGTACAGCTTTCACGGTGTTTTATCACGATCATGTTAACGAACTGTTTACCATGGGGCTATAGAGTGCGCCGTGTCACTCGTTGCCGGCAACATCTGGATCGAGAGGTCAAAGGTCGGAATGAATGAAACAACACGTAGATAGGTAGCTCATCGGAGAATCAAGATGTCAGAGTAATTTATAATTGTTTTAAAGGTTTGATTTTCTCCTAAAAATTCAAGAATTCATTGTGCCATCAATCGGCGCAAAACAACACTTGGAGAATATTGAGGAAAATACTCTTCATATTTTCTATTTTCGACTACGCAATAAATGTCCTTGAATAATAATGCGTTAACTTGATAACGTTTGCTGATAAGGTGGAAATAGCAATGCAACAATTTTTTGAGCGGAATGGGTACGTGATGTCGATAGTAACTTATCGAATGCTACAATTTTATCTTGCAATACCTCTACAGCCTTCTTCCACAATGCCGCGGGAAAAGATCGATCTTATCAACCGATATTTGCACGCCTTCGCTCGCCAAATGCTGTGCGCGGTCTACATTGAACACAAGGTATGGAACGATCATGGAGCCCTTAGGGGCACGCCGGCGTCGGCTTGCCGGCAGCAACGGCGAGAACGTAGTATAGTATGCAAGCGCATGTTCAACAGAGATCATGGAAGCGTCGTTCACGATGTCATCGTGCTGCGTCATCGAAAACCAGTTGGGATTGCCGAAGCCACGATCGCCGACCAACGGATCAACACCGCCGATGACCCACAATGTCGAAATCTGGATGGGATGCCATCAACGACAACAAAGTGTCCAAGCAGGGTGTTCCCCATCAATCGGGCTGACACGCACGCCGAAGTCCCCCCGTTTCAGGGCCATGGACATCGACAAAGACGTTTCCACATGTCAGATCTGAAAATAGAGATCGAGGCGCTTCCTCGGACCTGATCCGGGCGCCCCAGTGAGCGAGGTAATGTGAATGGCCAAGCAGACGATCGATTTCGCCAAGGTGATCCAGAAGGATCGCGAACAACGCCAACAAGAAAGATGGCAGGGCACTTTCCTTGAATACCTGGAAAAGGTGAAAGCGGATTCGTCGCTCGCAAACTCGTCGCATCGACGCATGCATGACATGCTCATGGCACCGGGCATCACCGAAATTAATCCTGAGAACGATCCGAAAACGCAGCGCCTGTTCGGTGACGAGCCCATCAAGGTGCACAATTTTTTCAAGGATGAGTTCTTCGGGATGGAACGCACGCTCAATAAGATCGTGCGCTATTTCCACTCCGCTGCCATGGGCGGTGAAGAGAGCCGCCAGGTGCTCTATCTCATGGGCCCGGTCGGTTCAGGCAAGAGCTCGCTGGTCGAACGGCTGAAGCGAGGCCTGGAAGATCTGCCGCCGATCTATGCGATTGACGGCGATCCGATGTTCGGTGATCCGCTGATGCTGATCCCGAGGCATTTGCGGCCTGCGTTCGAGGATATGCTGGGTGTCAAGATCGAGGGCGATCTCAATCCTCAAATGCGCCATCGGCTGATCGAGGAATTCGGCGGCCGTTACGAAGAGGTGCCGGTGCGCACGGTGACGTTCTCCAAGCGGGCCAGGCGTGGCATTGGCGTTGTCCCTCCGGTTGATCCGAACAATCAGGACACATCGGTGCTCATCGGCTCGGAAGACATCTCGAAGCTTGACCGGTACTCCGAGGGTGATCCTCGAATCCTGGAGCTGAACGGCGCTTTCAATGTCGGCAATCGCGGCATGGTGGAGTTTATCGAGGTTTTCAAGAACGAGACCGAATATCTCCACACGATGATCACGGCAACGCAGGAAAAATTCGTTCCGGCACCCGGGCGTCACGGCACGATCTCCGTGGATACATGCATTGTCGCCCACTCTAACGAAGCCGAATGGCAGAAATTCAAGGCCGATCATACCAATGAGGCGATCCTGGATCGGATCGTCGTGGTCAAGGTGCCCTATAATCTTCGGCTCTCGGAAGAGGTGAAGATTTATACGAAATTCCTGGACAAATCGAACTTCGAGGCCTGCATCGCGCCGCACACCATTGAAATCGCGTCGATGTTTGCGATTTTGACCAGGCTGGAACCAACGGCAAAATGTGACCTCCTGACCAAGCTTCGCCTCTACAATGGCGAGGAGGTCGTGGAAAAGGGCAGAACCAAGAAGCTCACCGTTCGTGAACTGCAGGATGATACCAAGCGCGAGGGCATGTTCGGCATCTCGACGCGCTTCATCATGAAGGCGCTCGACAACGCCTTGACCCAGAGCGGTGCATCGATCCATCCGATCAACGTGCGCGAAGCGCTGATCAATATGGTCAAGGAAGCGGATTTCGCCGAAGACGTCAAAAAGCAGTATCTCGAGTTCCTTCAGGATACGCTGCACAAGGCGTATCTGGAGCTTCTGGAACAGGATATCACCAAGGCCTTCATCTACTCCTACAAGGAGCAGGCCGAGACCCTCTTCCAGAACTATCTCGATCATGCCGAGGCGTATGTCACCAAGTCGAAAGTGCGCGATCAGAATACCCGCGAAGACCTGCAACCCGATGAAGGCTTTTCTGAAGTCGATCGAGGAGCAGATTGCGATCATCGGCTCGGCGGCCGACGGCTTCCGTCAGGAAGTCATCGCCTATCTCTGGGCCGCCTCACGCCGGGGCGAAAAGGTCACGTACAACGCCTACGAGCCTCTTGAAGGAAGCGATCGAGCGCAAATTGATGAACTCGGTGCGCGAACTCTCGCGAATCATCACCAAGGCGCGGACGCGTGATGAGGAGCAGCAGTCGAAATACGACACCATGGTGCAAAGCCTGATCGACAACGGTTACTGCGAGGACAGTATCGACGTGATCCTCAAATATGCCGCCAATCACCTGTGGCGTGACTAGGTCGGAACTCTACGTCGATCGGGCGTCTTGTAGACGGGAGCCTTAACGTCTTGCTTCATCGGAATGATCGAGTTGCTTGAAAGGCCGCTCACCTCTGCTCGGCGTTGCCATTCTGGCTATGATGATTGTCGACTTGGGATGACGAATGACGATCTTTCGACCTTTCTCCTCATCGGATGCGCTGCGTTCCGATCGGAGCGCTGGCGATAGACAGCGGCATCGCGACAAGCTGCGGGAAGCGATCCGTGACAACATCGCCGACATCATCTCCGAAGAATCGATCATCGGCCGCCACAAGGACCGTGTGATTAAAGTACCGATCCGCGGCATCAAGGAATACCGGTTCGTGTTCGGCGACAACCAGTCCCAGTCAGGAACCGGACAGGGAGAAACCGAGCCAGGTCAGGTCATTGGAAAGGCCGGCAAGGACGGGAGAAGGAACCGGTCGGGCCGGCGACCAGCCGGGCGTGGATTACTACGAAACCGATGTCACCCTCGAAGAACTGATCGAGATCATGTTCGAAGATCTGGAACTTCCGGATATGGAACGGAAGATCCTGAGAGAGGTGATGTCGGAACGGATCAGCCAAACGAAAAGGCTACCGTAAAGCCGGTGTTCGCGTGCATCTGGATCGACGGCGCACGGCCAAAGCGCGTATACGTCGAAAAGTTGCCATCGGCGATGGGCTGACCATCGGTCTCGCCCAGACGAGCGATCAGCATGTTGCCGTCACTATCCCCTACCTGACGAGAACAAGGAAGAACGGTTCCCCTTCCGACGCGATGATCTCACTTACAAGCGCCTGGTCGAAGACACCCGCGAAGAATTGAACGCCGTCGTGATGTGCATCATGGACACATCCGGCTCCATGGACAGCATGAAAAAATACCTCGCGCGAAGCTTCTTCTTTTTGCTTGTTCCAGTTTGTCAGCACGAAATATCAAAACGTCGAGCTTGTCTTCATCGGTCATCACACTCAGGCGAAAGAAGTCACCGAAGAGGAATTCTTCCACAAAGGCGAGAGTGGCGGCACGCTGATTTCGTCCGGATACAACAAGACCCTGGAGATCATTTACGACCGCTATCATCCATCACTTTGGAATGTCTACGCGTTTCATTGCTCGGACGGCGATAATTTTGACAGTGACAACGCCAATGCCATCAAATCGGCAAAGGAACTCTGCGAGGTCTGCAATCTTTTTGGATATGGCGAAATCAAACCGTCTCGGCTCGCATTACTATGAAAGTTCGATGCTCGACATGTTCCGTCGCATCGAGGCCGATAATTTTCAATCCGTCCTGATCGAACGCAAGGAAGATATCTGGCCGAGCTTTAAAGCTTTCTTGTCGCGAGATCGCGTCGGCTCGGGAGATTGACCATGGCAAATTGGGACTTGAAGGATCTCGAATACTGGGACGCGGCGATCAGAGAACATGTGAATGACTTCAAGCTCGACTGTTATGAGCAGGAATTCGAAGTTTGCGATCACGGCCAGATGCTCGGCTATATGGCCTACCACGGCATGCCCGCCCATTATCCTCATTGGAGTTTCGGCAAGTCCTATGAGAAGACCAAAACCCTCTACGATCACGGCGCCACCGGTCTTCCCTACGAGATGGTGATCAACTCCGATCCCTGCCTCGGCTACCTGATGACCGACAATTCGCTCTGTCTGCAGATCCTCACGATTGCACATGTTTATGGTCACAATGATTTCTTTAAGAACAATTTCACCTTTAAGTCAGCGACACAAGCGAGCGAAACACTCTCCAAATTCAAGACCGCGGCTGACCGCGTAAGATATTATATCGAAGATCCCTCGATCGGTGTCGAAAAGGTAGAAAATATTCTCGATTCTGCCCATGCATTATCGATGAACTGCAATCGAAATGCCGGCATCAGAAAACTGAAACCCGAGGAACAGCAACAACGATTGATCGATGAGATTAGATCGAAAGAAAGATCAGTTCGTGAATTTCATCCTAAGGAAGAGCAACCTGAACTAGATCTTCGTAAAGTTCCCCTGGAACCAGAAGACAACATCCTTCTCTTTATCCGCGACCACAATCCGCATCTGATGGCCTGGCAGCAAGATCTGCTAACCATCGTTCACGAAGAAACTCAGTACTTTCTACCACAGATCGAAACCAAGATCATGAACGAAGGTTGGGCCAGCTATTGGCATCACCAGATCATGAATTGTCTGGAACTTCCACAAGATATTTACATGGAGTTTTTGGTTCGACACAATCAGGTGATCTGCCCGCATCCAGGCGGCATTAATCCTTATCATGTCGGTTTTAAAATCTGGCATGATATCGAGCGGCGTTTCGACAAGCCGACTCCTAAGGAATTGGAAAGTTTCGGCCCATCGAAGACAACAGGCCGTGAGAAAATTTTTGAGGTCAGGGAAAGTGATCGCGATATATCTTTTCTTCGTCGCTTCCTCAGCGAAGATTTGATGCGAGAATTGGATATTTTCGAATTCGAGCCCAGGGGTGACAATCTTGTTGTTACCAAGGTTTCGGACGAGGATAACTGGCGCGAAGTGAAAGAAACTCTTCTCAAAACAGTTGGTATGAATGCGCAACCGATTATTCGAATTTATGATGCCGACTATGGAAAAAACCGTGCTCTCTATCTCAAACACGAAAGCGACAATCGAGACCTACACATTGGTTATGCTGAAAAGACACTTGGCCATCTATATACATTGTGGGGTCATCGGGTACTTTTGGAAACGATGATGAAAGGCAAAAAAACGCTACTTTCCTATGGAGAGCACGGCTTCGACGCGAAGCTGATGAGATGACATACATATTTAGCTTTTTCTTTTGGAGTTAGAACGTGTAATCGGCGCGAAACAGGTGTAAGCGATATTCCGCGATCACATCACCTTCGAATTAGCCTCAATACTGCTCATTTAGTGTAGAATATGCTCTTCTGCGTTGGCGGACAGCAGAAGGCATGATCGATGGCGCGGACGCCCACGGGACTGAAGCACGCGAACTTTTCTATCCATGGCATCCCTGGTCCGGATGCGTGGTCCACATTCATGAAGTGATCGATAAGCTTGGCGGCGAGGTTTTCCGCTGCAGCCTCTCGGATCGGGCATCCGATCGCTGGCTGGAAGGTAAGCGGCTAACGAGGGCCGCCCTTGACGGGTCCGAATTTATTGGACCGGCTTCCAGTTCCAGGCGTAAGCGGCCAATGAGGGCCGCCCTTGACGTGTCGGGTTTTATTGGGCCGGCTTCCAGTTCCAGGGCGCCAGATCGTTGAGGCGGTTGATTTTATGGTCGGGCAGCCTGATGTCGAGGTCGTCGGCGCGGCCGCGGACGGGCGCGAGGCGGTCCGGCTCGCGCGCGAGCTCCGGCCGGACGTCTGCCTGTTCGACATCCGGATGCCGCTGATGGACGGCATCGAGGCGACGCGTCAGCTCGCCGGCCCCGACGTCGCCGACCCGATGCCGGTCGTGGTGATCACGACCTTCGATCTCGACGAGTACGTCCACGGCGCGCTCAAGGCCGGCGCCCGCGGGTTCCTGCTCAAGGACGCAGGACCCGCCCTCCTGACCCAGGCGATCCGCGCGGCGGCCGACGGCGAGGCCCTGATCGCGCCGAACGTCACCGTCCGGCTGCTGGCGGCGTTCGCCCAGTCGCAGGCGGTCGCTCCCCGGCAGCCCGTCGAACCGCTCACCGCCCGAGAGGAAGAGGTCCTCCTCGCGCTGGCGACGGGCCGCACCAACGAGGAGATCGCCGCCGAGCTCTACATCAGTCAGAGCACCGTCAAGGCGCATGTCGCGAGCCTCATGCGGAAGCTCGGCGCCCGCAACCGCGTCGAGCTCGCCATGTGGGCCTACGAGGCGCGGCGCGCCTAGTCCGCGTCTGCGCTGGTCACCGGCTTGGGGCGTCAGCGCATGCCGGATCGCTCCAGGGTCCACGCTGCCGGTCAGACAGTTGCGGACCGCCGATCCCGAGCCTCAGCGCTCAGCCACGGAAAGCGGCCCTGACCTGCGGTTGTAGAAGGGGCACGCGTTCGCCCGTAGAGAGGATCTACAAGGCGGCCCATCGCCGCAGGTCAGACCCTTTCCGCAACCAGCTTCCCAGGAGAGCCCGCCCGTTCTCGCGCGCCCCGCCCCGCACCTGCCCCTCGGCCATCTCCGTCACAAGCGCCACGTGACGCCCGTCTCCTTCTCCGACAGCTTCCACAGACGCGTCATGGCCGACTTCTCGTACGCGTAGGGCTCCAGCGTGCCCTTGCCGACCGGGCCGACCCACTCGTTCCTGCCGGTCGGGCCGTACAGAGCCCTCGGGGCCAGGCCGCTCTCGGTCGCGCACATGACCTCGGGGTAGGCCCCCTTCTCGGCCGACTGGACCATCGGCGACATCGACATGAGCCGGAACATGACCCGCGTGGCGAGGTTGCCGCTCGTCGAGATCAGGGACGTCCGCGACGACCCGGGGTGGCAGACGTAGACCCGGACATCCGTCTTGCCCGCGGCCGCGAGGCGGTCCTGCAGCTCGTAGGCGAACATCATCTGCGCCAGCTTGGACTGGCTGTAGGTCCTGTTCTGGTGGTAGTTCCGGTCCCAGTTCATGTCGTCGAACTGGATAGTCCGCAGGCCCATCGTGTAGCCCAGGCTCGCCACCACGACGATGCGTCCCTTCGACTCCTCGATCCGCTCGAACAGCAGACCGCTGAGCAGGAAGTGCCCGTAGTGGTTCGTGCCCAGCATGCTCTCGAAGCCGTCGACGGTGATCCGCTGCTCGGGGACCTGCGCGATGGCGGCGTTGCAGATCAGCGCGTCGATCCGGGGCACGGTCCGCAGCACCTGCGCCGCCGCGTCCCGCACCGAGTCCAGTGCTGCCAGATCCATCTGCACGAAGGACACCTCGGCGTCGGCCCCGAACTCCTCCTTGAGCGTCGCGACCGCCGCCGTGGACCTGGCGACGCTGCGGTTCAGCATCACGACCTTCGCGCCCTTGCCCAGGAGGATCCGTGCGGCCTGGAAGCCCGTGCCGCCGTTGGCCCCGGTGATCAGGTAGGTCCTGCCCCGCTGGGGGCCCAGGCGCTCCGGGGTCCAGCCCTGCGCTCCGAAGCTCGTGTCCACCATCGTCGTTCTCCCGTCATCGTCCGTCAGCAAATGTCGGAATGACCGTACGTCTCGCGTTTGGGCAATAACTAGCTCGCAGTCCTCGCGATTACTTGCCTGATCGTCTCACTGCCGGGAGAATTGGCCCGATCGAGGGTGCTACCGTAGCCGCATGTCACAGCAGCAGCTCCGGCAGATCATCGACAGCCGGCTCACCGAGGACGGCGTGGTTGCCACCGGCGTCCGCAGGGTCCAGCTGTTCCGGGTGACCGAGCCCGTCCGCTGTGCTCCTGCGGTGTACGAGCCCACGCTGGTCGCGATCGTCAGCGGGGCCAAGGAGGCGATCCTGGACGGTAGGTCGCACGTCTACGACAGCAGCCGCTACCTCGTCTGCTCGATGTCGATGCCTGTCGAGGCCGGCACGCCCACGGCGTCCCCGGACAACCCTCTGCTGGGAGTGCAGATCTCCCTCGACACCAAGGTCATGACCGAGCTGGTCATCGAGACGGAGAGCGCGGCCGGTGCCATCCGCACGCCCCGGTCCGGCCCGCTGCCCGAGGGGATTGCTCTCGCCGGCTGGGACGACGCGTTCACCGACGCTCTGCTGCGCCTCGTGCAGCTCGTGGACAACCCCGTGGACACGACGGTTCTCGGCGAGAGTCGCCTGCGCGAGCTGTACTACGCCGTGCTCAAGGGGGAGGCCGGGGACTCCGCGCGGCGCGCCTTCGGCGTGGGCAACGAGATCGCCCGGTCCATCGAGTACCTGTCCGGCCACCTCGAGGAAGCGGTCACCATCGATGCCATGGCCGCCCAAGCCGGGATGAGCCGCGCCGTGTTCCACCGCAAGTTCAAACAGGCCACCACCATGTCGCCGATCCAGTTCGTGAAGTCCATGCGACTCAACAACGCCGCCATGAGCATCGCCGGCGGGATGAGCGTCCACGAGGCAGCCCTCGACGTCGGCTACCTGAGTGCCTCCCAGTTCAGCCGGGAGTTCAAGCGCGCGTACGGCCAGTCGCCCCGGCAGTGGAGCACCACTCGGCAGCCGGTCGCCGCCAACCGTTCTGGCCCCTGACGTAGGCGACGCCTGCGGAGGTCGTCCGTCTGTCGGACCTCCCTGAGACCCTTGGCGCGGTGGCACCGCGCCCGCTGCCGCGCCATCCCGTGACCACATCGCTGACCACGCCGCACTCCCATGGACCGCGATCAGTTCGTGTACCGAGCTGCAGACCGACGACGTTCGGCACTGCAAACAGTAAACGCGGAATCCTGCAAAGTGTTCACTCCCAGATCTGCAAAGCGTAAGGTTCAGAGCAGTGCGTGACCCAGGGAGGCGTAGTGGAGTACCGGCCGCGGATCGTCGACACCCTTCTCGCCGACCGGCTGTCCTCGGCCGGAGCCGTCGTGATCGAGGGACCGAAGGCGTGCGGCAAGACCCGCACGGCTCAGCAGGCCGCGGCCAGCGCCGTATATCTGGATCGCGATGAAGCCTCGCTCCAGGCACTTCAGATCGATCCCGGCCTGGTCCTGGCCGGAGACGCCCCTCGGCTGATCGACGAGTGGCAGCTCGACGGCACCCGGGTGTGGAATAACGTCCGTGCCGAGGTCGACCGACGCGGCGCCCTCGGTCAGTTCATCCTCACCGGATCCGCCGTCCCGGACGACGATGTCCGGCGCCACTCCGGTGCGGGCCGGTTCGCGCGCCTGATGATGCGGCCGATGAGCCTCGTCGAGTCCGGCGAATCCACCGGCGACATGTCGCTGAAGGCCCTGCTGGCCGGCGAACATCCCACCGCCCCCGCCGACCCGGTGCCCATCCAGCGGACCGCCGAGCTCATCGTCCGTGGCGGCTGGCCGCTCAACCTACGGCTGGCAGGGGGCGACGCGAGCGCCGCGAACCGCGACTACCTGCGGACCATCGCCGAGATCGACCTGCCACGGCTCGCCGGGCACCGCCGCGACCCCGTCCGCGTGATGCGCTTCGTTCAGGCACTCGCACGTAACACGGCCATGGAGCATGCCGTCTCCAGGCTGGCGGCAGAGGCGAACAGCGACGACACCTCGCTCTCGCGACTCTCAGCACACGAGTATCAAGAGACACTCACGCGGCTCATGCTCCTCGAGGTGCAGCCGGCATGGTCCACGCACCTCCGGTCCCGAGCACGCCTACGAGAGAGGCCTCGCACCCACCTCGTCGACCCGTCGCTGGCCGCAGCGGCGCTCGACGCCACCCCGGCCAAGCTGGTCAAGGACCTCAACACCCTCGGCCTGCTGTTCGAGTCACTGGTCGTCCGCGATGTCCGCGTGTACGCCGACGCGGCTGACGCCGCGGTGTACCACTACCGGGACTCCGACGACCTCGAGATCGACATCATCGTCGAGGCGCGCAACGGAACCTGGGGCGCGTTCGAGGTCAAGCTCGGCACCGGACAGGTCGACCAGGCCGCCGCCTCGCTGCGGAGGTTCGCCGCCAAGGTCGACACCGAGAAGGTCGGCGCCCCCGCGGTGCTCGGCGTCATCACCGCGAACGGCTACGGCCTCACCCGGCCCGACGGAGTCGTGACCATTCCGATCGGAGCGCTCGGTCCGTAGGGCCCGCGCCGACCCGCGACCTACCCGCCGGGCGGACCGCGCCAG
>CAWBCX010000007.1:0-24142 GCA_963787265.1 uncultured Alphaproteobacteria bacterium | reverse complement strand
TCGTCCTCGACAGCGGCATTCATTCGAATCGCTGGACGCGGGAACAGGCGATCGCTTATTTCAAAGCGAACAGCTCGGTGTCGGACACCGATATTGCGCGCGAGGTCGATCGCTATTTCAACTGGCCGGGTCAGGCGACCAGCTACATGGTCGGCAGGCTCGAAGATCGCGGAATTGCGCGCACGCGCCGAACGCGAGCTGGGCGCGCGCTTCGACATTCGCGATTTCCACGAGGCGGTGCTGAGCGAAGGCGCGCTGCCGCTCGACATTCTCAAGGAGCAGGTGACGCGTTATATAAAGGCAAAGCAGGGGTGAAGGCGGGTAGCGCGTGGTCGATCGCTCCCCTTGAGCATCGATTTGCTTTTCCGCCGCCCATTCCGGCATCTTTGCCGCCACCCTCGCAAGGGAGAGTTTATTCTACGTTTTGTTTTGTTACGTCTCCTCTTGCCATCTATTACTTGGTTCAGTTAGTTGCTATAGAAAGGTTAGGTACCGGCTCTTCCCCGGTGGGTTGTCATCCTCGCTTTGGTAGGTGAAAGACCAAAGACTTCCCACGTACCTTTTGGTCCATGCCTGCCAGCATCTTGGGCATGTTGAAGTTGACGAGGTTTATCACCGATTCACATCTGTTCACCGTACTTTCGAACCTAGGCTCCTGCCGCATGATGCTCGCAGCTTCACCGCACCCTCGCGGATTCGGTTTCACCCGATCGGGATCGGAGTCCATTGTCGGAATGGCTTCAGACATAACCGTTGCCAATCATGCCTGCATCCCTAGGTTACTGCCGGAGGAACGGCAGGTTTTGTCATATACCCCATAAAGAGACCTCCATAAGCGTATGCAAAACAATCACTTACACGACTTCACGTCGCACTTCGCCCTGCTTCCAAGCCTGGCCCCCGGACCACGTGATGCTCGCAGTCTCGCCCTTTCCTCACGGAATTGGCTTGACCCGGATGGGCGGGGTTCGTTGTCAGAATGGTTCCAGACATCGCCGTTGCCAGCGACGCCTGCTTCCTTAGGCTACTGCCAGTGGAATGGCAGGTTTTGTCATGTTCCCACAGACAATTGCTCCATAAAAACAAGCAAAACAGTCACTTGCACAACTTCACGTCACACATTGTTCGTCATGGCGTATCACTCCATTCTGGAAGGTGTGGCTGGCTGATCTCCACCACGATACGCCGCCGCCTTCATTCCGTCGTCACCCAATTCCACGCATAGCTCTGCTTTTGAGCTGAACCGTTGGCGGTGAGCCTTCGAACACCCATCTTTCCAGCGAGACATCGCCTCAACGTCATCGGCGCGGCGCGCTCGCCGCCCTCGCTGCAGGAGCCTTTCATGTCGATCCGGCCGGTCAAGGATATCGTGCACGCCAAACCGACCATGGAGGGGGCGGGGGTCAAGCTGCATCGGGCCTTCGGCTTTGGCGAGACCGGCGATCTGGATCCTTTCCTGCTGTTCGACGATTTTCGTAGTGATCGGCCGGAAGACTACCAAAAGGGCTTTCCCTGGCATCCTCATCGCGGCATCGAGACCATCACTTATGTGCTTTCAGGTAAGGTCGATCATCGGGACAGCCTGGGCAATCATGGCGCACTCGGGGCAGGTGATGTGCAGTGGATGACGGCCGGGCGCGGCATCATGCATCAGGAGATGCCGCAAGGTGATGCAAAGGGCCAAATGCATGGCTTTCAGCTTTGGGCCAATCTTCCATCTTCGTTGAAAATGACCACGCCCCGCTATCAGGACGTGCCGGCGGTCGAAATCCCGGAGATCACTGATGATGACGGCACCGTGGTGCGCGTTGTCTGCGGTGAATTCTGGGGAAAACGGGGGCCGATCGACGGCATCGCGGCTGATCCTCGCTATCTCGACATCTTCGTGCCAGCCGGCCGGCGCAAGACACTGAAGGTTGAGAATTGCAGGCGGGCATTCGCCTATATCTTCGAAGGCTCCGGCTCGTTTCGGGATGCCTCGAAGCCCTTGGGCGTGCTGACCGAAAAAGAACTGGACGGCCAGGAGATCCAGATCCGCGAGCGCACCGGCAACCGCTCCCTGGTGATCTTCGGCAATGGTGATGAGATCACCGTCCAGGCCGGCGAGGAAGGCATCCGTTTTCTCCTGGTTTCCGGCAAGCCCCTCCAGGAACCGGTCGCCTGGTACGGCCCGATCGTCATGAATACCGATGCCGAGCTTCGACAGGCCATCGCCGCATTGCAAGATGGCACGTTCATTCAAGAATAAGTGAGCGGCTGCGGCTCTTTTCGTGTTGAACGACACCCTCGATTAACGGTTTCTTCACCGTGAGCCTTTAGACAGAGCCTTGGGATAAAGGTTTTTTCTGGAGGTCATGGATCGATGCGCGAGGGTTTTTATCCAATTTCGGGAAGCTGGTCGCCGTTGTTCGCTCTTGCCGGGATGTTGAAACAGGACAGTTCAACAAGAGAGAGAAGCAAGTGACGTAAGAACCTGAAGCGTTGATCTCGTCCAGGCAGAACGGCCAAAGGAGGCTGGCGAATGCACGGGTTCGATGTCTATAACCAAGCGTTCACACGCCTCTCCAGACGGGGGCTTTTCAGGCTGATAGGCGGGCTTGGTGCTGCAGCGTGCGTGCCGACGATGTCAAGCTGCGCCAGGCTGACGTCCTGCACCACTGATCGATATCCCTTCCGTCTTGGGGTAGCGTCAGGGGATCCGTCTGAAGATGGCGCCGTGATCTGGACCCGTCTTGCGCCTCTGCCTTTGGTGGGCGGCGGCATGCCGCCGCATTTGGTTGCGGTCGGTTGGGAGGTTGCTGAGGACGAGCAGTTTCGTTCCATCGCTCAATTCGGAAGAGCGATTGCTCGACCCGAACTCGGTCATGCCATCCACGTCGAGCTGGAAGGGCTCAGGCCTGCCCGCCACTATTGGTATCGATTTTTCGTCGACGATGCGGTCAGCCCGATCGGCCGGACCAAGACCGCACCGCCAAAGGATGCAAAGGTCGATCGTCTGCATTTTGCCTCCTGCGGCTGCAGCAATTATGAGGCCGGCTACTTTACCGCTTATCGTCATATGGCCGAGGAAGCCTTTGATTTCATTTACCATTGTGGCGACTACATCTATGAGGCCGGCTTGGGAGGAAATCAAAAGAACAAGGTCCGGCAGCACGGCACCGGCGAACCTTATACGCTGGTCGACTACCGTAATCGCTATGCGCTTTACAAGTCAGACCCGGATCTGATGGCCGCGCATGCTTCAGCACCCTTCATCGTCTCCTGGGATGATCACGAGATCGACAATGACTGGGCCGCCGATTTCGACCAGGACGGCACGCCGCCGGAGCTCTTCATTCTTCGTCGGGCCGCGGCCTATCAGGCCTATTACGAGCATATGCCGCTTCGCCGCCGATCCCTGCCATCGCCCGTGCACCTTCAGCTCTATCGGCAGATCGATTTCGGTCAGCTCCTGAGTTTGAATGTCCTCGATACCCGGCAATATCGCTCCAACCAGGTCTGCCACGGCGGTTATCTCGAAGTCTGTCAGGATCGGTTCGATCCCCATCGTTCCCTTCTCGGCATCAAGCAGGAGGCCTGGCTGTTTGAACGGCTGGCCGCCTCGAAGACAACCTGGAACGTGCTCGCCCAGCAGGTGCCGATGTTCTCGCTCGACCAGGCGGCCGCAGGCAGAGGGCGCTATCATATGGACAAATGGGACGGTTACGAGGCCACGCGAGCGCGCCTCTTCAAGGCGCTTGAGCTGCAAAAGACCGCCAACCCGATCATCCTCTCCGGTGACGTTCACACCCATTGGGCGGCCGACGTCAAGGCTGCGCCAGACGATCCGACATCGGCCACGCTTGGTGCTGAATTCACTGCGAGCTCCATCACGTCAGGTGGTGATGGCTCCAAGGTGCTGGATTTCTGGCCGGCCATCAAAGCGGATAACCCCCAAATTCATTATCACAGCAACCGTCGCGGCTATATCGCCTCGGATGTCACCAGAACCTGCTGGACCGCCAGCTTCAAGACAGTGGACAGCGTGACCAGACAAGGGCGGCCGATGAAGCGCGCACAAATGGCGGTGGTCGAACCCGGCGAGGGCGGTATTCAGACATGAGGGCCGGACAAAGAGGAGCGTCTTGGAAAGCACTCGGGTCCGCGTGAGATTGTCGCGCCAGCGACGGCTGCTGTCCGAACAGCATAGCGTCATCTGGCGGCGGCATCGCTCGTGCTCCCTCAGCGCGGATCTGCTTCCATCGGCCTCGCTTCACGATGGCACCAAGGCCGCCGCCTTCCCTTTTGGTGCGGATTTCGAGCGGATCGGCATTGCCAATCGGAAAGGATCGATCTTTCTAAATTGGATCAATATTGGACAATATTCCTATGTCGCGATAATCTCAACCATCACCTCAATATCCGGAAAAGCATGCTGCCTCGAAAATGGCCAGAGAACCAAACGAACCCGAAGGTGCCGGTTTACTTGGGTTTTTGGTCATTTTTCGACGGCCTGTCAGACTTTTTTCCACCCAAGCAGCGTCGTCGTCTGCAGCAACCCGCCATGATCTTGGCGCGGCAGAAGTGTTCGTGCGCGCCTCGACGTTTGATCCCGTCCAGGCACCTCGCTCGCAGCCTGCAATATGCGTGTCTGCGCTCAACTCGTGACATCGACCAGGTTGAGGTGGTAGGTGTTTTTTCTTGGGGCGATTTGGTTCAGGCAGGGTTCAGGCCTGCGATATTAAAAGAGCCGTTATGAAGATTCACGTTCTCATTCTGTTCCTCGTCATCAGCATAGGTGCTGGCAGAAACGCTCATTCTGCGGATGGCTGGGCATTGCCGGGCCTCGGCGAGCTTGGGGCCAAGCCCGAGGCTTCCAGCCTGATCGCGGATCAGTCGAGGTCTTTAAGCCAACCGAAGCCTCTGGAAACGGTGCTGCAGGCCATCGAGCAGAGCTTGCCGGGCAGGGCGCTTGGAGCTCGCTTGGTCGACCGCGATGGGCGCCAAGCCTATGAAATCCGTTGGATGGGCAAAAATGGCAAGGTCAGCGATATTACTGCCGATGCCGTGAGCGGCGAAATCGTCGACAAGCGATAACCAATTTTTAGGAGCACCGCCAAGGGTGCTGGTCGAGGGAGCAAGGCGACGATGAGGGTCCTGCTGGTCGAGGATGAAGAGGATTTGGCAAGGCAGCTGCAAGAACTCGCTGGTCGATGCGGGCTATGCCGTCGATGTCGCTCATGATGGCGAAGAAGGCCATTATCTGGGTCTGCATGAGCCCTATGATGCCGTGGTGCTGGATCTAGGTCTGCCGGTCATGGATGGCATCACCATCCTCGAACGCTGGCGCCGGGACGGGCGCATGATGCCGGTCCTGATCCTGACGGCGCGCGATCGCTGGAGCGAAAAGGTGGCGGGTTTCGACGCCGGCGCCGACGATTACGTGGCCAAACCGTTTCATATGGAGGAGGTGCTGGCCAGGCTTAGAGCGCTGGTCCGGCGGGCGGCGGGCCATGCTTCGGCGGAACTTTCCTGCGGTCCGGTCCATCTCGATACCCGTTCGGCCAAGGTCTCGGTGGACGGCCAGGCGATCAAGCTTACCGCGCAGGAATATCGGCTCCTGGCCTATCTCATGCATCACCAGGACAAAATCGTCTCGCGCACCGAGCTTACCGAGCATCTCTACGACCAGGATTTCGATCGGGACAGCAACACGATCGAGGTTTTCGTCGGCCGGCTGCGCAAGAAACTCGGCGTCGATGTGATCCAGACGGCACGCGGCCTCGGCTACCGCCTCGCCCCACCGGGGACCGCCCATTAAGTCTCTTGCATCCAGGCTCGTCATCAGTGCGGCCATTTGGTGCGCGCTCCTTTTGAGCGC
Organism: uncultured Alphaproteobacteria bacterium; assembly: GCA_963787265.1. Lineage (GTDB taxonomy): Bacteria > Pseudomonadota > Alphaproteobacteria > Geminicoccales > Geminicoccaceae > JANQPX01. The sequence goes on along the minus strand of CAWBCX010000007.1, from coordinate 18,282 downwards.
AAGCGGCTTTGCCTTGTCCGCCCTTTTCGGCGACGCTGTCCGCAACAGTTTCGATGCACGTCTAGCGGTTCTTCTCGAAGGCGTTGTCGCCGGCACCGAGCGTGGTGGCGACGGCCGCCTCGATCTCAAATTGCAGCTTGGAGAACCGCGGTTTGATCAACCTTTTTCCGGTTGGTATTGGCAAATCCATGACGGCGAGCAGGTGGTCAGGCGTTCGGCCTCTCTTTGGGTGCAGGCCCTCGACCTGCCGCTTCCCGATAAAGAGCTTGTCGCGGGCGAGGTCGAGGGGCCAAGCGGTCAGCGGCTCAGAGTCCTGATCCGGCCGATTGTCCTCCCCGGACGGAGCGAACCCTACTGGTATGCGATTGCCGGTGATGAAAGCGAGCTTCGCGGACCCAAAGACCGGTTCGATCAGCTTTTGGCCCTGGCCCTTGGCATGCTGTTCGCCGGCGTGCTCGCGGCCATTTTGATTCAGGTTCGTTTCGGCCTTCGGCCGCTTTCCCGAATTCAGCAAGCGCTGAGCTCCATTCGCTCAGGCGAAAGCCGGCGCCTGGAAGGGAGCTACCCCACCGAGATCCAACCGCTTGCCCGCGAATTGAATGCGCTCATCGATCACAGCGAAACCCTGATCGAGCGTGCCCAAACCCATGTCGGCAATCTTGCCCATGGCTTGAAGACGCCGCTTTCGGTGCTCGCCAACGAAGCGCGCCGCACCGACAGCGCGTTCGGCGCCTTGGTGGATCGGCAGACCAACCTGATGCGCGAGCAGGTCGATCATCATCTGGCCCGTGCCCGTGCCGCGGCCACCAGCAATATTCTCGGCGCCCGTAGCGAGGTTGCGCCCGTGCTTCGTGACCTCAAGCGCGCCTTGAGAAGGATCTACGTCGAGCGCGGCATCGAGATCGATGTTGATTGTCCCGATGATTTGACCTTTCGCGGTGCGCGCCACGATCTTGAAGAAATGCTCGGCAATTTGATGGACAATGCGTGCAAATGGGCCAAAAGCAGGGTTCGCGTCCACTGCAAGCAACAGGCTGAGACTTGCATGTTGACCATCGAAGACGACGGCGACGGGCTCCCTGAAGATCAGCGCGTCGAGGTTTTAAAGCGCGGGCGGCGGCTCGATGAATCGGTGCCTGGAACCGGGCTCGGGCTCTCGATCGTGGACGACCTCGCCAGCCTGTATAATGGCAAGCTGGAACTGGGTGAGGCGGCACTGGGCGGTCTTCAGGCCACGCTTATCTTGCCGACAACGGATCGTTCCAAGGCACAAACCCGAAACTGAACTCTGGATAAACGACCGGTTCATAAAGGGTTCAATTCACCTTGCTTAAGGTGCTCACATGATCACCGGGCCGAGTGATCGAGGTCGTGAAGCGGTTCTACCCCCGGAACTCCGGCCAACCCCAGCCGGCATGACAGGTTCATGGCCCCTTGATCATTGAAGGCTAACTGAGCGTGGCTGGTTTGTTCTTCTGTGCGACGTTATCCCCACCCCCAATTCGGCCCGGCCCTCGCGCCGGGTCTTTTTTTGCACACAGGTTTTGTTTCATGGATGACAATTGCCAGATCTTTATCTGTAAATAGCGCCTAACCCGCAAGGTCAGTCGCGTACCGAGCCTTCGATGACTTTTGCATCCCTGTTTTGCGCCAACGCCAGAAGTTCTGCTGCGGCCTTGTCGACCTCTTCCTGCTCTATCCCGCGAAAAACGATCGTCGAACCGGGCCCAAGCGTTCCAAAGAAGGGATAGCTGCCGATTTCAAGGTCGCCATAGCGATGCTGCAGCTCACCGAGCGGCGTGGCCAGCTCGCCTTCCGGCAGAAAAACCGTGATGGAACGCGAAAGCATCTTCGCCCCACCCTTGAGCGTCGGGATGATGCTGTCCAGCATGGCCTGCATGATCTTCGGCACGCCGGCCATGACGAAGACATTCTCGATGCGAAAGCCCGGCGCAACGCTCACCGGGTTGTCGATCAAGCTGACGCCGTCAGGCATATCGGCCATGGACATGCGGGCATCATTGACTTTTTCCGGCGGGTAGTAAGCGAGCAAGCGGGCTTCCGCCTCGGCGTTGCGGCCAAAGGGACGCCGGAAGGCTTCGGCGATGCAGGCCGAGGTGATGTCGTCATGGGTGGGGCCTATTCCGCCGGTGGTAAAGACGTAATCATGCTTTGATCGACACGCATTGACCGCCTCGACGATCTCGGCCTCGACATCGGAGACCACGCGCGCCTCAGCCAAGCGGATACCAACCTCACCCAGTCTTTTTGCGAGATGAGGAAGATTGGCATCGACGGTCCGGCCGGAAAGGATCTCGTTGCCGATGATGATTAGACAGGCGGTTACCGTTTTTTTCTCAGCACGCACGATGGCTATCCTCTCAAGGGCAACGTCATAGGATTGAGCTTACCAATATTCTCGATCAAGATATCATGAAGGCACGAAGCCTGTCGTGACATCGAGACATACGGATGCCAGTCTGCGCCGAAAGCAGGCTCAAATCCACTCCTGTCACCAATAGCCTGCGTCCCTTGCCAGCGGGTTCCTCCTCTTTCTCTTGCACGGGCGGCGGGTTCATCGATCTAGGGTCACGTCAGCCTGTTGCATCATCGGCATCAGCATGACGGGGCTTGCCTTGCTGGCGGCAAACGATCTTCCTATCGTGCGTGACAGGGATGCGGGACCGTAGGCGTGCCGACATGTTCCGCAGCTGCGCTACGCGTGCAGATCCGCGGTATCGGTCTCTCCGGCATGTTTTTCCCTTTCTACAATCTGGGCGCCGGCAGTAATGGTCTCGATCGCCGGCCTGCCATGCCGAGCGGTGTCGATGTGCGGTCGCTGCCGGGATCTTGGTGGTGCTCATCGTCCCGGTTCCGCCTTGCCTTAAAATGCTCTAGGTTCCGGTCATGCGTTGGTCGGAACCCCTCATTCCTGCGCGCTTGGTCAGGCGCTACAAGCGTTTTCTCGCCGATGTCGTTCTTGCGAGCGGCGAGGAGACCACGGTGCATTGTCCCAACCCCGGGAGCATGTTGGGTCTGGATCGGCCAGGCTCGACTGTCTGGCTTTCCAGATCACCCAATCCCAAACGAAAACTCCCGCTCACCTTCGAAATGATCGAGGTTGCAGACGGTCTCGTCGGTATCAACACGATGCATCCCAACCGCCTGGTCGAAGAGGCCATCAGAGGCAATGTCATCGACGAGCTTACCGGCTATGACAGCCTGAAGCGCGAAGTTGCTTACGATGAGGGCAGCAGGATTGATTTTCTTTTGGAAAGCGAGGGAAGGGCACCTTGCTTTGTCGAAGTCAAGAATGTCCATTTCAAGCGCGAGCGCGAGGCTGAATTTCCCGATTGCGTCACGGCGCGGGGGGCCAAGCATTTGGGGGCGCTGGAACGGCAGGTCGCCTCTGGTGCCCGCGCCGTCACTGCCTATGTAGTACAAAGGACCGATTGCAGTGCGTTCAGCCTGGCTCATGACATCGACCCCGCCTACGCGGCTGCCTTTGCCAAAGCCAGGGCTGGTGGGGTAGAAATGCTCTGTTATCGCTGCGACATCAACCTTGATGAAATTAAACTAGCCAGCGCACTTCCCATCATTATATAACCTATGGTTGATAAGACATGATGCAGGATCAAATGAAGGCGACCGACAGTGCGACCAGGAGTACGGACGTTCCGATCCACGATGCCACGGCCTTTCGAGGCATGCATCGCGCCGGCCAACTCGCTGCTGAAACGCTCGATATGATCGGCGAGCATGTGAGGCCCGGTGTGACCACCGAGGAACTGGACCGGATCTGCCATGATTTCATTCTGGCCCATGATGCGGTGCCCGCGCCGCTTGGCTATCGCGGCTACCCAAAGGCCACCTGCATCTCCTTGAATGAAGTGGTCTGTCACGGCATTCCCAGCAATTATGCGCTGGCCAGGCGCGATATCCTCAACATCGACGTAACGGTCATTCTGGACGGCTGGTATGGTGACAGCAGCCGAATGTATTTCGCCGACGAACCGGTGACCTTGAAGCAAAATCTTTGCAAGATCACCTTCGAAGCGCTTTGGCAAGGTATCCGAGCGGTGCGTCCGGGGGCAACGCTTGGCGATCTTGGTCATGCCATTCAGTCCTATGTCGAGGATCAGCAATGCTCGGTGGTCCGGGATTATTGCGGTCACGGCATCGGTCGTGTGTTTCACGACACGCCGAGCGTCCTGCATTACGGCAAGCCCGGCACCGGCCTCACCTTCGAGCCGGGCATGATCTTCACCGTCGAACCGATGGTCAATCTCGGTACCTATGAGGTGAAGCTCAACAGAAAAGACGGCTGGACCGTGACCACCAAGGACGGCAAGGCATCCGCCCAGTTCGAACATACCGTAGGCGTCACCGAGGACGGCTGTGAGGTTTTCACGCTGTCGCCACAAGGACTTCATCACCCCCCATGGTAGAACCTGCCCCCTTCGAAGCGCCAGCGGTGCTGGCCGTGATTGGTCTGGAGATCGATACCGATCGGGAGCCTGGGGGTAGACGACGCTACGTCATCCGCGGTGACACCTTTCGCCACAAAGACATGCTGAAGGCCCATGGCGGCCGCTGGAGCAAGAGCAGACGAGCCTGGGTGTTCGACGATCGCAGCGCGATCGAGCGATTGGGCGCCGCTCTTGCCGGTAACACGAACGTCAGGTCGACCCCAGGCTTGGCCGAGGCGCCTCTCCCTTTCCAGCAGGCTGGCGAGGTCGAGTCGACGAGCCCTCCGTCGGGTACGAGGCCCGCGTCGGGCACGCCGCATTATCACGGTCATCGGCAGCGGTTGCGGGCGCGGTTTCTCGAAAGCGGTGCGGAGGGCATGCCGGATTACGAGCTCTTGGAGCTGCTCCTGTTTTTCAGCATTCGCTATATCGATGTGAAACCGCTGGCCAAGCGCCTTCTCGAAGAATTCGGCTCGCTTGGCGGGGTGCTCGCGGCCGAGCCTTTGCGGCTGGAGCAGGTGATGCTCGCGGCCGATTCGGCCCATGCCGAGCGGCTCGAGAAAGATCGTCATTTCACTGTCACCCACCTCAAGGGTATTCAACGGCTGCTGCAAAGGGTGCTGGCCGAGGACGTGCAGGCGAGGCCGGTGATCGCGTCCTGGCAAGCGCTTCTGGATTACCTGAAGATGGCACTCGGCCACGAGCCGATCGAGCAATTCCGGGTTCTTTTCCTGGACAAGAAGAACATGCTGATCAAGGACGAGGTCCAGCAGCGCGGCACGGTCGACCACACCCCGCTCTACCCGAGGGAGATCGCCAAACGCGCCTTGGAGCTTGGGGCATCCGCCTTGATCATGGTGCATAATCACCCGAGCGGCGACCCGACCCCTTCTCGCGCAGACATTGAGATGACCAACCAGGTAGCTGCGGCCCTGGCTCCGATCCGCATCCTGTTGCACGACCATCTGATCATCGGCCAGACCAAGCATACCAGTTTCAAAAGCGAAGGCCTGATCTAGAGCATTTTTTTTCCGATCATACGGCTCCGGCCCGCACCTCCTCCCGACCACCCAATGCGAGGGTATCCTGTGGGTGGTCGGGAGGAGGTGCGGGCCGGAGCCGACGTCGTTCGGTCAGAAAACGCTCTAGTGGCATGGCCAGACCAGGACTTGACGTCGCACTCCCTTGGCAACGCCGGATCCTTTGGTTCGGTAGCAGCTCTTGACCGCATGTTGTTGTTGTTCGGGTAGGTTCTTTCCTGGTCCATGCGATCCTGGACCGGAGCCGTATCGTTGCAAAGATGAGTTAACAAGAAATCACCCCCTTGCCAAAAGTGGATCAGCCTGATCCTGGTGCCTGCCAGGAGGTGCAAGGGATCACGCACCGCCGCTGATCGTCGGCAAATGACGTTTCGGGCCGATGAGGTATCTGAGGAGGTCGATACTGATGTCAGCAAGGCTTCGGCCACGCTGCCGGCGGGCGGCGGCAATGATTTTTTTTGCGGTCTCAATCGAATCCACGGCCTCCGCACCCGGTCCGAATGCCGCCCGTTGCAATGCCGTCAGTTGATCCCCGGCTGGCTCGCCGAGGCGCTGTCTCAGGCGCTCAAGCGACACCGGCTTTTCCATGGGAAAACTCGTGCCGCCCCAGGCCAGCAAGGCGGCAACCATCTTGGCCGGTTCGGGGTTTGCTCTGACGGCTTTGAGCAGGATAGCGTCCTCAGGTGCCTGCCTGCGTCTTGCGCTCAGGAACCAAGCTAGGAGAAGGATGGCCCCGAGGCCGCCGAGCGCGATCATGGCCATGACCCCGTAACGCCCCGTTCTATGGGTTTCTTCCGCCTCGGCCATGAGATTTTGCACCAGAACGTCGACATTTCTCGGTAGAGGTTCGATGCGCACGGATTGTGCCGCACTTCGCCATTCGATCTCGGTGTCGGTATTCCACCACACCACCCGAACCGGGCTGATATTGATCGGCTGCTCGGTATCGATCCGAAGCTCGAACGACCGCCTGATTTTGCCGATGACCTCGTCCGGGGTGATTTCGGTCGAGCGCTCGGTTTGCCCGGGAAGGATGGTGAGCCCCGATGATCGGCCATGCTCGAGTTCGGGCAGATGACCGCCGGTGACGCCGGTCACGGTGGCTTCGACGGTCCGTGTCACGTGGTCACCGACCCTAAGCTGGTCGATTGGCTGCGACCAGCGCTCGTCGATCTCGACCCGCCTTGCGACCAGCCAAGCGGGCGCTTTAAAATCAGCGGGCGGCGGCTTGACGTCGAGGATGACCGGATCGCTCCGAAGCGCAAATTCCTCCCGCTCATCCCGGCTGATCGCAATGCTGCCACTGACGCGAACCGGCGCTAAGCGAAGTTCACCGCTTGCCTTGGGAAAGATCGCGCGCCTCGTTTCGTAGATATAACCTTCACCGCCATAGGTGCTGAATCTTCGCGTTTTCGGTTGTTGCAGGGTGATGACGTCAGCGCCTTCGACCGGCGGCAAATCGAGCACGAGCTCTTCGAAGATGTTGGCAGCGACCACGCGAACGGTCTGGATAATCTGCTCCTGGAGATAAGGCTCCGGCGGAACGATGCGCACCGAAAGCTCGGGCTTGTCCGGCACCACTTGCGTGTCCTGGCCGAGAAGGGCTGAGGGGCCGAAAAGGGCGATGATCATGGCGAGGGCGAGGCTTGCGGGCGTGGGTCTCATTGCCCGGCCTCTTTTTTTCTGAGGGCCATGGACAAGCGTGCCTTCAGCACCAAAGCCGGATCGTCCTCGATGCGCCGGAGGAGGATGTCGTCGGCCAGTTCCTCCTCGCGCAAACGGTCTATCTCGCCAGGCGTCACCGGCCGGTCTTCAAGGTCGTCGGCGCCAGGAGAGAGCCCGGTCTCGTCTTGTTCCTCGCCGGTGCTGAGCGTGAAGCTTGCCGCCTCTGCCTTTTCACCCTTTTCTTCACTGCCGCTGGCGCCATTGCTGGAGGGAGGGGCTTCGCTCGCTTCGGCGCGGCTGCCTTCGCCCAGCTCATCAGAGGTATTCTCGGACGAGCTCGGCTGATCCTCTTCATTTTCTGTCGCCGGATCCGGCTCTCCGCCTGCTTCCTGCTGCTCCTCGCGAAGGCCATCCTCCCAATTGCCGGCCTCCTCGATGTTCCTGCTCTCCTCTTCCAGTTCCTGCTCGCGCCTCGCCGCTTCCTGCACCAGCTCCAGATTATAGCGGGCATCCTCGTGGTTGGGCATGCGGGCAAGAACGACCTGATAAGCTGCGACGGCGCCCTCATAGAGCCCGAGATGGGCATAAGCATTGCCCATATTGTAGTAGCCGGTGATGCTGTCATCGGTGACGAACTCGCCGACCGCGCGGTGATAGCGGCCGGATCGATAAAGGGCGACACCTTTCCAAAGAGGCTGTTCGAACATATAGGCCGCTTCCTCCGCCCGGCCGTCTGCCAGGAGCCTTTGGCCGACACCATAGCGGGTTGGCGGCTCCTGAATGGCAGCTAACCAACGCCCGAGCAGCAAGGCAAGCGCCATCGCGACAAGGAACAGAGCGAGGAGCACCAGCTCCGAGCGACCAAGCAAACGCTGCAGCCGCCCGACCATCAGTCCGATTGCCGCCTGAAGAAGACGAAGAGCCAAAGAGGCAGCAGGAGCGCGATCAGCCAAGGCGTAAGATCGCGGCGCTCGCGGAACGAGACGGCTTTGGCGGCGGCCTCATTGCGGCGCTCATCAAGGTCGTCCTGAATGATAGAGGTCTCCCGATCCGTGGCGAAACTTGCCTCCATATGGGCACCGAACGCTTGCCAATCATCGCTTGGTTGATCCGGCCGGACAAGCCAGATATTTTGCAACGAAGGGTTTTGCGGTTTGAGAAAGCGGCCGATCGGCGGGGGCGAGCCGCCGGTAAACACCACGATCTGCCTTGCCTGTATGCCGGCACGGTCGAGCAGCAGAACCGCTCGCTCGACACCGCGCAGCAGCGATCGCCCTTCGATCGGCATGACATCGGGGCTCAGCACCTGAAGGTAACGGTCGAGATGGGCGTAGTCTCTGGTCAGCGGCACGACGTCGAAGGCCTGTTCGGTCACCGCGATTACGGCCGTCGGCACGTTCCTGTCGTTCTCGATCAGGTAACGGGCAGCCGCCACGCGATCGGCGCTTTGCGCATCAAGGCCAAGATCGATGACGACCACCCGGGCATAGAGATTGCGCAGCGTCGGCACGCTGGTCTGGCCGAAACTGATGGTCGCGAGGCAGGCGGCGAGCAGCAGCCAGATCGCCATCAGGGCAACGAGGACAGGGCGCTGCCTTACATGGTCGACGGTGTCCACCAGTAGACCCTGAAGCCTGGGCTCGATCGCCCGATGCCAAGCGCCCGGCAAATCGACACGGCGGCGGCCGAGACCCACCAGCACCACGGCGAGAAGAGGGGCCAGCAGCCACCAGGGATTGGCGATCACCGGCATCTCAGATAAGCCCCCGTCGACGTTCGATCAGGGTGAGCGCCAAAAGGGAGATGAGCGCCATCGCCAAGAGCTCCCTCACCCAATCGCGCTCGGTACGGCGACCGCCGGCATTTGCCTCGGTCGGTTCCAGCAGGTCAAGCTCGGCATAAACATCGCGCAGGGCATCGGTGGTGCGTGCCAGAAAATACCGCCCTCCCGTCATTTCGGCCACTTCCCGAAGGCCCACGTAATCGTCGCCCGCGGTTTCCGAGGCATAGCCTTGCATCGCGACCCGGCCGAAGCCGATGGTGTGGATGGTGACTTGATGCTCCTTGGCAAAATCCGCTGCCGACTTCGGCCCGAGATCGCCGGCATTGCTGTCACCGTCGCTCAAAAGAATAAGCACGCGGGTCGAGGCAGGCTGGTCTTCAAGGGTCTTGATTGCAAGCCCGATCGCATTGCCGATCGCGGTCTTGCGCCCGGGCATGCCGATCGTGACCTCGTCCAGAAATCCCTCGACCGCCTGAACATCATAGGTCAGCGGCGCCACCAGATAAGTTTCGTCGCCAAAGACGATGAGCCCGACGCGATCACCCTCCCGTCCCTTGATGAAGGCGCCGGCAAGCCCCTTGACTGCCGTGAAGCGATCAACCCGTCTGCCATCCAGCTCGACATCGCGCGCCTCCATGCTGGCCGACAGATCGAGGGCGAGAAGGAGATCGCGGCCGCTTGCCTCCTGCAGCGGGTCGCCTTCAGTGATCGGGGCCGCCAAGGCCAGGATCAAGGCCGACCAGCCGATCATCGCAAGCCATGTCCTAACATGCCGAGGCAGGTGCTCGAAACGGGCAGGGTTCTGCAAACCCTGCATCAAGGTGGCCAGACGTTCGGGGAGGCGGAGCGCTGACAGCGGCGGATCAGCCGGCAGGAAATACCAGGCAAGCCAGGGCAGCGGCAGCAGCAGCAACGCCCATGGTCTGACCAGCTCGATCATCCGGCCGTGCCATGGCGGGGTAACTGGCTGCGGAGCGTTTCAATGGTGGCTTTGAGATCCTCATGCATGCGTCTGGAAGTGTCGTCGTCCGGATGATCATTGCCAAGATAGGGAAACGTGATGAGGCCACGGCCGGGCCCCTTGGTGAAGAGGTCGCTGCCCACCAGAGCATCCAGCTGTTCGAGCCAGGGCTCCCCGCTCAACCTTGCGACGTCATGGCGGCCTTGCCGTTGAATGGCGAGCCGCCGCAGCAGGACGGCAAGCTTCGTCCAGCCCTCATTCCCCCCGGACTGGGTTGCCACATGCTCGATCTGATGAAGGGCTTGAAGAAGCTCGCGACGCCAAACCGAGCGTCGACGCCAGATCAACCAGGCGAGAAGCAGCGCCGCCATCAGAACCAGCATGAGCGGCCAGAGAACAAGATTGGTGCTGGCCGCACCGGCGTCCAGCTCGGGCAAATGAATATCCCTGAGATCGGCCAGGATCTGTTCCGGGGTCATCGGAAATAGCCCTCAGCGATGGAGGCAGGGTCCGAGATCAACACTTGCCGCATCCCCAAACCGACCAGGCGCGTCGTCAGCTCACGCCGGTGATTGTCCGCATGATCTCTATAGACATTCTCATCATTGGCCCGAATGGCAACGGTCGTCAGCGTTTGATCTTGCCGCGCGCGAAGCGGATAGACCCCGATGGGCGGTGCTTCCCGCATCAAATGATCTTCGATCAGGATAGCGCTCATCGAGCCGCGTGCACCGGCCTCGCGCAGCTTTTGATCAAAACCATCGCCTAAGTCGCTGAAGTCGCTGATCACCACCGCTTCGACGTCACCCGCCATGGCGGCGGCCAATTGGTCAATGCTCGCGGCGAGATGCGGCGGGGACTTGCCTGTATGATCGAGAGCCTGGCGATAGCTCTCGACGATCGTCGCAAGCTGCTGCAGCCGGGCACGGCGGCCGCGGCGCGGCGGTATCAAGGTCGTTTCGCCGCCGCCGATCAGCAGCAGCCCGAAAGGTTGATGATCATAAGACGTCGACCAGGCGATTTTCGCCGCCGCAAGGCAAGCGGTCTTGATCATCGGGTGCTGGCTTGAGCCGAAGATCATCTGGGGGCGAAGATCGAGGGCGACGATCACCGTCTGCTGTACGTCGTGGCGAAACTGCTTGACCTGCGGACGCCCGGTTCTGGCGGTGGCGAACCAGTCCATATGGCGAATGTCGTCGCCCCATTGATAGGGGCCGATATTGTCCAGCTCCAACCCGATACCACGACGCCTGCTGGAGAGATCGCCGAAGCGAAAGCCATCGATCCTCTGATTTTGGCCGGCTATAGATCGCCGCGCGCGCATGGCGATCAACTCGTCCAAATCCAGGCCGGTCGCCTGGGACGAGGAGAGGTCAGGGGAAATACCTCGAGCTTTGTCGTTGTTCCCGCGATGTCGAAAAAAATCAGACCACGACAACTTGACCAAGGAATGCCTCCACCAGATCACGATCCACCGTGCCTTCGGCTTCCGCCCGATAGGTAAGGCCGAGCCGATGAGCAAGCGCATCGACGGCAAGAGTCTGGACATCTTCCGGCAGCACATGATCGCGGCCGTGAAGCCAGGCACGTGCCTGGGAGAGCCTGGCCAAGGCCAAGGTGCCGCGCGGGCTGACGGCATGAGCGATATGCGCGGTCAGTGCTTGGAGATCATCACCATACCCGCGCGTGGCGCCGACCAGCCGGACGATGTAGTCCTTGACCGGTTCGGCGAGGTGGATCTCCAGCACCTCCTGCCGTGCCGCCCTGAGGTCCGATGTGTCGACGCGCGTGATCGTGTCGAGCGGCGGCATATGGCCTGCACCTTGGCGGCTTTCTTTTTGCACCAATTCCAGGATGGAACGCTCCGTCTCGAGCTCCGGATAGTCCACCAGAACCCGCATCATGAAGCGATCGAGCTGGGCTGCCGGCAATTCATAGGTGCCTTCTTCCTCGATCGGGTTTTGCGTCGCGATGACGAAGAAAGGATCGCCCAGCTTGCGTGTCTCGCCGCCGACCGTGATCTGGCGCTCTTCCATCGCCTCGAGCAGTGCTGCCTGCACCTTGGCAGGAGCCCGGTTGATCTCATCGGCGAGAATGACGTCGTGAAAGAGCGGCCCCGCATGGAAGTCGAAGCGGTGTTCATGGGCATCGTAGACGGTCGTGCCCGTTAGATCGGCCGGCAGCAGATCCGGGGTGAACTGGATCCGCTGAAAGGATGCATTGACGCTTTTCGCCAGAAGATAGGCAGCGCGCGTTTTTGCCAGGCCAGGCGGGCCTTCCAGCAGGACATGGCCATCAGCAAGCAGGGCCGTTAACAGGCGCTCGATCAGGGTCGAGCGGCCGAGAACAAGGGCATCCAACTCGTCCGTGAGGCGTTGGAACGTCTCCAGCAAGGCGTTCGTCATGCACTCCCCATCATGGCCGGTCTCGTTTTCTGAGCTCGGACCGGTATCATCCGCTGATCCGCGCAGCACTGATCGATTTTCAGTTTAGAAAGATTTTTGCCCATTCTGCAAGAGAGCGACGCCACCGATCGCCCGTCAGCATGGCTTGACCTCGAGGATTGAACGGTGGCAACACCAGGGAGATCGTGATCGCGGTCAGCCGAGGAAGGTCGGCAGGATGGACATGGAGGATGCGGCGCCGATGCAGGTTTCGGCCTTTGATTTTTCCCTACCCAAGAGGCTGATCGCGCAAAGACCGGCGCGTCCGAGAGACAGCGCAAGGCTGCTTCACGTCGAGCCGGAGCAGCTTGGCGATCACCATGTCTTCGATCTGCCCAACCTCTTGGTGCCAGGCGATCTTTTGATCTTCAACGACACCCGCGTGCTGCCGGCCCGCCTGCAGGGAAAACGCGGCGAAGCCGGTGTCGAGGTCACGCTGCATCAACCTGTTGATGATGAATGCTGGCGTGTTTTTGCCAAGCCAGCGCGCAAATGCCAGCTCGGCGACCTCCTGGCGTTCGCCGAAAACCTGAGTGCGAATGTGATCGAGCGTGGTGCTCATGGCGAAGTGACCCTGCGGTTTTCATGCGGCGGGGCCGACCTGTTCGATCGGCTGAAACAGCATGGCCGCATGCCGTTGCCCCCCTATATCACGCGATCGAAGGCCAGAGATGCGGTGGATGACATCGACTATCAGACGATGTTTGCCAGGGAAGATGGCGCGGTTGCGGCACCGACGGCGTCCTTGCATTTTACACCCTCACTGCTTTCGCACCTGAAGGACCGGGGTGTTCATCACGCCTTCATCACCCTCCATGTCGGTGCCGGAACCTTCCTTCCGGTCCGTTCCGAGACGACCGAGGGCCATCATATGCATAGCGAGCGCTTTGAACTGAGTACCGAGACGATCGAGGCCATTCAACGGACAAAGGCGGGGGGCGGGCGGATCGTCGCCGTCGGCACCACGGTTCTGCGCACCCTTGAAGCAGCAGCCGATCAGGCTGGGCAACTCCGGCCCGGCGCGGCGGAAACCCGGCTCTTCATCACGCCCGGCTATCGATTTCAGGTGGTGGATCGTCTTCTGACCAACTTTCACCTTCCCTGCTCGACCTTGTTCATGCTGGTCGCGGCCTTTTCCGGCCTGGAACGCATGAAGACCGCCTATGATCACGCGATTACAGAGCGTTACCGGTTTTTCTCGTATGGTGATGCCTGCCTGTTGGCACCAAGAAGACCGACGCCGTTGGAACCTTCATGACCGGTTTCGGCTTCGACCTTCTGGCAACCGACGGCCGGGCAAGGCTCGGTCGGATCGACACGGCCCACGGTCCCATCGACACGCCGGCTTTCATGCCGGTCGGCACGGCGGCAACGGTCAAAGCCATGACCTCGGACATGGTACGCGCCACCGGTGCCCAAGTGGTCCTCGGCAACACCTATCATCTGATGATCCGTCCCGGTGCCGAACGTATAGCCAGGCTCGGCGGGCTGCATCAATTCATGAATTGGCCGGGACCGATCCTTACCGATTCAGGCGGCTTTCAAGTGATGTCGCTCCAGGGCCTGCGCAAGATCGACGACCATGCCGTGACCTTCGCGTCCCATCTCGACGGCAGGCGCTTCGAGCTCACGCCTGAACGCTCGATCGAGATCCAGGATCTGCTCGATTCCACCATCACCATGGTGCTCGATCAATGCGTGCCGGCCGATAGCACCGACAGTGAGGTGATCGTCGCGATGGAGCGCTCAATGCATTGGGCCGAGCGCTCCCGCAGCGCTTTTCGCGCGCGCAACGGATACGGTCTGTTCGGCATTGTCCAGGGGGGCATGGACCAGGCCCTTCGCCAGCAGTCAGCCAAGGGTTTGATCGAGATCGGGTTCGACGGTTATGCCGTCGGCGGCCTTGCGGTCGGCGAACCGCAGGAGGTCATGTTCGAGATGATCGACGTCTGCGATCCGATTCTGCCGGCGACCCGGCCCCGCTATCTCATGGGCGTGGGCAAGCCCGAGGATCTGGTCGGTGCGGTCGCCCGCGGCATCGATATGTTCGATTGCGTCCTTCCGACCCGTTCCGGCCGCACGGCCCAAGCCTGGACCCGTCAAGGCTTTCTCAACATGCGCAATGCGCGCCACGCCGAAGATCCGGTCCCGATCGATTCGACCTGCAGTTGTTTTGCCTGCCGCCACCACAGCCGCGCCTATCTGCATCATCTGACCAAGGCCAAGGAAATTCTGGGCTCAATGCTGCTGACCTGGCATAATCTCCACTATTATCAGACACTTGTCGGTGAGATGCGCGCTGCGATACAAACAGGCGACTTCAAGGTCTTTCAAGCCGAATTCGAAGCCGAACGACGAAGCTGCGACGTCATGGCATAGCGCCAAAAAACAAGGAGAACACAACTGACCTTGACCTCGGCGCCCGAATGTTGATGATCGCGCAAACTTAGTCGCTTTTGCGCGCGTAGCTCAATTGGCAGAGCAGCTGACTTTTAATCAGCGGGTTCCGGGTTCGAGTCCCGGCGCGCGTACCAATGTTTTCAATAGGTTAGGTGGAATTTGATGACTAAGTGAGCGTGAAAATCTGATCTCAGTCATCACACAGTCATCAAACGGATTTCAGGTAGGCCAGCGCTTCGCACGACTATTCATGCATTCCGTGATCGACCGGCCACACCTCGACCGGCAGCGGCCTAGCCGCAGCAGCTTCCTTAAGCCTGTGCCTCAAGCCTCTCGCAAATGCACCAGCCGGCCCATATGGTTATGTCCTCGAACCAGACGGGGTCCCGCCGACCACGAAGCGAGCAAAGGGAGATGCACCCGATGAACAGCGATGCGAGAAAGTTGTTGGATGATGCCCGCCAGGCCCTGAAGGAAGAACCGGATAGGGTCTGGCCCGCGGCCGTCGTCGAGCTTGCCGGGATGCTCAGCGACCGAGAGAAGCAACTGGCTGCCCTGCAAAGGCAGATAGGGGCCTTCGTGCAGGTTAAGCCGTCGAGAGCATGTCCCGCCCAAAGTTAGCCACCGACTGTTCTCATGTTCACAATCAAGCCCGTTGGCACGGCGATCGTCTCCAGCCTGCGCTGAAGTTGGTTGATGATGACGATACGCCTGGCGGACGACGGGGCGTTGAGACGACGGTTGAGCAAGCTCTCATGCGCGGGTTGGTTACCGCATGACCGCGGTTTCGTCTTGGGGCTGCCTCTTTCTAAGCGCGAGCATCGGCCAAGGGCCGGCTCATAACAGCGACGAGGGTTCCCCGACCGTGCCCCGCCGCCCGCCAGGCGTGTCCGGATCAATCGTTGTCGAACAGTCTCCCTTTTTTATGATGCCGGGCGTCAGGTGATCGCCGGCCGTAGTTGCACCATGCGGGCAATCGCCCAGATGAAGCCGACCATCTCGCGGGCGATTGCGGTGGTCACCACCACTTTGGGTTTGCCGGCAGCGACCAAACGGCGATAGCGGTTGCACAACGCCCTTGCCCTTCGTCAGATCGGAAACGAGCTTGTCGACACCCTGGCGAACCTTTTCCGTAGTATCGGCCACCGCCGTGCGGAACACCTTCTGACCGCCTGGTGCTTGCGCAACCAGCCGTTCCAATCCATCCAGCCCTGTGCGGCCGGTGGCTTGCGCCAGGCTTGGCGACGTGTCGAACGGTGGTAGATCGTCGATCATCGCGTAAACCGTCGATCTTGAACGCGGTACTACCGTAGCGTTCAGCCTGGACAATCTTCTCGCACCGTCTGCCGCTCTTCTTCAGCCTGGCGATCTGCAGCACCTTCAATTGGGCGCTGACGAAGTCGAGCCGTTCGTTGATATCCTCGCCGAGCAAGCGCAATTCGCCACCGCAATCGGGGCAGGTCTCGCCGGGATCGAGCACGCTGCGCTCTCGCGATAAATGAGCGGGGAGCTTCTTGCGACCGCGTTTCTTTGTCTTGTTTGTTGTCAGCTCCGGCTTGGTCGACGGCCTCGCCACTCTCTTCAGCCTGCTCGGCGGCGCGATCGGTCTGAAGCTCTTCGAGCGCCAATTCCAGCTGATCGATCTGGCGCTGCAGCTGCTCGATGGGGTCCCGGTCTGCAGGAGCGCAGCTCCGAAGATCCGGCATGGCGGGCCCGACCTTCGCCGCGATGCGGCTGCAGGCGGGGACATCGCGGGCTTTCAGCTGGTTCCTGGCATCCTCCAAGGCGGCTGTCTGTTCAGCCAGCTCCGCAGCCTGCCTGGCGACGATCGCCTGCAGGGCAGCAACGTCGTTCGGGAGCGTTTCCTGGGCTAAAACCATCCATGGATCTTACCCGGATGCCGCCCATAAAGACAGCTTTATCTTGTTGAAAACGAACGACAAATCACGCAATGCGACGGGGTGGAGAACTCCACGCTGGCCTTCTCCAGTCGATGCCCTCCCACAACATGGCGAGTTGAGCCGAGGTCAACCGAACGACACCGTCGGCAGGCGATGGCCAGGGGAAACGCCCATTTTGCAACACCTTGTAATACAAACAAAAACCCTGCTGGTCCCAATACAAAAGTTTAATTCTGTCACCTTTTCTCCCCCGGAAGGCGAAGACTGCGCCCGAGCAGGGATTTTGCCGGAGCACCTGCTCGGCCCGATCATGCCAACTCCACGGCGGCAACCAGTCGCCGGATCTCATGGCAGGGCAGCGTTGAGGGAAAACGAAGCGTCCGACCATGACGAAGCTCGATCGAGATCAAGCATGACGCCCCTTCGTCGACCGGCAACTCATCAGCCTCTTCGTCATCGCAAACCTCGACCGGCAGGAAGTCAACCACGGCGAAGGCCTCCGAACGAAGCCGCCCCGAGCGAAACGCTCGGCGCCACTGATAGATTTGGGACCGGCAGATGTCATGCCGACGCGCCACGGCGCCAACCGGTGATCCGGGCGCCGAAGCCTCCCGCAACATCTGCAGCTTCTCCTCCGACGACCAGCGACGACGACGCTCGACGCCCGTCAAAATCTCCATCCAACCCAAGATCACTGTCCTCAACGACGTGCTTAACCACGTGAGTAAGGACGTACCTTAGCAACGCGCAGACCCAGGAAAACGACGGTACTCATTGGACGCGTACCTGCGAAGGGGTATAGCAATACCCCCTATAGTGATGATGATCTTGCTTCAGGTGATGTGATTGAGGTGATGGATCCGACGCATCCGCTGTTTGGGCGTCGGTTTCGATTGATCTCTGCTGGCTCGCCAGGGCGGGAGAATTTTGTTCGCGTTGAATATCAGTTTGGTCTGGATTTAAGAATTCTTCACGAAGCGACAAATCTCTACTTGCAAAAACCCGTCAACAATTTACACAGCAAGATTAGTTTAAATGCGCTTAAAGATCTGGTCTCGATGATCGACGATCGTGAGGGCGCATGGCGATCGAGCCTCAAGACCTCTGGCGCAGCCTGCCAGCAGCGTTGCGCGACGACATCGCCGAAGACCTCGCCTCGGTCCTGCGGGAGCTGAGCCATGGCATCGGATCTGGTGACGCCCGATCATCTACGGCGTCGAGCGATCGTTTATATTCGGCAGTCCACTCCCCATCAGGTGACCAGCAATCAGGAAAGCCTGCGCCTTCAGTACGCGCTGCAACGACGCGCCCGCGACCTTGGGTGGCGTGAAGCCGACGTCGAGGTGATCGATGCCGATCTCGGCCTCAGCGGAGCTGCCGCATCGCACCGGCAGGGATTCAAGGATCTGGTTGCTCGAACCACCTTGGGCGAGGTCGGTCTGATCCTGTCGATCGAGGTGACCCGTCTGGCACGCAACTGCTCGGATTGGTATCCGCTGCTTGATGTCTGCGCTCATCGAGGCTGAAGTCCGCCCGATGTTCCATTGAATGCCGCAAAGGATCACCGCTCACGTCAAGCTTTGCGTTTTGTCACTCATGATCCAGCGTGCTGCAGAACG
>CAWBCX010000006.1:0-33365 GCA_963787265.1 uncultured Alphaproteobacteria bacterium | reverse complement strand
AGGCCGCCCCGACCAATAAAATCAAAAGCTTAGCGTAGATTTGGAGCCAGCCTAATTCCCAGATTGCAGAATTGGGAATCCTATCGGAAATCAGAGAGCCAGATTTTTCATGGGCAGAGGACGCCGCGCACCTCAAGTGTTTCTGCTCATCTGCCACGCATCCCAATACCGCGAGCCTTGCTTGCCGCAGTTGGCGCATCGAAATCTCGGTGCCAGGTCGGAGATCGGAGTCTCGGGATCGAAACGGCGTCGGAGCGTTCTAGGATAGAGCAGACCGACATGGCCGCAGCGCTGGCACATCACTTTGACGTAGTGCCAATCACGAAGATCGCCGACCTTGACGCGGTGGCACGCGTCAGGAAACGCGATCGTGTCGTCTTCCATAGCGCGAATGTTCCACAAATGTTCACGGTCAGGAAGGTCAGCACGATGCGGCAGCGTTGTCTACTGGCTATCAAACTTAGCTATTCCTATGCGCCCTATGGGACACCATCCAGCGATCCCGCCATTCCTTTGGACGCTCGAACGAGCCTGACCACGCACCGCGAGCTTGCCACCAGGCCAGCGCCTCGGCCCACCAATAGCTTGGTCGATAATCGGTCGTCGTCGACGGCATGACCCTGCCGCACCATCCATGCGCCCAGATCCTCGTCGTCGACCGAGCAAATCGCGACAATGCGTCCCCAACTCCGGTCTTTTGGTTCGCAGGTGACATTGCGTCTGCCGATGAAGTCGTCGAGTGCGAACGCAGCGTCACGGCCGCATCGATAGTCCTTGCCGGCAGCATCCTGACAAGTCTGGCGTGCCTCGAAGGCGTCCATGCCGGCAAGCCGGATGCGCTGACTGCGGATCATGATCGTGTCGCCGTCGATCACGGTGGCTTGGCCGACAATGGGCTCTGCAGCTGACGCCGGAAAAGGTCCCGACATTAACGTGGCGTTAACCAACAGCAGGCATGCTCGCCGCGTGGCAATTTCGTTATCACCGCTGAATTCATGAACCTCGAATCGCCTCATCTGGCGAAGGCGATCTTAGCGCACGTCATCGCGAACGCCGACATCGTTGGCGAAGATCTTCGCGGCCGTCCGATCATGCGCTTCGAGTTCTCTTGCAAGTCCTGGCTTATGGACAAGCTCGCGGTCTTCGGCGCTGAGGATGAAGATCTGGAGGCGGAGCCCGACGAGGCAGCCTGAACCAAGCTCGCACCAACATCGACCTCCACTGCCACGAGTTGGGCCTTGGTATGGTTCATGCGGATAGTCACCGCCACTTGATTTCGCATTGCCGCGGCGGCTTTCCGGCATGTTGCAGGCGCCGCGACGCAGCGTGCTGGTTCAACAAAATGACCCGTTCGGCCGCTAGACCATTCCAAATGGCGGCGTTTCGTGAGTGCCTTCGTCTGGTCGCAATGCCTCAATCTCGCAAACGCTTCTTGACCAACGACCGACCAACTTTATGGTGCCATCCATATCATAATTGCGGATGTCACATGTGGATTGGCTGGCTGTTCTAGCGATTGTTGTCGCCATTCTCGGTGCTGCGTTTTCCGGAGCTGGGTTCTTCGGCTATCAGCATTTTCATCGACGTCTCGAAACAAGTCCCCGGAAACAACTCGAAGCAGCGCAAATGCTCTTCGCGCCAAGCGGTTGGGCCTACTACCTGGGCTGGCTTCAACGCATCCTGAACAGTCTGGACCGATGGATGGGATCGCTGGATGAGGTTGGCCGACTGTTCAGTCGGTGCATAATCCTGGCGTTTATGTATCCCTTTGTCTTTCTCATCATAAGCTGGCTGATTAGCGGCTCAGCAACCATAGGCAATGCTGAACTCATGCCGCCCAGTGGCAGTTTGAGCATCTTTGAGTGGTTCTTTATTGCGATCGGACTGGCTACCTTTCCGTTTCGGTGTCTTGCCGGTTTCGGTGCCGTTGCCGGTGTCAGTGTCGGCGTCCATGTCTTTCCCCGCGCTGGTGCCGGCACGATTGCCTTTAGCGGTGCCGTTGCCGGTGCCTTTGCCGGTGTCGTTGCTTTTGCCGTTGTCCTTGCCGGTGCCGGAGCCGGCGCCGGGGTCTTTGCCGTTGCCTTCGCCGTTGCGTTCGCCGTTGCCTATGCTGGTGCCTTTGCCTTTGTCGGTGCCTCTGGCTCTGCCTTTGCCTTTGTCGGTGCCGTTCTCGGAGCCCTTGCCGGTGCCGTTGCCTTTGCCAGTGCCTTTCCCGGTGCCGCTAGGTTCGGCAGCACGTCTTTGGCTGATCCTGGGATCACATCGTGGCTGCTTTTTCTCGTTCTCCTACCGCCCGTTAATGCGGTCTTTGACTGGGCATCTTGGTGGGCAAGCCGCGCTCTCGGGAGGAGCTTGGTCTCGACGTTGGAGCAATCTAAAGTAACGACGTGGCAGCGCGTCAGGACGCTTCTCAGCGACATGCTTGTCGATAGCGTCATTGCTGTCTTTTTGCTGACCATGCTCGCCTACTTCATGCCGAGGCTGATCGATGCCTGGAATTGGTTCGTTGTTATGCTGGAGGGTGGGGAAGCGCCCATCGACCTCGTCGACTATCTCTGTGTCGCAGCGAGAAACCCGCTGACAGACGGGCTTTGGGCGACGCTCATGCTCTTTTCGACGCTGATCCCGACGATCGGCCATCTGGGGATACTCGTTATGGCCTTCTTTCTCGCTCGCCGAGCCAGGTGAACCGAGAGCGAGCGGCCCACCTGCGTCATCAGTATCGCCCGCCGGCGAAGGACATGAGGGGCCTGGGAGAAGAGGAACCCGAGAAATGGCCAGTGATACCAGGCGACTATTCGATCATGCACATCAAGGGGCCTGATGCCGTGCCGATGGACGCTCTGAATGTCGACACCATCAACGCGGTTAGCTGGAATTTGGGCGTGTTCAGGTGGTTTTGGTATGCGCTGGCGGTCTCAGCCGCGGGTGCGTTCGTCTATTGGGTCGTCACGCCCCATATTCCCGGCTTCGACTTTGCCTCCAGCGAGGTGAACGAAGCCATGGCACGGAAGCTGTATCGTGGCGAGTTCATCAATGGGGTCCAAAACGTTGTGCTTATCGGCGGACCCGGCACCGGAAAATCGCATGTCGCCACCGCGCTTGGCGTCCAAGCAATGACATCACCGCAAAAAGGTCCGCTTCTTTTCCACGGTCGATCTGGTCAACGCACTCGAACAGGAAAAGGCCCTGAACAAGGCCGGACAGCTTGCTGAGCGCCTGTTGCGCCTCGATCTCGTCATCTTGGACGAGCTCGGATACCTCCCCTTTTAGCCCCTCAGGCGGCGCCTTGCTGTTCCACCTGCTCAGCAAACTCTACGAGCGTACCAGCATCGTCATTACAACCAATCTCAGCTTCAGCGAATGGGACAGCGTCTTCGGCGATACCAAGATGACAACCGCGCTCCTCGATCGACTAACCCATCACTGCCACATCTTGGAAACCGGAAACGACAGCTTCAAATTCAAAGCAAGCGAAGCCAAAGGAAAAACAAAAAAGGAGAGCGTACCTTACTTGACCAACGTACAAACAGAAGGAACATAGACGACCTAAACCCGGGTCACTTCTCGATGAAAATCACGGGTCAACTCTCAGCAAAAATCAACAGGCAAGACCTTTGACCAGGGCCTTGGTCTCCCCGTCGAGTGCCCAACGATGCTGCCCGGTCCGGTTCTTCTTGACCCGAAGCTCGGTATGAGTGCCGCCCTGCCAATGGAGTACCAGATGGATCTGGTCATCCTCGACCTGCGCAACGATCTCGTTGAGCACGGTGCGCACGATCCGCTTTCTGGTGACGGTCGTCGCACCAGGATGATGCCAGGCGGCTTCCAGATCGGCGCCGAGGCGCATCAAGGCCTGCCGTTCGTCGTCACGCAGCACTGTCGGCTGCTGCTTCGCCAGTTTGTCCAGCTGCTCTTCAAGATCACGGACCTGGCTGAGCGCATCGTTCCAGCGTCGCTCCAATTCGCTTGCCACCAGGCGATTGTCGGGATCGACCGCATCATATTGTCGTCGGGCATGAGCCGCTTCGTAACGGGCTTGCTCGAGCGCCAAGGTGGTCTGCCGATGCTGCTCGCCGGCATCGTCCCGTTGGGTTTCGATCGCCTGGATCGCCGCCTCGATACCCAGGGGCTGAAGGAGACGAATGATCTCGGCGCCCACCGCCAGATCAACCCGTAACGACCCGAAGGAGATGCAGGGTTCGGTACCGTGATTGAGGAGTGCTCCGCGACAATGATAGCGACCGACGTCACCTTTGGTGCCGCTATAGGCGACATGCAGCTTGCGGCCGCAGTGCCCGCAACGGAGCATGCCGGCCAGCAGCATCTCGCCACGGCGGACAGCGCCGCGCGCCATGAAACTCGTGCCATTGGCATTGTCGGCAATCAGACGCTGGTTCCTTTCGTACTCGGTCCACGACAAGTAGCCGTCATGATGGTCGAGGAGCAAGACCTCCCACTCGTCACGGGCCTTGCGAAAGCCTCGGACCACGCGCTTGCGGCCGCCTTCCAGGGTCGTCCGGCTGCCGGTGCGGCCGAATACATACGCGCCGCCATACACCGGGTTGGTGAGGATATGATGCACGGTATTGTACACCGGCGGCTTCCAGACGATCGAGCGACCTTGCTCGACATTGTAGTTCACCGCCGGCAGGGCGATCCTCTCCTGGCGTAGCCAGAGGTGGACCTGACGAATACTTTGGACGTCAGCAAACTTGCGGAACACCATGTCCAAAGCCGACTGGATCCGCTGATCGGGATCTTTCTCGATCCGGTTGTGGCGCACTTTGACATAGCCAATGGCAACCGTGAGAAAGAGCTCACCACGCCGCGCCTTTTGCTTGAGCGCCTCCAACGAGCGCTGGCGCAAGATCGAGAGTTCCAACTCGCTCATCGTTCCCTTCATGCCCAGCAGCAACCGGTCATTGGGATGGCGGGGTTCGTAAATGCCATCCTCGTTGACAATCAGCGTGCCAACCAAACCACAGAATTCGATCAGCGTATGCCAGTCACGGCCGTTCGAGGCGGTCCCATACTGCCCGTTTTTGTGCCGGCGAAGTATCAATTCATTACCGTTTCCATCCCCGGGCCGGCAGCCGAACACAATTGATCCGACGTCATAGCTACCGCGGCCAGGCCATTCTGGTTGTGCGTCAGCCGGATGGGATCATCAACCACCTTCCGGAATGGATGGCTCAGCCGCAGGCGGCTGAACTTGGTATCCGGGAACAGCCGAGGTTTCCCCTGCAGCTTCTGTCTGATTTGCGCGATCTGATTGGGGGCTTTCTTCTGGCGCCAACGGAATCGGCGACAGGAGAAAAGAATGAGACAACAATCAGGACAATGGAAGCCGAAACAGGGGACCCTGTTCGAACAGAACGAGCATCTTCTTCCGACGACGGCCCAAAAAGCGTTGCTGCCACTCCTGGCTGCGCTCATAGCGGCAGTGATGGCGTCCCCGCCGGCGATGAAGAACCGGACAAGAGGCAGCGATGACGATTGATGGATCAAAGATCACGACAGATCATCTGTCGCGTGCGGCCTATGTCTATCTGCGGCAATCAACGGCTGATCAGGTCCAGCACAATCTGGAGAGCCAGCGCCTTCAGTATGCGCTGGTCGATCGCGCCAAGGCGTTGGGCTGGGGCATGGTGGAACTGATCGACGACGATCTCGGGCGCTCTGCCGGTGGCGTCGACCGGCCGGGTTTCCGCAAGTTGCTGGCCGCGGTTTGTGCGAACCAGGTTGGGTTGGTGCTTTCCATCGAAGCGTCTCGCCTTGCTCGCAACGGACGTGATTGGCATACGCTGCTCGAATTCTGCGGCGTTGTCGGCTGCCTCTTGGGAGATCGGGAAGCGGTCTACGATCCACGTCTTCCCAATGATCGTTTTGTGCTGGGGATGCAGGGCACGCTCAACGAGATGGAGCTTTCGATGCTGCGTCAACGCTCTTGGCAAGCGCAGCGACAGAAGGCAGGGCGCGGCGAATTGTTCACGTCGGTCGCCGTCGGTTACATAAGGGTCGGGCGCGATACGATCGATATGGATCCCGATCAGCGTGTGCGCGATGCCATCGCCCTGGTGTTCAGCAAATTTGCTGCGTTTGGGAGTATACGCCAGGTGCATCTGTGGTTCCGGCAGGAGGGGATTACGCTTCCGGTTGTATCGCACGGGCCGGCGGATCGCGAGGTGATCTGGAAATTGCCGGTCTACAACAGCGTCAAGAAGTTACTGACCAACCCGATTTATGCGGGCGCCTATGCTTACGGGCGCACCACTAGCCGGATGCAGATTGAAAATGGGCGCAAGCGCGTTGTGCGCGGGTTCAAGCGTGAGCGGGAGGACTGGGACGTGTTGATCCGTGATCATCACGACGGTTACATTACCTGGGATGAATACGAGAGAAACCAGCGGATGATTTGCGATAACGCCAACGGAACGCGGGCGGCGCGCGGATCCGTGCGCCAGGGTGATGGATTGCTGGCCGGCCTTCTGCGTTGCGGTCATTGCAGCCGCAAGCTTCAGGTCAATTATCGAGGGAAGCGTTCGGCGCGCTATCGCTGTCGGGGTGGTGAAGAGGAGGACGGGACACGATGCATCTCCTTCGGCGCCCTTCGTGTCGACGAGGCAGTTGGCGAGGCTGTCATCCGCGCGCTTCAGCCACATGGGGTGGAGGCAGCATTACTGGCCATTGAAGAATCGGACAAGGCCTCCTGCGAGGTTATTCTGCAGGCGGAACGGGCGCTTGAGGAAGCCCGGTTCCAGGCCGATCAGGCGCGGCGCCGGTATGAAGCGGTCGATCCCGACAACCGGCTTGTGGCCGACAATCTGGAGCGGCTGTGGAACACCCGCCTTGAGGCCGTGCAGGCGTGCGAGCAACGCCTTTCGACGTTACAGGCGCAATCTCGGCAGGAGAAGCTGACGCCTGACGAGCGAGTGGCTTACTTAGCTCTCGGCGCCGATCTGGAACGTACCTGGCGGCATGAAGCAGGGACCTCGGAGATGCGCAAGCGCATTCTACGTGCGGCTCTTGTGGAGATCATGGTGACCATTCAGGACGACCGGATAAGGCTTCTTCTGCACTGGCAGGGCGGTGACCACATGGAATTACTGGTTCGCAAGAATCGCACCGGCCAGCATCGGTTGGCGACCGATGCTGACACCGAAGATCTGATCCGGGAGGTGGCCCGCATCATGCCCGACCGGTTGATCGTAGCGCTGCTCAATCGCGCCGGAAAGCGGACAGGAAAGGGAAACAGCTGGACCGAGGCGCGC
Source organism: uncultured Alphaproteobacteria bacterium (assembly GCA_963787265.1). Taxonomy (GTDB): domain Bacteria; phylum Pseudomonadota; class Alphaproteobacteria; order Geminicoccales; family Geminicoccaceae; genus JANQPX01. Next base: position 26,091 of record CAWBCX010000006.1, on the reverse strand, counting down.
CTGAAATCCTTCAGGACCAATCACGATATTGCGGCCTATCGTGAAGGCGAAATGCAAGAGCGGGGCGAGATAAAGCTGGCAGAAGCGGCGGAACGGCTGTCGATCAGCGAAAAAACCGTACGCCGCCTGATCCGCCGCGGCGTCATTCCGGCACGTCAGGCCTGCAAGGGCGCGCCCTGGGTGATTGACGCCAACGCGCTGACAGACAGTGTGCTTAACTTGGAAGAAGAAGCTCCGCCGGCACATAATTCTCAACAAAAACTCTTTGATTTTCAATAAGGTAGAGAGGTGATCATTATGAACCCACGTCGTTACGCGCCAATCGCGAGGCTTCGATCGCCAGCACGGCGCCGACCTTACCCTCGCAGATCGCGGCCAAGAGACGCTCGAAGCCTGGACGGCTGATCCCGCCCCCGGAGCGTCCCAGATCATCGTCGATCACCACCACGTCGGCAAAGCCCAACGCGCGGGCCCGATCAGCAAGGCCATATTGACGACGTCGGCTTTCGTGATTGTGCAGCAGCTGATCGGCGCTCGACTGCCGGATATAGACATAGGCACTACGCCCAAGGTGGTCAGGGGTGAGCTTGGTCATCGCCGGCCTCCTCGGTGCTCGTCGGAGGGGGCGGGGTCAGACTCTCGGTCAGCAGAACCTGAACCAGCGGCACCAGCTTCAGCCGATCGTCCCGGTCGAGAATCACCGGCGGCTTGTTGGGTTCGAACAGATCCCGCCCGCTGCTGTCGATGGAGGTGGTGGCTTGGGCGACGCTGCATGAGGCTCTCCTTCCGGGCGTGTTGATTCCTGGAGAGAACCTAGACAACGATCCAGCTCGAGCCGTAGGCTACGCAAGCCGGCCAAAGGCAACTTTACCGACTCGCCAATCGCTAAACCGGCCGCGCACTCCTCTGTCATCCAGATCGGAATATGGGCCAGCGTGCCGTCTGGCTGACGAATGAGCAGGAAGAGCTCAGTACCACGCCGGTGCGCCCCGTGACGACCAAGCATTCGCCAAAGCGAGGGTGATAGCGATAGCGAATGATCGCTTCACCCTCCTGATACCCGGCAGTATGTCGCTGCTTCGACCGGCATCGGCAAAAGTTATCTCGCTTGCGCGCTTGGCAACAAAGCCTGCCGCGACGATCTGTCGGCAGCCTATCACCGAGCCCCCCGCCTGTTCGCGGCACTCGCTTTGGCGCGCGGCGACGGACGCTATGCCCGCATGCTGAAATCGATCGCCAAGATCAAGCTCCTCATTATCGACGATTGGGGACCCGAACCTCTCAATGCCGATCAGCGACGCGATCTTCTCGAAATCATCGAGGACCGCTACGACATCGGCTCCATCCTCATCACCAGCCAGCTGCCGCTCGAAAATTGGCATGACATCATCGGCGATCCCACCATCGCCGACGCCATCCTCGATCGCATCGTACACAACGCCCACCGCATCGAACTCGAAGGAGAAAGCTTGCGTAAAACTCGCGATCACATAGATCAGGCTTGACCGGAAACCAACACCAAAAGATGATCCAAACGACCCGAGGAAATGAAGCCCTGACTGTCCGGCATCAAATCGGAATCGTGTCCGGCTTTAAAATCGGAAACACCGTCCGGCTTCGTCGGAATCCGCACGCCGGTTCACACTTTTCTGCCTTCGGGCGTGGCGCCGATCAAAACCAGGATGCATTGCTTTTCGACTTCCATCCAGGCCTGCAAATAGACGCCGTCGGCCCAGATGCTGGATTGCAACCTCTTGAAACCACGAAGAACATGCCTGCCCACAAGCGGTGCTCTCCGCATAACCATGGAGTCTGCATAAATCGTTTAATGCGCAGCAGCGCATTACCGGCTTCCATCGCATTCGCCACTACGGCTTCCTCGCCAACGGCCATCGTGCCAAGAAGCTGGCGCTATGTCGCAGGCTGCTCGCCGCGCCAGTACCCGAACCGGCTGACAAGATCGCCCTGTCGCGGCGGCATGACCACTGCCCGGCTGCGGCAGCACCTCGATTGTCCGCACCATCCTGCCGCGCCTGCAGCCGAGCCGGTCGCCCTTCTGGTACGACACCTCATGACCTGTCGCGACCACGACGCTCCCGGATCAGCCAGTCCCGGCGCTGCAGGCGCCCGTGGCACGCGCTCGCCGCAACAGCTTAAAACCGGCATCAAAGGGCGCCGAGCCGCCGGCCATGCCCAATCTCGAGAGCGCCACGAGGCAACAACGACCCACTCCACCGCCCCCGATCACCGCCATCGAGCCCCGCTGGCTCACCCTCACCTCGGCCAAAACAACCTCTCGGATCAGGCGCCGCCGACACAATCCCCATAGCCGAGACCGCCATCCCGCGGCTTCGCTCAATCCGGCTTCAATGAGGTCGCGCTCACCAGCGCCACCGTCATCAGCGTCCGTCTACCGACCTCACAGAAGCCTCCAGATTCTACGTACTGAGATTTGCCACCGCAGAATTTCTGATATTTGCGAAATGTCTGAGTTTCGCAGGTCATTTCCACACAGCCTTATGACAGTACACCGTTCCTCTCGCACGCACGTCCCATGATCCCGCTGATCACTCGCCGGTCGTCAATCCTGCGCGTATTTGGCTGGTTTTGCAGCATCAATGACTTGATTGCCGCCCAAGCGCGGTCCGATAATCAGGTTTTGTTTGCCATGATCGATTGTCTCCTCAAGTCGAGACCGATCGAATTATCATCATGCTAGATCAATACAAAGATGGGATTTTGAACCTAGGCATCATATCCGCCGTGCTCGTCAGCATCGCCATCTTGATTGCGAGCCTGCAACAGGAGGGCATCAAGAATCTCTGAAAAACTGCCTCAGCGTTCTACGATCTTGCCGACAATCATCAGGCACCATGAACAGGGAAAATTTAACGCTAGGGTTTATTATGCAGTTGAAAAAATATATTTTTAATTGTACATTCGACATTCTTATCGCCTTTGGGTAGGGGCCAGATGTCATGTCGATACCAAAAGCCTCTTTGCTTGGACTTCCTGTCAGCCTCTCGGTCTCAATTGAGACAACCTTGTCGTTTGTTTTCAGCCGCTTAAAGAACCGGGAGTTATGCATCGTCTCCTTTATCAATCCGCATGCATTCAACATCCGACTTGCTGACCAAGCCTATGCTAATGGTCTCTGGCATTTTGACCTGGTCTTGCCCGATGGCATCGGTGTCGTGAAAGCTCTAAAGTGGATTAATGCCATCGGGGTCGAAAGGCAGAGTTTTGATGCCACATCGCTTTTTCATCCCGTCCTTGCCCACCTCAATGAGCATAATAAGTCCATCTGTCTCGTTGGGGGGCTGCCTGGGGTTGCGGAGAGAGCTCTAAAGAAAATGCGCGTCACATATGGCGATGTCGATTTTCTTGGTGCCTTGGATGGCTACCGGCCATATCAGGAAACTATTGACTGGGTGCAAACGCGCCAGCCCGACGTCGTTCTTGTCGGCATCGGAGCACCAACACAAGAAAGTATTTTGCTCCGCCTTAAGCAAAGCGGCTTCTCAGGATTAGGCTTCACATGTGGAGGTTTTTTCGACCAGTACGCTTCGGCTTCTCAATATTATCCCAAGATTGTGGATCAATTGGAGCTGAGGTGGTTGTATCGATTGATTTGCGAACCACGACGCCTAGGACGGCGATACCTCGTTCATTATCAGACCTTTGTTTCTGATGTCACGAGGGTGTTGGTCGCTAACGCATTCGGACGACGGAATCATCAATCTCATTTATGGCTAGCTAGACGGTACGCTAGAAGCGGACGCGAAATTAACGAATCGATTCATGAAGATTTTGTGCGTTACTTTGTGAGATCAACAGAGATGATTTTCTTGGGCTAATTGTGTAGTTCCACTCGCCATGAAAATCGTTGCGTTGGATGTTGATGGTAGCCATTTCGTCATCGCTGACCTGAATGCCTTTTTGATAGAGATTGCGATCGAGATCGCAAGTGACCGTGAGGCCGTTTTCGGTCGTGGTGGCGCCGATCAGTTGGACGATGACCTGGTGGCTGACCAGCGGCTTGCCGCGCCAGTTTTGCGAGATGTAGGCAAAAAGGCGGTGCTCGATCCGGTTCCATTTGCTGGTGCCCGGGGGCAGATGGGTAACCGTGATGGTTAGTCCAACCTCGTCGGCGAACCGTTGCAGCTCAAGCTTCCACAGACGGACACGGGCACCATTGCTGCCGCCACAGTCGGCAGTAATGGTGAGGCTCGTGGCGTTGGGGTAGCGTTTCTGACCGAGCCTCTGCCACCAACGGCGGATGCTTTCGACCGCGAACGCACCGGTATCGGCATCGATCCCGACATTGACCCAGCCCTCATTGGCGGCCATGTCGTAGACACCATAGGGTGCCACCTTGCCCAGGCTCTTGATCTTGAAGTCATGAACCCGTACCGGTTCAGGATCGCCCTTTCGGCGTAGCTCGCGACCGCCATTCTTGAAGTCACCGACCAGTTCTTTCTTCTTGGTATCGACCGAAATCGCCGGCTCGCCGGCGTCCATCGCTGCCTTCACCGTGGCATTGATATGCTCGAACTGAGCGTCACGGTCGGGATGGTGGCTGCCCTCCCGTGTCTTGCGATTGGCCTGACAGCTGTAGTTCAGCTTGTTCAGCAGTGAACCGACCACCTTTTGGCTGACCTCGAAACCTTCGCCGCGCAACGCTTCAGCCAAGCGCCGTTGGCTGCGACTGACCCAACGCAACGGTGCCTCTGGATCACCACGGATCGCTCCTTCGATCAGCCGCTCAAGCGCTGCCAATAACCCTGGCTGACGATCCTCTTCCGGTTTGCGTCCGGCGCCAGGGCGCCTTATCGCACCCTCGATCTCGTCCCGGCCGCACCGCAACTCCGCCATGCCACGATTAATCGTACTCCGTGCAAGGCCTGTCGCCACACAAACCATCTCCACCCCGCCATACCCCATCGACATCGCTTCATTGGCGGCAAACAACCGACGACCGCGCTCATCTAAAAATGGCTTCATCCGCTCAAACCGAACGCGTACGTCGTGCTCTTCCATCACCGTTCCAATCAGGACCTACTCCGTACTCCCATTGTACTTGAGTGCCGCGTTAATTGCGCGTCAGATCCTTAGTTCATAGTCGAGATGTGCTGGAAAGTTGGTGACGGCATCTGATCAGGCGGCGACGTAATCGGGGCGCGCTTCGATGCCGTCGGTGAACTTGATGCCTTCGATCACCTTTGGCACCTGGTTGTGGCCATCAAGCTTGCGCCATGATTTCTGGGCAGCCTCGATCATCTTGAACACCATGATCTTGGCAGTCTCGTAGTTGAGGCATCCTTTGCTGCGCCTGGTACGATGACGGACGGTGGCAAACGTGCTCTCGATCGGGTTGCCGGTGCGGATATGCTTCCAGTGTTCGGCTGGAAAATCGTAGAAGGCGAGCAGCGTGTCCCGGTCCTTGGCCAGGCAGTCGGTGGCCTTGTCGTATTTGGCCTGGTACTTGGCGAGAAAACGATCGAAGGCTTTCTCGGCATCGTCACGTCCCTCGGCCATCCAGATTTCTTTGAGGTCTGCCTTGGCTCTTGGCTGAACCGACTTCGGGAGCTTGTTCAGGACGTTCATGGCTTTATGGACCCAGCACCTTTGATGTCGAGTGGCGCCGAATTGCTGTTCAAGCGCTTTCCAGAAACCCAAAGCGCCATCGCCGATCGCAAGCTCGGGCGCCACCGAAAGACCGCGGCTCTTCAGATCCGTCAGAAGCTCGATCCAGGATTGGGTGCTCTCGCGAAAGCCAGTCTGAAAGCCGATCAATTCCTTCCTGCCCTCGGGCGTGGCGCCAATCAGAACCAGGATGCATTGCTTTTCGACTTCCATCCTGGCCTGCAGATACACGCCGTCGGCCCAGATGTAGACGTAACGCCGAGCTGACAGGTCGCGCTTTTGCCAGCGATCGAACTCTTCCTTCCATGCACTCTTGAGCCGGCCGAGCACGGCAGGCGACAGATTGGGTGCATCCTTGCCGAGCAAAGCTGAAAGCGCCTCTTGAAAATCACCGCTCGAAATCCCGCGCAGATAAAGAATCGGGATCAGGGCATCCAAACTCCTCGATCGCCGAGCATAGGGCGGCAAGATCGACGGTGAAAAGCGGATCTTCTCACCGTCGCTCCCACGGTCCCTGACACGAGGTTGCTGAACCTCAACCGATCCGATCCCCGTTTGAATAGTTCGCTCAGGCAGATGCCCATGACGCACCAAACGTTGCCGGCCATCTTCGGTGGTCAGGTCGGCGTGGGCGGCAAGGAAATCAGCGATTTCGGCTTCAACCGCCTGTGCCAAGAGCTTGCGGGCGCCTTGGCGTAGCACGTCGGTCAACAGATCTTCGAATTCCCCTGGCTGACGCAGGGCAACAACGGTATCGTCTTTCACGGCGTATCGCTCCTTCGGGAGATGTGGTCGGCTTCGTCACCGCCACGATACGCCACCTCCTCTCAGACCGCCGTCACCAACTTTCACGCATATCTCTTCATAGTCTAAGTTCGGAGGCTTATTGGGGAGAAAATGTTATTGTTGTAATACTCCATTCATGTCTCGAACGCGTCAACAGGGTAACCCTTCGGTCTGACTAACAATTACCCATAAAATTGTTGCGGTTATGAGTAAGGCTTGAGATTTTGGATTGATGATGAAGGAGTAAATCAGGGCGGATTGCCGGTGAACGATTTGAGGGCTGGGTCGGGTGGCGGAGCATCTGACGATACGGCGGAGCGCGGTGAATGGCTTGAGGCAGAGTTGACGGGGTGCTCTTTTCCAGACGCCCGTCTGGATCATCGCTTGCGCAAGATGCTCGAAGGCATGGCTGGCGCGATTGGCGAGAGCCTGCCGACGGCCTGCCAGGATTGGGCGAACACCAAGGCGGCCTACCGCTTCCTCGACAATGATCGGGTGAGTGAGGAGGCGATCCTGGACGGTCATTTTCGGGCGACGGCAGGACGGGTTGCGGCGTGTTCAGGTCCAGTGCTGGTGCTGCACGACACCACCGAGTTCTCCTACAAGCGGGGAGATCCGGAAAAGATCGGGCTGATCGGCAAGGTCGCCGACTATCGGGTCTGCGGTCTCTCGATGCATTCGAGCTTGGCGGTGACGACCGACGGTCTCCTGGTACGCGCTTCGCTGGAAGATCGAGGTCTTCCATAAAATCCTCAAATCCGGCTGCCGCGCCGAGGAGGCCAGGCTGCGAACGGCCGAGCGTCTAGTCTGGCAGATTCCGATTGATGCCGGACAGTGATTCCGATTTGAAGCCGGACGGCGTTCCGATTTGAAGCCGGACGGCGTTCCGATTTGATGTCGGACACCATTCCGATTTAAAGCCGGACAGTCAGGGACCGTTTCCGCGGGTCAGCGAAGGCGGCATTCGATCCTCCTCAATGAACGATGAGGAGGACGAGATGCCGGCCAAGAGAGGGCTGACCATGCGGCAGATACGAGACCTGCTTCGCTTATCCCATGAAGGCTGCAGCGTGCGTGACCTGGTGCTTCGCTACGGGGTAGCGCGGAGCACGATCCAGGACAATCTGAAGCGCGCCAAGGATGCCGGTTTGACGTGGCCTCTGCCAGCGGACCTGACCGACGATTTCCTTGAGAAGGCGCTGTTTTCCGACAAGGGCCGCAAGGCAGGCCATCGGCGTCGCCCGGAACCGGATTGGGCCCTGCTGGCGCGGGAGCTCAAGCGGCCGGGCGTCACGCTGTCAGTACTTTGGGAGGAATATCGGCAGGTTCACCCAGAGGGCTACGGCTACTCTCGTTATGTTGCGGCCCGGCTTATGTGGCGCCAGCCATGAAGAGGGTTGGTTCCCCTGGCATGAGCCGCAACATAAATTTGAGCGGCGGCGCGAGCGACTACAAGGCTTTCAGAAACGTCATCAGCGATGGTAGCGATCGCCGCCACGGCTTGGTTTGCAGGTCGGAGATATCGACCCGGGCCAGCGCTTTTGCCTTCATTTCCATGTCGACCTCGGCGTAGACATGCGTCGTGTCCAGAGACACATGACCGAGCCAGGCGCGGATCGTGTTGATGTCAACCCCGGCGCGTAGCAGATGGACCGCGGTTGTGTGCCGGATCGTGTGTGGACTCACCCGCTTCGTGGCCATCGACAGCACAGTCTTGCTGGCTCGTTCGGCATATTGTGTCACAAGCCGGTGGATGCCAAACCGCGTCAATGGCTGGTTGCTCCGGTTCAAGAAGACCGCATCACTCTTGTCTCGGTTGACAACTAGCCGCGACAGCGACGTCGCTGTCGCCGGCCACAGCGGGCAAGTCCGGAACTTGTTTCCCTTGCCGTATAGCCGCACAGACGATTGTGTTCCCAGTTGTAGGCTGTCGATGGCCAGTCTCGCCGCCTCATTAGCGCGAGCGCCGCTGTTGTACAGGAACAGGAGGAGAGCATGGTCGCGGTTTCCGAGAGGCGTGCGCCGATCCGGTTGGGCCAGAAGGGCGTCCATCTCGGCCTTTTCGAGATACCCGATCCCGGCCTTTGCAGTCTTTTTGAACGGCGTCGCCCGTATTTCGGCGCACCAGGCCACATGCGCCGGTGAGCGCATGCCAATGAACCGCGCCAATGATCGGATAGTCGCGAGCCTTTGGTTGCGGGTGACACCGCTGCATTGGCGATCGTGTTCCAAGTGGTCGAGAAACTTACGGACTATGGGCGGCGTCAGATCCTCGACGGCCATGCGATCGATGGCATGCCCTCCGTGCTTACTGGCAAACGGCAGCAAGAGCGCCAGGGTATCGCGGTAGCTGACCTGGGTGTTTCGAGCCAGATTACGTTCTGCCACCAGATGCTCGAGGAGGAACCGCCGAACCCATGGCCCCAGGAGTGTCTCATCCTTCATGATCGTCCCCCGTCGCGTACTGGGCGAAGCGCTGACTGGCCGCGTGCAAGAGTTCGGGCGTCATTTGGAGGTAACGCTGGGTAGATCGGATATCGAGGTGGCCGAGATAGGTGGCAAGCTGCGGAAGCAATCGCTGGACATCCTGGCCGGTGCGATACCATGCGATGACGCGGTGCACGGCCGCTGTGTGGCGAAGATCATGCAAGCGCGGCGGGCGCGGTTCGCCGATGGGGCAGTTGATACCGGCAGCTCGTCGCACGTGCTGGAACCTCGCGATGACGCGTGGATAGCTCCATCCTCGAATGCCGCGCGACGCGAAGAACGGTGCCGCCTTCCCGAGTGGCATGGGCAGCAAGCCGCGGCGTTCGAGATGCGCGGCCAGTTCGTCGGCAAGCTTCGGTCCAATCGGGACCAGACGCGTCTTGAAGAATTTTGTGCAGCGGACGGTGATGATCCTTTCGGCGAGGTCGACGTCCTGCAAGGTCAAGCTCAGTGCCTCGCCGATACGCATGCCTGTTCCGTAGAGGAGCAACAGCAACGTGCGGTACATCGCGGGGACCTGACGACTGTGTCCCGTGCGCAGGATTGCTGTCGCTTCCAACAATCGGTGCAGTTCGTCGGTCGAATAGACGTAAGGCGTTTGCTGTGGCGGCAGTTTGCCCGCCGAAGCTTATGAGTTCGCGATCTGGCAGTTTGCCCGGGTCGGTCCCGACTATCATGTCGAGGTCGAGAAATTCTTCTATTCCGTGCCGCATGCTCTGATCCGCGCCCAGGTCGATATCCGTCTGACCAGCAAGATCGTCGAGATCTTCCACAAAGGCCGGCGCGTTGCCAGCCATCAGCGCCGCTATCACGGTCGCCGCCACGGCACTCATCCCGATCACATGCCGAGTTCACATCGGCGCTATGCCGACTGGTCGCCGGACCGTTTCAAGCGATGGGCCAGAAGCTTTGGTTCTGACACCGAAGGGCTGATCATCGCGATCCTCGCTAACCGGCCTCATCCCGAGCAGGGCTTTCGCACCTGTCTCGGCGTACTGCGGCTCTTTCGCGGTCTCGATCGAGAACGTGTCGAAAAGATCGCCGCCCATGCCGTCGATATCGGCGCGCTCACCTACAAGAGCGTCGCCTCGATCATCGAGCACAAGACCGAGCGTCACCAACAACCGGCTGAGGACGGACCGGTGATCGATCATCCCAACGTCCGCGGTTCCCAATACTTCCACTGACAGCAAAGGAAAGACCCATGCTCAACCATCCCACCCTCGACCTCATGCAGAGCCTCGGCTTCGACGGCATGATCAAGGGGCTCAAAGACCTGCAGAACAATCCTGAATCCCAGGCCCTCGATCACCTCGAATGGCTCGGCATCCTGCTCGACTGCGAGGCCACATCACGCCAGCAAAAACGCTTCGAACGACGCCTTCGAACCGCCAAACTCAGGCAAGCAGCGAGTGTCGAGGATATCGATTATCGAGCATCCCGTGGCCTCGATCGAAGCCTCTTCCAAAAGCTCGCCACCAATGACTGGATCCGCAAGCGTCGTAACTTGCTCATCACAGGACCGACCGGTATCGGCAAAAGCTATCTCGCCTGCGCCCTTGGTAACAAAGCCTGTCGCGACGATCTCTCGGCAGCCTATCATCGAGCAAACCGCTGTTCGCGGCACTCGCCCTTGCGCGCGGCGACGGTCGTTATGCCCGCATGCTGAAATCGATCGCCAAAATCAAGCTCCTCATTATCGACGATTGGGGACCGGAACCCCTCAATGCCGATCAGCGACGCGATCTCCTCGAGATCATCGAGGATCGCTACGACATCGGATCCATCCTCGTCACCAGCCAGCTGCCGCTCGAAAATTGGCATGACATCATCGGCGATCCCACCATCGCCGATGCCATCCTCGACCGCATCGTTCACAACGCTCACCGTATCGATCTCAAAGGAGAAAGCTTGCGCAAAAACCGCGATCAAACCGATCAGGCTTGACCGATAAACAACACAAGAAGATGATCCAAACGACCCGAGGAAATGAGGCCCTGACTGTCCGGCATCAAATCGGAATCGTGTCCGGCTTCAGATCGGAACGGTGTCCGGCTTCACGATTGGAATCACCGTCCGGCTTCGTCGGAATCTGCATCTAGTCAAGCTGATCGCCGTTTTCTGCATTCTGAGCTGGCGGATCTTCTGGATGACCATGCTGACCCGCGCCTCGCCGGATGCGCCGCCCGAAACGGCCTTGACCTCGACGGAAACGGCGCTGCTTGATCGGCTGGTGCCGGACAAGAAGATCAGCTCAGGAGGCCACCAAAATCTCGCTCATTACCTGATCAAGATCGCCAGGCTCGGCGGCTACCTCGCCAGAAAGCATGATGCGCCGCCAGGCAATCTCGTGATGTGGCGAGGCCTGTCACGCCTGACCGACATCAAGATTGGGGCCGCTCTCAGTACAGGCACAGCGTTCGCATGACGGCATTCACTACCTTCGGATTTCATAGACTACGTCATAGTACAGTAGATTTATGGGTAATTGTTAGTCTCACCGGAGGCGTACTCAACAGGGGCCATCTGTTGCATTTTGCGGAGCAGCTCGATCGGCGATCAAGTAAGTTGCCCGCGAGCACAAACCTACCTCATCCTATTTTTTTTTCAGATCGAGATCAGACTGAAAATCGTAGTTTCTTCAAAGAACGGGTTTGAAGCAGAATGAAGCGGTGACCATCAGATCGATGCTCCTCTACACTTAGTTCCATGACGGGGCGATGTCATGTTGTTGCCTTCCGCACATGGCAAAAAGCCGGTCAGAGAATTCTGAAAAGATGAGCCTCCTTCCGAGCTTACCAAGATCCTAGATTGTAGGAGACCGTGAACCGGAGATATGCGCGCCGTGCCACTCGGCCAAGACTGTTGCAGAGGCCTCTCTCTTTTGGCCTCTGACACCACCAGCATCATAGCCATTGACCATAACGAGAATATCATCTATTGTCACACAACCTTTACGATTTTGGAGTAAGGGATGTGAGTGCGTTAGAAATGCTTGATTCAGCTTTGCCGGGCATAGGGTTGGTCGTATCTTTCATGAGCTATGTGCTCATAGCCGTCGGCCTCTTTTTTGTTGGCGCTTTGATACTCTTTTTCTCCGGCTACATTCGGACATACTTCCACTATTGCTTTCGGATTCGTCGTGCAGATGGTCAAAACAATCCGTGTACAACTGAAACCGATAGCGATTCGAGAAGGCGCGGGTTTCAAACCGTTTAATAGGCCGAAGCGCGAGGCGTCCTTAGTCAGTTTGTGTGCTCTAAAAGCGATAAGAGATCCCTTTCGTCTTAAGAAATTGGCCGGCATGATATCTCGACACATATATTTGAGAGATGCTGTTAACGATGAGATAAAATAAAAGATCTGACCTGATGAAAAAATCATTCAAGATCATTTGGCCTTCATCGTCGTTAAATGTAGCTATTAACATCCCAACTGTCACGACATCAGTCAATGTGATGGAATTGTAAGATGAAAGACGACATAAAAATCCTCTATCATATTACCGGATATAAAAAACCACATCAATTCGAATGGCTCTACAGAGCGATATATAATGAGGTCGATTTATTTATTATACATGTTGACAAAAAGTCACCAGGTGAGATACGCAGTCAATATAGAGAGATCGCAGGATTTAAAAGTAATGTGATATTTTTACCTTGTATTTCTGTAACGTGGGGTGGTTGCGGGCTTATTGATGCTGAGTTTATGGCCATTAGATACGCCTTGGAAAACGATCCATCTTGGACACACATCGTCAATTTGAGTGCGCAGGACTACCCATTAGTTACCACCGAACATTTAAGAAATGAGATTTCCAAAACTCGGCCGTCTAATTACGTCCTGTGTAATGATATCCGAAAGGTCCATTGGCGGATTCGCAAGCGCCCACTTTTTTTGCATACCGAGTATAATTATAAGCGCCTATTCACACCCATCCCTCGGCTTAAGCCTTTCGGGATCGACATCAGGTGGTCGGGCCCTTGGTGGCATATACTAACCCGAGAGTTCTGCTCTTGGCTGATGACAAGCAAGCAGGCTGAACGCTATTTAAGGTTTCTTCGAAATGCTGGAATGCCCGACGAGTTGCTTATTCAAAATGTCATAAAGGACAGTCCGTTTCGAGATACAGTAATCTCTCGCTGCAAACACGAGATTGTTTGGCGCCGCCCAGGTGAGCCTCGTGCTTCAAGTGCACGACCGCGCGTATTGACCATTCAAGATCTGCCACTGCTCGAGTTCATCTACCGCGTTCTTCGCACGCAAATTTGATCATCTCATTGATAGCAGAATTTTGGTTGCTCTCGCCGAACGTTGCAGCTTTAAGACGCCGGCGATCGACGACAATCTGTTGCCCATGCAGGGAGCTTCAGCAGGTGTAGCCGCATAGCATCTGTAGCTGTCACTGCTTTGGCGGCGTTGGTTTCGCCAACCTATTCAAGGAGAATCCCGACGCGCGGTCAAGTCCGAGCGGTGCTGGGAATTTGTCTGGTCGGCATCGATCCTTTGACGTCTTTGCATCGAGGCCGATTTCGGCCTCGTATTCCTGATCGAGTTCCTTCCTGAGAGCCGCCATCTGACGGCGCTCGAACTCGGTCACCTTGATGGCCCGCCAGCGCTCGGCAGCGCTCGGCGGCGCGGATCATGGCGCCGAACATCAGCTTCAGCACCGCCTTTTCGCCGAACGCATTCGGATTGATCTTGAGCCGCCGGCGCCCTTCGACGAACAGCCGTTCGAGAAGATTGGTCGTTCTGGTGCCGCGGCGGTGGCCGATCGGCAGCCTGAGATGGGCGATGCAGGCCTCGACGTCGTCCATGAAGCAGGCGACCGCGTTGGGCAACTCCGACTGGTCGTCGGCGACCAGGCCATCGGCGAGCTCACGAGCGATCTGGCGTGACAGCGCCTGATGGCTGGCTTGCACGCGCGCCTTGAACGCCGGCCAGAGATCTCCATTCGGTGGACTTACGCGGCCTTCGGCCACGGTTCCACCTCATCCTTGACCGCCAGGCAGCGCATGCGGTGCGCGAGACAGCGCTGCCGGGTCGAGTGCGAAAAGCAGGTTTCGACCGCCTCGATGATGCCGGAAGCACCATCGCTTGCCACCAAACGGATCGCCGAGGCCGCGGGCGCGCATGTCCTGAACTTGAGGCGAACCGTGGCCGAAGGCCGCGCAGGTCGCCGAAAGGCCGACACGGTCTCGCCGTCCTCCTTCGAGCCGGCCATCGGAGGCAACAGCACCTTGCGGCCGTCAAAGGTGAAGCCCCAAGCGGCCAGCACCGGCTCGCGCTTCTGGCCGGGACGCTGAACGCTGCGGTAGCCCCGCGTTCAGCGCTCGGCGATACCGTCAATGAACAGATAGGCAAGCTCGTACTCACCAAGGTCGCGGCTCTTGAAGACCTGATAGTCCTGCCAGAGCTGCTCGCCGATCTCGGCCACCGCCGTCTTGGACGGCAAAAGGCCTGAACCATCGCACCAAGCGTGGTTCCGCTCTCGTCGCGAAAGGCGTCCTCGAGGTCACGTACCGCTGAACGACGCTTGGTGCGATCGTTTAGCCCACGGGCCAGCATCTCGACCGCGAGGTTCTCGAGAGCTTCCGTCTGGCCCTTCAAGTGATCGCGGATCGCCGATCGATAGGGCTGATCGAGACCGGCGACCTGAGACGCCGAATAGGTCACACTGCCCTCGGCCGTCTTCAGCCGGCCAGGCCGCACACCGTTGCGATAGCCCTGGCCGGGCTCGGCGCCACGCTCGTAGTAATCACGGCCGAGCGTGTCCCGGGCTTCGCCCTCCACCTTCGCCGGGAAATCGATTCACCGGATCGATTTCTTCTCCAGCTCAGCCTCGACGATCAGTCGGGTGGCCAGTTCAACCAACGCCGAACGGCCCGCCGGCGACGACAGCAGTCCTTCGATCAGGCTGAAAGCTCTTCACGCGTCCGCATCGATGCAGGTAGTCTCTTCGCCATGGGGTGCTCCTTCGGCTTGGGCCGGCAATGCCGAGCCCGATTTGATCCAACCAAAGGATCACACCAACCGAATTTCCTAACAATCCTAGGACTTCACCCCGACGCGCTGTCGCATATTTTGCCTCGGAGCAAGTTTTCAAGCTGCTATTGAGACGGATCAGCATCAAGGACACGCTAACGGAGCTATATCGAGAAAACAATCGGTAGAAGTCGCGCGCACCCGTGTCGATCGGGATTTTCAGTGCGATATCATCGCTAGAGCAACAGAAAATACCACCTGATCTTATCGTCCGTATTGCAAACGCCATCTGTCACGTAGCGTGAATGGGCAAAGTCAAGCTTAAGAAGATGTCGCAATTCAAGCATCAAAGTTGCCGTTTGAAAAAGAGCTACCGTTAACTGAGAAATCGTCATCATATCGAGTTGTCTCAGCAAACAACCGGCTATGATCTTCTATTGAAACGTCATGGATCTGACCCATGAAGAAATCGGTGATTGCGTTAGCTTCGCCGTCCCGGCTGTAAATCGCGCTTGCGCCGAGAACAAGCGGTTCCATATTGCTGTCGATACCACCAACATGGTCATTGCTGTCTACGATGTCGTTGTTAATGAGGAGGCGCATACCATCTCCGCCAAACTCAACCGTTGCCGTCGTTTCTTCACCGATTTTGATGTATCCTGGTTCGCTAGAGACCAAATAACTTGCTTCCTTGTCTTGCAAGCGGGCGACGAGCTGATCATCTTCCAGGAATATCGTAAGGTGGCCTCCGTCACCGAAGTACTTGGCATCCTTTGAGATCAAGCCTTGCGTGCCTTTGGTGCTTGCTGCAGTAAACGATACCGTGATAGCCCCCTCTGATACCTCAAGCTTCTCGCTATGGTCGATGACAAGCCGATCATCGCCACCGTCGAACAGCTGATCGATCTCCCATGACGCCACCAAATCTGACGTCGACTGTAGAGGCGGTGAGGAAGGTGCTGGATCGGAACCGTTAGCAAGTTCATCGATCGCTGCTGCATCGAGCACTGTATTGTGCACAAGCATGTCGCTGATCGATCCTTTGAAAAAATCGGTTACCACATCAGCGCTGAGGTCATTGCTGTAGATGGCGCGACCACCCAAGACGATTGGCTCTTGGTTGTCCGCGAGCCCACCATTAAAGCTGTTCTCATCGGCAAGTTGGCCATCGAGATAGAGTTTGAACCCGCCCTCGCCAAAGGTAAGAGCCACATGCGTTTCGGCATTGGCGACAACGCTTCCCGGCACGCTTGCGAGCGCGTAGCTTCCGTCCTTGCTCTGAAGTCTGGCGACCAGCTGATCATGGTCGAGCCATATGGATAGATGACCGCCCTCGCCGAAATACTTGGCGTCTTTCGACAAAAGCCCTTGTATGCCCTGCAGGTCGTCGGCGTTGAAGCCAAAGCTGATCGTGCCTCGATCTTGGGCCCATGCCTCGCTATGGTCGATGACAAGCCGATCATCGCCACCGTCGAACAGCTGATCGATCTCCCATGACGCCACCAAATCTGACGTCGACTGTAGAGGCGGTGAGGAAGGTGCTGGATCGGAACCGTTAGCAAGTTCATCGATCGCTGCTGCATCGAGCACTGTATTGTGCACAAGCATGTCGCTGATCGATCCTTTGAAAAAATCGGTTACCACATCAGCGCTGAGGTCATTGCTGTAGATGGCGCGACCACCCAAGACGATTGGCTCTTGGTTGTCCGCGAGCCCACCATTAAAGCTGTTCTCATCGGCAAGTTGGCCATCGAGATAGAGTTTGAACCCGCCCTCGCCAAAGGTAAGAGCCACATGCGTTTCGGCATTGGCGACAACGCTTCCCGGCACGCTTGCGAGCGCGTAGCTTCCGTCCTTGCTCTGAAGTCTGGCGACCAGCTGATCATGGTCGAGCCATATGGATAGATGACCGCCCTCGCCGAAATACTTGGCGTCTTTCGACAAAAGCCCTTGTATGCCCTGCAGGTCGTCGGCGTTGAAGCCAAAGCTGATCGTGCCTCGATCTTGGGCCCATGCCTCGCTATGGTCGATGACAAGCCGATCATCGCCACCGTCGAACAGCTGATCGATCTCCCATGACGCCACCAAATCTGACGTCGACTGTAGAGGCGGTGAGGAAGGTGCTGGATCGGAACCGTTGACAAGCCAAGGAAACGTGTTTGTGCTCGCTGCTGCCAGTCCGACGTCATAGCTCAATGTGCCGGACTGCATATTATTTTCGACGGCTAAACCCTCGCCTTGGCCCTTGTGAACGGTCAACCAATTCGGACGGGTTATGACATTGTCTTCTATCGTGACATCCTTAGACAGAAGCCCCCAGCGACCGCTCTGGATATTTATTGTCGCGGGATAGTCATTTTGGGGATCGATATAGTTGTTAGAAATTACCGTATCTTGGCCACCAAGAATGTTGATAGCTCGTTTTTCGACGGCTTGGATGAAATTTTCTTCGACAACGACATCTCTAGCTTGGAATTCTAGAGAGAGCCTGTCCAGCAGACTTTCATCTGTCCAACCGCCAATTGTAATACCGTCAGCACCGACATTCATAAGGGAATTGTTTTGGATAAGGATGTGCTCGGAACCCCCTTTCACCGTAATACCCGAGCGGCCGTTGAGCCCGTCGATCTCATTGCCCGAAATAACGGCATTGGAGACAGTGACAAGGTCAATGGCTTCTTCTCTTCCACCAAGGATTTTATTACCGATGACTTCGGCATTTATGGTTTGTGCGAGTTTGATGCCGTCGAGTCCTGTACTGAAGATATGGTTGTTCTCGATAACAACGTTGTTCACCCAATTGTGATAGTCTCGACCGGCTTGCGTAAATTCGATTGCATGGTGATTTTCAGCTCCATCAATTTGAAAACCACTTATGACGACATTATCGATGCCTCTGCCGTAGACCGTGGAAAGATCTTCGGACAAAGGGGTGATCGTGGCGGCTTGATTGCCATCCGCGGAAACAATCCAAATAGGGTCTGCTTCGGTGCCACTAGTCCGAATCTTTAAATTCTCGTGATAGAATCCAGCCTTCACCAGAATCGCCGTGCCGGGCGTCGCTGCATCGATGGCGCCTTGGATCGAACCAAAAGGTGCATTTTCCGAACCGTTATTGACATCACTGCCATTAATCGAAACCCACAAAAAATTGGACGGGGTTGCTGTTTCAAAAAGACGCATCTACTGCTCCGAGAAAAAAACTCTGACCTGGAGTCTAGCAGTCGATAGTTTACCGATGGTTAACGCGTATTCCTTACTCAGCAGTCGATAATATAGGCTACACTCGGTGCCATGAAGAAAGACCTGACCAGGTTCGGCGTATTCTTAATGGCAGCCAGTTGTGCGTTAACTTTTTCCTGAAGTTTTTCGCCCCGGCGCAGCGGCGTTCTGGCCACGCCAGTACGTTTCATATGGCTCCAAACGAGTTCGTCGGGGTTCAGGTCCGGTGCGTATCCCGGAAGAATATGCAACGTCAGTTTCCCCTTGGTCGAGAGGACATAGTCCTTCACCAGCTTCGTCTTGTGCGCCGGAAGACCATCGACCACTAGATGCACGGGCTTCCTGCGATACCGCATCATTTGGCGCAGCAGCGTGACGAATAATTCGGCGTTAAGCCCGCCTTCATAGGTACAAGACCAGAAAGCGCCGCGAGCGTTGACGGCTGAGGCCGCGCTGATCGATTGCCGCTGACCTGGGCGTTCAACGACTGGTGTTTGCCCCTTCACGCTCCAGGTCTTGCCATGAACCGTGTCGGCGCGAAATCCTGCCTCATCCCAGAAGAAAACCTCGCCACCCGTGGCCTTTGCCGCGCGGGCAATCGCGGGAAACGTCTCCCGTCGCCATCTTTCGATCGCTTGCGGATCACGTTGATAAGCGCGTTGCAAAGGCTTTTGCGGCGTCAATCCCAACCTGGCGAGCAAGGCCCCAACAGCGCTCAGACCGAGGCTGACATTGAACTTCTGCTCGATCAGGCTGGCAACGATCGACCGGGTCCACAAGCCGAAGTCCAAGCCATATTGGCGAGGGTCCTTGCCGTTGATCCAGCGAAACACCTGTTGTTCCTGGTGGGACGTCAAACGACGAGGTCGTCCCGTCGCCGGCCGGGAACGCAGAGCCTTCAACCCCACACCAGGTTTCGAGGCAGCAGCAAGCCATTTGTAGATCGTCGTGCGGCACAGCCCATAAGAAGCAATAACAGCGGACGGCGCCTCGCCATCCCGAACACGTTCAACCGCCATCAAACGCATGGCTTCCAGCGTCTGATGATCAAACTTGCGACCGTCTCGTTTCATAAGGAAACATAATAAATGCCAGCGGCCAAATCGACAATAATGTAGCCTTACTTATCGACTGCTGAGTAAATGGAATTCATAAATCGAGTTGCGGCTGATATCTTGAAGTCGTTGCTGTCAGTCGAAACCTCACTTGTCTCCAATGCTCCTTGAACCAGCCAGTCCCAAGCTACGATCAGCCTACGCCAGTCCCGGAGGTCTGCATCGCGGTGGATGTAGAAACTTGATCCGGAGGAAAGGTGACGGGCGAATCTGAGGAGGCCTTCACCGACGGCTTCGGGTCGATACTCAATCAACCCATCAAGTGATAATTGCGGCACGGCGGTGAGGAAGTTTCTGGCGAGCTTGTCGTAGCGGGTGGCGATGCGACGGAAGGCCTTGAGCCTGCCGAACATGTGCTCGATCAAGTTGCGCTCGTGATCGGCGATGCGGTCGAACAGGATCGGTGTCTTGCGGGACGCGATGGTGGGAATGACGGCCTCGGTGCCGCGCTTTCAAGCAGGCTGGGAGATGGATGGCATGTCCCTTGTCGGCCATCAGCCGGGCGCTGGGCGACAAGGCTTCGATCAGCGGGGCTGCGACTGATACCGTTTCCCCGATGAAATGACCTTCATCTCGATTGGACCATTCGGCCGCGGCGCGACCGCGCCGCACGGTTTTCAGCATTTTTGGTGGGTCATTTCAAAGTGAAAGCGATATGAGATATCGGCGATGTTGCCGGGTGTCAGAGCAAGGCCACAGGCCGACCGCAACCGTCTGTCAGCGCATGGATTTTGGTTGTTCTGCCACCACGCGAGTGCCCGATGGGTAGCCATCCGGCCTGGCTAACAATTACCCATAAATCTACTGTACTATGACGTAGTCTATGAAATCCGAAGGTGGTGAATGCCGTCATGCGAACGCTGTGCCTGTGCTGAGAGTGGCCCCGATCTTGATGTCGGTCAGGCGTGACAGGCCTCGCCACATGACGAGATTGCCTGGCGGCGCATCATGCTTTCTGGCGAGGTAGCCGCCGAGCCTGGCGATCTTGATCATGTAATGAGCGAGATTTCGGTGGCCTCCTGAGCTGGTCTTCTTGTCCGGCACCAGCCGGTCAAGCAGCGTCCGTTTCCGTTGAGGTCAAGGCCGTTTCGCGGCGGCGCATCTGGCGAGGCGCGGGTCAGCATGGTCATCCAGAAGATCCGCCAGCTCAGGATGCAGAAGACGGCGATCAGCTTGACCAGACGCTCGGCCGTGCGCAGCCTGGCCTCCTCGGCGCGGCAGCCGGATTTGAGGATTTTATGGAAGACCTCGATCTTCCAGCGAAGCGCGTACCAGGAGAGCATCTCGACGACGTCGTGTGACGAACAGACCGGTAGATTGGTGATCAGCTTCCAGTCGATCCGCTCGCGGTTCAAAGGCTCTTCGGCTTCTCTGGCGTGGATCACCGTCAGGATCAGCGACGGCCAGCGCTTCTGCTTGCCGATCGGCGGCAGCACTTTGATGGTCCGATAACGAAGCTCAAGCTTGGCAACTGCCGGACGCCGGTCCTTGTCGACGACGTCGACGGCATGCACGCCGGCGATCGAGGTTTCCGCCATCTCCGTCGCGATCGTATGCTTGCCGTCGCCGGCCAGACGATCGACGCAGGTCCTGAACAAGAACCATGTATCGAGCTCCTCCGCCGTGCAGAACAGCTCGAAAATGTCGCTCTCACGGTCGCCGATATGAACACAGCGATCGGCCCCCAGTCTTGCCGTTGACTGACGGACATTCTCGAGCCAGCGATAGCTCTCCTTCTGCTCAATCGGGATGCGCGTCGGATTGACCTTCCTCCTCAGCGCCGCCGTGCCTTTGAACTTGTCACGCGTCCAGAACTTGATCGCCGCCAATCCCAGAGGTAGACCGTCGGTCGTCACCGCCAAGCTCGAATGCATCGAGTATAGCGCGACAATCTGAGTGGGAGACCGCATCAAGTTCCAAGTTGCGGGGTCTGAGGCGATGGTCCAGTGGGCGCCACGGCTTCAGGCGGCCGATTTTGCGGTGGCGTGTTTGGCCGGTCTTCCCCTACCTCTTTTCTTGGTGAGCGCGGTTTTCCGCCGGTAGCTCTCGACGTTCATTTCGAAGATGGTTGCGTGATGGACTAGACCAAATGTTTGCCATGGGGCGATAAGCCAGTAGCGGTGGTCCGCCCCGACGTGTCGGATAGGTCGTTTGGACCTGAACGAGGGTTGCGCCGGTTGGCGCCTATCCTCAGACACGGAGCGAGGCGAACCATGACGGATACTACCATTTTTGTCGGGCTGGACGTGCACAAAGAGACGCAATGGCGCCAGCATCGCCAGGTGCGGCCTTCAGCTACTATGGAGCGATTGCCAACACGACGGAGGCCCTGCGCAAGCTATGTAGGAAGCTGTCAGCCGGTGGCGAGACGCTGCAGTTCTGTTACGAAGCTGGCCCTTGCGGCTATGTGGTTCAGCGGCGGCTCAGCCGTTGGGGCTATCGGTGTGATGTCGTGGCGCCCAATCTGGTCCCTCGCAAGGCAAGTGATCGGATCAAGAACGATCGGCGCGACGCGATAACGTTGGCGAAGAATCTGCGATCTGACCAGCTGACGGCAGTCTGGGTGCCGGACGAAGCCCATGAGGCGATGCGCGAGCTGATCCGTCTGCGCTCGCTGGCCATGCGTGACCAGCGACGGAGCCGACAACAGCTGCTTAGCTTCCTGCTTCGTCACGGCCTGAGCTATTCCGGCACCCACTGGAGCAAGACGCATCGCGGCTGGCTGGCGGATCTGAGCTTTTCGCAACCGGCCCAACATCTGGTGCTTGAGGAACTTCTTCAGCGGATCGAGCGCGCCGAAGGTCTCTGCGCTCGCCTTGCCGACGCGATCGCCGATCTGTTGCCGAGCTGGACGCTGGCGCCGGTGGTCGAGGCTTTGCAGGCGCTGCGCGGCGTCTCCATGTTGAACGCCGCGACCCTGGTCGCCGAGATCGGCAGCTTCGATCGGTTCGACAATCCGCGCCAGCTGATGGCCTATCTGGGCCTGGTGCCGTCGGAACATTCGAGCGGCAGAACCGTCCGCCGCGGATCCATCACCAAGACCGGCAACAGCCTGGCGCGGACATCACTGATCGAAGCCGCCTGGACTTACCGCTTCCCGGCGAGAGTGTCGAGGATCATCCACAAGCGCTCTGCGCATCTACCGGAACCCATCAGGGTGGTCGCCTGGAAAGCGCAGATCAGGCTCACCCGTCGCTATCGCCACCTGATTGCCGTTGGCAAGGCGGCCCCCAAGGTGATCACGGCGATCGCAAGAGAACTGGTCGGCTTCATCTGGGCGATCGCCCGCATGGTCGAGCCGAAGGCGGCTTGATCTGATTGAAGCGACATAACAAAGGAGGCGCCATCGATCCATCTCTTCTTCGGTGTGCATGGCTGGCGGCGGGCTGGCAGGTGAGGAGAACCCTCGTTCCGGGTTTGAAGCCGGTCCATGGACCGAAGCGCGTGCACTAGGCAGAGGCAGCTCCACGACGAACCTTGGTAATGCGGTTCCAATCCGCGGATAAGAGCAGGATCAACCGTCGTTCAAGCCGCCCACCGCCTGCCATGCACACCGTGAATAATCATGACCTACAAATAACAGGTCAGTATTCATCTCGACCTTTTCTTGACACGGCAAACATAAGAGCCTGCATTTCTCACCGTTGATGGTGCATCGGCGTCCATGATCTGCGAAAGTGAAGTTGCAGCAGTCACTTAGCAGAACCAAGCGGAAGCGCCGATGCCGACAGACTGTAGGACCGCGCAGCTCGAATTTGAAGGCGTCGGCAGTCGCCGCGTAGTCGCCGATTTCGAAGGCGGCGCCATGACATCGGATGCCGGCGCTTTACTACTGCGTCATGCTGATCGGACCATCAAAATGATCGATCGCGTCGCCGGCTGCTTCGTCGATCACCGTTCTCCCGATTTCATCGTCCATGGCTTGCCGACCCTGGTGGGTCAGCGGATCGCCGGCATTGCACTCGGCTATGAAGACATCAGCGACCACGACGATCTGCGTCATGATCCGGTACTGGCTCTGCTGGCCGGCAGGCTCGAGCCGAAGCGGCGCGATTGCGCCGTTCTCGCCGGCAAGAGCACGCTCAATCGTCTGGAGCACGCGCCGGCCGGATCACCGGGTCGCTATCACAAGATCAGCCATGACCCGGCAAAGCTCGAGACCCTGTTGGTCGATCTGTTCCTCGAAGCCCATGCCAAACCGCCCAAGCGGATCATCATCGACCTCGACGCTACCGACGATCCTCTCCACGGCCATCAGGAAGGGCGCTTCTTTCACGGCTACTATGGCTGCTACTGCTACCTGCCGCTCTACATCTTCTGCGGCCACCAGCTACTCGCCGCCAAGCTGCGGCCATCGAACATCGACGCCTCGGCCGGCGCCAGAGAAGAGATCGAGCGGATCGTGGCACGAATCCGTGCCTGCTGGCCGCGTGTCCGGATATGGCTGCGCGCCGATGCCGGCTTTGCCCGCGATGAACTCATGGCTTGGTGCGAGGTCAACAGCGTCGACTATGTCGTCGGTCTGGCGCGAAACGATCGGCTGATCAAACGGATCGGCCCTGAGCTCCGAGAGGCCAAGGTCGCCTGTCGCGCCAGCGGCAATGCCGAGCGTCGGTTCAAGGACTTCACCTACCGCACCCGCAAGAGCTGGGCGCGACGACAGCGGGTCATCGGTAAGGCCGAGCATCTGCGGAAGGGATCGAACCCCCGCTTCATCGTCACCTCGCTCAAGCCGTCTACAATCGGCGGCAAAGCCCTCTATGAAAAGATCTACTGCGCTCGCGGCGATATGGAAAACCGAATCAAGGAGATGCAGCTCTGGCGCCGGCCGAGGCGTCGATGTTCGATGGCCGCAGCTTGGCGGCGAGTAGCTGGTCGATCTGTTCGCCGATCGCACGTCGACCGCCACCATGAAGGCCAATCAGCTCCGGCTCTGGTTCGCCGCCTTCGCCTATGCCCTGATCGAAGCGCTCCGTCGGCTCGGCCTGCGACATACCCGGTTCGCCACCGCGACCGCCGGCACCATCCGCAACCGGTTGCTCAAGATCGGCGCCCTGGTGACCATCAGCGTCCGCCGCTGCCTGGTGCGCATGGCGCGGGCCTATCCCTATCAAAGCGAGTTCGCGCTCGCCTGCCTCAGGCTCGGTCATAAGGCCATCTGATCTGCTGAAAAACGCGATCAAACACACGGCCTCGCCGAGGTCACGGCAGATGACGACCTGATCTCACCGTCGCAACCCGAAAAACGCTCAACGGACCTGTCGACGACGGCCACAAAAGGAGACTGAAGATGCGATCCGCGTAAACGGACCGTCGCAACGGAAAATCACACCATGAGAAGCGCTGATATACCGGTGCCGTGAGAAAGGCGGGCTAGTACTACAGTTGGACTTATTTTGAGCTACGAGTTTTCCAGTGACATTTCCTTGCGCGTTGCTGATGGCGTCTTCGCCAGTTGGACCAGGCGAAGATGGCGGTTTGATCCGGTTTCGGTTCCCAGGCCAGCCGCCAGAGAAGGCGGCGCAGTTCGGGTACGGTCAGAGGGAGGAGTTCGGCCTGCAGATCGACGCTCGAGATTTCCCCCCGGCGGCCGCCTTGCGCAGGACGGTGAGATAAGCGTGGGCGAGCATGGCAAGCGTGATATGCCGGTGCCAGCCAACCCAGCTGCGCACTTCGTATTAATCCAGACCGACTTCACTCTTGGCGGCCTCGAAGCAGGTTTCGATGGTCCAGCGTCTGCCGGCGACCTGCACCAGATCGGCAAGCGCCGCCGCTTTTGGGGCATGGATCAGATAGAAGGCGAGGTCGGACGGATCGGTGATGGTGCGACGGATCAGGAGACCTTGCTGCCAGCTATCGGCGGCTGGTTTTTTCGCCGGTATCAAGGCCCAGTCGTAGAGGCGGGGCCCTTTGGCGCCATCGCCTGCGCTGTGACGATGCCAATCCTTTGCCTTCAGTCGCTTGGCGAGACGGGTGACCGGCTTTTGCTCGAAACACTGGTTGTTCCTGACCGCAAGCACATAGCCGCGCCCATGTTCTTCGATCAGCCGGCGCAACCGATGGTCGCCACCGTAAACGCAATCACCGGTCACCCAGGCGCAGGGTAGCCAAGGCCGCTTCGAGGGCGAGGTCCTGCCTGGCAATCTGCAGTTTTTGCACGAGGTCTGTGGTTCGGGTGAACAGAACGCGGTAGCCATTTTCGACCAGGGCCAGGCCAAGGGCTGCTGCGATGTGCGACTTCCCGGCGCCGGGCGGACCAAAGGCCAACAAATTGGCGCCTTTGTCGAGCCAGCCATCGCCGGCAGCGAGCGCCATGACCTGGGCCTTGCTGATCATGGGTACGACGTTGAAGTTGAAGCTTTCCAGGTTTTTTCCTGGCGGTAGCCTGGCTTCCGTGAGGTAACGTTCGATACGCCGTTTGGCGCGTTCGGCGACCTCGTGCTCGGCGAGTGTGGCGAGAAAGCGGGCGCTTGGCCAACCTTCCTTATCAGCCCGATCAGCGACATGTTTCCAGCCGGCCTTGATGGCGGGCAGACGGAGGTCGCCCATACGCGACAGCGCGCTACCGCGAGCGTGACGCGGCTCCGCGTCGTCTGAAGACCCTGGCATGTCAGCACGTCTCATGTACGGGAACCACCAGATCAGCTGGCGGGTGATGTCGATCGCTTGTCGATGATCGTCGTTGAAGCCAACCAGCTTATGGACAAGCCTTTCCGCGTGGACCCAGCAAAGCGTATGGTTGGCAAGGCGAAACTGGCCGGCACCATCGGAAACGACCACGGCGCCTTGAAGAAGGCCATGGACATGGCGGCTGCCGAACAGCGCGCCCTCGGTGGCGATCTTGACG
>CAWBCX010000005.1:0-39200 GCA_963787265.1 uncultured Alphaproteobacteria bacterium | reverse complement strand
GTAAAGCAAGAACTCGACGATTTTCTCGGTATGCGGCGTGACCTTGTAAGGATGCAGGAACAAGAGATCGACATCGGAATGTGGTGCCAGATTCACCCCGCCCATAACCGCCGACCGCCAGAAGCGCCAAACGCTGTCCTTCCGTGGGGTTGGGCAGGGGAAAGAGCTTGTCGGCGGCAAAGTCCAACAGACATAAGATCAGGGCATCAATGAGCCGACAACGGTCATAAACGGTCGTCTCGGCATCGTTGGTTGCAACAAATCGACGTTCCAGCGCGCCTTGATGCCTGCGTAACCAGTCTTTCAACACCACCAACAAAGCGCCGCTGTCGGCCACATCGATATCGGCGAGCGCGCGCTCCAGCGAGGGACGAAAAGCTGCCGGTTCAACCGTCACCTCTGCGAGCGGCGGAGCGGGTATGAGTTCTTGTGTGGCAACAGTTGTTTCCATAGGCGGAGGTTAGGCGCCCAACAGCATCGAAATCAAGAGAATGACGATACCGAAAATGACAACCTTCAATGCTGCTGCGCCATCCTGATCAGCGATGGCCAGACGGTACGAGCTGTCGTCACCGGGTCAAAGACGGCACTGGTCATGAACCTTACGCCTTCGCCAGCGCGCTTGACCTGGCCTTGCCGCGACAATCTGGAAAGAGATCAGCATCGGCCTGAAACCGGGCACCTTCATGCTTGAGCGATTTCTCAATGCGCAATTCGAGCGAAAGCGGCCACTAAATTCGATTGAAGCCGGCCACTAAATCGAAGGCGGCCACCGGATCGACGAAGCCGGACACCCTCCAAGGAAAATCTGAACGGCCCTGATGCTGGCACTTTTTGAACCGCCGGTAGGGTTGCTCGCCACGTCGACGATGTGGGGAGCGCCATGCCAGCCAAGAGAGTGCCGATGCGTCAAATCCGAGAGCTATTGCGGCTCAAGCACGCCTGCGGAATGAGCAATCGCCAGATCGGCGATGCGCTTGGCATGGGGCGCACCACGGTCGGCGACTATCTCCGCCGTCTTGCCTTTGTCGGGATCGGCTGGCCGGTGCCCGACGAGCTCGACGACGCCGCGCTCGAGGCGCGCCTGTTCGAGGAGCCCGCGACCAAGGGCGATCGCGTTGAGCCCGACTGGGCGTTGGCGCATCGCGAGCTGAAGCGTCCGGGCGTCACCCAGCGGCTGCTCTGGGAGGAATACCGGGCGACCGAGCCGAACGGCTACGGCCTTTCTCGTTATGTTGCGGCCCGGCTTATGTGGGCCAGCCAGGAAGCGGGTTGGTTCCTCTGGCATGAGCCGCAACATATATTTGAGCGGCGGCGCGAGCGACTACAAGGCTTTCAGAAACGTCATTAGCGATGGTAGCGATCGTCGCCACGGTTTGGTTTGCAGGTCGGAGATATCGACCCGGGCCAGCGCCTTCGCCTTCATTTCCATGTCGACCTCGGCGTAGATATGCGTCGTGTCCAGAGACACATGACCGAGCCAGGCGCGGATCGTGTTGATGTCAACCCCGGCACGTAGCAGATGGACCGCGGTTGTGTGCCGGATCGTGTGTGGGCTCACCCGCTTCGTGGCCATCGACAGTACAGTCTTGCTGGCTCGTTCGGCATATTGCGTCACGAGCCGGTGGATGCCGAACCGCGTCAATGGCTGGTTGCTCCGGTTCAAGAAGACCGCATCACTCTTGTCCCGATTGACGACCAGCCGCGACAGCGACGTCGCTGTCGCCGGCCACAGCGGACAAGTCCGGAACTTGTTTCCCTTCCCGTGTAGCCGCGCAGACGATTGTGTTCCCAGCTTTAGGCTGTCGATGGTCAAACTCGCCGCCTCGTTGGCGCGAGCACCGCTGTTGTACAGGAACCGGAGGAGAGCATGGTCGCGGTTTCCGAGAGGCGTACGCCGATCCGGTTGGGCCAGAAGGGCGTCCATCTCGGCCTTTTCGAGATACCCGATCCCGGTCTTCGCAGTCTTTTTGAACGGCGTCGCCCGTATTTCGGCGCACCAGGCCACATGCGCCGGTGAGCGCATGCCAATGAACCGCGCCAATGATCGGATAGTCGCGAGCCTTTGGTTGCGGGTGACACCGCTGCATTGGCGATCGTGTTCCAAGTGGTCGAGGAACTTGCGGACTATGGGCGGCGTCAGATCCTCGACAGCCATGCGATCGATAGCATGCCCTCCGTGCTTGCTGGCAAACGGCAGTAAGAGCGCCAGGGTATCGCGGTAGCTGACCTGGGTGTTTCGAGCCAGATTGCGTTCTGCCACCAAATGCTCGAGGAGGAACCGCCGAACCCATGGCCCCAGGAGTGTCTCATCCTTCATGATCGTCCCCCGTCGCGTACCGGGCGAAGCGCTGACTGGCCGCGTGCAAGAGTTCGGGCGTCATTTGGAGGTAACGCTGGGTGGATCGGATATCGAGGTGGCCGAGATAGGTGGCGAGCTGCGGAAGCAATCGCTGGACATCCTGGCCGGTGCGATACCATGCGATGACGCGGTGCACGGCCGCTGTGTGGCGAAGATCATGCAAGCGCGGCGGGCGCGGTTCGCCGATGGGGCAGTTGATACCGGCAGCTCGTCGCACGTGCTGGAACCTCGCGATGACGCGTGGATAGCTCCATCCTCGAATGCCGCGCGACGCGAAGAGCGGTGCCGCCTTTCCGAGCGGCATGGGCATCAAGTAGCGTCTTTCAAAGTGCGCGGTCAGTTCGTCGGCAAGCTTCGGTCCAATCGGAACCAGACGCGTCTTGAAGAATTTTGTGCAGCGGACGGTGATGATCCTTTCAGCGAGGTCGACGTCCTGCAAGGTCAAGCGCAATGCCTCGCCGATACGCATGCCTGTTCCGTAGAGGAGCAACAGCAGCGTGCGGTACATCGCGGGGACCTGACGATTGTGTCCCGTGTGCAGGATCACTGTCGCTTCCAACAGTCGGCGCAGTTCGTCGGTCGAATAGACGTAAGGCGTTTGCTGTGGCGGCAGCTTGGGCAGAGTTGCCGGCAGAGGCGAAGTGTCGACGTATCCGCGACTGATGGCGAACCGGTATAAGCCCGTCAGCACTCTGTGCTTGAGCACCCATGTCGCGGTCAACGTCCCATTGCCGTTGAGAAAGTCGAGGACCGCTCCGGGTGTCACCTCCTGGATCGGTTGATCCCCCATTGCCCGGCCGAAGCGATGGAGCAATCGTCCGGCGGACTCGAACCGCATGCCCAGCGACCGTTGACGGGTCAGGTACGCATCGATGACGTCGGCCAGCATCATAGGACGTCTCCCAAGTCGAAGGCGCCGACCTCGCGGAGTGCCGCCATGTTCACCTTCGCATAGGTGCTGGTTGCCGACGTGCTGCGGTGTCCCAGGTGATCGCCGATCTCCTTGAGGGTCAGGCCTTCGGCGAGCAAACGGACTGCGCAGGTGTGACGCAACGCGTGGCCTCCGCGATGTGCCGCTTCAATGCCGAGCGCGACGAATTGCCGATTGGCGACGTCAAAGATGCTGCCCGTCTTTAATGGCCGAACAGGCGCCTGCATGCAGAGGAATACTTCCTGACAGGATAACGGTGGTCGAACGGTGTCGATGTACCGAGCCAGAGCCTCAGCGACGGTGGATAGCAAAGGATAGATCTGGGGTTGCCTCCGCTTCAGCCGAACGAGGCTGAGGGTTCTCCCCGCCCAATCGATCTGGCCAAGGCGCAAAGCAGCAACTTCACCGCTCCGCATGCCATAGAGCGCGAGCAGCAGAAGGATCGCGCGATCGCGGATATCCCGCGGCTTGTCCGTGTCGACGTCGGCCAGCATTTGCTGAACGGCAGACCAATCCGGGGCATATGGCAGCGCTTCCTGCTGATAGAGACGAGGCCGGGAAATCGAGTCTGCCAATCGGCGCGAACACCACCCCTCTTTGCCGGCATAACGCAAGAACGCGCGCAATGCCGAGACCATGTTGGCTGTCGAGACACGCGCCCAGCGGCCCTTTCCCTGGGTGGCGACATAGTGAATAGGGCCTAATGCTCTTCTTTCAGCGCATTAGATTCATTGGACGAAGTCGCTTTCTCCGACGACACCCATGGGGATTGAATGGCTCATCCAAGCACGGCCGGCGAGATCAGAGGGCTGTCTGTTGCCGGATCGATAGGATTTCTGGCGAGCTTCGTGTGTTGAGAGCGACGTTTCGGGATCGCCGACCCATCGGTTGCGACAGATTCCACCTGATTTTGCTGTTCGAAACCGAGCGGCATTGTTGTCGCCTCGTTGCGGCGATGTCATCAGCCCTGCGGTGATTCACGGTGACGCGTGGCCTGATCATGGTGGGCCAAGGCTGGCTGGATGGTTTGAGGGTCATGACCAGCTGAAGCCTGCCCTTGTTGCACTGAGGGCAGGCAAGGATGTCCCGGCCGGTGATCTGTTTCATCAGCTCTTCTGCGCTCGGTTTGGGTCGTAGCTCCGGTTCTGGTTGATCGAGTGCTGCCCGATACGCCGCGAGCTTGGTTTTGCGATAACGGTTGGCGAACAAGCCGTAATGGCGAATACGCACGAATCCCGAAGGCAGAATGTGGAGGAGGAAGCGCCGAATGAACTCATCGGCGGCCAGCGCCATCGTCTTCATGCGCGCGCTGTCGCTGTAGTCCCGCCAACGGAAGTGCACCTGATCGTTGCCGAGGCCGACAACGCGCTCATTCGAGATGGCCGCCCGGTGGGTATAGCGACCGAGATAGTCGATCAGTTTTTCTGGCCCGGCAAAAGGCGCCTTGGCATAGACCGTCCAATAGGTGCTTCTGAGCTCGGCGATGAAGGCGAAGGCGGGATCATCGGCAAGCCCTTCGGTTGAGCCGCCATAGCGGAGGGCACCCGACCTTCGGGCCTTGATCAACAGGTCGAGATATTTGGCCTTGAAGACCTCGGACAGGGCGGCCACCGGGAACAGGAACCGTCGGTGCCTGGCCTTGAGCCAGTGCTGGCCGTCCGGCGCCAGGCCGCCGCCCGTGACCAGCCCGTGAACGTGAACATGATCGCCGAGATTCTGACCCCACGTATGCAGCACGAGGGTGACGCCGATCTCGCCGCCAACCCATTTCGGATCACGACCGAAGGTGAGCAGCGTCTCTGACGCGGCCTTGAACAAGAGATTGTACAGGCAGCGCGGATTGCCCTGGATCAACGGGTTCAGGACATGCGGCAGCGTGAAGACCAGATGGTAGTCGGGCGTCGTCAAAAGCTCGCTGCGACGCGCCTCCACCCAGCGCTCCTTGGCCAGTGTCTGGCACTTCGGACAATGCCGGTCCCGGCAGGAATGGAACCGCGCCACCATGGCGTCGCAGTGATCGCACGCCTGAAGGTGGCCGCCCATGGCCGGGGTTCGGCATCGTTCGATCGCCCGCATCGCCTGGCGTTGTCGGGAATGCAGGCGTGTTGTCGCCCGATAGACCGGGCCGTAGCGCCGGAAGATATCGCCGATCTCAAACCGTCGCGCCGAGCGCGGCGCACACTGTCTAGTCGTCGAGCTGGTCGATGAGCTCGAGCGGTGAGGTAACGCTCATCAAGCGGCGCCCGCTGACATGCAAATAGCGCATCGTGGTGCGCAGGCTGCGGTCGACCGAGCAGACGCCGAAGGGTGTGCAGATCGGTGCCGGCCTCAAGCATATGGATGGCAAATGCATGGCGCAGGCTATGGATGCCGCCGGCCTTGTTGATCCCGGCTTCGGCCTTGGCCTCTTGGTAGATGTCATAGGCCCGGTGGCGCGTGATCGGACGCTCTCCACTTTGGCCGGGAAACAGCCAATCCGCCGGCCGGTAGCGTAGCCAATAGCCACGCAATTCCTGGAGCAGCCGATCGGACAGCAGCCCGTAACGATCTTTTCTGCCTTTGCCCTGATCGATCCGCAGCGTCATGCGCTCACTGTCGATATCGTTGATCCTGAGGCGGACGACCTCGCTCACCCGCAAGCCCGCGCCATAGGTGGTGATCAGCAGGGCCCGATTACGTCGGTTGGTGGCTGCCTCAAAGACGCGCCGGACCTACTTTCGGCTCAGGATCTCCGGCAGTCGCTGCTCTTGCTTGGCGCAGGGAATGTAGAAATCGACCGCAGCGCGACCAAGCGTGATCCGGTAGAAGAAGCGCAGGGCTTGGGCATAGAGGTTACAGCTGCTCCACGCCAGGCCGCGCTGTTCATGAAGATGCACCAAAAAGCGCTGCACCTCCCGTGTCGACAGCTGATCCGGCCGTCGGTTGTAGTATTGGGCGAGCTGGCTGACGGCGTGCAGATAAGCTCTGTGGGTGTTCTCAGCCAGGCCGCGCACGGTGAGGTCTTCGATCATCTGACAACGAAGCGGGGTCATCGGCATCTCCTCTCTGGATCGTTGCGATCGCGAGAGAAGACGCCAATCCGCTAGTCAAATCAGCCGCCAACCCGACGGATTCAAAACATTACAAGCCGCCGATCCCTGTCGCGCAGCGACTTTGTCCAATATATTTCTTGAATGCATTTCTTGATGAGGCCTTTGCGTTCCCAATCATGAACCGCTGCCTCTGATACAGCAAAGCGGGCCGCGACCTCGCGGGTGGAGAGCATGCCGCGACGACGCAGGCGGTGTTGCATCTCGGCATCGAGTGACGTGACCTGTTCCTGACGGCGACGCTCGCCGTCCTCGGCGGCTTCGGCATGCTGACGCAACGCTTCGTTCCATTCAGCTTCGAGGGCGTCGGCGACCAGGCGATTGTCAGGATCGACCTTCATGTAACGCCAGCGCGCCGCCTCGGCCTGGTAACGCAGGCGTGCGACATGCCGACGGCGAATAGCCTCGGTCTCGGCGAGACTCGAGTTCACGCTGCACCGCAAGCGTCACCTCGATCGTCATGGGTTCCATCAACTCGACCAGAAGGTCGGCTACGGCTGGATCGACCGTTCTCGGTTGCATAACAGAACACCCATGCGCGCGCCGCACAAGCCGCACAGCACACGCCCTTGGAGCAGGGCTGGCCCTTCGCGTACCGGCCCCGAACGACGATGCTGGCCAACGGCCCGGGCATTGTCGGTCAAACGTTGCTGGTTGGCCTCGAAGCGCTGCCAGTCGATATAGCCCGGATGCATGTCTGGCATCACGACCTGCCATTGATCTCGGGGCACGCGGAGCTGGGTACTGCCACCATCGGGTCGATGCTGGATGCGCGTCCGGCCATAGACGAAGGCGCCGGCATAGCGCGGATTATGCAACAGCTGGAGAATGCGTGAATGGCGGGGCGGGGTCCATCGGAGCTCGCCCTTGTTCGGCCGCTTGCGCAGACGTCGCGGGAACAGGATGCCCTGATCCAGAAAGTGGCGTACTGTGCGCATGGCGCTGCCGGTGCGCTTGAAGGTGTCGAATACCAACCGGATCGCGGCCTGCACCTCAGCGTCGGGATCGAGGTCGATGGCGCCGTCGGGCCGGCGAACCAGGCCTACGGGCGGGGGCATGGGTAGTTGTTCGGTCCCGGCGCGCCTTGCTGAGTTGCCCGCCACGCATGCGGGCCTTGAGAATATGCAATTCGGCTTCACTCATGGTTCCCTTGAGCCCGAGCAGAAGACGATCGTTGAAGCCTGCCGGATCGTAGATCCCGTCCTCGTCCAGGATGAGCGTGGCGGTGAGTGCGCACAGCTCGATCAGCCGATGCCAATCGGCAGAATTGCGCGCCAGGCGAGAGACCTCGAGCCCCATGACGATCCCCGCCTTGCCGAGCGCGACATCACCCACCAATTCCTGGAAGCCTTGCCGACCGGTGGCGTTTGAGCCTGACTTGCCGAGATCGCAATCGATGATCCGGATACGCTCGGCCGGCCAGCCCGCGGCGATGGCGCGCTGCTTAAGGGCATATTGGCGCTGGGTGCTCTCGCCATGGTCGGCGACCTGACGAAGGCTCGATTGCCGGACGTAGAGATAGGCGTCGCGCTTTTGATGATCAGCGGTCACCTTGGAACCAGCGATGGTGAGTTCAGGCATGGACGGGCTCCCTGGTGAGAGTGACGACGATGCCGGCGAGGAGACGGGTCAATTCGCATGTCGCCGGCGACCGACGGGCTATGAGACGCGTTTGGGGTGATTGTCGTAATTCGACGACTGGCTGACAGGTCGAGCCCTGAAGCCAGCGGACCATGCCATGGTGACGGATCGTGCTGAGGCCCGCATCTCTGATCGGCGCGGTATTGAGCGCGGCGGCACGCAGGTTTTCGTAGGCGTCGACGGCGTCGGTAGCTGTCAGCTTGGGGGCTGCGCTTTTTTTTCCTCGCCAGGGCTCGTTCCAGGCTGCGCCGATGGATCTTGATGTTGAACCGATCCTTGATGGCAGTCAGGCATTCCGGCGTGGTGAGCTTGGGGTTGTCGGCTTTGATCTGGGTGACGAAGGCGATGATCTCGGCCGAGATCTTGTGTCCTTCTTTGGGGCCGCGCGGTTTGGACACGAGGCCGGCCAGACCAGCGTCCGCGAGCGCGGTCTTGGCCTTGTAGAAGGTGGGCCTCGAGACGCCGCAGGCCCGCGCTGCGTCGCTGATCGGCAGACCGTCGACCTGATGACGTCGGACCATCTCGTAGCGCAGCTGGACCAGATCTCTGGGATCGAAGAACGGATGGCTGATGAACAGGGGATCTTGGACGGCATCGGGATGAGGATTGAGGGCGTGGTCGCGTGCGAGCGCTTAGCTTTTGAGATCGCGACGGCTTGGTTTGGCCATATCTCCTTCCTTCGGAATGTAAAGATAAATACGCCTCTATATATTGACCACCAAGCCTGATGTCAGCCCTATATCTGCGTTTATCGCCGGAAAATCGGCCATAAACAATCTCACCGCCCTGGCTATGCGGCGTGATTGCTTTTACATGTACGGCAAAATAGTGTTTTCGCATCATCCGGGCCATCCTGACGCTGCAGGAGATCCAGCAAGCGCCAAAGGTCGATCAGATCGATGGTACGGAATGCAGCGCGACCGTCGGCAATCTGCCGAAATTCATCCGGCGGATAAAAGTCCGTCAGATCCGTGGTAATCGACTGGAGCTCGCCCTTCGCATCGGCGTAGACGAGCCGGTCCTCACCCCAGTGACGGCCATGGCTGACGAGCTCAACCGCCTGCCCGGACCGCGGGTGAAACGGATGCGTGATCCGTATCTTGGAGCTAGTCGTCCTACATGACCTGCATTTGACGACGTTCGACAAAGCAAAAGCAGAGGTGGGAGTCCAAATTGTCGAACGCTGGGTTCTGGCCAAGCTCCGGAACCGTCGCTTCATCTCGCTGGCCACGCTCAATCAGGCCATCTTCCAGCTCGTCGACGAGCTCAATCGCAAACCGTCCCGCCATCTCGGCGCGTCGCGTCTCGAGCTGTTCCACCAGATCGACAAGCCAGCCCTCACGCCGCTGCCGGCGGAGACCTACGAATACGCCGAGTGGAAGGAATGTCGGGTCGGCATCGACTATCACGTCGAGATCGACAAGCACTACTACTCCGTCCCCCATAGCCTGCGACGGCAGCCGATCAGCGCACGCATCACTGCGAGCACCATCGAACTGTTCCATCGCGGCCGCCGGGTCGTGAGCCATCTCCGCTCCCGGCAACAGCGGCGGCACACCACCACGCGCGAGCACATGCCGAGCGCCCATCGTCGCTACGCCGGCTGGACCCATGAGCGCCTGCAGTCCGAAGCCGAGACCATCGGCCCGCACACAGCTTGCCTGATCGAGGCCATCCTCAAAAAGAAGCCTCATCCCGAGCAGGGCTTCCGCGCCTGTCTCGGCATCCTTCGCCTGCGCAAGAGCTATGGGCCCGATCGCCTCGAAGCCGCCTGCGGCCGCGCCTTCGAGATCAACGGCCTGTCCTACAGCTCGGTCGCTTCGATCCTGAAGAACAACATCGACCGACGTCCGCCCGATCCGGACGCCGCCGACGAGCCGACCACCCATCACCAGCATCCCCGCGGCCCAACCTACTTCCAATGACCTTATCGGAGGACGCCCATGTTGCTTCATCCAACCCTGAGCCAGCTCGATCAACTCGGCCTCGCCGGCATGGCCAAGGCCTTCAAGGAGCTCGCCGACAACCCTGAAGCCAAAAGTCTCGACCATGCCGAATGGCTCGGCCTTTTGCTCGATCGCGAGGCAACCGAGCGCCAGGATAGACGGCTCAAAAGCCGCCTGCGCAACACCAAGCTTCGTTACGGCCAAGCCTGCGTCGAGGATATCGACTTCTCCAAGGAGCGCGGCCTCGATCGGCGTCTGATCGCCGATCTCGTCGACGGTCACTGGCTGCGCGAGCATCACAGCCTTCTGCTGGTCGGCGCCTGCGGCTGCGGCAAGACCTGACTGTCATGCGCCCTCGGTCAAAAAGCGGCCAGGCTCGAATTCTCCGTGCTCTATCACCGCCTGCCCAAGCTCTTCGCCGATCTCGCGCTCGCCCGCGGCGATGGCCGCTATCCCCGTCCTCGATGACTGGGGACCCGAGCCCATGACCGCGCGCCAAAGACGCGACCTGCTCGAAATCCTCGAAGACCGCTACGGTCGTGCCTCGACCCTGGTCACCAGCCAGATCCCGATCGAGCGCTGGTACGACATCGTCGCCGAACCCACCATGGCCGACGCCATCCTCGATCGCCTGGTCCACAACGCCCATAAGATCACGTTGAAGGGAAAGTCGATGCGAAAACGCGACGCCAAACGCCTTGACGACAAGCCCAACGCCTGAACTTATTCAACCGTCAGCAAAGGGGCCATCAGACTGTCCGGCTTCATCGAATCCGGTGGCCGCCTTCGATCGAATTCACTGGCCGTCTTCATCGGAATGAGTGAGGGTTCAAGGAGGTTTCGCGGCAAGCGTCCGGCCTCTTGGTTCAACGTGGTGGCGGAACGTTCTTGAAGCCTGATTGAACTTAGCCGTGTCTGCGTGACGTGCTATGGGCATTGAACTGGGGCGCTGACGCCTGCAGTGCGTCTCACCCATGGTTCCGAGCTTTTGGCAGCAGTCGAGATCAGGTTTTCTGGCGATCGAACACGGTCCGGAACGCCGGTCGGTAGGCTTTTCGATTGATCGGTTGCGGTCATTTGGCGGGTGGCGATCGATTTTGGACGCGCTGACGGGCCCGCGTAGCGATGGCGGATTGTTGAAGGACTGCTGGGTGACGATGTCGGGTTCACGAACTGTCGTTCCAACATGGTGGATCCGCGCCTCTCGCTAGGAGATGCCATTCGATCATGCGGCCACCGCAATCAGGGCAGATGTCGAGCGCGCGTCCAGTGAGACGGGCATAACGCTCACGGTAATCTGCCGGCGGCGGCATGGAAGGCGGCGCCGGCACGGCCAGAAGGGCTCGCAGGATCGAGAGCTTTTTGGTGCGATGACCGTTGGCGAGGAAGCCGTAGTGACGGATGCGGCGGAAGCCGTCGGGCAACACATGTAGCAGGAAGCGCCGCAGGAACTCATGAGCCGCGAGGGTCATGGTCTTGGTTTTGTGATGATGGCGGTAGTCCTTCCAGCGGAAGCTCACGCGGCCGTCGTCAAGGCTAAGCAGGCGATGATTGGTGATGGCGACGCGGTGGGTGTATCGGCCAAGATAGTTGAGGACCTGCTCTGGTCCGGCGAAGGGCCGTTTGGCATAGACGACCCAGTCGATTGTTCGCGCTTCTCGGAGATGATGCGCGAAGGCCGCGGGCTTGGCGAGGCCGGCAAGAGCGCCAGCGAAGTGGAGCGTGCCGGCGGCAAAGGCTGCCTCCAGCCTCTCGATGAACAAGCGCCGATAAAGACGGGCGAGCACGCGCACGGGTAAAAAGAAGCCGGGCCGGCAGGCGATCCATCGCTGACTATCCGGCGCCAGACCGCCGCCGGGCACGATGCAGTGCAGATGCGGGTGATGGCCAAGCGTCTGACCCCATGTATGCAGCAGGGCAATGGCCCCGATCTCGGCGCCGAGATGCTTCTGATCAGCGGCGATGACGCGCAAGCTGTCGCTCGCCGCCTTGAACAGGATGTCGTAGACCACGGCCTTGTTCTGCAATGCGATCTCGGCGACCGGCGCCGGCAGGGTGAAGACCACATGGAAGTAGGGCGCCGGCAGCAACTCGGCCTGGCGGTCTTCGAGCCATTGGGCCCGCGCCAGCCCCTGGCATTTGGGGCAGTGGCGGTTGCGGCAGCTATTGAAAGCGCAGCGAGTCATGCCGCAATCGACACAGCGTTCGGCATGGCCGCCAAGGGCCGCGGTCCGGCAGACATCGATCGAGCTCAGTACCCTGCGTTGGCTGCGGCAGAGCCGGTCGCCCTGCGCTTGGCAAAAGTCAGCGCCGTGGCGGCGGACGATGTCCGCCACCTCAAGCTTCGGGCGCACGAACGCCTTAGCCTGGCGGGACCACCTGCAGGCTCAAGCGATCGAGCGGACTTGGGGTGTCGGCGATCAGCTTGGTCGCGACTTTGGTGTAGCGCGCCGTGGTCGCCAGACGGGCATGGCCGAGCAGCACCTGGATGATGCGCACGTCGGTGCCGGCCTCAAGCAAGTGGGTGGCAAAGCTGTGGCGCAGCGTGTGCACCGTCACCGGCTTGGTCAGACCGGACTTGCGTGTGGCGACCCGACAGGCGTCCTGCAGGGTGGCGACGCTCACCGGCCGGTCAAGTTCGCGTCCGGGAAACAGCCAATGACCGGGACGTGCCAGTCGCCAATAGGTGCGCAGAATCCGCAGGAGCTGAGGCGACAGCATGACGTAGCGGTCCTTGCCGCCCTTTCCCTGCTCGACACGGATTACCATACGGCCGCTGTCGATGTCCCCGACCTTGAGCCGGCTGACTTCGCGCACACGAAGACCGGCGCCGTAGGCCGTGGTCAACGCCGTGCGGTTGCGCAACCCCGGCACCGTCTCGAGAAAAGTCACGATCTCATCGGCCGATAACACCACCGGCAGCTTCTGCGGTTCGCGCGCGCTGACGATCCTGGGCACCATGTCCGATCGACCGAGTGTCACGCCGTAAAAGAAGCGCAGGGCACAGGACACCTGGTAAGCGCGAACCTCCTCAATGCCGAGCCGATCCGGCGAACGGCCGAAATGGCGGCTAAACTTCGCCACCGCATAAAGGTAAGATTGCTGGGTTGCCGGCGACAGATTGCGGATCGCCATATCTTCAAGCATGCGTCGGCGCAACGGGCTCATCTCAGCCATCGTGTCCTCCTGTCTGAAAGGCTGGGTTTGCATCACCCACATCCTCTCAAGCAGGAGGCGCCGCTGTTCTCATCACACTCCGAATCCCGCCTCAGCGGGTTAGTTCAATCCGCATTCTCAATGATGTCAGGCTGCGATCGGCATCGATATCGGAATTGCAAGCTCTGCATCAACCTGATCACGCAGCACCCTGAACTCGGAAAGTGCCGAGGAATTAGGCGCCTGATCGCCAATCCATTGCCCGGTATCAAAGGCCCTGACATAAGCCGAACGCTGGCGAATAGGTGGCCCGATCGTCAGGCCGAATTGAGCCAATGATCCCTGGATCCCGCGGCCAAAAGCCGTTCGCCGATCGACCCGGCTCGGCACGAGCATGCAGGCAGGCTTCGTTGCTCCCCGAACGCTTCGCGCTCGCTGGAGCACCTCCAAAGCGCAGCCCGTGGCGCAAAGATCGATGCTCGAGGGCGTCACGGGAACCAGAAACAGATCGGCAATCAACAGAGCCGATGCAAGACCTGATCCCGTCTGCGGTGGCAAATCCATGACCAGACGATCGCACCGAGTTTTGCATCTCAAGACGTGGCCAACCCAGCTGCCGATATCCTGATCACCATTGAGAGGATATGCTTCCAAGTCGATTGGCAGCTCTCCCTTTTGGTGCCAAAGGCTAGCCGTTCCTTGGATATCGGCATCGAGGAGCAGCGTCTTGTGCCCAGCCTCAGCGAGCGCACAAGCGAGGTTGACGGCAATCGTGCTTTTCCCCGTACCGCCTTTGAGATTGCCCACCGTGATAACGCTGCCCATGACTGTCCCTTTCCAATGCCATCGCCACGGGAAATCACTAAACCATTAAGGTTAACAATAGATTAACGCGATGTTGGTGCGGTTATACGGATCAACGGATCAGTGTCGGTTCCGCTGCCGTTCAACGCAGCTTCGGTGGCTTCGTGCTGATCCGCGACGACGTCGGGGGGTGATGATTCCTCAGGCGTCAGGAACCACCCATAACGCTTCGCGACGGCACCGACTTTAGGTTGGCTGGTCAACACCGCCAGCGGTATGGCCAGGAACAGACCGATGAGTACGGGGCTCATCCAAGCCAGGAGCGCTGGCGCCAACTGATAGGCAACCAGCGCCCAAACCACGCCCATGAGCGATATCGCACCATAATTGGCAGCAGCATCGCCCCATCCTTCAACGCCGTCGCCACGACGCTGTCCTTTCCAGCTGACCTTGCGTCCAAGCAATGTGTTGAGGACGGCCTGGGTTTGCTGGAACATCATGATCGGCGCCAACAGAACGGAAAAAGCGAGCTCGCTCAGCGTGCTCTTGATCAAGCCCGAAGGA
Source organism: uncultured Alphaproteobacteria bacterium (assembly GCA_963787265.1). Taxonomy (GTDB): domain Bacteria; phylum Pseudomonadota; class Alphaproteobacteria; order Geminicoccales; family Geminicoccaceae; genus JANQPX01. The sequence goes on along the minus strand of CAWBCX010000005.1, from coordinate 24,707 downwards.
CCGCCGAACCCCTTCCGTCGAACCGGGTCGGCAAGCGCTGTTGCCAGCGCCAGGAACTTCGGCAGGAACAACATCCCCATTGTAATGCTATAGAGTCCCAGCATTTCGAATGTCTTGGAAACCGGCCATGTAGGAAAGAGACTGCCCGCATCGGGGAAGTAAACCCAGGCTGCGGTCTGCAACCATGCGGATTCGAGCGTGGCCAAGAGCAGCAGCACCAGCCAGAAAACCGACGCCATGTAGGACATGACGCCAAAGAGAAGGTGCATCCGATTGACCGCACAGATGCCCTTCATGGGCAGGAGTCCGGTATGCTGGAGATTGCCTTGGCACCAGCGCTGATCGCGCTGCGCGTAGTCAGCAAGGGTCGGCGGCAATTCCTCGTAGCTGCCCTCGACCTCAGGCACCAGCCAAACCGACCAGCCGGATCGAGCGAGGAGAGCCGCCTCGACGAAATCATGGCTTAGGATTTCACCGCCAAGCGGCGGTTTGCCGGGTAATTTGGGCAGACCCGCCTCGGCCATGAACGCTTCGGTTCGAATGATGGCGTTATGGCCCCAATAGTTGCTTCTCCCCGGGTACCAAAAGGCGGTTCCAAGGGCATAAAGCGGGTTGTAAAGCGCTGAGGCGAATTGCTGTATGCGCGCAAACAAAGTCTTGCCGCCAACCGGTTGCGGTGACGTCTGGATCAGGCCCGCCTTGGGATTGGCGTCCATCAGCTTGGCGAGGTAGACGAGCGTTTCGCCCGTCATCAGGCTATCGGCATCCAGACAGATGAAATAGTTGTAGCGTTTGCCCCAGCTACGGCAGAACTCAGCAATGTTGCCGGCTTTCCGCCCCTGATTGTCAGAACGGTTGCGATAAAAGATCCGATCTTTTGCGCCAAGTTCGGCACAAAGCCTTGCCCACATCGTTTCTTCTTCGAAGACGATGTCGGCGTCCTGGCTGTCGCTCAGGATAAAGAAGTCGAAGGCATGCTGCTCGCCAGTTTGTGCAAGCGAACGGTAAATGGCCGCAAGTCGGCGACCGACCGCATCCGGCTCCTCATGATAGATGGGGACCGCAAGAGCCGTTCGGCCTTCCACCTGATCCTGGTCACCGTCGACAAGCTGGCCCGCCCGCACCCTCGACTGGAGGCCGAAGAGCCGAGAGAAAATCCTGCCATCGCCGTCCAGAATGCCATCGAAATCCAGGCAAAGGTAAGGGCGAACAAGATAAGAATACCGACTTCAGGGATAGAGAGCCCGTCTGATGCCAGAACACTGGCCAGCAGCCTTACAGCTGCCGCCGTGCCAAGCAACACAAGAACCGTAAGACCAAGGCGCCGAAGTGGACCGATGATGCGTATCGCGCGCGACATCAGATCCCCTTCACTTAGGAGGTCGGCCTGGTATTCCGCCAGCTCAACCCGAGCCCTCTGCCGTCACGTCGGATCAAGTTACCAAGGGCGTGCATCAGGCTCCTGTCGATCGGCACTGCCTTCATCATCACGTGACGGAATGACCAGGCCTCATAGGGTTGATGATGCATGTCGCCAAGATCGTGAGGTGGAACGGCGGCTGGTGCATGGTCGTGCATCGCCTTGATGAAGCCGGTTGGCAAGTCTTCAATCGGCGTCAGGAACAAACTTGAAAATCGTTTCTCGCCACCGCACATCAAGAAGGCAGCTCGGCCGGTCATCAACAAGGTGCGCTCATCGCTATCGTCGATGCCAAAAACCTTGGCGAACCAAGCTCTTACTTCAATCTCGGCCTCATCCAAGGCCAACGAAGCGAGGTCGAAACCGCCGTGACTGCGCCGAAACCGGGATGCCCGCAAAATGAAGGAATCGATCAGGCGCTCGCGCTCGACCATCGCGTCAACACCGAAACTTGCAAAAAACCGGCAGAGTTTGCCTTCTGCCGCTTGTTGATCATCAAGGCTGGGATGATACCGACTGACGAGGTTATTGTTATTGCTCATGATGGTGTCCAACGATAAGTCCAAATTTCGGAGACGTCTTCTTGGTCTAGATCCAAAATGGCGCGCATTTCACAAAGAGGTTCGCCATTGGGGAAAAGATCGAAGGCCAGCCGCCAACCGCCAAGCTCTCGATTATGGCGGAGCTCAACCGGTCCTAATTCGCCCTGATGCGCTTTGACAGTGGCCTTGATTTTGGCATCCGGTGCCAGCTCATCCAGACGGCCGCCCTTGAAATCGATGACAAACCGGCGACCGTCTTTTTCTTTCGATGGGCCAATCCGGGTGGACTCGACCCGGCCAAGCGGCGGCCGGCGCGGCTGATCAAGCTGAGAATGCAACCGGTAGGAAAGTTCGATGGGCAGGCCGACCTCAGCCGGCGCATCGGGAACCCAGAAGGCAACGACATTGTCATTGTCCTGATGGTCGCTCGGGATCTCAATCAGTTCGACATGTCCTGGTCCCCAAGGCGACGTCGGCTCGACCCAGGTACTCGGGCGCTTATGATAACGATCGTCGAGATCCTGATAGTTCTCGAAGTTCAGATCACGCTGGAACAAGCCGAACCCTCGCGGGTTCTCATCCAAGAAGGCGCTTATTTGCAGCGTATTATGGTTCGAGAGCGGCCGCCAAAGCCACTCGCCGCTTCCGTTGTTGATCAGCAAACCGTCAAAATCATGCAGCTCAGGACGAAAATCGTCGAATTGCCGACCCTTGTTCTCACCAAACATGAACATGCTGGTCAGCGGCGCTATGCCAAGCTTGTCGATGGGACGTCTTGGGAAAAGGACGGACCTGACCTCCGCAACGGCGACAACGCCGGGGTGAAGGATGAATTCGTAGGCACCTGTGATGCTCGGACTGTCCAGGAGCGCGCAAATTTTGATTTCATCCGCACCCGCCGAAGGCTTATCAAGCCAGAACTCGCGAAACAACGGGAATTCTTCGCCCTTCGGCAAGCCTGTGTCAACGGCGAGGCCGCGTGCTGATAAGCCGTATTGCTGATCTCGCCCCAGCAATCGGAAATAGGACGCGCCGTGAAAAGTCGCGATCTCCGGAAAATGAACCGGGCCATCTTCTGCATAATGAAGCGTGAGGCCGGCAAAACCGAGATCCGGAGGCAGGTCCTCGGATAAACCATCCACGCCATAGTCGAACAAATCTTGCCGGTATGGAACCTCCAGAACCTGTCCGTGATCAACAACATTGATCTTGATCGGCTTCTCATAATAGGAGCCCAGATGGCGAAACACGACACGGAACCGAGAATGGTCATCGCGCCACAGCGCTTCTTCATCCCGGTATTTTATCCGCTGATAGGTTGGGACATCCAAAGCGCGGAGTTTTTCCGGAAGCACAAGGTCGTCGGGACGATAAGGCGCCCCTGCCAAATCTTCGGCAAGGATACGCACCTGCTCAAAACCGAAGACGGCAGTGCCATTCATGGAACTATGCTGGATGCCGTTGAGAGCTTGATCGTCAGCCCAAGCCGATGCCGGCGCCAAAACGCCAAGTGCAGCGCTCGCTGATGTCGTCATAAACTGCCGTCGATGCAGCGACATCGCTGAAACTCTTACCTTTTCTAGTTCACATCGAACGCGCTCTACTATCGTCGCATAACAATATGCGAGGTCGACTGAGAAGCGTCCGATCGCTTGTTAATTTCGGCCATCGTGACCGACAATCCGTGACTTAGGTATTCCAGGGACCCGGCTCAAGGTCACTTCGAAAGATCGACATCAGGGCTAGGATCTGAATTTGACCGATTACTGGTATTAACGCTGAAAGGATCATTTAAATCCGTGCGTTGAAACAAAAAATTCCATTTGTCCCGTCGGACCTGGTGAATATCGTTGTTGATCTCAGATCGAACCCAACTCGAGATGAAGATTGAGGAGTGAAAAATGCAAAAAACGTAAAATTGCGCTCGAATAGTCATACATCCAGATTGCAAAACCTTGACGGAACGTAAGCTTCGTCAGAGCCACCATGGACCAAGAATGATGATTAAGCGAAATAACAGCACACGACGCGACAATTCGACACATGAAAAATCGGGAACAGCTGGGGCATAAACCGCAGGGATGACCAAGATTGTTTGAATTTAGCCTTCAATAGATTTGACTTGACGCAGCGAAAGCACACGACATGATCAGGGTTTCGAAATTACGATCCAGCCCTGTATGATCCAAGGGTGCGCTGTGGGATTCTGAGCGATGTTCGAACCTCGTCACGTTGTGAGAGCGGCTCTATTGAGCCTTTTGGGAAGCGTGATGGCTCTTAGCGTCACGTCTGGCTACGGGACAGCCAAAGCAGAAAGCTTGCCGTCGGCTCTGACGTCCTTGGCAGCAGAAGGTTCGCTCAAAGCCCAAAACATCGACACGTCGGAAGCCAAGGCAGCACCGACTGATGCACAAGTCGATGTTGACGTGCCGTTCTCCGAGCTGAATGAAGCCTTGTCAGCAGCACGTGCTCGTCTGGCGGAACTCACCAAAGCTGGGGAAATCGCCAAGGTCGCGAGTGAGCTTAGACAGAAACTGGAAGCCGCGCTCTCTGAGAATCGGCAGCTAAAGGCCACGCTTAATCAAGCAAGATCCGACAATGCCGAACTGCAAACGGCAAAGGATGCGATCTCCCTTCAAGCTAGAGAAGCGGAAAAGACGGCAACGGCTGCGGCAACTGAGGCGCGACGGTTGGATGAAGAACTGGTCGCCATGCGCTGGCAAAATAGTCAGCTCAGCACGAGCCTCGCTCGCACTGAAACAATAGCGCGTGAGGCAACGGAAGAGCTCAAGACGGTCAAAGACGACTATGCCGCTCGAATTGAAGCCCTCTCCGGCAGCACAGAAGCCTCCGCCCAGGAAGTGGCGGGGTTGCGGAAAGAACTCGATGCCACGCGAGAAAGTGCGCTGATTGCTGAACAGCGAGGCGCCGAGCTCGACGAAGAGTTGGCGCGAAAGAGCGTGGAAGTCAGCGAAGCTAAGGCTCAAGCCAACAAACTCGCAGCAGACTTCGACAAATCCGTCACGGAATTGACCAGCGTTCGCTCGGAACTCGCCACAACCCGCGAGACACTGGATGAAGTCAGCATCAACCTAACCGCATCCAACCAGGAAGCGGCAGTGCTGCGCGAGCAATTTGCTGCGAATCGCGAGGAAGCAGATCAACTTCGGCAGGATCTCGAGGCAGCCCGCGTCCAGGTCCGGCAGGTCAGCGCAAGTAATAGTGATCTTCAGCAGCAAGTTAAGGTCTTGAGGACGGCAGCGGGCGAAGCAACAGATGCTGCCCGGCTAAATCTGATTGCCGTTGAAAATCAGATCGACGAGATTAATGCAGCCCTTGCGACCGTCAAGAGCGATGAATTGATCCCGCCGAGCGGAGGACCAACGATACCGGCAGGCCGCCAAGGCTCAGCTGATATCGATGACGCAGGGGATGACGGGCGTTTGCCGGCTGAGATTGCCGCGGCAGCCGAAGAGGCTTGGGTGCCAGAATTGACACCGGCGAGGGCGGCAGCAGCCGGACAACAGCAACTCATCGCTGCGACATCACCTACGTTGACCGCACCTCATAGAACCAGAAACCCACCAGCCGCCGGCAGCCCTCTTGCCAATCGAGTCATCAAGACCAATAACGATGCGGTTGCACCGTCAAACCGCCCCCCCAAAGCCGTTGCCGCATTGATTACGGGATTACCGGATGATCGCCGTCAGCGCGCGGCAACCTTACTGGCGGATCTCGATGTCAGGTCAGAGCCCCATGGACTGACCATGACAGTCCCAGGCACCATCTTGTTTGCCGTGAACAGCGACAAGATCGAGCCAGATGCCTATGATATGCTGGCCAAAGTTGCTGAAATAGTTGACCTTTACAGCGAACGAGAGGTTCTGATCGTCGGTCATACCGATGCGGTGGGGGACGACCGATATAACCAGGCATTGTCGGAACGACGGGCGGATCTGGTCAGAAACTACTTCGTCGAAGAATTTGCGATCAAGGGCAATCGGCTCTCTTCCGAAGGTCAGGGCGAGAAGCTTCCCATCACATCAAATGCTACGGCCGAAGGTCGAGACGCCAACCGCAGGGTCGAAGTCACCATTCTGAAGTAAGGCGAGGATCATTACGTCAGACATCTGTCAATCAGCTTGGCGCCATCGCTCCAGGACTTTTTCTCGATAACAGTGCCGCGAAAGCTCCCGCCGGCAGGGGAGGGCTGATCAGGTCGCCTTGCACTTCATCGCAGCCAAGGATCTTGAGATGATCAAGCTGTTCGCTGGTCTCCACGCCCTCGGCCGTGATCTTGAGGTCCAGGCTGTGGCCAAGATCGATGATCGCGCGGACGATGGCATCGTCCTGACCATCCTTACCCAATCGATGAACGAAGCTCTGGTCGATCTTCAGACGCTGGACGGGCAAGCGGCGCACATAGGATAGTGACGAATAGCCCGTGCCGAAATCATCGAGAGAAAAGGTAACGCCAAGATCATTGAGGCGCGTCAGGCTGTCGATCGCGACCTTGCTGTTTTCCAGCATCACGCCTTCGGTGAGCTCGATCTCGAGGGTTTCCGGCGCAATGCCCGTACGTTCCAGCATGGACTTCACCAGATCGACAATGCCTTCTTCCCGGAACTGGATCGGCGATAGATTGACGGCGAGCCGGAGCGGCGGCAGCCCCTGGTCGATCCAGGAACGATGTTGACGACATGACTGCTCGAGGACGCACGCCGTGATGGGATTGATCAGACCGATCGTTTCGGCAAGGCCGATGAACTCGCTCGGCCTGACCATGCCGCGCCGCGGATGACGCCAGCGCAATAGCGCTTCCATGCCGAGGATGCGATCGCTGTGCATCGAGCGGCATGGCTGATAATGGACGGTGAACTGCTGACCGGCGACCGCCTGCCGCAATTCCCGCTCCAACAAGCCGGTACGCCTTGCCACCATGTTCATCCGAGGCGAAAAGAAGCAGGTCGCGTTGCGGCCGACCGCCTTGGCACGATACATGGCAAGTTCGGCATTCCTCAAAAGCCGATCGGCCTTTTGTCCATCGATCGGAAACATGGTGATGCCGACACTTGCACTGATGTAAAGCTCTTCAGCCGCGACGACGAACGGCTCGCGGAAGCCCTCTCTCAGCTGCGCTGCCAGTATTTCCGCATCTTTCTGTCCCGTGATATCGTTCTGAAGAATGACGAATTCATCGCCACCAAAACGGCCGATAACGTCGTTCTTCTTTAGGTGATGGGTCAATCGCGTGGCAACGCTCTTCAACAAGAGATCTCCGTCGGTCAGCCCGAAGGCGTCATTCACGCCTTTGAAACGATCGAGATCGACCAGCAACAAGGCGCAAGTCGTCTCTCGTCGAAGTGCCCGCGTCAATGCATCGTCAAGATAATCCCGATAGACGTCGCGACTGGGCAGATCGGTCAAGGGATCCCGATCAGCCTTGGAGCGCGTCATGACATCCCGTTGCTTCGGCAAGGTGACATCTTGCGGCACGGTGACGATCTCGACGACCCTGCCGGTATCATCGAACAGGTAATCCGATCATCAATGACGACGACATCAAGCATCGTAGCAAGCGATCCCGACGCTCCACGCTAAAGTAAACGTGACTTTGGATGGAAACATAAAGGGCAAGGACTGCATGATTAACGGATCATCCAATTTCCATCAAGATAAACATTAAATTCGATGTACTTGCAATAATCTTGACCCACGCAAGACAAGTTCATTGAAATTCATGAAAATGCGTCAGGTATTTTTTTAAAATCATATCGTTAAGGGTTTTCTTCTCATGTCGTGAACAACCGCCGCCTCTCGGTGTTGCACATCGGGCCAAGGCGATCATCGAGATTGCGCAGACAGGGCGGCCCCCGTGATGTCGCAGCTGCTGAATGGATTGGATTTATTCATTGCCTGCGCTAGGTAGGTTTCGAAATGAGATGTTCATGAAACAATTCCGAGCTGCATCGGGAGCCGGACCTGATTGGCTGACCGCATGTGATGCCTGCATCGCTGACCTCAAAATTCGAATTCTCGACGGCCAATCTGGGCTTTGTCTACGCAAGCGATCCCCTGGCTCATGCGCTGGACCTGATCGCAGCCCGGTTGAAGGAAGCGACCGGGATCGATATCTGGGTGGGCACCGGAGGTAGCGGCGTCTGCACCAATGGCCGGGCTATTTTCGATCAAGGGGCGATCGTTGTCCTCGCCGCGACAATACCAACGAAAGAATTTCAAGTTTTCGATGGCGTCTTTGGACAAGAGTGCGATCAACGCCGTCTGACAGCGCATGGCAACCCGGTGCGCTTCGCCATCGTCCACGGGGATCCGCGCCAAACGAAAACGCCATTGATGATCGAACAGCTCAGCCGGCAAACCGATGCTTTCCTGGTCGGAGGATTGACCTCGGCCCATGGTAACGGCGCCATGCAAATCGCCGGGAGGCCTACCGAAGGCGGATTGTCCGGCGTTCTGATATCTGACGACATGCCGATGATCACGGGCCTTTCGCAGGGCTGCACGCCCATTGGCCCAACGCGTGAGATCACCGCAATGGATGGCCCCTGGGTCCAAAGGCTCGACGACGAACCTGCCCTGGACGTCTTGAAGAGGGATGTGGGTCCTGTTCTCGCCAAGAACCCGGATCGGATGGCGGGTTTCATTCTTGCCGCACGACCGCAGAGCGACACCGACCAAAACGACTATCTGGTCCGGGAACTCGGCGATATTGATCCGTTCCGCCAATTGATCATGGTAAGCGACGACCTCAAGCGCGGTGACCGCCTTTGTTTTGTCAAGCGCGATCCCGAGGGCGCGCGAGCCGATCTTAGGCGGTTGGCGGCCGACCTTAGAAAGCGAGCCGATACCCGGCCTATTCTGGGAGCGCTTTATCACAGCTGCTTTGCACGTGGCCGTCATATGTTCGGGACCGAGTCGACGGAGCTTTTCATGATTGAGGAAGAGCTGGGCAACGTGCCGCTTGCCGGCCTCTTCACCAATGGAGAGATCTTCGAAAACCGGCTTTACGGCTATGCCGGGGTCTTGACCCTCTTCCTGGGTTGACGGCGTGATGACGCTATCTGGTAGAGGGATATCGCGGTCATCATCTCATCATGTTCATCGGATGCCGAACGCAAAATCCGTCCTCCGTTACACGCTCAGGAATGTTCGGTGAATCGTGGTGATGTTGATGAGGGACATGACGGGATCTGCCTGCCTTTGTCGTTGATTTGGTGACCAAAGCGACCGCACCAGCCTGGCAGCCGATCCTTGCCGGATGTTGTGCAACCCTGCTTGGGATCGGCCTCCAGCGTTTTGCCTATGGTCCGATCTTGCCAGCGATGGTCCAGGATGGCTGGCTCGGCGCCGGGCCTGCCGGGATGCTCGGCGGGGCCAACCTCGCCGGCTACCTGGTCGGTGCTTTTGGGGCAGGCATGGTGGCGCGGGTGCTCGGAGTCGTCTGGGCGCTGCGTCTGAGCATGATGACGGCGGTGGCCGGCTTCGCGCTTTGCGCCATCAATGGCGGTTTTCTCTGGTTTCTGCCCTGGCGGGTCCTGGCCGGGTTCACCGGCGGCGTGCTGATGGTGCTGGCTGGCCCTGCCGTGCAGGCGGTGGTGCCGAGGAAGATGCGCAACCTCGCCTCCGGTTTCGTGATCGCCGGCGTTGGTCTCGGCATCATTATCAGCGCCTTGTTGGTACCTGCCCTCCTTCCTTTCGGGCTGTCCGCTGCTTGGCTGGCCCTGGCTTTCACAGCTGCCCTGCTCGCGGCGCTGTCCTGGAGGATCTGGCCAGATGTCCCGGCTCCTCCGCCAGCACCGCGCGGCGGCCCACCGCTGCCGGAAGGCGGCGGGATGCTCCTGATCGTCTATGGTTTCGCAGGCTTTGCCGGGACGGCGCATATGGTCTTCTGGCCGGACTTTATCGCCCGTGGTCTCGGACTAGGCACGGAAGCAGGCGGCCTTGCCTGGCTGGGTTACGGCACTGCCGCTGCCCTTGGCGGGATCATCTTCAGCCGTCTTGCGGACCGGCTGGGTGCCGGACGCGCGCTCACACTGGCGTTAATGGCTCAGGCTTTCTCCCTGGTGCTGCCTTTGATCTGGACCAGCCCTCTGGCGCTTTTCGCCTCTACCGTAGGGGCCGGGGTGACGGTCTTGGGGATCACCGCCCTTGGCCTGGTCCGATCGCGCGAGCTGGGCGGCGATGCTGCCCCTCGCCTTTGGCGCCTGGCAACCGCGGTCTGGGGGGTGACGACGGCTGCGGCCGGTTTTCTCTTATCCTGGCTCCTGGTGATGACCGGAAGTCATCTGCCTATGTTTGTCACAGGACTGGTGGCGGCGCTGATCGGCTTCTTGCTGGCCGTCGGGGCGAATTCAAAAGCGCAAATGGACGGAAGAGAGAGTTCGTGAGCGCGTTCAGCAGGTTTCGTGCTCTCTCAGCCTCGGGATCAGCTCGGCGAAATTGCAGGGACGGTGGCGGATGTCGAGTTGTGCCGCCAGGATCTCGTCCCAACCGTCCTTGCAGGCACCGGTCGATCCAGGCAGGGCGAACAGATATGTTCCCTTGGCAACACCAGCGGTCGCGCGGGATTGGAGTGCCGATGTGCCGATTTTCTGAAAGCTGACCATCCGGAACATCTCGCCGAAACCCGGGATCATTTTTTCCGCGACCCGTTCCAGAGCCTCCGGGGTAATATCACGCCCGGTAAGGCCCGTGCCGCCGGTGGAAATGACCACCTCGACCTCGGGATCGTCGATCCACTTGCTCAGTTGCTGCGCGATCTGATCGGTGTCGTCCTTGACCATGGCACGACCCGCAAGCTCGTGGCCCGCCTTGGTCAATCGCTCCACCAAAAGGTCGCCTGAGCGGTCATCCTCCAGGCTTCGGCTGTCGGAGACGGTCAGTACCGCGATCCGAAGGGGGTGAAAAGCCCGGCTTTCATCGATCCCCATGACAACCAACTCCAACATTTGCGACGGCCCAGAACACATGACCCCAGGGCCGCCTGGCCTTAGCTCTGGGCGTGGTCGATGTCGGCATAGAGACTTGGCTCCTCATCGAAAGCGCGGTAGCCGGGCCATTGATTGCCGGCCATGGCTTCGAGGGATGGCAGCGGCTGGCCGAGGCGGGCGCGGTAGTTCCAAAAGTTAGATAAAACTTTCTTCACGTAAACCCTGGTCTCGGTAAAAGGGATCATTTCGAGGAACATCAACGGATCTCTTTCGAGATTGAAGGCTTCACGCCACTGAACAACCCGACCAGGTCCTGCATTGTAGCCGGCGGCGATGAACATCAGATTGTCGCCGATACCGTCCCGGTTCAAGAGTTCCTGGAGATAGGCCTGGCCGAAAGTGATCGCCGTCTCGGGATCGAACAGATGGTCGGTGCTTTTCAGCGTCAGATCGGTGCGCTTGGCGATGTGCTTCGCGGTGCCGGGCATCACCTGCATCAGGCCGCGCGCACCGACATGGCTCTCTGCTGCAGGATCGAAGCCGCTCTCGGCGCGGATGACGGAGAACACCAGGGCGCGATCGACGCGGTAGCCCTTGTGCGGTGCCCAGTTCGGCATCGGATAGAATGCATCCAGATGAATGTCGCCTTTATAGCCGAGGCGATGGGCGAGGCGCATCTCGACCGAGGGCAGGTGCAAGTTTTGGGCAAGCTTCAGGAGACCAGCAGTAAGTGTCGACTTGGCATGAGCGGCAAGGGTGCGAAGCTCCTTCTCGGCAAGGCCATGGCGGCCGATCTGGGCAAGAGCCGTGGCGCGCTTTGCCGCGGGATAGCGAAGCAGGATTTCGGCGATATCGTCCTGAACCTTGACCGCCGGCTTGTGATCGATCGGCATGCTCAGGCGCTGGCGGGCGAGGAGGCCATAGAAATGCCGGGGATAGTTCGCTGCAATCTTCAAGAAGTGTCGGGAACGGCTGGTCTTGAAGCCGACGGCCCGGGCCGTCCAGTAAGCAGCGCGGGCCCGCTCGCCTAAATCGGCCTTGGGCGACTCGGCGAGTGTCGAGAGATGCTTTGCGGCGATATCGATATGGCCAGTCCGCCAGGCACTCATGCCAACCGTCCAATGCATTTCAGGCACGATATGACCGGAGCGTGTGGCAGCTTCGCGCGCCAGCTTGAATGCCTGCTTGAAGTCGCGTTGTCTGAAATAAGCGCGCGCGACAGCCCATTGAGCAAGGTCTGCCTCTACTTTATCAATGACGTCATGCAAATCCGGTTGCTTGAACAGTCGTTGGGCTTCGTCGATCCGCCCCCGATCACCCGTGCGGTCGAGATCTCTAAGCCACGCCTGCACGACGGTCTCCATGGCCTCGGAGCGTCGCAGCGAGGAACGATAGCGCACCCGGATCAATTCTTGAGACTGCTGACCACTGCCGGTCATATAACCTTTGGCGGGTTTTCGCGGTGCTTTCGCACCTCTGGGCTGACGCTTTATCGCCAGTTCGTAGATCTTGTTCGCGTCGGGATGATCGCTGTAGCGGTCGAGCCATGCCGCCAGTTCCTTATAAGACGAGCGATAGGCGGTTGGGTGCATATAGCGCTGATAGTTCACATGACCGAGCAGGGTTTCGTCCCTCAGCCGAGCAAGAAGAGCGTCGGCCGCTTTCCACGCACCAGCTCGCTGCAGATCGAAGATCTCACCGTAGAGAAGAGCAGCGCGCTCGCTTAGCGGCTTGCTGGTGGCGTGTTCGACCTCATAGGTCGGATCGGCGTTGGACAGGCCCGCAATCCGCACACCTTCGGATGCGTCGGCAATCGGATTTGCACCAAGCACGGCTGAAGTAAAAAGTGCAACGAACCGCAGCGGCGAGGTTAAATTGGCAGTCTGTGTTTTCATCATGCGGCGGATTATATTTTAAATTATGTAAAATTGAAAGTTAACGAGATTTTTTATTTGTTTGTGCAGTAACTATATTTATTTACAAATTTTTAATATTTTTTCTTATCTCAATTAGATCTCGCCAAGCAAAGCGCTTTTGCGCGGGTTGTCTTAACAAATACGCTGGATGAAACATCACGATTGCCGGAATTTCATGACCATCTGCTGTTTGGTAAGTAAATGAACGACCGCGCAATTTGGTCACGCCTTGCGTCACGCCGAGGAGTGCTCGTGCAGCAATGCCACCAACGAAAACCAGAAGCTTCGGCCGAAGCAGCTCGATTTGGCGTTCCAGGAAAGGCTGGCAGATCGCGATTTCGGCGGCGGTCGGCGTACGATTGCCGGGTGGACGCCAGAAAATGACATTGGTGATATACACCTTGGTCCGATCCAGGCCGATGGTTTTGAGCATGCGATCCAGGAGCTGGCCGCTTGGGCCGACAAACGGTTTGCCTTGCCGATCTTCCTGAGCACCGGGCGCTTCGCCAATCAGCATGATGGGTGCTTCGGGGTTGCCGTCGGCAAAACAGAGATTGATGGCCGTTTCCTTGAGCGCGCAGCCGTCGAAGGTCTTCAAGGCCTCGTTAAGCGCCTTCAGGCTTTGGCAAGAAGCGGCAAGCGTCTTGGCATCATGGGCAGAACCACCGAAATCGAGAACTGGTGGCGAGGCCGAAGGCTGAAGCGGTGCCGCCCCATGCCCGGCTTGTCCGCCCATCTCCTCATGGCCAAGCACCCAGCTCGGCGGGCCGTCCGCGTGGTTCTCTTGCCGAGCCGACGCCCTGCTCGCCGCGCGATCAGGTAGCGGAGTCCTGGGCGTCTCGGGTTCAGCGCGGCCAAAGCGATCAATCGGTTGTTCGGCGACAAGCTCTCCAACCCCCATGGCTGCATACCAATCGAGCCAGGCAAGCAAGTCTTGACGGGTCATCGAAATCTGGGTCTGACCGTCTTTCGTCATTGTCGCGTCCATCGCCTCCCGCTTCAGGCGTTCACAAGGGGCGTCATGTCGCAGCCATGACCACACCATCCCGCCGTCCTCGGACATGGTTGGGGGGTTTCTTGTTAACCTTCACCAGTTAGATTGCCAGATGGTCGTGATCACCCCCTCTCGCTGTTTACCCGGACTTCGGGCTCAGTGAAAGGGATTTGCCGTTAGCGGCAAAGCGATATCGAGGGTGCGATGGAACGAGAAAGCATGGAATTCGACGTGGTGATCGTGGGGGCGGGTCCAGCTGGTCTCGCTGCGGCGATCAAGTTACGTCAGCTCGGGATCGAGAGCGACCGGGAGATTTCGGTCTGCGTGGTCGAAAAGGCGGCCGAGCTTGGTGCCCACACCCTCTCGGGCGCCGTGCTCGAACCCAGGGCGCTCAATGAGCTCATACCGGATTGGAAGGAGAAAGGTGCGCCGCTCAACACGCCCGTCACCGACGACCGTTTCCTGTTTATGACCAAGGACAGGGCAATCAAACTACCGACCCCGCCGCAGATGCACAATGACGGTAATTATATCGTCAGCATGGGCCGCGTGGTGAAATGGCTGGGCGAGCAGGCCGAGGCACTTGGGGCCGAAGTCTATCCGGGCTTTGCCGCGGCCGAGGTGCTCTATCACGAAGATGGCAGGGTCAAAGGGATCGCTACCGGCGATATGGGCCTCGACCGTGACGGCAAGCCCAAGGACAATCATGAACCTGGGATGGAGCTGCACGGTCGTTACACTTTGTTCGCCGAGGGCTGCCGCGGCTCGCTCACCGCACAGGTCGAAGCAAAATTCAGCCTGCGCGACGGCGATCCTCAAACCTACGCCATCGGCATCAAGGAGCTTTGGGAAATCGATCCAAAGAAGCACCAGGCCGGTCGTGCGGTTCACTCGGTTGGCTGGCCGATGGACCACCAGACCTATGGCGGCTCGTTTCTCTATCATCTCGAAGACAACCAGGTGGCCGTCGGCTTCGTGGTCGCTCTCGATTACCAGAACCCCTACCTCTCTCCGTTCGAGGAATTCCAGCGGTTCAAGACCCACCCTGCGATCAAAGGCCTTTTCGAGGGTGGTCGGCGCATCTGCTATGGCGCCCGCGCCTTGAATGAGGGCGGATTGCAATCCCTGCCGAAGCTGGTCTTTCCTGGCGGGGCGCTGATTGGCTGTTCCGCCGGCTTTTTGAACGTGCCCAAGATCAAGGGTAATCATCTCGCCATGAAATCCGGCATGCTGGCGGCTGAAGCCATTGCTGACGCCCTTCAAGCCGACATGCCGCCTGCCACGCTCGACGCCTACCCCGCAGCCTTCAAGGCGTCATGGGCCTATGATGAACTGCACCGCGCGAGAAATATCCGTCCGAGTTTCCAGAAAGGTCTCTGGATGGGGCTCTTCTACAGCGCGATAGATACTTATCTGTTTCGCGGGAAGGCGCCCTGGACCTTCAAGAACCATGCGGACCATGAAGCCCTAAGACCCAAGGCCGAGTTCCAGCCGATCGATTATCCGAAACCCGATGGAAAGCTGACCTTCGATCGCCTCTCCTCGGTCTATATCTCCAACACGAACCATGACGACAATCAGCCCTGTCATCTGACGCTAAAGAATGAGAATGTGCCCATCGAACTCAATCTTGCGACTTATGATGCGCCGGAACAGCGATACTGCCCGGCCAGCGTTTACGAGATCGTTCGAGATGATGACGGCGGCAACCCGCGACTGCAGATCAACTACCAAAATTGCGTCCACTGCAAGACCTGCGACATTAAGGACCCGTCACAGAATATCGTCTGGGTCGTGCCCCAGGGCGGCGACGGTCCGAATTATACCGGCATGTAGCCGGAGGTCCGATGACCGACTTCAAGAATCCTGAGTATCCCGCTGAACGTCCAAAACATGTCGTTGCCGACGCCTCGGACTAAAGAGCCTATGACAACCAAGTGCTTAGGAGACTTTTCACGAGTTCATAAAAAGGGCATGATATGTCGTGGAGGTTTCACTGGAAACGTCACCGGCAAAAGATTCCATGCCGGGCCATCGCAACGAACAATCATCGGTTTAAGCTTGAAAGAAACGGACGGCAAGCGCCCGTTTGCCTCATCTCAAGCCAGGCTCTGGGTATTCCTTCAGATGTCGCCGAAGGCAATTGGCTTGCCGTCATGAGCCATGATCATCTTGCCGCCCTCATCCTGGGCAGCTATGTAACGGCCATGACCAACAGCAGTGCCTACATACAAAACAGGTTTGACCTTCTTCCCTTCGAACGTCTTGCCTTCGCCACCGCTACCACGTGCGGTCGGGTCGTTCTTACTCTTGTTGGTCTGCAGCATCGTCTACTCCATATTATGCTGGCTACCGATTCGCGATTTTCACGCAAGGAGGCCATATTGGCAGTTAACAGTTCCATGCCGGCTTCGGCCCTGACCGTCAAGACCATTTGGTCTTGGATTGGCTTAAACGGCATCACTTCACGCGTGAGATGGTCATGAACAATACATCCCGCAAGTTCCAGCTTGGCCTTGGTGCTCTCGCAACCTATGCCGCAATAGCTGCTATCGGACTATGGAGCTCGGAAGCAGCCAATACGGAAACAACGTCGACCGTCGTGGCCGGGCCGGGCTTGGTCGATCTGCCGAGAGAGGTCGAGCCAGCACCCGAATCAATGCTGGGTGATTATCTCGCCGGCAATTTTGCGCTGGATAGCGGTAATATCAAAGACGCCGTTGGCTATTTCCAAAAGGCGCTGGCTGACGACCCTGATAATATCGAGCTGCGACGTCAGGTTTTCTTGCTCGATCTCGCCGATGGTCGATATGACGCCGCCTTGAGCGAGGCAAAGGCGCTGAAGGAGCATGATGCCGAGGAAACCAATGAAGATGCGCAGCTTCTCCTGGCCTTGGAGCAAGCAACCTTAGGCGCCTTTGATGACGTGCCTGATGCTCTGAGGGACGTCGGCGATCAGGGTATTGTAGCCTTGGCGGCACCTTTCATTCAGGCTTGGTCGTTGGTTGCCGGGCAAGGTCCTGATGCCCTGGACAGCGCAATTGCCTTGCTTCATGGAGGCGAGTCGCTCGGGCCGCTTAACGACTTTCACGAAGCTATGTTGTTAGCCCATGGTGATCGCACCGATGCCGCCCTTGAAAAATTGCAGGAAATTCTGCCGGAGACAGGTCCAGCGCCCGTACGCGTTGCCCAAGCTTATGCGGAACTCTTGGTTCGCCAGGGCAAGAAGGATCACGCCGTCACCTTTCTTCAAGAGCAGATCGGCGAGGCACAACGGCCGGTTCTGGCAAATTCGCTCGCCAACCTCGAAGCCGGAGGCACACCCGGCTTTCCTTTCGATAGCGATCTCGGCGGTATGGCGGATGCGCTGCTCGGTATCGCCGAGGCTCTTCAGCAGGAACGCGGCAGCGCCAGGGCCGTCCTGTACGCGCGATTGGCTCTCTATCTCCAGCCGGAATTGGCCGAGGGGCAGATCTTGATTGGCGACACGTTGGCTGGCCAGCAAAATCTCGATGCTGCCATTGAAGCCTACAATTCGATCGATCCTCAATCGCCCCTCAGTGCAGTTGCGAAGATCCGCAAGGCCCAATCGCTGCACGAGCAGGAAGAGAAGGAAGCAGCGTTTAGCCTGCTGGAAGAGATTGCCGATGAAGACCCGACCCGAACTGACGCCTTGATCGAGCTCGGTAATCTTCTCCGACGTGATGAGCAGTATCAACGTGCCGAAGAAGCCTATACGCGGGCGATTTCACGCCTCGATGAGCCCAAGAACGAGCATTGGACTCTTTATTACTCGAGAGGCATTTCCTTTGAACGCACGGAGCGTTGGTCTGAAGCCGAGTCTGACTTTCTCTACGCCCTGGAATTGGAGCCTGAGCAGCCTTTTGTCCTAAACTACCTTGGCTATAGCTGGGTCGACCAGGGGCTGAACCTCGATCAAGCCAAAGACATGCTGCATCGTGCCGTCGACGCCAGGCCTGATGACGGCTTCATTGTCGATAGTCTGGGGTGGGTTTACTACCGCTTGAAAGACTATGAAAAAGCGGTCGATAGCCTGGAGCGTGCGGTCGTTTTGCAGCCGGGTGACCCGGTGATCAACGATCATCTGGGTGACGCCTACTGGAAGGTCGGCAGGGAACGTGAGGCCATTTTTCAGTGGCAGCGGGCTTTAACCCTTGATCCCGAGGAGGATGTGGTTGCCACCATCAAGGAAAAGCTAGCCTCGGGCCTGGACGACGACCGGTCCTGACGGTTCAGGCTCGTGGCCGCTGAAGCCGACCATGACGACGGTTTATGAGATCGCGCCGGCCAAGGTCAATCTGGACCTTCATGTCTGCAGACGACGAGATGATGGCTATCATGATCTCGATAGCCTGGTGGTTTTCACCGATATCGGTGACAAACTGGCTTTTACGCCGGCGAGGAAATTAACCTTGGCGATCGAGGGGCCGTTTGCATGGGCCTTGACGTCTGACCAAGACAATCTGGTTTTGAAAGCGGTGAGGTCTTTGGCCGCATCACTCGGCAGATCACCAGACGTTCACATCACCTTGGACAAGCGCCTTCCGGTGTCTTCCGGCCTTGGCGGTGGCTCCGCCGACGCTGCAGCAGCCTTGAGAGGCCTCCTCCGATTTTGGGATCTCCCGATGACGATAGGTGATCTCTCTTTGTTGGCGCGGGGGCTAGGCGCAGATGTTCCGGCTTGCCTTGATGCGCGCCCGGTCAGAATGATGGGCATAGGTGATCGTCTAGCGCCTTTCGACCTACCGAAGTCCTTGTCGATATTGCTGGTCAACCCAGGAACGCCGGTTGAAACGCCCACAGTCTTTAGGATGCTGCAACGCATGTCCGGGGAGCGTCCGTTGACCAATTTATCTGAAGACGCCGCTTCCTTTCGGGCAATGTGTCGTCAAGGCGTGAATGATCTTGAAGCTCCTGCCATGCGTCTCGCCCCCGTCATCGGCGAGGTCCTGGAAGCGATAAGACGGCAGCCTGGTTGTGATCTGGCACGGATGTCGGGGAGTGGGGCAACCTGCTTTGGCCTCTTTCACGATCAACGCTCCCTCGATCGTGCGAAAAAGCAGCTCAGAGTTGATCATCCCGGTTGGTGGATCGTGCCGACAATCTGCCAATGATTCTTTTGCGATGGATGTTGGCATCGAAGTTCCGTAAGAGGCCAAGGTCAGCCGTGCGCGGGACAGGTCTGGATATCTCGGTTCATCGTGGTCCGACTGAAAAGGCTCTGCATCGGAGCCGACCCTGGGTCTGTTCCTATATTGGCCTGGTTGAGCTTGCCAGAGCCGAAAGCTGCGCTTATTCTTCCGTCGCGATTGGGGCGTAGCCAAGTGGTTAAGGCACCGGGTTTTGATCCCGGCATCGTGGGTTCGAATCCCTCCGCCCCTGCCATTTCTTTTTTTGTTGTTCCCGATACTCGAGCCAAGTCGCTTGCCGCGCCATCTGAGCCCGGTGGCGCGGCCACAACGAAACATTCCTGCTGGGTAAATTCAATGCTGTGGTCATACCCCTAGCTCTCAGGTCTGACCTCGCGTGATCGTTTTGCCTGATCGGCTCGCAGGATGATAATGCCGCCGATAATGATGATGGCGGCGCCCAGAATTGCCCAATAGTCGGGCAATTGATCGAATACCAGGAAGCCGAACAATGTTGACCATATCAACATGCTGTAGCTGAATGGCGCGATGGTTGATGCGGGAGACAGGCGAAAGGCATTGATCAGCGCGAAATGGCCAATCAAGGCAAAAGCCCCGATAAGGATCATCAAGAGCCAGCCCTCGAGATCCATGGGTTCCCAGCTGAAAGGAACCGCCAAGCTTGCCCCGACGGTGCCGACCAATGCGGTAAAGAGAAGCGTGGTCAACGGATCGTCGACAGCACGCAACTTTCGGGTGGAGAGCTGATAGCAGGCATTGCAGAAGGCGCTCATCAAGAGAAAAGCTGCGGCAATGTCCATCAAGCCGCTGCCCGGTCGGATAATGATCATCGCACCAATGAAACCAATGCCGACACCGATCCAGCGCCGAAAACCGACCTCTTCGCCCAGAACCGGCTGAGCAAGGATCACCACGAGAACGGGGGTAAGAAAGTTGATCGCATTGGCTTCGGTCAATGGCAGGAACTGCACGCCTGCAAAATAGAATGTCGTGGCGCCGAGCATGAAACTGGAGCGCAGCAATTGCAGCTTGAGATTGGTGGTCCGCACCAGCCGGTCGAGATGTGGCGCCAGAACCAGGAGAGCGAGGAGCAGGTGGAAAACATAGCGCCCCCAAACCACTTGAACCACCGGATAGCGGGCGACGAGAAACTTGCCGGTCGCATGGACGCAAACGAAGAAGAAGGCGGTGATCAGCATCCAAGCGATACCGCTTTGCAGGAGGCTACGCGAGCGATGCCACATACTGACGCGATGGATCAGCCAAGAGGTCATGGTCACCAGTTGTCCTTGGCCAGGTGGTTGGCCCAAGCTGCGGGCGAACAGCCGTCAGGCCTCATTCGATTAGGCGCCGAGTCTAAAGTGATCACCTGGAAAACCAAGAGCGCTTGTCGCGACACCACGGGATGTCCTGATGGACAGTGACGGGCCGTTAGGTTTTCTTGGTTGCGTTTCCCTCTGTCGGGTAAAGAGTTTTTGGCGTGACAAGTATTATGTGTTGCTCAATGGTCGAGGCGACATTGCGCTGAAATGACCGATGCGGCGTTGGCTGAGGCGTTAAGTCGATCAAGGAGCTTTTGCGTGAGACGCTTTTTTTTCTGGCTGGGGTGGGGTTCTCTCGGCCTTCTAGGGCTGGCCGTGCTTAGCGTTGCCGGCGGTTATTGGTGGTTGTTACAGTCCCTGCCCGACGTCGACGGCGAGATTGTCGTCGATGGTCTCGTTGAACCTGTGACCATTGTTCGCGACCGCCATGGCATCCCTCATATCGAGGCAACAACCTTCAAAAACGCCCTGTTTGCGCAGGGATTTGCGCACGCTCAGGATCGTCTTTGGCAAATGGAGTTTCAACGACGCGTAGGGGCCGGACGCCTTGCCGAGCTTGTGGGCGAGCCGGCCGTGTCGACTGACCGTTTCATGCGCGTGCTCGGGATTTATGACCGTGCGGAAGCAAGCCTGGAGTACCTTTCGGCGGACAGCTTGGCGTGGTTGAAGGCCTACTCGGCAGGGGTCAACGCCTTTCTGACCCAGCGAAGCGGGCCTTTACCGCCGGAGTTCTTGTTGCTGGGCCATACCAAGCTCGAGCCTTGGAAGCCGGCGGACAGTGTTGTCTGGATCAAAATGATGGCGCTGGATCTGAGCCTCAATTGGCGAGCCGAGCTCTTGCGGGCAAGATTGGCAAAGCGGCTGTCTGACGAGCAGGTCAGCGATCTCTGGCCAGGCTATCCGAAGGATGCTCCGGTCACCCTTGCCGGCTTTGCCCGCGATCTGGATCTTGATGGCTTGGCAGCAGCCCTGCCGCCGGCACCTGAGCCTGGCATCGGCTCGAATGCCTGGGTTGTCGCAGGAGAACACAGTGAAACAGGCGGCCCTTTGCTTGCCAATGATCCGCATCTCGGGCTTCGCGTACCCGGCGCTTGGTATCTCTCGCATCTAAAGGCTCCAACGCTAGAACTGATAGGCGCTGGACTGCCCGGTGTTCCTGGCATCGTTCTGGGCCACAATGGCAAGATCGCTTGGGGAATGACCAATACCGGGCCGGACACGCAAGATCTGTTCATCGAACGGATCGACCAGGAAGACGCCAATCGATATCTGACACCAGGTGGTTCAGCGCCCTTTGCACTTCGTGAAGAAGTGATCGAGGTGAAAGACGGCGATCCTGTCACCTTGACGGTTCGAACGACACGCCATGGACCGGTGATTTCGGACCTGGTCGATAGCGCATCAGAGGTCGTCGATCATGACCAGGTCCTTGCCCTCGCCTGGACCGCTCTGGTCGACGACGACACCAGCATTGAAACGCTGTTCGACCTTACCAAGGCTACCGATTGGTCGAGTTTCTTGAAGGCCGTTCGGGATCACAACGCACCACAGCAGAATGTCTTTTTTGCCGATAAGAGCGGTCATATCGGTTTTGTCGCTCCGGGCAAGGTGCCTGTTCGAAAACAAGGAGACGGTCTTTGGCCCGTGCCAGGCTGGACCGGTGATTATGATTGGATCGAGGTTATCCCTTTTGGCGACTTGCCGAGCGCGCTTGACCCCAGAGCAGGGATGCTCTTCAACGGAAATAATCGGGTGGTCCCGGAAGATTATCCCCACCTCATCACAGCAATTTGGGAACCGCCTTATCGGGCCAGGCGTATGGAAAACCTCCTCAAGAACCGGCCTCACGATCTCGAAAGTTTCGCCTCGATCCAGCTGGACCAGCTTTCCCTGATCGCCGTTGATCTACTGCCACTGATGCTCAAGATGACACCTTCAGATGACCGAGCATCAGCGGCAGCGGACGATCTCGGCAAGTGGGACCGGGTCATGAACGCGGATGCGGCAGAACCGTTGATTTTTGCGGCTTGGTATCGAGCGTTCAGCCGGCTGGTCTACGCGGATGAGCTGGGACCTCTCTTTTCTGACTATTGGAACATTCGGCCACAATTCATGGAGCTTGTTCTCACCGAAAAGCCGGTTTGGTGTGACGATCGTGCAACCGACCAGGTTGAACGCTGCAGTGATCTCTTGTCGAAAGCGCTGGATCTGGCGTTGAGCCAGCTGGAAGAGCGATATGGCACCAATCCCTCAGCCTGGCGATGGGGCACCGCGCATCCGGCGCGTATGGAACACGCTATCCTCGACGGGCAGCCCGTTCTTGAGGATATTTTCAATATCGAGATGCCCATCGGTGGGGACAGTGCCACGATCAATGTCGGTCATTATGCGCTTTGGAATCATCCACGCCCCTTCGCCAGCGTTCAGGCCGCCAGCTATCGAGGGCTCTATGATCTCGCAGATCTCAATCAGTCCCAATTCATTGCGGCCACCGGTCAGTCCGGCCATCCACTCTCACCTCACTATCGCGATATGAGCCGCCTTTGGGCAGCGGGCAAGACAATCCGCATGGTGCGTGAGCCCGAGCACTACGGCCAGCTTGCAAAGGGGCGGCTTACGCTCAAGCCTTGACATGAGGCGGCGAACTTTTCACATCCCCTGCTGTGTGCAGTGTTTTCGGCGTATTTTTCTCAAAAGCCGTTCGCGTGATGGTCGATCGATATAAATTAACGATTTGTTATAGATAAATTTTTCTCGCTGAAGTTGGCTTTTTCGCAACGGCATGAATCGGTGTATCAACTGTAAATGGCATTTATTCTAAATTATAAAAATTAATATATTTCAGTACGTTAAAGAATATTAAATGGCATTTTCATGAAATTTTAGGCATTTTTTTGAGGTTTTTCGGAGGATGCTATTCAATTTTTTCTACATTTTTTACTAGCGCGATGGTTTTAGTCAGCCTACTTTACTCTTCGTAGTCAAAGGCCGCAGGAAATTCACGTCGGGCGGGAAAGGTTGCTCATCGTGAGGTGGAGTTATTGGAAAGATGAATCAAATTGTTAGTAAGGTTGCCACAACCGGGGCCGCAGGACGGAGCCGGGCGCTTGATGTCGACCGCTATGTCAGTTTACGCATTCGCCAACGGCGCATCATGTTGGGCCTCACGCAGCAACAGATGGCCGAACTGATCGGCGTCACCTATCAGCAGGCTCACAAATACGAGACCGGGATCAACCGGATTTCGGCTGGACGTTTGTACCAGATCGCGCGCGCTTTGGGCGTAGAGATCAGCTATTTCTTTGAGGACGTCGATCCCGGCGGAGGTGCGCAAACGAGAGCGCAGGAATTGATGCCGCAACAACGGATGCTGTTAGAGCTTGCACGCAACTTCGCTGCGATCAAAAGCCGAAAGCATCAAGAGGCTCTCTGTCATCTGGCTCGCGTTCTGAGCGATAGTGAAGCTCGTCGCTGAACGACCATTCTATCGCATGGGCTGATCTGTTGCGATGGCTTGGCCGTTTCCTCGTCTGGAAGCAGCAAGGTCGATGATCCGGGTCGTTTCCGACCAGAGGCCTAGACTGTCCAGATCCTGTCGATCGAACCACTGGGCCTCTGCTGCATCATCACCGGGCTGAACGTCGGCTGACAAGGCTTCTGCAGCGAAGTCAATCAGTGTGTAATGATAGCGCACGCGCCCTTCGTCGTCTCGATCGATCAAATCGAGGGTAGCAATAATTTCACCCAAGATGACCTCGATGCCAGCTTCTTCCCGGAGCTCTCGTCTCGCAGCTTCGGCAAGCGTTTCACCAAGATGCTGAGCACCTCCAGGCAAGCTCCATTGGCCAGCTCGGGGGGCTTTACTGCGCTTGATCAGCAAGACCCGATCACCGTGCCAAACGACAATTCCGACCCCAACCATGGGCTGATTGGGATAGATCCGCTTCATCTTGCTTTGCCCTCTCAGCAACTCACTTCCATGCCTAAAGCCTGGGCACCGTTAGCACGTGGTTATCAGGTTTGTAGCATATCCAACCAAGCACAGTGAACAGAGCCGCTTCACGATAGCCGGACAGCGACGTAAGTTGCGGGTTCGTGTCTGTCGGTCGTCATCGCGCCTGGGCGACCCCGCCAGCACCGGCCAAAGAACCGCCTTCAAAAAAAGTCGATGGTCAAAGGCCGTCTCAACCTCGATCCAATGGCCTCGCCAGGCAAATGCCGTGATATCTCAGGGTACTAGCCTTGGGCGACCAGCTCGCGAAGCGACAGTGGGAATCGAGGTCGAACCCGCGGCTGCAGCCCAAGGCTGTCTGCGCCGCCGGCGGCCACTTCCAAGATGGCGTTCGTCCAGCAGAATGATGGCAATACCCATCTGCACGCTTGCCCAGGCG
>CAWBCX010000004.1:0-30896 GCA_963787265.1 uncultured Alphaproteobacteria bacterium | reverse complement strand
GGTCAATTCCGCAGGCTATCTCGAACAGCACCTGCGCCGGGTGATTGACTGGATTGAGAAGCAGTCGCCGGTGCAACTCGTCGCCATCGGCATCGGCCACGACGTGACGCGCTATTATCGCCGCGCAGTAACGATCATGGATGTCGAGCAACTGGGCGGCACGATGGTCGAGCAGCTCGCGGGGTTGTTCGAAGACGACTAAAAAGCGGGTTGCCTGATCTTGGGCCCTCGGCCACTGTCGGTTCGGGATAAGGGGCAGGGGCAAATGGGTCGCTATCGTCTGACGCCGGTTCTTGCCGGCGCTATTGTGCTAGCGTTGCCTGCACCGAAGGCGATCGCCGCCGAACCGACCAGTCTCAGAACGTACCAGTCGGTATACGTTTTTTTTTTTTATTTTTACTCGTTCAGCGTATTGCTGGTATCGAAGCCGGCGGCGTCGAGCACGTCAACCATTCTGGCGGTGCTTTGGCCCAGGCCTCCCGGGTGTCCGCGCGATGCTACCGAGCGGATGAACGCGTCAGGGTGAGCACCATGCTCACCCATGCGCACACGGTCTCCGAGCACGGCACCACCACTGATCGGACTCGACGGATCAACTGCTATCACGCCGATTCGCTGCCCGCGCTCGATGAGCTCACACAGCATCGCATGCGCCAGTGTTGGTTTTTTGCCTGCACAGTGCCCCGGTAATGCCGACAACGTGCGCGCGCCCCAGGTGCGGGGCGAGGGTCTGCGAGAGTGCTTCAAGGTCGACTTCGCCTCGCTCGACGCGGCTGATCGTGCGGGCGATGGCGCGCCGATTTCCCGCCAGCAACTCTGGCTCAACGCCCGCGTGGTCCGATGGATTCAATCGCTTGTTCACACCATCGCCTGGACGTTGCAGAAGCCCATTTCGCGTCGCACGGTATGGCGTATTTCGCCGTGCGTGCAGCCGGCAAGGGCCGCTTGGACGACACGGCCGAAGACGTTGTCTTTGCCATCGGTCGCGGCGCGCGCCAACGCATCGAGCGCGTGTTGCGCCTCCACTCTGGAGCGTTGCTCCTTGAAGCGCTTGAATTCCTCGACATGCTCTCGCATGCTGTCGGCGCTCGGGCGCGCATTGACCGGCCTGGCGCTGGCATCCTCTTCAACCTGGTAGGCATTTGGTGCACCCACCGTTTGTTCGGCGGCACCAAGGGCCTGAGCCGTGAACACACGGTGCTGGTCAGCCGCAGCGGACTGGTGACTGTGACCGGTGGCAAGTGGACCACCTATCGCGCCATGGCCGAAGATGTGCTCAGCCAGTGCGCGCAGAAGTCCTTGATCGCAAGTAGTCAGGGAGGCGTCACCGTTCATTTGAAATTGACCGGCGCCGATGACACGGACAGGGTGAGCCACTCCATTTGCCGGCCGCCGGGCCTGCACTCGTATGGCAACGAGCAGGCTTTGGTGATGAGTCTGCCCGGCGCACAGAACCAACTTTGCGAAGGCCTGAGCGAAGCCATGGTCCGCTTTGCCGCCCGCTACGAATATGCAATTACCGTAGAGGACATGCTGGCACGCCGCTCCCGGCTGCTATTTCTCGATGCGCGCCTGGCCAGCACTTTGGCCGTTCGGGTCGGCGCCATCCTGTTGCAAGAGACCGGCCTGGATCCGCAAGTCGAAGCTTTTGCCGAACTGGCGCAGCATTATCGAATGGCGTTTTTTTTTTTTGTTGCCTATTTACTCGTACGTATTGCTAAATGCGCGTCTCCATCGCCCGCGCCCTCGTGACCGAGCCGACGCTCTTGTTGATGGACGAGCCCTTTGCAGCCCTCGACGAGATCACCCGTTTCAGGCTGAACGACGACCTCCTCAAGCTCTGGCAGGACAAGCGCTGGACCGTGATTTTCGTCACCCACAGCGTCTACGAGATCGGTCTATCTCTCCAGCCGCATCGCGGTGATGGCCGCCCGCCCCGGCCGCATCATCGCCGACATCGGGATCGACGCGCCCTACCCGCGCAGCGAGGCTTTTCGCACATCGCCGCCCTATAACGAGTTTTGCCGCGCGGTCTCGGCCGAACTGCGTCGCGGGATGGGCCATGAGACAGCTTCCCCAGGCCATGGGATGGCCTCGCCATGAACATGGTTGGGGAAAACGCCCGCGTCGAGCGGACCGTCCGCATCGCCGCGCCGCTTGCCATCGGCCTGATCGCTCTTCTGATCTGGGAAGCGATCGTCCGCATCAACGAGATCCCCCCTTACATTCTCCCAGGCCCGAGCCTGGTCTTCAAAAGCCTGATCGAGGATTGGCGCACGTTGTCGGGCTCGCTCCTGGTAACCTTGCAGATCACCTTTTCGGCCCTCGCCATCGCGACCATCGGCGGCGTCGGCCTCGCCGTCCTGTTCAGCCTTTCCAAGTGGGTCGAGCTCAGCCTGTTTCCGTTTGCCGTCATCCTCCAGGTCACCCCGGTGATCTCGATCGCCCCCCTCATCCTGATCTATGTGGACAGCACCTACGCCGCCCTCTTGATCTGCGCCTGGCTGGTCGCCTTCTTCCCGATCCTCGCCAACACCACGCTGGGCCTGAACAGCGCCGACCATAATCTGGTGGATCTGTACAAGCTCTACGGTGCAACCCGGTGGCAGACCCTCCGCTATCTCCGCCTGCCCGCTGCGATGCCCTACTTCCTCGGGGGCCTCAAGATCGCAGGCGGCCTCTCCCTGATCGGCGCCATCGTCGCCGAGTTCGCCGCCGGCACGGCCGGCTCCGGGTCGGGGTTGGCGTATCGCATCCTGGAGGCGGGGTATCGGTTGAACATTCCGCGCATGTTTGCGGCGCTGATCCTGATCTCGGTGAGCGGCATTCTGATCTTTCTCGCCTTTTCCCTTCTTTCCCATCTGATGCTTAGAAAATGGCATGAGAGCGCCATCAAGCGGGAGCGTTGATCCATGCCAGTCGGCCCCGATCTCCTCATCGCCAACACCGCAATCCCCGCCTGCCTGCTCCAAGGCCGGGACGACTTCGGCGACATCCAACAAGTCGACATCGAACAAGTCGACATCGAAATCCGCCAGGGCAAGATCGCCGCCATCTCAAAACCAGGCACCACGCCAACGTCCAGCCTGCCCGTGCTGCGGGCGGGGATGGTGTGGCCGGGGTTCGTGGACATGCACACCCATCTGGACAAGGGGCATATCTGGCCGCGCGCGGAAAACCCGGACGGCGCCTTCGCGAGCGCGCTCGATGCCGTCCGCGCGGATCGGGCGGCGCACTGGACGGCGGATGACGTGCGCAGGCGGTTCGAGTTCGGTCTTCGTTGTGCTTATGCGCACGGCACGGTGGCGATCCGCACCCACCTGGACAGCCAGCCGCCGCAGCATCGGATTTCCTGGCCGGTTTTTCGCGAGCTCCGGGAAGAATGGGCCAGTCGCATCACGTTGCAGGCGGTTTCGCTCATGCCGATCGACGAGATGGTCGAGCCGTTCGGTTCCGAGCTTGCCGACCTGGTGGCCGACGCCGGCGGCGTCTTGGGGGCGGCAGCGTTCATGGTCCCCGACCTCGATAAGCGCCTCGATCACCTCTTCCACCTCGCCACCGAGCGCGGCCTGGATCTCGACTTCCATGTGGACGAGACCGAAGACCCCTTCGCCACCTCGCTCCAAGAGATCGCTCAGGCGGCCCTTCGCCACAACTTCCAAGGACATATCACCTGCGGCCACTGCTGCTCCCTCGCCCGCCAGCCGCCGCGCGCGGTTGCGCGGACGCTGGACCTCGTCGGGCGGGCGGGCATTGCGGTGGTGAGTTTGCCGATGTGCAATCTCTATCTTCAGGATCGGGTGCCTGGGCGCACGCCGCGCTGGCGAGGCGTCACCTTGGCGCATGAGCTCGCAGCCAACGGTACGCCCGTCGCGTTTGCATCGGACAATTGCCGGGATCCGTTCTATGCCTATGGCGATCACGACATGCTGGAAGTCTTCCGCGAAGCGGTCAGGATCGCCCATCTCGATCGCCCGATCGGTACCTGGCCAAAAGCGGTGACGGCGACACCGGCGGACATCATGGGTCTGAGCCGCCACGGGCGGATCGTCGCCGGCAGCCCCGCAGATCTCGTCCTGTTCAAGGCCAGAAACCCGAATGAGCTTCTGGCCCGTCCGCAAGCCGATCGCGTTGTGTTGCGCCGTGGCATCCCGATCGACACCACGCTGCCCGATTACAGCGAGCTCGACGACCTCTTCCGCTAGACGATCCTTCGCTGTTCACTCAGGCCAGGGAATACCCGCATCCCCTTCCGAAAACTGCGGCAGCGCCTGGTCCAGGTCGTAGTAATCGCCTTTGTCGGCAACGAAGATATGCGCGACCGTCTCCAGCCCCGTCCTGCCGTCGATCGAGCCTGCGGCAATGGCGATACGATCGGCGCCGTGGGCCTGCCAGAACAGGGTTGAGCCGCATTCGCCGCAAAAGCCGCGTTTCGCGCTGTCGCTCGCCTCGTACCACTTGAGACCGCGATCCTCGATCAGGTCGAAATACGTCAAGAGCGTCCCGCTCGCCGGCATATAATGACCGGTCTGCTTTCGGCATTGCGTGCAATGACAGCCGATCACTTGGCGCAACGGCCCGGTTATTCGAAAACGCACCCCGCCGCAAAGGCAGGACCCGCTCACCCCTTTATCGCCTTCGGCCATGCTCACCTCTCCCCGATTGCCTCTGGTCATCGACCCGAATATGCGCTTCACCTGGTTTGAAAAAGCTGACGCATAACCAGTAGCCTCATGCACTGCTAGCCGAATTGGCCGAATGAGTCAGTGCCTCGGCAGCAAGCTTGATCAACAAGTTGATCATGCGATGATCTACGATGGACGAAAAGTGCCGCCAAAGCGTTCGCTTCTTAATTGGTTTCCAGAGCGCCATGGTTCCGGCCTCTCGAAGCCGACTATGCTGTCGATATGGGTTTGGTTGAGTGTGTGATCGGGCTTGGCAGGCTATGTTGCGAAATCTCCGGATCGACCGAGATCGGTGCCGAATTTCACCTCTTGGGGATGTCCAAATCCGACTTGATCTGTATAAGGAAAGCCAGTTGGCGGCTTGGAAGCTGCCATGATCACGTTCAGGTGGGGGATCCTGGAAACCGTTCGCTTCTAGGTCAACCTTGAGATGCTTCGTCCTTGCCGATCCGCACGTTTAAGTCTATTTCGGCAAATTGTGGATCGATCGGTCAGGACATCACCACAGGCTGGCGGCACGTGTCAGCCTTTGAAGAGAAGTCGGCTCGGCACCCGTCAGACTAAGTCGTTTGGCGCCCATTGCCGAAATTAGATGTTGCAACTTACCGGCTCAATGGAAAGCCGGTGAGCGTTAGGTGTCAAGAAATGGAGATGTTGATGAAACTGGCCGTCATTGCCGCAACACTGGCAGTCTTTCTGGGGTCAGCAATTTGGCCGATTGACAGGGCCAACGCTGCGCAAGGCGATCGCCTGTCGGTCAGTCGCGAAAATGTCAATGTCAGGTCCGGCCCTAGCACGAATGCCGAAATTCTGCTGACGATCAACGCCGGTGAAACCATTGTCGAGATCGCAGAAAAAGGCGAATGGTTCTTCGTCGAGTTCCCCAATCTCAACCAGAGAGGTTGGATCTATGGACCACTGCTCGACGCCCCCGGCACCGTGCCGGCGAAGCCCGCCCCGGCAACCACGGCTGCGGCCGCTCAGCCGACGGCACCAACGCCCGAACCGGCGCCGACCACGACACCAACGGACAATGCCGCCATCGCCAATAACGAGAACCTGTCGACCGCACCGGTCGCGGCCAATGAGCCGGCCGCAGCCGAAGTCCCAAAGCAGCTGACCGAAGTTGCCGAGGGTGAAGAACCGGCCGCGGTCAAGAGTTTCCGGGAGACCGTGGTCGAATTGAACGAGCGGGCGGTTTCCGTTGCCGGCATCAACCTGTTCACCGACGTCCGCTCGACCGGCGGCGGCGGCGTTCAGGTTCTGGCAACCGAAACCTGGACCAGTGTGCCGCAGGCCGGGCAAAGCAGCTACATGAACGCCTTGTTTGAACGTTGGCAATCCATGGCAAGCGGCCTCGGCCCGCTGACGCTGCAAATTCTTGATCCGACCGGCAACGTCGTGATGCAACGCTCCGATTCGTCCTGACACGCTTTGTCGGCGGACAAGCCACTGGTGCGGCTGCACCTGATAAGCTAATGTCGCGGCGATGAAATTAGCCGATGGCAGCCGCGTGCAGCGCCGGTTCGGGCTGTCTCAACAAAGAGGTCGAGCGCTTTGAAAATCACCGTCGACATCGATTGCACCCCCCAGGAAGCCAGGGCCTTTCTGGGCTTGCCAAATGTCGAGCCGATGCAGGAGCAGCTGGTCGCCCAGCTTCAGCAGCAATTGTCCAAATATCTGGCCAGTACCGATCCGGAGACCATGCTGAAGACCTGGTTTCCGGAGAGCATCAAGGGCCTTGGCCAGATCCAGGAGCAGTTCTGGCGCCAATTCATGAGCGGCAGCGGCAGCGGATCGAAGGACGGCGACAAGACCTGATCATCAGCCGGCCGTGACGCCATAGCGTGCTGGACTGGTGACGCCGGCCCCGGCGTTGCTGACGTCTTCAGGCTGTAAATTCGACCCCAGAATACCATATCAATAGCGTGGGGCCGTTCTGCGATTTGAGCGCATGATTATTTCCCTCGATGTCAGCGATGTCTGCTCTCGAGGTCATCGGCTGTCCCGATCTCGGCGATGAAATGAACCGGCAATCAATGACTGGCGGCTATCGCCCTCGATGAGGTCGTCGCCGAGGCGGAAAACGCCGGTGCAAAATCTGGCTTGGAGACAGCGCATGATGCAGAAGATCGAAGTTCTGTTTGCCTGGTTCGAAAGGCTGATCGATCCCTTCCAGGAGCACGCGCTCGAACAGCCGCCAAGGGACCTCCTGCCGTTCTACTGGCATTACGCCCGGCAGATCTGGCCGCTGTTCGCCATCCTTCTTGCCATCGGCCTGGTGATCGCGCTGATCGAGGTCTCGCTGTTCGCTTTTCTGGGTCAGATCATCGACATGGTGCGCGAGGCGGCCGACAGCGCTACGTTCTTCCGCGATCATGGCACGACGCTTGCCTTCATGGCCTTCGTCGCGCTGATCCTCCGGCCCTTGATCGCCCTCCTTCATGATCTCCTGGTGCAGCAGGCGATTTCCCCTTGCTTCACCAATTTGATCCGCTGGCAGACCCATCGTTACGTGCTTCGCCAAAGCCTGGGTTTCTATCAGAACGACTTTGCCGGACGCATCGCCACCAAGATCCTCCAGACCGGCCCGAGCCTGCGCGAGACCATGGTGCAGACCGTGGACGGCGTCTGGTTCATGGCGATCTATACCCTGAGCGCGCTCTTTCTCTTTGCCGAAGCCGATCTTTGGCTGGTCGTCCCGGTGATCCTCTGGCTGATCTGCTATATCTGGACGCTGGCCTATTTCGTCCCGCGCATCAAGGAGCGTTCCCGGATCATGTCGGAGGCGCGCTCGATGCTCACCGGCCGCATCGTCGACAGCTACACCAACATCCTGACCGTGAAGCTGTTCGCCCATGCCGACCGCGAGGATCGCTACGCGCGCGAAGGCCTGGAAGAGCATACCCGGAAATTCCACGACCAGATGCGCCCGATCACATCGATGAAGATCAGCCTCTTCACCATCAACGGCTTTTTGATCGTGGGCGCCGCCGGCCTCGCCCTTTGGCTCTGGAGCCTGGGTCAGGTGACCGAGGGCGGGATCGCCCTGGTGATCGGTTTGGTGCTCAGGCTCAACAACATGTCCGGCTGGATCATGTGGACCATCACCAGCATTTTCGAGCAGGTCGGCACGGTGCAGGACGGCATCCAGACGATCTCGCAACCCCACACCGTGATCGATCGGCCAGAAGCCCCAGCCCTCGAGGTGCCGCGCGGAAAGATCTGCTACGACCACATCAGCTTTCATTACGGCAAGGGTGCGGGTGTGATCGAGGACCTCTCGCTCACCATCCAGCCCGGCGAAAAGGTCGGCCTGGTTGGCCGCTCCGGTGCCGGCAAATCCACGCTGGTCAACCTTCTTCTCCGCTTTCACGATCTCGAAGGCGGGCGCATTCTGATCGACGACCAGGACATCGCGAAGGTCACCCAGGAAAGCCTGCGCGAAAATATCGGCATGGTGACCCAGGACACCTCGCTGCTCCATCGTTCGGTCCTCGCCAACATCAATTACGGCCGCCCCGATGGAGAGCGGGATGAGGCGATCAAGGCGGCCGAAACGGCGCAAGCCGCCACCTTCATCCCCGATCTGGTCGATCTTCGCGGCAGGCACGGCTACGAGGCCCATGTCGGCGAGCGCGGCGTCAAGCTCTCAGGCGGCCAGCGCCAGCGGGTCGCGATCGCCCGTGTTCTCCTGAAGGACGCCCCGATCCTGGTGCTCGACGAGGCCACTTCCGCCCTCGATTCCGAGGTCGAAGCCGCGATCCAGGACCAGTTCAACAACCTCATGGCCGGCAAGACCGTGATCGCCATCGCCCACCGCCTCTCCACCATCGCCGCCATGGACCGCCTGGTCATCATGGACGAAGGCCGGATCGTCGAAGAGGGCAGCCATGAACAGCTCATCGCCAAGGGCGGCGTCTATGCCAAGCTGTGGGCGCGCCAATCCGGCGGCTTCCTCGCCCGTGAAACAACGCCTGCCTCGCTAGAGCCCACCGCCACCCTCACCCCGGACAACGACGACCCCACCAAACCCGAAACCACCCGACCAGATACCCTGATCGACCACACCACCGACGAACGCCTCTAGGGCCTGCGAGGAGAAGACCTTCCCTCTGCTCTCGCAGATACGCCGCTCGCTCCTCTTGGCCTTGAATTATTTCCTATTCCTAGCTAAGCTGCCACTATCAATCGATCATAAATCAAGCTCCTCGCCCTCACCCGCGAACATCAGCCCCTGACCTCCCCCACCCCCGTCGCCGCACCCCCAATTTTGCCGGGCGGGCGGAGTTCCAGGATCGCATGGACCAGAAAATCGATCCTAGCGGAACAACCTTAGCAAAAGGTTGAGCCCCCAGCGGATGGCACGGCCATCACGCATGGCGCGGCCACCTCGGATGGCGTGGCCATAACGAAAGCTCTCCAATGCAACGAGATCAACCTCATGATCCCAACCGATCATGCTCATGCCGGGAAACCAGATAATGTGGCCAAACCACTGAAAAACCAAACGAACCCGAGAGCCGCGGTTTTGCTGGGTTTTTCTCGGTTTTGCGCTTCAGTTGAATCGTTGCTGCAGATAAGCGATCAGAGATTTTTTTATCGCCTTCAGGTTCTTGTACGCCGCCATCGCTGCGGGCATCGCCTCCAGCCTTGCGATCAGGGCGTCGGCTGCCGCCTTGCTGTCGACGGCGTCATGCAACGGGGTAAGATGGGTTCTGATGCCGAAGACGATATCCTTGGAAACCGGCAGCCGGCGAAGGGTTTGCCGTTCCACCCGAAGCCAGAGCCGCTCGCCGGCATTGATTTTGGT
Organism: uncultured Alphaproteobacteria bacterium; assembly: GCA_963787265.1. Taxonomy (GTDB): domain Bacteria; phylum Pseudomonadota; class Alphaproteobacteria; order Geminicoccales; family Geminicoccaceae; genus JANQPX01. The sequence continues at coordinate 21,398 of CAWBCX010000004.1, read as the reverse complement.
AACCTCGACGGCTGCTCTCCGATGAGAGGGCGGCAGATAGAGATCGGTGGTATCCACCAGGCTCCAGTTCAACCGCTGCACCGGGCGCTCAGCATCCAAGCGCTCGAACAGCCGGTCGACCGGATTGCCCAACTGCTCGGCAAAGCCGGGAACTGGCCCATGAATATCGATCAGCGGATGACCAAGCTTGTCATGAAGACGCCAATGGGCCGGGAAACAGAGAACCGCCGCCACCAGATGATAGCCGGACGAACGCCGCTGCAGCAGGCAAAAATCCTCCTGCACCAGGCGCCCCGCCAGCCTCAACGGAGCATGCTCGGCGGTCAGCGAAAAACGGGCGCCGGACTGCCGGTCTTGAATGAAGTCCGCCGAGATCCGATAGCGCTCGCCGGCATGCAGCGAGAGATGCTGCAACAGCATCGCCAGAAGTTCGTCCTGCCCCGCCTCACTCCCGGGCAGAACATCGACCACATCGCGCGGCCGCTCGTCGAGCAAACGCCGGCGCATCGCCATCTGATGATCGAAGTGATCGTCGATCTCGATCCAATTGGCAGGATCAAGCGCCTTGATGCCCATCGAGAGCCGATCGGAACCGGCGAGAAAGGGACGATAGGGGTATGACCACGACATTTGATTCCCCCAAGCGAAGAAAAAAAACCATTTGAATTCAATAGTTTAGGTGTGCTCCGAAGGCAATCTTCCGGGTTGGTCTCACCAACGGCGGCCCATGATCAAAGCAGACTTTCGGGTAAGTGCAGACCATGCAAGAGAAATCTTCCACTGCGTTCGGATCGCCGACCACCGGATGACGTCGCCATCTGGTCTCAAACCTTTGTGATAAAACTCACAGAACCGGTGTTTTCAGCGGGTTAAAGCAGGTTTCTAGGCCCTTCTTCGTTGATTCCAGCTAGCCGGCATTTTTCCTTTCCAGTAGATTTTCACTTATAAATTCTTAGAAACCCTCGGGCAGAGCCAAGCAGGTGCTCATCGAGCCTTTAACGTCATAAGACACGCAAAATGTTTCGCCTATTAGGTGTACGTCTGCATTCCATTTTTGATCAAATTACTGACGACAAGACGACGTGTGAATTTGGAGAGGAGCAGCCAAATGACGCGAGACGGGGACAAACGCGGGCTGCTTGCCGATCTGGATCTCTTTCGCAAATTGCGGGCGGACGAGTTGGATCGGCTGGTGGCGTTCACGCGATGGGCCCATTATCCGGGCCGTTCGGTTTTATTCTGCAAGAGCGATCCCGGCACCAGCATGATGGTTGTGCGCCATGGCCGGGTCAAGGTCTGCACCCATGGCGAATGCGGTAAGGAGCTTGTGCTTGCCATGTTCGGCCCGGGCGAAGTATTCGGCGAGATCGCCCTACTCGACGGCTCGCCGCGCACCGCCGATGCCGTCACCATCGATGATTGCGAGCTTTTGGTGCTGGACCGGCGCGACTTCATCCCGTTCCTGATGGAACATCCCGATGCGGCGGTGCGGATGCTCGAGGTGCTGACCTACCGCCTGAGGCGGACCACCCAGCTCCTGGAAGACGTCGCCTTTTGCGAAGGACCGGTGCGCCTGGCACGCCGCTTCCTGCGCCTTGCCGAGTTCAGCGGTCGCAATGTCGATGACGGCATTTTCGTCGACATGCCGCTTTCGCAGCAGCAGCTCGGCGACATGGTCGGCATGACCCGGGAGAGTATCAACAAGCAGTTGAAACTATGGCGAAACGAGGGGCTGATTGCCTGGAATCGCGGCTACTACACCATCACCAATATGGATGGCCTGAGCAAGATCTAGTGGATCAACCCAAACATGGACAAATCATACAGTTGAAAAAATTGACGTAAAGCCAATGACCCTCTGCACTGGCCACTGAGCAGTTTGAAGGCGGCGGTGCATTTGTCGTGGTCGCACGCCAAAAGGGCGCTCTTCCCGCCTGTGCCGGCGTCTCGCTTCCTGCATGGTTATTCACCCTTTGTTCAGCCTTGGCTTTCTAGGCTGAACGCACCATGTATGTGGCTCCCGCCAGCATAGTCCAGAATCCCAGATGATCCGTCACGCTCTCCATGGTTTGTTGAATGCCGGCATTCTGCTGGTCCTCCTTCTCGCCGGTGCCGTCATTTTGGTGCAGACGGGACCGGGAAAGCGCGTCCTTGCGACCCAGCTCACCGCCTTGCTGTCGTCGCCGAACTCGGGCATCGAGATCACCGGCATTCAGGGCTGGATCCCTCTCGATATGCGGATCGAGCGGCTAAGGCTCCTCGATCAAGCCGGCACCTGGCTCGAGGCAAGCGATGTCGCCCTGGACTGGTCGCCGAGCGCCCTCTTTGGCAGGCGCCTGCAGATCGAAAGCCTTCGAGCCAGGCGTGTTCATGTCATGCGTTTGCCCGAGGGATCGCAGGAGATGGAGCCGCCGGCGGACGAGCCTTTCAGGCTGCCGGAGCTGCCGAAGTCCCTGCCCCCTTTGACCGTGGCCGATCTCGCCATCGAGGAAATCGCTCTCGATCCCCCGGTTCTCGGCGAGGACGCGCGCTTTGCCCTCGATGGCAGTCTTGCCGCCTCGGATGACGGCGGTAAGGTCGATCTCAGCCTGGATCTGCAGCGTCTCGATCAGGCCACGGCCTTTCTCACCCTGACATCGACGATCGGCCTCGATCCGCCCATGCTGGCGATCGATCTCGATGCCGGAGAAACCGGCAATCTTTTGAAAAACCTGACCCGACGCGACGAAGCCGGCAATCTCGACCTTTCGCTGACCGGCAACGGTCCGCTCGGCGACTGGTCCGGCAAGCTTGGCGCTCATGCCGACGGCCTGGGCACGGCGGAAGCCGATCTTGCCCTTGGTCTGGTCGGGAAGCCTAGTCTTGCCATCGAAGCTGTGCTGCGGCTTGCCGATCAGGCGTTGCCGGCAGAGGTTCGGGATCTCCTGGGCGATCGCCTGGATTTGTCCCTCGCCGTTACCCAGAATCAGGCCCAGGCGATCGCCATTGAGCGCTTCGATATCGCCGCCGATCAGCTTGAGATCGAAGGGGCCGGCAAGGTCGATTTTGCCCAGGGCGATATCGCCCTGAAGGCTGGTGTCGACGCCCCTGATCTTCGAGCGCTGAGCACCCTTGCCGGTAGGACGCTTTCCGGCGGGGCGGGGCTGACCTTGGACCTTGGCGGCACCCTCGAACAGCCGAAAGGCAGCATCGATATTCGCGGAAGCAGCCTAGGTCTCGATGGGATCGACATCGCCGATCTGACAACGACGATCGACTGGCAGGCCAAGGCGCCGCTGACATCCGAACATGCGAGCTTCGATGTCCAGGCCAGGGGCTCCGCCGGAGGCTTGGAGGTTCGCGCGACGACGCTTCCCGATGACACGATGGCATGGGAAGCAGCGCTGGATGTGCCGTTGGAGGGCACGATCGTGGTCCGGCAGGCAACTGTCGATATGGCCGGCGCCACCCTTTCGACCGAAGGAAGCTTCGATCCGACCACGCTGATCAGCGACCTTGATGTTCGCTTGCAGACGCCTGCGCTCCAGCGCCTGCTCGCCCCCTATGGTCAAACCATCGATGGCCGGGCGCTGATCACGGCAGCGATCAAAACCACGAGCGAAGCCGAAGAGGTCAGCATTGATCTCGAGGCCGCGCTCAGCGGGCTTGCCAATTTGCCCGAGGGTGCAAAAGAGCTCTTGGGCGACAAGCTCGATCTTGAGGCCGATATCGCGCTCGACAAGCAGCGTTTTCTTGGGATCAGCGACCTCAACCTCAACGGTGCGGCACTTCGACTGGCAGGACAGGGCAAGCTTGATCTCGAAAGCCAGGATCTTTCGGGCGACCTCAACGCAACGCTGCCACGCCTTGCCGTCCTGGCATCGTCGATCGAACAGCCGATGGAAGGCGCTCTCGAACTTGAGGCCAGCATCAGCGGCAACCTCGAGGCGCCCATAGCCGACCTCGCCGTCAAGGGCAAAAACCTCAACCTTGCCGGTCAACCGATCGAAACACTGGCCCTCAGCTTGACCGGCCAGGATCTCGCGACCACGCCCGAGGGCAAGCTCAAGCTCGACCTGATCGCCAGGACCATGCCCCTCACGCTCGCCCTCGACTACCGTCTCGACAACGATCTCGCCTTGCCCAACATCAGCCTCGAAGCACCGGCAACGGCGGTTGATGGCGCTGTCACGATCGATCTCGACACCGCCCTCGTCGATGGCTGGATCAAGGGCAGCATCACCGACCTCGCTGCCCTTCGCCCGCTTCTGGAGATGCCGCTCCAAGGATCGGTCGACCTCGATGCCGACCTGATGAACGAGCGCTCACGCCAGCATGCCAATCTTGCCATCAATGGACGAGAGATCGAAGGGGATTTCGGCCGGATCAGCAAGGTCGATATGACCGCTGCAATCCAAGATCTGCTGGGCGAAGCGACGATCTCGGCTGAGACCCGTCTCCAAGACTTGGAGCAGGACGCGTTCAACATCTCGGCCCTGAGGCTCGATGCCCAAGGCAGTCAGGAAAGCCTGGCGATCGCTCTCGATCTCGAAGGCGAGGTCGTCCAGCCGCTTGCCCTCAAGGCCGGCGGCAGGCTATCGCTCAATCGCCTGATCACCCTGGACATCGACCGCCTGAACGGCTCGTTCGCCGGCGAGACGCTTGCCCTGAAGGAACCCGTGCACATCGAGCAGGGCGATGAAAGCCTCGAGCTTTCGAATTTGAATCTCCGCCTGGGCTCGGCGAGCCTTGGCGCCGATGTCGATATCGGACAACGCGATGTTGAGGGCGAGATCCGGCTCCAAGCGTTTCCTCTCGAATGGCTGGAGAAACTTGACGGCCCGTCGATCAATGGCCTCGCTCAAGCCAGGATTGATCTCGGCGGCACCGTTCAACGGCCTGAAATCGAAGCGACGCTGGATCTAAGCAACGTCAGCACGGACAATGTCGCAGGCACCAATTTCCCGCCGATTGATGCGACCATCGACGCTGACCTGAAAAATGGCCGCCTGACCAGCAGCCTTCAGGCCAAGGGCCTGACCGAACAGCCCATTACGGCGCGCGCCGCTCACCCCTTGAACCTCGAACTAAGACCGTTTGTCCTGGCTCTCCCCGAAGACGGGGCACTTGAGGGCAAGGTCGACGCCACCATTCAACTGGCCCGCATCGGCGATCTTCTGGCGCTGGACGAACAGGTTCTAAAGGGCGTTCTCGACGTTGACCTCGAGCTTGCAGGCACCCTGACGGCGCCGTTGATCGAGGGGCCGATCACGCTCGAAAACGGAGCTTACGAAAATAGCTTCACGGGCACTGTCTTCAGAGATCTTGCCATGGAGGCCAATGCGTCGAGCGAACGGATCACGGTCAATCAGCTGAAAGGCAGGATCGGCCAAGACGGCACGGTGGACGCGAAGGGCTGGATCGATCTTGATCCCGAAGCCAGCTTTCCCCTATCCGTTTCGGTCACTCTGGACGAGGCAAAGCTGATCAGCAGGGATGACGTCGAGGCGACCATCGCCGGTGACCTTGCGCTGCGCGGCGATCTCAACGATGCCCTGATCAAAGGCGATCTCGTGGTGCAGCGTGCGGAGATTTCGATCCCTGAAGGCGGCGGGCCGGATCTTCCCGATATCGAGGTCGAGGAGGTCGGCGCCAACATCGTCAATTCAGCGGAACCTCAAGATGGCGGCGAGCGTCCTTTCGATCCGGAGCTTGATCTGAACATCGATCTTCCGAACCAGATTTATGTGCGCGGCCGGGGCTTGGAGTCCGAATGGCAAGGCAACCTTGCGCTTGCCGGCCCCACCAGCGAGCCGCGCATTACCGGTAATCTCAGCGTCAAGAAAGGCTATTTCGATTTCATCGAGAAGCGCTTCGAGATCGAACAGGGCAGCATCGATTTCAAAGGCACGTCGCCGCCCAACCCGATCTTGGAGATCAGAGCCGCAGCAACCGATGGTGATTTCAAGGCCATCATCAAACTGGACGGGCCGGCACAAGAACCCAAGCTCAGCCTCGATAGCGAGCCGGTTCTTCCCGAGGACGAAGTGCTGGCCCGACTTCTGTTCAACCGAGAGCTCAGCGAGATTGGCCCCATCGAGGCCGGCAAGCTGGCGCTCGCCCTCAACAAGCTTCGCGGCGGCGGCGGCTTCGATGCTTTCGGCGGAATCCGCGATACGCTGAAGATCGACACACTCGATATCGTTGGCGGGGAGGATGCGACAGACAGCAAGGTCAAGGCGGGCAAATATTTGAGTGACGATGTCTATCTCGAGGTTGAACAAGGCGCTGCAGGCGATAGCAGCCGAGCCCGGGTCGAAGTCGAAATTCTGCCCAATGTCGCCCTTGAAGCCGACACCGGCGACGACGCCAATGGCGGTGTCGGCCTCAAATGGCGTTTTGACTATTAAGAGCCCATCACGATCGGCGGCAGCAAGCAAAGATCTCTCAAACATCCCCTGATCTCAGGAAATTGACGCCGACGGTCCACTCCGTCAGGTTGCAAAACCTAAGCTCATCAAAAGGAGTTCCGCGTGTTCCGATCCTTCTTCCTGGACAAGCAATGGTGGCCCTGGTCAATCGGCGGCAGCATCCTGATCCTGGCCGCCACCTGGTATCAGGTTGAATTGGACGTTGCGATCAACGAATGGTTCGGCAGCTTCTACGACGCGGTGCAAAAAGCGCTTGGCGAGCCAGGCTCGATCACCATCGGCGAGTATTTCCTGCTGCTCGCCACCTTCGGCCAGATCGCCGGCATCTATATCTTCGTCGCGGTCTTCTTGCGCTTTTTCACCAAGCATTTCACCTTTCGCTGGCGCACCGCCATGAACGACTATTACATGGCGCATTGGCCCAAGCTCAGGCATGTGGAAGGAGCGGCCCAGCGCGTCCAGGAGGATACGAAACGTTTCGCCATCATCGTTGAAGCGCTCGGCTCGAACTTTCTCAGCAGTCTTCTCACCTTGTTTGCCTTTTTGCCAATTCTCTACCAGCTTTCCGGACAGGTCACCGAACTTCCCTGGATCGGACATGTCGACCAAGCCTTGATCTATGTTGCCATCCTCTTTGCGCTCTTCGGCACCGTCGGCATGGCCGTCCTCGGTTACCGCTTGCCAGGGCTGGAATTCCATAATCAACGAGTCGAAGCGGCTTACCGCAAGGAATTGGTTTTTGGGGAGGATAGCGAAGAACGCGCAGCGCCACCGACGGTGAATGAGCTTTTCAGCCACGTCCGCAGGAATTATTTTCGGTTGTTCTTTCATTACATGTATTTCGACGTCGGACGATATTCCTACCTGCAATTCGGGGTGTTGGTGCCGTACATCGCGCTCGGCCCGACCATTATTGCCGGCGCCATCACCCTTGGTGTTATGCAGCAGATCGTTCGTGCGTTCGGCCGAGTCGAGCAGTCGTTCCAATATCTGGTCAACAGCTGGGATACGATCGTCGAGCTTATGTCGATCTACAAACGTCTTCGCCAGTTCGAAAGCCGCATTCATGGCGAAGCGGATGCCGGCACGCTGTTTCCACCTGCGAATTCACCGGGCACCGATGGTACGATTGCCAAAGGTTAATGCAATGTCAGTGCTTCGGCTCTCGAGTTCCCGGATCAAACGGCCTTCTATGGCCAATGGATCACGCGGCTTTCTACGCCTTACAACAGGGAGCCCATTGCCGTGGACGCGCCACAAGGTCCTCTTGCCGTCATGATATGCCGAGCGGACAAAGACAGAACTTTAGTATTACCGTTCGCGTCTTGGGGCATCGGCGCTTGGCGTCTCGGTTGCCAGCCGCATCCTGAGCCGTTGCCGAAAGCGCCGATGACCTGTAGAACGAGCGCCGGTGAGGGATTTGCGCTGAGAAGCCGGCCGTATCGGATGAAGGATCGGTTGAGACATGGCCAGATTGGGAAAAGCCGTCGATGAGTAACCCGCAGCGTTTCATCAACAGGATGATCGTCTTTTTGGTCCTGGCGGCGGTGGCGATCGGGTTCGCTTACGAGATCGTGTTCCGCATGTTTCTCTACAATCCCATTCTGAACGGCCTGATCCTCGCCGTCCTGCTGCTCGGCATCTTCTACGTGTTCCGACGGGTATGGATGATCAAGCCCGAGATCCGCTGGATCGAGAGCTTACGTACCAGCAAGCCGGGCTATGCGCTCCAGGCCGTTCCCTTCCTTCTTGGTCCGGTGGCCAATGCGCTTGGCGAACAGGATCGGCGCGGGCGGGTCAAACTGCCCGCCAATTCGATGCGCTACCTTTTGGACAGCATCGCCTCCCGCCTGGATGAACAGCGGGACATCACCCGTTACGAGATCGGCCTTCTGATCTTTCTGGGTCTGCTCGGGACGTTCTGGGGCCTCCTGGAGACGATCAATTCCGTCAGCACCGTGATCGCCGATCTCTCGGTCGGCGGTGAGGGTGATATCGCCGGCGTCTTCGACGAGTTGAAGGCGGGCCTCGCCGCCCCGATGGAAGGCATGGGCACGGCGTTCAGCTCATCGCTTTTCGGTCTGGCCGGGTCCCTGGTGCTCGGCTTTCTCGACCTCCAGGCGACTCAGGCGCAGAATTCGTTCTACAACGAAATGGAAGAATGGCTCTCCAGCCTGACCCGCCTTTCGACCAATGATCCGGTGGCGGGGCTCGGCTCCGGTGGCGATGTTCCCATCCCGGCCTATCTTCAGGCCTTGATGGAGCAGACCGCGGAAAACATGCAGAACATGCAGCGCAGTATCGAACGCTCGGAGGAAAATCAGAGATCGGTGCAAGGCAGCCTGCTCGGCCTGACCGAGCGTCTGTCGACCCTCGGTGATCAGATTGCAACGGAGCAAGCCATTCTTGGCCGGCTGATCTCGAACCAGGACGATATTCGTCCGGTTCTCGCACGTCTGGCCGATGGCGACGGTAACGCCGTTGACGAGTTCACGCGCAATCACATCCGCAACATGGACGTCTACCTCGCCCGCCTGCTGGACGAAACGGTGCAAGGGCGTACGCAAATGACTCACGAGCTCAGAAGCGAGATCAAGATGCTGGCCCGGACCATCGCGGCCGTTGCTGCCAATGCCCAGGCCGCGCGCAAACCGGCCCCGAATTAGGCAGAAGGATATGCATCTTTTGGATGGGACGTTCACGTAAACGATGGCTCGCTCTCGCCGCGATCAACGTCAGTCCGGGGTCGATATCTGGCCGGGCTTTGTCGATGCGCTCGCAACGCTCCTCCTTGTCATCATTTTCCTCCTGGTCGTGTTCGTTCTCGGTCAATTTTTCCTTGGCCGGCTGTTGGAGGGCAAGGACAGCAAGCTGCTGAGCCTGGAGCAAGCGATTTCCGAGCTGAATGATCAGCTCAGCCTGGAGCAGGACACCAACGAAAAGCTCAGGCGTTCGGTCGCCAAGCTGACCTCCGATCTGCAAGCCGCCACTCTGGACCGCGATGACAACAACGCCAGCCTCGCCGACATCACGGCTGAACGTGATGACTATCGCGATCAGCTGATCACGCTCGAGGACGACAAGAAGCTTCTGGCGCAAACGCTTGCCGAGCTTCGGCAGGACGAGGATCAAACGGCTGAGCTCGAAGCCGATTTGGCGCGCGCCAACCAGCTCCGCGCCGAGCTTGAACAGGAGCTGGAGCGATCGAAACAAACGGTCGACGCCAATCAAGAGACGCTGAAAGCGCGCCTCGCCGAGCTGGTGCAGCTCAAACGTGACATCGAAGCCCTGAAGGACACCAGAAAAACCCTTGAGCTGGATGTCAGCGAGATGACCGCTCTCCTGCGCGAGGCCGAGAACGCCAAGAAGGATGCAGCGGATGAAATTGCCCGGCTGGCAGCCCTTCTCAGCACCGCGCAATCCGAAGCGGAGCAGCTGAAAGGACAAGTTGCCGACATCGGTCGGGCTCAAGAGACGACCGCCGGTCTCGAAGAACGCATCGCCGAGCTCAATGCTTTGCTCAAGACCACCGAAAGTGAGCGGGATCTCAATCAGACGGAACGCCAGAGGCTGGAAACCGAGCTCGAGCAGCTTCGGGCCGATCTGGAAGCCGAGCGCCAATCCAAGCAGGAGGCCCTGAAGACGGCGGAGGACGATCTCGCCGATCGGGAGCAGCGCATTGCCGAGCTGGCTGCGGAGCTTGAGGTCTTGCGTGGTGGCCGTGAGACCAAAGCCACCGATCTCGAGGAGCTGCAACGGGCACGCGAAGCCCTTCTCGTTGAGCTTAGCCAGGCGCGCGATCGTGCTTCTCAGCTGGAAGGACGCCTGGCCAGCGAGCAGGAGCGCACTCTCCTGGCACAGCGCGAACTCGAAGACCGCGCCATCCAGATTGCCGAACTGCTGCGCAGCGTTGGCCAGACCAACGAGACCTTGGACACGGAACGGAAGCTCTCCAGGGAAGCCGTCGCCCAGGTCGATCTGCTGAACAAGCAGATCAATAATTTGCGCGTCCAGCTCGCCTCCCTTGCCGACGCTCTCGACCTCGAGCGAAAGAAGGTCGACGAACAAAAAGTGACGATTGCCGATCTCGGCAGCAAGCTCAATGTGGCCCTTGCCGGCAAGGTCGAGGAGCTCAGCAAGTTCCGCTCCGAGTTCTTTGGCCGGCTGCGCCAGGTTCTCGGCAACCGAGCAGGGGTGAAGGTCCAGGGCGATCGCTTCGTTTTTCAGTCGGAAATCCTGTTCCAGAGCGGTGAGGCCGTGCTCGAGCCGAGCGGTGAGGATGAGCTTAGAGCCCTGGCACAAAGCCTGAAGGATATTTCCGCCGAAATCCCGAAGGAGCTTCCATGGGTGCTGCAGATCAACGGCCACACCGACCGCCGTCGTATCAACACGCCCGAGTTTCCCTCGAACTGGGAACTGTCAACGGCACGCGCCACCACGGTCGGGAAATTCCTGATCAGTGCCGGCATCCCGGACGAGCGCATTGCTGTTGCCGGTTTTGCCGAATACCAGCCGATCGATACGGGCAACAACGAAAATGCCTACCGTCGCAATCGCCGGATCGAGGTGAAGCTGACCACGCGCTAAAAGGGGGCCAATTCTCATTGCGCTGATGCGGGCGACGTTCTAAAAATGACGAACATGCGGGTGTAGCTCAGTGGTAGAGCAGCAGCTTCCCAAGCTGCGTGTCGAGGGTTCGATTCCCTTCACCCGCTCCATTCTTTTCAATGAGTTAGTCCAGCCTTCCCCTTCCCGCTTCTCTCTCGGCTCGGCAATTGACCTGACGAGGTGTCGATTTTCGCGGATCGGCTCAATCGACCGGCCACACCTCGACCGGCAGCCACCAGGCCGCACCGTCGCTTGCGCACCGTTTCACTTTGGCTGAGCGACTGGCCGAAATACAACCAGCGCCCCTTGTCGTGCAGCGCGCCGACGGCGTGCCGGTAGGCCGTCATGTTCGCCGGACCAGAATGTTCGATCAAATCGCAATGGAACCTGACATTCAGCTTGATGTTTCATGAGCTTGCCATCCATGCTGCCGAATATGATATGCTTTACGACCCGTAGGGCTAAGTCGGGATCAACCGTATGATGGAGAAAGAGGCCGGACGGCGATTGACGCTGACCTGCCAGCGGCGCGACGGTTCACCCGGCGTCGCGCCGACAACATGTTGGCTTGACCCCAAGCTGGCCGATTTCAACTTCAGGCACCAACGCGATGGCGGGCATGAGCCGTCCTGTCCTGCGCAAGGCATCATCTGCAGGCCTGCAATTCTTTTGCCCGCCGATGCGGAGAAGTAATCGATGACCGGCGAGGTGTGGGATACTGTCCGCGATCCGGACCGGCTCGAAGCGCTTAAACGAACCATGCTGGTGGATACTGCCGCAGAAGAAGCGTTTGATCGTTTGACCAGGCTGGCCAGCCGAATTCTGGATGCGCCCGTTGCGCTGGTCAGCCTGGTCGACGAGCAGCGCCAATTCTTCAAGAGCTGTATCGGGCTCGACGAACCCTGGGCCTCGACCCGCGAGACGCCGCTTTCCCATTCGTTTTGCCAACATGTGGTTGCCACGGCCGAGCCTCTGGTGGTGCCGGACGCCACCGCCGATCCGCGCCTTTGCGACAATCTCGCCATCCGGGATCTCGGGGTTGTCGCCTATGCCGGCATTCCTCTTCGGACGTCGGAGGGTCACGTGCTCGGCAGCTTTTGCGCGATCGACACCAAACCACGCGACTGGCGCGACGCCGACATTGACATCCTGGGCGACCTGGCGGCGGCTGCGATGACCGAGATCGAGCGACAGGCAGCCGTGCATGCGGCCGATCAGGCCAGGCAACGCCTGGAGCTGCTGACCGACGCCATGCCGGCCGAGATCGCCTATGTCGATGCCGAGCAGCGATACCAATTCGTCAATGCAGCCTACCCCAAACGCTTCAAGCGTTCGCGTGACAACATTCTCGGGCGAACTGTGCGGGAGGTCGTGGGCGAGACCACCTACGATCGGATCGTTCCCCATATCACCGACGCCTTGTCGGGCAAGTCGCAATGGTTCGAGCTCAGGCTCGACGACCCCGCCGGCACCACCTTCAACGACGTCACCTATGTGCCGCATCGTGATGCCGATGGCAAAGTGCTCGGTTTCTACGGGCTGGTCTTGGACATCACCGCAAGGATGCAGGCCGACCATCTGGCGGCAGAGCATCTCGAGCGTGCCACGCTGGCCTTGGAAGCCGGCCGGATGGGCATCTGGGAGTGGCAGGTGCAGAGCGATCGGGCCATTTGGTCGAAAGAGCTTTGCGCCATGCTCGGTGTACGGCCAGGTTCAGAACCGGAATCGGGTCATTCCCTGTTTCTCAAATCCGTCCATTTCGACGATCGTTCGCGCATTGCGAACCTGATCGCCGAGGAGACCCGGCAGCAGCGGGGCCACCGGTTTGAATGTCGCATCGTCAGGCCCGACGGCGAGGTGCGCTGGCTTTACTGCCAATCCATCTACAAGGCGGATCCGATCGACGGCGATCGCGTGATCGGGCTTTGCATTGACACAAGCGAGCGAAAGAAGACCGAACAGGCTCTGCAGGATAGCGAGGCGCGTCATCGTCTGGCCCTGGAGAGTGCCGGGATGGGAACGTTCGAGATCGATCTTGTCTCGGAGCAAGCGATCATCGATGCGCAGGAGGCGCGGCTCCTCGGATTTCCGGAGGAAACCCGAAGCGTGCCGGTCGCTGCGGTGCAAGAGCGCCTGCATCCTGCTGACCAACCGACCGATGCCCAGCTTCGTGCGCTGACGGAAAATCGAGGCGAGCCCTACCACAACGAGTTCCGCATCATGGGTCCCGATGGCTCGGAGCGCTGGCTGGCCAGTTATGCGACCGCGCGATTCGATGGGACAGGCAAGGCGACCCATGTTTTTGGCGTCAATCTCGACGTGACCGAGCGGAAACAGACGGAGCAAAAGCAAAAACTGCTGATCGACGAGCTCAATCATCGGGTCCGCAATACGCTGGCTATTGTCATATCGCTTGCCAACCAAACCTGGGATCACGCCGAATCGATGGCGGCGTTTGTGCCGGCGTTCAATGGCCGGATCCAATGCCTGGCGACAGCACATTCGCTTCTCACGGAAAGCGAGTGGGGCACCTCCACGCTCGCCAACCTGATCGACCAGCAAATGCAGCCTTATGCGCAACGGCCGGGCGCCTTCACGAGCGAAGGGCCTGCCGTCCTGATCGCGCCCAAGCCGGCCCTTAGCCTGAGCCTGGTGTTTCACGAGCTGGCGACGAATGCCGCCGCCTACGGCGCCTTCTCCAACCAAACCGGACGCGTCGCCGTGGCGTGGTATGTGACGAACGCGGAGGGCGTCGCCAGCCTGGCGGTGCGCTGGACGGAAGCTGACGGTCCACCAGTCCAGGCGCCGACGCAAACCCACTTCGGGACAAAGATCGTCGAGTTCAACCTTCGTCATGAATTTCAGGGCAGGATGATCTGGGATTATCATCCTGAAGGACTTCGATGTCTCCTGACGATCCCCCTCTCGAACGTTCTCATTGCCGATTGAGTGCTGACACGGACTGCTGATCAGGCCGTGGGACGCACCCCATCTTGCATTTCCTGCGCCGTGATCTGTCGCAGTTTTGCCAGCAATTGAGTGCGGTGTTTGGTCGAGCTTGCAGGCGATCGATAGGTGGACAGCGCCTGAGCGATCGTCGCCTTCAGCCCGTCGACGCGAAAAGGCTTGGCAACCACGAAAGCCGGCTCCAGCCCGGTGCCCGTCAATAGCCGGTCGGGAAAGCCGGTCACGAACACGATCGGAACGCTGTAGCGTTGCAGGATCTCATGCGCGGCCTCAATGCCGTCGCCGCTGTCCTGGAGCTGAATATCGGCAAGCACCAAGCCAGGCTCCTTGTCATGCGCAGCGATCACCGCTTGGTCCTGGCGCGCGGCAATCGACGAAACCTCGAGGCCCATATCCTCGACCAGCCCGCTCAGCTCCATTGCGACCATCGGCTCGTCTTCGATGATGAGAACGGGGATCGAAACCTGATGGTGCAATGCTTGCCGGGCTTTCACCAGATGCGTTTCAATGGCCTTGGTCTCCAGGCGGAGAATCTTGCTTATTTCTTCGCACGCAAACTCCTCGAGCGTGAACAGCAGCAGCACCTGTCGATCGATCGGGGCAAGAGAAGCCAGGCCTTGCTCAAGACGCTCAGTTTGACTGATCGCGTCACCCGATTTTTCCGCGACCGAGTTGTTGATGACGTTCCAAGAGGCATAAAACGCTTTGAACAGCTGTACCCTCAGATCCCCTTGTTCAAGGCGCTCCGGTTCCGCCACCACCAGCTCGAGACACAGCCGAACATACTCGTCGCCGACTTCTTTCGAGCCGGTAAGAAGGCGGGCGTGTCGCCGAAGATAAGGAACAAGCGGTATCAGCGTCTCGGAGGTGATCGACATGGCAGTTTCCCCGTTCCCCTAGACCCAGATCATAAGAGCTGGAGCAATCGGGCTCCAACACCGATCTTGCATTACCTATTTCAGTTGAATGTTCGGCAGTCCTCCAACCTATAGATCTGCTTCGCTTTAAAGCTCGATACAGATCGACCGCCAAGACATCCAGCCGGAGCCTATCTTTAAAATGATTTATGATGACCCGCTTTTTTTACAAGACAAGGAAAATGGGAGCGCCTCCTGAAAGGGGGAGCGGGTGATCGCCGCCATCGTCAAGCGTATCCGTGCGGATCCTATCCCAATCCCTTGGTTCAATGGTCTCGGCCGAGATGGTCCGCTTCTTTCTCGAGAAGGCTGGACGGCATCCAGAACCGACCTCGTCGCTGCAACCCTAATGGCGGGATGTCGATCGAACGGTTTTTTGCAACGCCTCTGGAACCAACCCTCTGAACAAATGTTTCATTGCGCAGACATGTTGAATTCATCGGCCGTCGTCGGGGTTGGTCTTTGATGCGAATACAGTCGCTTCGGTAAGCGGGCAGCCGCGGTCGCTATCCTAATCTCGGCGAGGCATATCCTATGACCCTTCACTTGCTTGGAATCTCGACGTTGCGCCCGCATGAGCATGTTGACGATCAGGCGGTTCGAACCTTGGCGAAAAGCATCGTCGACGAGGGGATCGTGCGGCAGCCTCTACTGGTTGCTGAAGATTCCCTGGTCATCCTGGATGGCCACCATCGGCTCAGCGCCCTTCGATGCCATCTGCGGACACGCTATGCGCCTTGCATCCTCGTGGACTATAGCGATCAATCGTTGATCTCGCTCACGTCATGGCGTTCGGCCGTGCCAATCGATCGGCAGATGGTCCTGAACGCGGCTGAGACACAACAGCTTCTCCCCATCAAAACGTCGCGGCACATCATCTGTTTCAATGCCGAAAACTGCGATGTCCCGCTGTCGATGCTGGGTTTCCAGCCGGCTTCATCGGCCGGTTCCAGCATCAACACTGATACGAAGCCCGCACCATTGGATTTTGGCGGAGCAGCCGGATGACGACGACAATGCTGTCCAGACAAAGGGACGAGATCGCTTGCCCTGACAGGAGCGACCGTTTCGCACCGAATCGCTTCATATACAACAACATCATCGATGCCGTCGGTGGAACGCCGATGGTTCGCCTTCAACATTATCTCGACAACACGAGGGTCGATCTGGTCGCTAAGCTGGAAGCGTTCAATCCCGGCGGCAGTGCCAAAGACCGGCCGGCCAAACGCATGATCGAGGAGGGATTTCGGGACGGATCGATCGCGCCTGGCACGACGATCATCGAATCATCCTCCGGCAATATGGGTATCGGTCTCGCCCATGTGTGCCGGCATTACGGCCTTCGGTTCATCTGCGTGGTCGATCCCAACGCGCAGGCACAGAACATCGCGATGATCAAGGCTCTAGGTGCGACGGTGCGGTTGGTGGAGAAGCCTCTGGATGGCGATTTTCTCACCGCCCGGCTGTCCATGGTCCAGGAGCTACTGGCCGAGGTGGAGGACGCTTTCTGGCCTAACCAATACGCCAACCTCAACAACCCGGCGGCGCATGAGGAGGGGACGATCCAGGAGATAGACGACACCCTGGACGGCGAGGTCGACCTTCTTTTCGTGGCAACCAGCAGCACCGGAACGGCGCGAGGATGCCAAGACTATCTTCAAAAGAAAGGACGGAGAACGAAGGTTGTCGCCGTCGATGCCGAGGGCAGCATTCTGTTCAATGGGACCACGGGAGTACGCAAGATTTCCGGCATGGGGGCCGGCAAGATGCCGGACCTTGCCCGGGAGCAAAAATTTCACGCTGTCGTCCGCGTCAGCGATATCCGCTGCGTGGTCGGTTGCCGACGCGCTGCGGAACGTGAGGCCATGCTGATCGGCGGTTCGGCGGGCGGCGTGCTGGAAGCCGTACGTTCGATGCAGGACGCCCTGACCGGCAAAACCGTTGTCGCCATTCTGCACGATTCGGGCTCGCGCTACCTTGAGACCATCTTTGACGATGGATGGGTTGAGCGCGAGCTGGGCCATTCGATCGACGATGTTCGAAAACTGGTGAACAGCGACTTTAGATGAGCTGGCCAGCAACGAATGTGGCCGCAGATCCGCTTCGTATCGCGATCGTTGGCTGCGGTCCGAAGGGCATGTACGCGTTGGACAGCGTTTGCACTCTGGCCAGCGAGGCAAGGAGCCGTGCGCTGCTCGACGTCACCCTTTACGAGCCGGCCAAGCATGCCGGCGCCGGCGCTATCTACGATCCAGCGCAGCCTGATTATCTCATCATGAACTTTGCATCCCGGTTCATCGATGCCGGCGACCGTCAGCGGTCTTGCCGGTCAACCCGGCATCCATCGCTTGTCGAATGGCTTGAAGCGGACCATCCCGATCATGCCGACCCCGGTGGTTTCGTGCCGCGTTCGATCGTCGGCTGCTATCTGAACGATTGTTTCCGGCGCATTCTGGTGAGCAGGCCGCACGAGGTCAGTATCGCATGCCGGCGCGAACGGGTTGAGGCGGTTCGCCGCAATGGCGAAGGCTGGCAGGTGCATTCACGATCTGGTGCAAGCGATTTCGACGAAGTTCTCATCGCAACCGGTCATCAGGACTGGCAAAGAAAAAACGCTGAACATGATCAGGCCTTCGGCGTGACATCGATAAGATCGATCTTTCCGGTCGAGACAAAACTGAACGCTCCGCATGTTCCATCCGGGAGCGTTGTGGGATTGCAGGGCTTCGCCTTGACTTGGATCGACGCATCGCTGGCGTTGACCGTGGGACGTGGCGGCCGGTTTCTGGAACGCGACGGCGCCTTCACCTATCGGCCAAGCGGCCAAGAACCGGCAAGGTTGGTGCCGTTGTCCCGAACCGGTCGTCCTGTCCTCTGCAAACCGGACTATCGGCAGTTCACTTCCCCTGCATCCGACGATCTCTGGCAGGCTACGTCGGACGACATCCTTCAGCTTGCCGGACAAGCTGGTTCGATCTGCTTCGCCACGCAGCTATGGCCCTACATCCTGAACGCTGCGGATCGGGCGCTCGGCATCGCCGATGGCGCCGCTCGCGCGTGGTTCGAACAATGGCGCGCGCAACCTTTTCATGGAGCGAAAGCTCTCCTGGTAATGCGGTCGTCCTATCAGGTGGCGACGGGGCAAGCGCGACCCGATGTGGCTTGGGCATTGGGCGAAGCGTGGCGGCGAACCTATCCGGCATTGGTGACATGTGTCAGTCACGGCGGCCTTGGCGCGGCAAGCTGGTCGGCGTTCGCGGCGATCGCAAGGGAGATGGAGCGCATCGCATCCGGCCCGCCCGCCGTCAACATGGGCCACATGCTGGCGCTGATCGATGGCGGCTTGATGGACTTGAGCCATGTCAGCCACTTTGCCGACGCTTCACCCGCCGAATGGCCCGCGGATATCGACATCACAATTGACGCCACGATTCCGCCACCAAGCCAGGTCGATCCGGCCGGCCCGATCGATGAACTGCTGAGCGCGGGTCATGTCACCCGCGGTCCCGGCGGCGGCCTCGTCGTCGACCAGAGCGGACAGGCTCTGAGCGACGGCTGCTTGGTGCCAGGCTTGTCCGTCCTCGGCCGGCCGACCGAAGGCTGTGTCCTGGGCAACGACACGCTGAACCGCGCGCTGCATCGACATCCGCTCAACTGGGCCCGACGCATGGTCGAAAGGGCGACGGCTGAGACCGTCGCTCACGATAACCTCTTGCTGGAACGGACATGACCTCTTCCGTCTTAGAGACGACTGCAGCATGCGAAGGCGTCCAGCCCCTGACCGCCCGGCTGGAACCGTGGATGCGGCATCTCTTCCGAAGCGGCAAGATGCCGGATCTGCTCGAACGATTTGGCTCGCCGGTCAACCTCCAGTCCATCGCACCCTTCAGACGCAATCTTCAGAACCTGCAACGCGTTGCTGAGCTGCGCAACCTGCGCTTCAAGCCGTTCTTCGCACGCAAGGCCAATAAGTGCCTGAGCTATGTCGAGGCGGCGCGAGACATGGCATGCGGGATTGATACCGCTGGTTACGAGGAGGTCGAGCAATCGCTTCGATGCGGCGTGCCGCCGTCCGATATCGTTTGTACCGCAGCCGTCAAGAGCGAGGCATTGCTGCGCTTGTGTGTTGATCGCGAGGTCACCATCATCATCGACAATGACGACGAGCTACAGCTGCTCGCGCAGATTGCGCAAGCGGCCGATCGGCAAGCCTCGATCGGGTTGAGGATCAGCGGATTTTTGCATCGAGCCGATCGATTGCATTCCAGGTTCGGCTTCTGCATCACAACGCTGCCCGATGTCCTCGAACGCTGCCGCAACGACTACGCCGATGTGATGGACCTCTCAGGGCTGCATTTTCATCTGAATGGTTATGATGCCGATCATCGCATATCGGCGCTACGACAACTTTTCCCTGTGGCTGCACAACTGAAAAAGGGTTTCGATCACCCCTTCTTTATCGATATCGGCGGCGGCATTCCCATGCGATACCTGGAAGATCCGGGTCAATGGAATGCCTGGCTCGATGCCCATGGCCGTGCGCTGATGAACCAGCGCGAGCCGATCACCAAAAACAATCGTAGCCTGGGCCGTGCCGTGCATGGGAAGCACGTGGCCGGCAGCGTCGATGCTTACCCAACCGGTCAAGACATGGTCAAGGAACGATGGCTTGCCCATATTCTGGATGCATCTTTCGAGGGCGATACGCTAGCTGCCGCGTTTCGCTCGAACGATATCGAGCTGCGTTGCGAACCAGGCCGTTCCGCTTTGGACGGCTGCGGCATGACGATAGCCAAGGTGCAGTTTCGCAAACGCGATACGGAGGGAAACTGGGTCATCGGCGTGGCCATGAACCGCACACAATGCCGGACCGGGTTTGCGGAATTCATGCTGGATCCAATCCTTGTGCACGCGTCCCCGGATCGCAAGCAAACTTCATCCATCGAAGGGTATATTGCTGGCACCTATTGCACCGAATCCGAATGGCTTTCTCTTCGAAAGCTGCGTTTTGCCTTCGGGGTCGATGTCGGCGACCTCTTGGTCTTCCCGAACACTGCCGGTTATCTCATGCACTTTCTGGAAAGCCGTTCGCATCAGTTTGACTTGGCCAAGAATGTTTTCATCGCTGACGAGCCGTTAATGGAAAAGCTCTGTTTGGACGGCATTGACCGACTGGAAGAAAGTCGCGGTGATCAAAAATGAAACGAAGGTGCGCTGCACCAAGAATAAGATTTCTGCCTACGATAACGTCGTCGATGCTGATGACGTCATCGATGCTCCCAATCATGGAGGCACGATTTCGCCAAACCGCTATCGCCGGAGGATGATCCACAGCGCGTGGATGATGCCGGGAATGTAGCCGAGAAGGGTTAGGAGAATGTTCAGCCAGAAATGAAGGCCGATGCCCACCTGCAGAAAAACGCCGACCGGCGGCAGGAGGATGGAAAGGAGGACACGAAGGATATCCATTGGTTGCTCCAAAGGTTGATGCCTGTTTGTCCGGATGACGACGGTCGAAACCTTCGGCATCGCTGAAACGAATTGAAACGAGAAGGAAAGCCGGCCGCTGCTCCGGCCCCTTGTTTTAGGGCAGCACACAGAGGTGCATGGCGGGCAGCGGCGGGCAGCCGACTTTCCCCTCGAGCTGCACCGCGCCCGAATCTTTGGCACCCTTCGCGCGATGGAGACAGCGCTCTATCTGCCGGTGAAACGCTTCCTCGAGGCGCCGGGGCTTTCGCGTGAAGGGGGAGATCTGCGGCTGCGATCTGGTGGCGCTCCCTGCCGAGCATGTGCCTGCGGACGGTCCTCCTTCGCCAAGGCTACGGAGGACGATGGGGCGCGGTGCGAAAGGCGAGGCCGGTGACGCTGGCCCCATCGTCGTCATCGGCGAGCTGAAGCAGCGCTTCACCCTGGAGCTGCCGCTGCAGGGCGTCGACCGCATGGCCGCCGGCGACGAGATCTGGCTCGCCGTGCGCAACAGCTCGAAAAGCCGGAAGCGCGCCGACGGGCGGCTCAACGATGCGCGGGTGCGCAAGCTCTGCCGCCTGCTGGGCTTCGGCCTGCTCGCCGTGTCGGCGCGGGGCCGCGTCGACATCCTGGCCGAGCCCGGCCCTACCGCCCGCGCGGCAACCCGCGCCGCCGGCTGCCGCGCCTGCTGCGCGAGCACAGCCGCCGCCAGGGCGACCCCGCCGTCGGCGGCGGCACGCGCCAGCCGGCCGAGGCCTCCGACGTGGCCAACGCCGTGCTCGACGGTGCGGACGCCGTGATGCTGTCGGGGGAGACCTCGGTCGGGAAGTTCCCGATCGCGGCGGTGCGCACGATGGAGCGGATCATCGACGCCGTGGAGACCGAAGGGGTGCGGGTCCCAGAACTCAAGCGAGCGTCGCGGTCCCGGTCCGGGGCCATCGTGCGCGCCGCCCGCTCGGTGGGCGAGGCCCTCGAGGTGGACGCGCTGGCCGCGTTCACCCTGACCGGGGACACCGCGCGCCGGCTGGCC
>CAWBCX010000003.1:0-167540 GCA_963787265.1 uncultured Alphaproteobacteria bacterium | reverse complement strand
CTTGCACAGAACCCGTCTGACAACTCTATCGACGCACTGGAACAAGAACTGTACTCAATGGATGTCCCCGATACCTTTGAGGACCGTCGCATTCATTCACTTTATTGTGCATCGATTCATCGCATCGGCACGGACGGCAACGACAGTAACCAACCTTCAGTTCCCGTTTGCATCGTCTGCGGCAGAAACCACCGATTTGAACAATGTGATGTTCTCGGTAATACTGCCTTCCTCCGTATTCATACGTCCGTTACTGCCAGCAACTTCGTCGCGAAGCCGCCGCGCGCGCTGCCTCCTTCCAAGGTGATGCCTCGTCTTTCATGTCAACCGTGTCGCAGCTGTTCCAAATACCTCCTACGACAATGATGATGATGACGACAATTCGGATTTTCAGAACGGTTGTCGCTAAACTCGGTGCGACGCCGCCAAACCGCTACAAAACCGAGAACCGGCGGGGCAACCAAGAAGGAGGGGTTTGACACCTCGTTGCCTACCGCAGAAGTACTTCCTTCCCTACACAACAATCGTGCACCTACCGTCGATACACTGGCCGACAATGACCCTAATAATTTTGATCAGGGGAGGGACCCGACTGTCCCGCCACAGTCGACTCTGGCGCATTCGCCTCGTGCACGAATGATCCCACTTTTCGCGATCAGGGAGGGACTCTATCGTCGTTGAGACGGTAGAAGATGATGATGATGAGATGATGATGATGATCCCGACGACTGGGATCACGATCCATCCAATACGGACTGTATGTCCTTTGCAAGAGCGATCAACGCTGTCAATTTTGTCGATATGACGTCTCCTCCATCTCCGACGTCCTCCCAGAGCATGAATTTACGCCCTGCAACGATTTTGACACTGGTATCTGCGATGAAGATCAAGAACCCACGCAGTACGTGCACAAATCGACACCGGCGCATTCACCTCTTGCACAGACCAACTACAAATGTTACACGATTATTGAGAATTCTCCCCATCGAACCCTTGTCCTGTCCGACTGGAACCTGCTACTGAGTACTGGCTTGGTACCGAGCGGTGTGGGCAGGCTGCGACCCAGACTTTCCATCAGGTTGGTGTCCACCGTGACGACCGTGTAGATCCGGTCGGCGGCGGGGCTGTAACCGTTGTCGTCGAAGCTCGTCACAGTCAGGAGACCCTGCGTGTTCAGCTTTGTCTGCTGACCTTCGGGCCCCTGATAGATGTCGTAACCGGCAATATCGCCGATCCGAACCAGCTCACGACTGGATTCGAGGCGTCGACCTGGCTGATCTCCAGCGTCTGCACGGGAAGGAGCGCGATGTTTTTGATAGACGGGATCGGAAGGCGGCGACTCGTTGCCGGCGTTGTCGATCGCCGTGACGTAGTAGCTGGGATGCGTCTGATCCGGCGACGGGTCGATCGCGAGGAGTTGATCGACGTTGTCGGCGGCAATCCTCGGATCGGAGCCGTTGCCCTCCGAGCGATACATCCGATAGGTGACCGTCTCAAGAACCCCGGCAGGAGGCAGCCGTTGTCCAGGGATTTATGGCTGACGAGTTCCAACGAGAGATCCAATGGGGCAGGCGGGGGAACGCGGTCCGATGCGGCGGTCGCGACGTTCCTCTGTGTTCCCACCGACGTTCCCCGTTTTCCTGGCGAATGGCTGCAACCGTATAGTCATAAACGCCATCCGAGGGCGGCACGTCCAGGATGGTGAGAACACCGCCACTGAGAAACGGGATCAAGGGGACCGCCGCCCGACGGGCGCCGGAAGACCTGATAATCGGCTGCACCCTCGACACTGCGCCAGTTCAGCTCCACCTGTCCCGCAGGTCGGGAGACCGCGGTGAGCGACAGCGGGGAGTCCAGACCTGGCAGATCGCCCTGATAGATCTGGAAACGGTGCGGCGGGACGATCACGGTTCCCGGATTGTCGAGGCCGTCCAACGCCGGAGAAGGACAACTCGAGATCTTCGGTCGTCTGGCCGGCCGTGGACGGGAGAAGGATCGTGACGTCCCAGGTCAGGTTGTCCACGCCCGGGGCGACGCTGGTGACGGCTACCGCGGTTGGCGCGGTATTCGAGAGCGGGTCAGAGAATTCGGGCGTCGTGCCGGCCTTGACCGGAGAGTCGAAGAGCGCCGTCAGGGTGACGGTTTCCGGGGCCGAGGGATCGTTCTTGATCGCATTGCCCGGCTGAATTGCTAGGTCGATGATTCGCGGACCGGCGGTGTCAATGGCGAGGGTGCCCCCTGTGACAATCGCGACCCCACGGTTCCCGGCCCGATCGCGCATGGAGACCACCGGCGTCGGCACGGTTCCGGCGGGAGTGGTACCCGTGATGGCAAAGGAGCCCGTGTAGCGGCGGTCGCGCCGCACTTTGAAGCACGAAGTAGATATAGGAAGCCCGCCCTGGGGGGTGATGCTGAGGAACGGGATGGACCCGAGGTTTTCACTGGCGCGGACAGCGACATCGACGGATCCAACGCCGAAGCGGCTCGTTGCAAGATCATAGGCACCCTTGGCGTGTACCTGGATGAGCAGAACGCTTCGGGAAGCACCCGATCGGCGGTGGCATTCACCGTGGCCGAGAGGACACTCTCGGTGCCGGCAGCATTCACCGTGATCAGCCGGTAGTAATAGACTCCATCCGCCGGCGTCGAATCATTGTAAACCGTTCCCGTGAACACTGTGGAATTGACCCGGGTGGCAAGCGCTGGATCGACGAACGGGCTCGCCGAGCAGGATGATGTTTGTATCGGCTAGAATTCGGGCGGACGGGTGCAGGAAAGTTGAATCTCACCTCCCGGCTGGGCGCTCGCCTGAAGAACCCCAGTCACGACCAGTGGGACCGTCCTGTCCAGAGTGACATTGACCACCGCGCGCGGACCCTCGCCCCCGCGATTTCGCATCGCTGCCTGAATGAATCTCGCCCCGTCTCCAAGAGCCAGCGATTTTGAAAACTTCCCATCGGACAGGGCCGTCACCAGGGGCGGCTGCAGAACGCCATCCCGATCGATCCCTTTCGCCGTGGCGCTATCAGGGCCGCCGGCGCCACATTGATGATCAGCCAGATTGTACCGCGGTCGTCGAAGGCGGCGATCGTTCGGCTGAACAGCTGCGGAACCAGCACGATCGCGCTCCGTCGCCGAGGCTGATGGTCGGCCTCATGCGCTAGGCCGTCTGGCCTGGGGCGGTGCTGCCAGGCTAGCTCCGAAGGTCTAGGCCGCCCGGCCGAATAGCGGCGCGTTCCGGCTTGCCCCAAGGTAGGGTGTCCTGGATGGCTCGAACCTTCAGATCAACCCTTTGGATGACCTGCCCCAATGATTGTTGCTGATACCCCCTTGATCGCGGTGATCGACGATGATGAGGCCAGCGCCTTCGCCCTGTCTCTCCTGGTCGAGGACTGGGGTTACCAGGCGGTTTCCGGCACCGATGCCCGCACCATCATCGATCATCTTGACGCAGAGCGCGGTGTCAGGCTTTCGGCGATCGTGACCGATTTCCACCTGGCCGAAGGCGACGGCGTCACAGCGATCGCCGCCATCATGAAGCATCAGGGTCGCCCTTGCCCCGCCATTGTCGTCACCGGCTCCAGAGGCGGCGGCGCGGCGCGCGACGCCGCCCGGCAAGGCTATCCAGTGCTGAGCAAACCGTTCGAACCCGAGCGCTTGCATCGCCTGCTCGCCAGACTGCTTGGATGAACCCGATTTAAGATGAATCCAGTCGAGATTATGTTAGCCTATCGGGATCCACCAACAACAACGGCCGATGGTCATGCTGCCTGGTCAACAGGCCGACGACGACGTGTTGAAGCTCCTGGCGAATGCCCTTCCGGGACTGGTGTCCTATGTCGGCCGGGACCGGCGCTATCGCTTCTTGAACGCCCGCTACCGGGACTGGTTCTGCATCGAGCCGGCGGATTTCATCGGGAAGTGCCCGTCAGCCTTCATCGACGCAGAGACCTATGACCGGACAGCGCCTTACATGGAAAGAGCGTTGGCCGGCGAGACGGTCAGCTTCTGCTCGGAGATCACGCTTGCCAATGGCGATCATCGTCATGTTCGCAGCCAGTTTCTGCCCCATTTAAGCAGTGGCGGCGACGTCCTCGGCATGTTCACGCTCACCATCGACATCACCGAGGAAAAGAAGGCGGAGGCCGTTTTGGAGCAGGCACGCGACGGGGCGATCGAAACCGCGCGCGACAAGTCCCGGTTCCTGGCTGCTGCCAGCCATGATCTCCGTCAGCCTTTGCATGCACTGACCTTGTTCACCCGAGCGCTGGGCCGGCGGGTCGAGACTGCGGAGACCAAGGAACTGGTGGCGCATATGGAAACGGCGCTGCACTCGCTCCACGACATGTTCAACGCTCTCCTGAACGTGTCCAGGCTGGATGCCGGCTTGATCGAGCCGGAGCTCGAGAACGTCCGTGTCCAGGAGCTTCTCAACGACCTGGAGGCCGGTTTCGCCGTGATGGCCGAGGAGCAAGGCCTGACCTTTCGGGTCAGGACGCTCGACTTGATCGCGCGCAGCGACCACGCGCTGCTGGAGACGATGCTGCGCAATCTGATCGCCAATGCCTTAAAATTTACCGAGAGCGGCGGCATCCTCGTCGGCTGCAGGCGGCGCGGCCAAAGGCTGCGGATCGAAGTCTACGACACCGGTCCGGGCATCCAGGAAGACCAGTTCGAGACAATCTTTCACGAATTTCAGCGGACGGCCAACCGGGCCGGAGGCGTCAACGAAGGCCTGGGTCTTGGTCTCGCGATCGTCCGCCGCTTTGCCACCCTTCTCGACATGTCGGTTGATGTCCGATCGGTGGTCGGAAAAGGCAGCCGCTTCGCCATCGAGCTGCCGTTCGAAATGACATCGGCTGGCACAACGACGATCACCGCGGACCTTGACGCTGATGTATCGCGGTTGGCAGGTCTGCGTGTTCTCGTGCTCGACGACGATCCGGTGGTCGTCGATGCGGTGGCCCAAGAGCTTACCGACCATGGCGCCTCGGTCGTCACAGCCTCGAACCGCAGCGATCTCATCGAGATGCGCCGCTCCTTTGGCGGTCTTGATGCCGCGGTCGTCGATTACGACATGCCCGAGGGCTCCGGGCCGAGCCTGCTGGCAGAACTGGGCCATGGCCTGGGTGCAGACGTGCCGGCGGTGATCATCACGGGCTCAACCGATCCCGAGAC
Source organism: uncultured Alphaproteobacteria bacterium (assembly GCA_963787265.1). Taxonomy (GTDB): domain Bacteria; phylum Pseudomonadota; class Alphaproteobacteria; order Geminicoccales; family Geminicoccaceae; genus JANQPX01. The sequence goes on along the minus strand of CAWBCX010000003.1, from coordinate 162,362 downwards.
CCTCGGCAAGCTCAGCCGCTGCAGCTATCGCTGGTTGATCAAGCCGGTTGACCCCGACGTTCTGGTCAACACCGTGTTCGGACTTGGTGTCAGGGCCTCCTGAAGCGGTTGCAACGCGTTCAGTCGATACGCCGCAGCACGATGACCAGCAGGATCGACCCGAACAGCAGCCAGGCTGGACCGAACAGCCAGAGCGCCAGCGGCAAAGCGAGGTAGTAGCAGCGCATCCCCAAGGTGTAGTTGAGCGCGCCCCGTTCGAACTCGTGCACCGCTTCGGTGCTGCTGATCGGCGGCTCGTCGAGCTGCAGGTTGAGCGTGAAGCCGGTATGGATGAAGGTGCGGATCGCCAGGGAAAAACAGAAGAACGCGATCAGAAAATCGACCACGAGCAAGAGGATCTTGAACAGCAACAGACCGGACGAGGTGCTGCCCATGAAATTCAACTCATGGGCAATGACCGAGAGACGGTCGGTGGTGAACGCGACGCCGACAAGACCAAGGGCGAACAGGATCGCGGTCGAGGCCATGAAGGTCGAGGACATGATCCAGTTGCGCAGGGTCTGGACCACCAAGATGTCGCGCTTGCCGCCACGAACCAGCACGGTCCAGGCCTGCCGCGCTAGACGGTGGCGGCCGATCGCCGTCGAAGCCGGCCGATGCTTCAAGCACCGCCAGAGCCATAAGTGATAGCCGGCGAGAGTAGCCAGGCTTAGGCCCGTGAGAAGGACTTCGGTCGAGATCGCCGTCATGAATGATCCATCGAGGTGCTTGTTGCCGGCCTAAGCCGCAGCCTTCCAGAATGCCACCAGGTGGGCCGGCAGACCAGGGCCGTCCGCCCGCAGTTCGAGATGCCGGTCATGCTATTCGGTAAGGCTGCTACGGTGGACGATGCTGATTACCGCCGCCCTCGGCAAGCGCTCGCGGATCAGGCGATAGCGCTCGGCCTCGGTCGGCTGATCCAGCGCCGAGGTCGCCTCGTCGACTGCACCGATGCCCTAGAACCTGGCTGCAAGGGCGGCGGCTTCGGTGCGATTTCTGACACCGAGAATGCGGAGCAGGGCTGCGAGGTGGATCTTGACCGTCCCTTCGGCGATATCGAGGGCCCGGGCGATCTCCTTGTTCGAGCGGCCTTTAGCGAGCAGCTCGAGCACGTCACGCTGTCTTGGCGTCAGGCGCTCCAGCGTCAGCGGCGGCTTTGTGAGCGAGGCTCGACCGGGATCGGCGTCCACGCCATCGCGCCGCCTGACAATCGAATGGGGGACGTAGATTTCGCCGGCTGCGATCTCGCGGAGCGCGTGGCCGAGAGCGTCCTCGTCGAGGCTTTTCGGAATGTAGCCATGGGCGCCGGCATCGAGGGCGCCGAGTACCAGATCGCGCTCTTCGGCGGCTGAAATCAGGACCACCGGCACGTCAGGGTGCCCCTCAATCAGGGCGCGCACACTTTCCATGCCGGCCATGCCGGGCATGTTGAGATCGAGAAATACCAGGTCGATCCCGTCCTCGGCCGCAAGTCGATCGAGGGCCTCATCGAGAGAGCCAGCTTCGATCACGGCGTCGACGCCCAGGAGGTCGACCAGCGCGAAGGCCAGGCCCTTGCGGAACAAAGCGTGATCGTCGGCGATCAGCACTTTGGCGATGTGTTGCTTGACCATGGCGTTGATCCGTCTTGGCCGCCTGCCGCTGCCCGGGCGATGTCGATGTCGACCGTCATACTGCAAATCCGGCTTCATGGCCAAGTGGCCTAAGCCGATCCGGCTACTCAAATCGGCCAAAGACTATGCCATCGGGCCGAATGTTCAAGCCGCGCCGTCGGCGCCATCATGCTGCCCACGACCGCCATGACGGCTTTGCGCCGTCGGCAAGGATCCATTCTGTCGTTGAAGGAAGGTTCGATGAAAGCCAATCTCGATTTACCGCAGCTCATGGCCGGACGGCGCCATGGCCGGCTGGGTACGGGTCTGGCGCTTGGCATGATGCTGGGTTGGAGCACCATCGCCAGCGCCGACCTGCCACCCGAGGGTTTTGCCGATCTGGTGGAGAAGCTCAGCCCCGCCGTGGTCACCGTGCTGGTGACCGGCAAGGCCGAAGCGCAGATGAGCGGCCTGCAGCAGTCCCCGTTCCCGCAAGGCTCGCCGTTCGACGAGTTCTTCCGGCGTTTCGGCATCCCGACGCCCGGGCCTCAAGGCCCCCGCGCCGACCAGCCGATGCACGGTCTGGGTTCTGGACTTCGTCATCGAGCAGGACGGCTATATCGTCACCAACAACCACGTGGTCGATCATGCCGACAAGGTGCAGGTCAAGCTCGCCGACAGCCGCGAGCTTTACGCCACAGTGGTCGGTACCGATCCGGCGACCGACATTGCGCTCTTGAAGGTCGAGGATGGCGGCAAGCTGCCGCTGGTCACCCTTGGCGACAGCGACAAGATGCGGGTCGGCGACACCGTGCTTGCGGTCGGCAACCCCTTCGGCCTCGGCGGCACGGTCACCGCGGGCATCGTCTCCGCCCTCGGGCGCGACATCGATGCCGGTCCTTATGTCGACTTCATTCAGACCGACGCTGCGATCAACAAGGGCAATTCCGGTGGCCCGCTGTTCAACATCCAAGGCGAGGTGATCGGGATCAACTCGGTGATTTCTCGCCGAGCGGCGGCTCGGTCGGCGTCGGTTTCGCCATTCCCTCGAACCTGGTGAAGACCATCGTCGCCCAGCTCAAGGACACGGGCTCGGTCGAGCGCGGCTGGCTTGGGGTCACTATCCAGGAGATCACGCCGGACATCGCCGAGGCGATGACGCTCGATGGCGCCAAGGGCGCGTTGGTCGCCAATGTGGCGCCGGACAGCCCTTCGGCTGGCACGCTGAAGCAGGGTGACGTCATCACCAGCTTCAACGGCAAAGAGGTCGACAGCAGCCACGCGCTGCCCAAGCTGGTCGCTGCCGCTCCGGTCGGCAAGCAGGCTGCGATCGGCATCCTGCGCAACGGCAAGGCCGAGACCGTCGAGGTCAAGATCGGTCAGCTGCCGGCGCAGCAGATGGCAGCGCTCGGCGGCGGTGGGGCCGCGCCCGAGCAGAGCTTCGGCATGGCGCTCGCGCCGCTCACGCCGGAGATGCGCCAATCGCTCGGCCTCGATCCTGCGACTTAGGGCGTGGTGGTGACCGGCCTCGATCCCGCCGGGCCTGCGGTCGAAGCCGGCATCGAAGTGGGCGACGTGATCGAGCAGGTCGGCGACCGGCAAGTGACGACGCCGGCCGAGGTACAGGCGGCAGTCTCGTCCCTGTCGGGCAAGACCGCGCTGTTCCTGGTCAATCGCCACGGCAATTCGCTCTTCGTCGGCGTCACCCGCTCCGTCGGCTGAGGCGAGGTCCCGGCGCAGGCAACCTCCGCTCCGCTCCCCCGAAGCGCGCCTGCGCCGGCCTTGCCCTGAAAGGCCCGCAAGCCAACGCAACATGAGAAAGCTACCGTAATGCACCGTCATGTCCCCTGGTTCGCTGCCTGTGCAGCCTTGATCGTCGCCGGTCCGATTGCTGCTGACGCGGCGCCGGTGCCGTCCCTCATGCCGACCGACACCGATCTTGGCGCCCTGCATGTGGAAAGGCCGAAGGACCGGGCTCAGGAGCTGGTCTTCCTGTTCTCCGATCTTGCCGGCTGGAACGACCAGATGGACCGGGCGGCGGCTGGCTTGGTCGACGAGGGGGCAGCGGTGCTGGGTATCGACCTGCCCGGCTACCTGAAGAACCTCAAGAGCAATAACGACAAGGACTGCCACTATCTGGTGTCCGACATCGAGCATCTGAGCAAGCAGCTCCAGAAGGACTTCGGGATCTTGACCTATCGCTGGCCGATCCTGGCCGGCATCGGTGCCGGCGCCACCGTTGCCTATGGCGCTGCTGCCCAGGCCCCGGATGGCACGGTCGCCGGCGCGCTCGCGCTCGATCCGGCGGCGACGCTCGAAACCAGGCTGCCGCTGTGCGAGGGCGCTGCTGCGACCCGGGCGGGCAATGGCTACAGCTACGGCGCCAATCCCGAGATTCCGGGCTGGCTGGTCGTCGCCGATCGGCAACAGCCCTCGGCCATGCCGTGGACCGATAGGATCGAGACGGCCGAGCGCGTGGACGCGAAGGCGGACGACGATCCGGCAAGCCTGCTGGCCACCATGCTGCGCCCGAAGATCGGCTTCACCATGCCGGGCAATATCAGCCTCGGCGATTTGCCGCTGGTGGAGTTGCCCGCCGCGCACCAGCCGAAGGCGCTCGCCGTGATCCTCTCCGGCGACGGCGGCTGGCGCGATCTCGACATGCAGATCGGCCAGGTGCTCGCCTCGCGCGACATCGGCGTGGTCGGCCTGGACACCCTTCGCTATTTCTGGAATTCCAAGACGGCGGTGCAGGTCGGCAGCGACCTCGCCAAGATCGTCGACCACTATCAGCTGGCCTGGGACGTCAAGGACGTGCTGCTGATCGGCTACTCCTTCGGCGCCGACGTGCTGCCGGCGGCGATCAACCGCATCGAACCCGCAAAGCGCAAGAATATCGTGCAGATCTCGCTGCTCGGCCTTGCCCAGAAGGTCGCCTTCGAATTCCACGTCGCCGGCAACTGGCTGGGGCTTGGCAATCCGGACGCCAAGCCGATCGCGCCCGAGGCCAAGAAACTCGATCTCGCCAAGGTGCAGTGCGTCTATGGCGAGGAGGAAGAGGACAGCCTTTGCCGCGCACCGCTGTTCCAGAAAGCCGAGCTGGTCGAGACCAAGGGCGGCCATCATTTCGACGGCGACTACCAGGCGCTCGCCCGCCTGATCATCGACGGTTATCAGCGACGGCGGACGGCACGGCGGGCCACATGATCGACGCGGTTCGAGAAACACCCGCCCTGCAACAGCAAACCTTGCCGTCATCCGCGCTGGGCCGCGTGGAACCGGCTGGAGACCGGATGACGGGCGCCTATGCCTGGCTCAAGGACTACGCGCCGCCGTCGATCGGCCTCGGCATGTTCCTGATCGCCCTTTGGGTGCTGCATCATGCCCTGCAGCGGATCACTTATGCCGACCTCAGCGCCGAGATCGCAGCGCTCGCCGGCTGGCGGGTTGCCGCCGCCATCGGTTTCACCGCCGTCAGCTTTCTGGCTCTTGCCGGCTACGAAATCTGTGCGCTCCGGTTCGTGGGCAAGTCCTTGTCCTGGGTACGAGCGAGCCTGGTGGCATTCATCGCTCAGTCGATCGCTCATTCCACCGGCTTTGCCGCCTTCATCGGGGTCGGCTTGCGCTACCGCATCTATGCCGCCGAAGGTCTCGATCTCGGCGACGTCGCCAGAATTCAGCTATTTTTCACCTCGACGTTCTCGCTCGGCGTCATGGTGCTCGCCGGCCTCGCCCTCGCGCTCGAGCCGCAAAGGGCGGCCGCCGCCGTCGCATTGCCCCTCGGCGCCTGGCGGATGGTCGGGGTCGCGTTGCTGACCGCTGTAGCCCTCTATCTCCTGCTCGGCGCCAGCGGCCGCTTCGCCGCCATCAAAATCGGACGTCACCATCTCAACCTGCCGTCTTCCGGCCTGACCGCCCTGCAGATCCTGCTGGCGGCGATCGACCTCGTGGCCGCCGGTGCGGCTCTCTACGTTCTCCTGCCGGACCTTGGCATGTCCTTGCCGGCCTTCATCGGCATGTTCACCGCCGCCATCATCGTCGGCGTGCTCAGCCACGTGCCGGGCGCGCTTGGCGTGTTCGAATCCATGCTGCTCCTGATGCTGCAGCCGGCGCCGGCGGCGCTCCCGGCAGTTCTTGGCGCCCTGGTGATGTTCCGGGTCATCTACTACGTCCTGCCGCTGGTGCTCGGTGCCATCACGCTTGGGGCGCTGGAATGGCGGCGCTCGGGCGGGCTGATCCGGCAAGCCGTAGGTCTTGGCTGGCGGGCAGCCTCCCCGCTGGTGCCACGGCTGTTCGCCATCCTGACGTTTCTCGGCGGCACCGTGCTCTTGATATCCGGCGCGCTGCCCGCCGAGCAGGCGCGGCTCGAGATTGTGAGCCAGTTTCTGCCTGATCCTCTCGTCGAGCTCTCGCATTTCACCGGAAGCCTGATCGGCATGGCGCTGCTGCTTCTGGCCCGGAGCCTGAACCATCGGGTGAGCGAGGCGTGGCTCGGGGCCGTCTGGCTGCTGGGCGCCGGCGTCGTCGTTTCGCTGCTCAAAGGATTTGACTACGAAGAAGCGATTTTTCTTTTGATCCTGCTCGGTCCGTTGAGCGCAAGCCGAAAGGAATTCTATCGAACCTCCTCGCTGTGGGAGGAGCGGTTCTCTCTTGGTTGGCTGCTGACCGTCGTCATCACCCTCGCTGCCGTCATCTGGCTTATTCTGTTCGCCTACCGTCATATCGACTACAGCCATGAACTCTGGTGGCAATTCGAGCTTGTGGGCGACGCGCCGCGGTCGCTGCGTGCGACCTTGGGTGCCGCCGTCCTGCTCGGCGCCGTCGGCCTGTTTTTGCTGCTGCGTCCCGCAACCCGACAACCGACCCTGCCGAGCCACGAGGAGCTTGAGGCGGTCCAAGCCATCATCGCCGGCAGCAACGCCAATGGCGACTGGCTGGCGCTCACCGGCGACAAGGCGCTCTTGTTCGACGACGCCGGCGACGGCTTCATCATGTACGGCGCGATCGGCCGAACCTTCGTTGCCATGGGCGAGCCGGTCGGCCCGGAGCGTGCCTGGTCCGAGCTGATCTGGCGGTTCCACGAGGAGGCCAACCGCCACGGCGCCCGCACCGTGTTCTACGAGGTGCCGGGCCGGGCCTTGCCCCATTTCCTCGACCTCGGGCTTAGCATCATGAAGCTCGGCGAGAACGCCAAGGTCGATCTTTCAACCTTCGGCCTTGAGGGCAAGCATCGCGCCAACATGCGCCATGGCTACAACCGGGCCAAGCGCGACGGTGCCCGCTTCGAGATCCTGCAGCCGGAGGCGCTGCCGGCCGCTATGGACCGGATCGAGGCGATCTCGAACAGCTGGCTTGCCGCCCACAACACGCGGGAAAAACGCTTCTCCCTGGGTTTCTTCGAGCGCGGCTACGTCGCGCGCATGCCGGTTGCCGTGGTCTGGGTCGCGGACGAGATCCAGGCTTTCACCAATCTCTGGCTGGCCGGCGACAGGAGTTCCTGCTCGCCCGATCTGATGCGCTACGGTGCCGATGCACCCAAGAGCGTCATGGATTTCCTGATGATCGAGACCATGCTCTGGGCCAAGGCGGAGGGCTATCGTTGGTTCGAGCTGGGCATGGCGCCTCTGTCCGGCCTGCCGGTCCATCATCTGGCGCCCCTTCAGAGCAAGCTCGGCTGGCTGCTTTATCGCCATGGCGCACCTTTCTACAACTTCGAGGGCCTGCGCGCCTTCAAGGACAAGTTCGACCCCGTCTGGGAGCCGGTCTACCTGCTTTATCCCCGCGGAAAACTCGCCCGCGTCCTCGCCGATATTGCCGCCCTGGTCGCCGGCGGCTGGGTCGGCGTGGTGCGCAAATAAGCCGATGATCTCACCAACAACAACCGCCCATTGATGGCTTTGACCCTGAGGATCGACCATGCGGAGCTTTCGTCTTTTTCCGGACGACACCCATATCCCCTTCGTCCGCTATCGATACTGGGCCTACGCCTTCTCCGCTGCCCTGATGTTCCTGACCCTCGTCCTGCTGCCGACCAAAGGCCTGAATTTCGGCATCGACTTTCAGGGCGGCATCCTGATCGAGGCAGCAATGCCGGGACAATACGCCGATCTAGGCGCCATGCGCAGCACGCTCAACCAGCTAGGCCTCGGCGAGGTGGCGCTGCAGACCTTCGGCGATTCCAGGGACGTCCTGATCAGGGTCGAGCAGCAGCCGGGTGGCGAAGAGGCGCAGAACCAGGCGATCCTCTCGATCAAGTCGAACTCTCGACCAGCAATTCGGCCAGGGCATCGACTACCGCCGGGTCGAGACTGTCGGCCCCAAGGTCGGCGCCGACCTGATCAAATCCGGCGCGGAGGCGATCGGTTTCTCCTTCTTGGCGATCATGGTCTATGTCTGGTTCCGCTTCGAATGGCAGTTCGCGATCGGCGGCGTCATCGCTCTGATCCATGACGCGTTCAGCACGATCGGCCTGTTCGCCCTGCTCGGCATGGAGTTCAACCTTACCAGCATCGCCGCAATCCTCACCATCATCGGCTATTCGATCAACGACACGGTGGTGATCTACGACCGGGTGCGCGAAAACCTGAGGCGCCACAAAAAAACAGCGCTCGCCGACGTCATCGACCGTTCGCTCAACGAGACCCTTGCCCGCACGATCATGACCTCGTTCACCGTCTTTCTGACCGTTGTCATCCTCGCCATCTTTGGCGGTCCTGTGCTGCGCGGCTTCTCGATCGCCATGATCTGGGGCGTGGTCATCGGCACCTATTCCTCGATCTACGTCGCCTCACCCATGGTGCTCCACTTCTATCGGCGCCTTCAACCCGCGTCCGAACCCGCGAACATGGCGTTGCCATAATGGCCGCCGACAGCAACGCTGCCGCGGCGGAGGGGAAGCGTGAGCCCCCGCGCTGCGGCGTCTGCGGCAAGACTTTCGCCGCGCGCGATCTCTATCCCGCCGATACCGTTCGCCGGCAGATCGCCGACGATCTCGATCATCTCAACCCGGATTGGCGCCTGACCGGCTATATCTGCCGCGACGATCTGGCCAAGGCACGCCGCGCCCACGTCGAGTTCATGCTGCTCAAGGAACGCGGCGAGCTCACCGCGCTGGAGCGCACCGTGATCGACAGCGTGTCTCGCCATGAAATGCTGGCGAAGAACGTGGAGACCTATTTTCGCGACCAGCTGACCGTCGGCGAGGCGCTCGCCGACCAGGTCGCCACCTTCGGCGGCAGCTGGACCTTCATCATCGCCTTTGCCGTGGTCATCGTCGTCTGGATAGCGATCAATGTCTTACCCCTGATCGGCTCCACACCCTTCGATCCCTATCCGTTCATCCTGCTCAATCTCGCGTTATCATGCCTCGTAGCGATCCAGGCCCCTTTGATCATGATGAGCCAGCACCGCCAGGAATTGAAGGATCGACTGCGCTCGGAGAACGACTACCGGATCAACCTCAAAGCCGAACTCGAAATCCGCCATCTCCACGAAAAGCTGGATCACCTGCTGGTCCGCCAATGGGAGAGGCTGACGGAAATCCAGCAGATCCAGCTCGAACTCATGGAAGACATCGATCGTTATCCGAAGAAGAGATCGTGAACCAACGGGTAACGCGGCACATCGCAAAAACACAGGAAAAATGCATGCGGCAATACTGGTCAAGAATTATCGCCCTTGGTCTGACGACGGCGTTCATGGCACCAGCGTTGAGCGTCGCCCAAGCTCCGTCACGCCCCAACATCGTCTTCATCCTGAGCGACGACGAGGACTGGACCGGTCATGCCTTCATGCCCAAGACCAAAGCGCTGATCGAGGATCAGGGGACGACCTTCGACAATTACTTCTTGACCTATGCCCTTTGCTGCCCGTCGCGCGCGGCCATTCTTCGCGGCCAATATCCGCACAATACGAAGATCCTCGGCAACAAGCCGCCCGAAGGCGGTTTTCTGACCTTCCGGAAGCTCGGCCGCGAGGAGTTGACCATTGCCACCTGGCTGCAGGCAGCGGGCTACCACACCGCCTTCTTCGGCAAATATCTGAACGGCTATCATCCCGAACGGGACGGCATTCCACCGGGCTGGAGCGACTGGTACGCCGCCAATGGCGGCTATCAGAACATGGACTACACGCTTAACGAGAACGGTGAGCTGGTTGCCTATGGCCATCAGCCCGGAGACTATCTGACCGACGTGCTGGCCGGCCACGCCGCGGATGTGATCAAGACCAGCGCGGCGGCCAAAGAACCGTTCTTCCTTTACGTCTCGCCGTTCTCGCCCCACGTGCCGGCCAATCCTGCCCCGCGCCACGCCAAACTGTTCGAGCACGAGCCGCTGCCCCGGCCGCCGTCGTTCAACGAAGCCGATGTCAGCGACAAACCGGATGTGATCCGTAATCTGGCCCTGCTCAATGAGGGGCAGATCGCCGCGCTCGAAACCCTCTATCGCCGCCGCCTGCAATGCCTGCAGTCGATCGACGACATGCTCGAAACCATCGTCAACGCGCTGGACGAGACGGGCCAGCTCGACAATACCTACATCGTCTACAGCTCCGACAACGGTCATCATCTGGGCGAGCATCGCATGCCGGCGGGCAAGGATACCGCCTATGAGGAGGATATCCGCGTGCCGATGGCGGTGCGCGGCCCGGGCGTGCCCAAAGGCGCTCGCATCGAGGCCATGGTACTCAACGGCGACCTCGCGCCGACCGCGGCAGCCATGGCCGGCATCGAGCCACCGGACTTCGTCGACGGCCGCTCCTTCCTGCCGTTGTTCGAGGACCCGGACCAGCCCTGGCGCCAGAGCTTTCTGGTCCAGCGTGTCGGCCTCGAGGCGGACGAACTGATGAGCGTCGACAGCTTCATCGGCCTGCGCACCCATGACCACACCTATGTCGAATATGGCGGCGGCGAGCACGAACTCTACGATCTCGAAAAGGACCCCTACCAGCTCGACAACATCGCCAAAACAGCCGATCCGGAGCTTTTGAAGGATCTGAGAGCCCACACCGAATCCCTGGCGGTGTGCGAAGCCGAAGGATGCCGTGAACTCGAAGATCGTGAGCTGCCCTGAAGCCACGATCTTGGATACTCGTTCGAAAGCCGGTCAATGAATGTCGACAAGATGAACGAAACGCTGCACGCCAACCTGGAAAGCATCAAGCATCTTGCCCGAGCGGCCTTGAAGACCCACCGGGAGACCGTCGCCGCGACCAGTGCGACCGACTAGGGGCATCAAGCGGGTTCAGGCACCCCAATGCCGTCGCTGCTGATCAGGCGTCCAACGAAAAAACCTATTGCAGAATCGATAGCCCCGTCGGCACGATCCGCTTGACGTCGATGGTCTCGCGATTGATCAGGTCGGCGACCCTGGGCGCGATCGAATTCTGCCAGAGATCACTCTCGTAAACGGCCGCGTAGAGGCGCTCGCGCTCCTGCTCGCTTTCGAACCGTCTGATCCAGATATAGACGCTGTCGTCGGCCTCGCCGCAAAAACTTCCCGCAATGACCATTCCTTTGGAAACCTGAAACGGGATGATCTCCTCCTCCATCAGCTTCAGCCAACCTTCCTTCTTGCCCGTGCGGATTTCATATTGGCGAAGTTCATAGAAGGCCATGGTTCTCTCCTTGCTGGCGACGGGTTGAACCGCGCAACCGTTGACCAATCACTCTGGCTCATCAGGACTGTCACGCCAAGAGGCAGCAACGCCGAGACATTCACCGGTCATACCAGCGGTCTGCACATTCTCGACCTCGATCCTTGGCTGATGGTTCCCCGGACGCTCTTTTTGGCAATTTCATGACAATTTTGGGCAAGTCGGTAAAAAAGCGCTATGGTTCTTTAACGGGAATTTTGCCGGCGCCAGTCGCAGGCGTCGTGATAAGCGAATGAATGGCGGGGAACATATGAGTGAAAGAGTAGAAGCCAGACCGACCAGCGATATCGCTGATGTCGACTACCAGCTTGGTCAGGACAACATTCAACCCTTCGGTCTTGATCTTCACAATCCTGTGTTCCTGATCTCCGGTCTCTCCATTATTGCCTTTGTGGTCATCACCCTCATGTTTCAGCAGGGTGCGACCGAGTTCTTTGGCTGGCTTAGGCCGTATCTGACCTCGACGTTCGACTGGTTCTTTCTTCTTTCGGCCAATATCTTCGTCCTTTTTTGCATTGTTTTGATCGTAACCCCGCTGGGCAAGGTCCGCCTCGGCGGTGTTGATGCGACTCCGGATTACGGGTATGTTGGCTGGTTCGCCATGCTGTTCGCGGCCGGCATGGGCATTGGGCTGATGTTCTTCGGCGTTTCGGAACCGATGTCCCATTTCGGCTCGTCGATGGGCGGGCCTGCTGTCGAGGAGGGCCTGCGCACGGACTGGGCACCTCTTGGCGGTGCGGCAGGAGACGTCGTTGCAGCCCGTAATCTCGGCATGGCGGCGACCATCTTCCATTGGGCGCTGCACCCCTGGGCCATCTACGCCGTGGTCGCTCTGGCGCTTGCGTTCTTCTGCTACAATCACAATTTGCCGCTGACCTTGCGCTCGGCCTTTTATCCGCTGTTCGGTAACGCCGTCTGGGGCTGGACAGGACATATCATCGATACGCTTGCCGTGTTCGCGACCTTGTTCGGTCTTGCCACCTCGCTCGGTTTCGGCACCGAGCAGGCGCTGGCCGGCCTGAACTATCTCTTCGGCATCTCGACCGGCAATGTCTCGAAGGTCGTTCTGATCGCCGCGATCACCGCTGTCGCCCTGATCTCGGTGGTGCGCGGCCTGGACGGCGGCGTAAAGGTGCTCTCGGAGATCAACATCGCCCTTGCCGGCCTGTTGTTGCTGTTCGTCTTCATCGTCGGCCCGACCGCGACCATCTTCGAGACCATTTTCGCTGGCGGTGCCGCTTACGTGAAGGAGGTCATTCCGCTTTCCAACCCGTTCGGCCGGGAAGACGCCAACTTCTCGCAGGGCTGGACCGCGTTCTACTGGGCCTGGTGGATCTCCTGGTCGCCATTCGTCGGCATGTTCATCGCCCGGGTTTCAAGAGGGCGGACCGTGCGCGAATTCGTGTTCTGCGTGATGATCATCCCGACCTTGGTCTGCGTCCTCTGGATGGGGGCGTTCGGCGGCACGGCGATCAGTCAGGTGGCAGCCGACGCCACGGCTGCTGTGGCCTCGGCCCCGCTCGAACTGCAGCTGTTTGAAATGCTGAAGCCATTGCCGCTCTCCTGGCTCACTTCGTTCATCGGCATCGTCCTGGTGATCGTCTTTTTCGTCACGTCATCGGACTCTGGCTCGCTGGTGATCGACACCATCACCGCAGGCGGCAAGACCGATGCGCCGGTGGCCCAGCGGGTCTTCTGGTGCATCTTCGAAGGCCTGGTCGCCGCTACGCTCCTCTTGGTCGGCGGCGCGGAAGCGTTGACGGCATTGCAGGCAATGGCGGTTTCGACCGGCTTTCCGTTCACCATTGTTCTGCTGTTGATGTGCGTCAGCCTGTTTCTGGGCTTGCTGAAAGCATCAAGAAGCCTGCGCTAACATCATGACGTCGGTAGAGCGGCGGTTTTCCGTCTCTCTACCGACGATTGCCGATCGTTCCGATATGCATGTCCGGGCGAACGACGACGGTGCCGGTTCTTGGCAAGCCCGCCTCGACGGCGGCGATGGCGGCCGGACCGTGCACGTCGATCTCAACGGAAGGACCTGCCCAACCTTTGATCTCGACCGGCTCTGCCCCACCCAAGCGAAGCACCACGTAGCCAGGCTCGGTTAGCCAGTCGAAGCTGTTTCCACCGTCCCATTCGAACCAGGGGAAACGGCCGCCGCTTTGCAGGGAGCCTGAGCGCGAGCCATCGCTGAGCGAACTCGTTCGGTAATCGATAACCGTCTGCGAGATCGTTTTGAACATCAGGCGTCGAAGCGGCTCGAACCTCAAGACCGCGTTGAGCACGAGGGGCAAAAACCATGTGCGAAAGAAGCGCGCAAGCCAGTGTTTCGAGACCATCATGGTAAAGGCACGATCGGTGGTGTTGACCAGCCGAACGCCGAAGGGGCGACGCTCTTCATTGTAGGAGTTCAGGATCGTCGGATCGGCCCAACCGTTCACCACCGAAGCGAGTTTCCAGCCGAGATTGACGGCATCGCCGAGGCCGGTATTCATCCCCTGCCCGCCGGCAGGGCTATGAATGTGCGCGGCATCGCCCAGAAGGAAAGCATTGCCCGAACGAAAGCTATCGGCGATCCGGTGATGGACCCGATAGCCCGCATGCCATGAATGCCCGGTGATCTCGGCGGCAAACCCTGCGTTGGTTTCGATGTGGGTCTTCAAGAGATCAAAGGAAAAGTCGTCGGGATCGGTAACCGACGGGGGCAGCACGCCGATGGCGCGATATTGATTGACGCCCGGCATCGGGAAGAAGGCGAGAAACTCGTTCCCATTGATCACCAGCAGCAGGCCGCGCTTTTCCAGCTCGCTTGCAATGAAGATATCGGCGACGAAGAACAATTGTTCGTTGGTGCCGCCCTGAAACGGCATCTTCAGGAAATGCCGGACCGGACTCTGAGCGCCGCCGCATCCCACCAGATATCGACATGCGAACGGTTCCGATGAGCCGTCACCTCGCTTGAGCGTACCGCCATAACCGTTGCCGCTATGGTGCAGATCGGTGATGTCGGTTGCCCACTCGATGCCGCTTCCTCGGGCCTTGATGTCATCGAGCAGCAAGGCCTCGTTGCAGGATTGCTCCAGGATGAAGAGATAGGGATAGGGGCTCAAGCCTCTGCCGATTTCGCCAAGCCGCACCGCTGCTCTGATGCGGCCATTGACGATAAATCTGACATTGTTGGCAATGAACCCTTGCTCAACGGCGGCATCGGCGATGCCGAGCTGGCGGTATTGCTCCAGGGTCCGGGCCTGCACGCCCAAGGCTTTGCTGAGCTCGGTGGGCCCAGCCCTTCGCTCCATGACCATGTGGCGTGCGCCGTAACGATGCAGCTGTGCCGAGAGCATCAGGCCGGTCGGTCCCGCACCAACGATCAAAATCGGCGTCTCGATCATGGTCCCTAACCAAATGGTTTGATCATAGCATGGCGGTAAAGCGGAAAACCGCTAGGCATTCCGTCCCTCGATGACATCGATGACCGCCGCGGTCACCTGGTCCGTGGTCGCTGTTCCGCCGAGATCAGGGGTATGCAGGGTAGGATCAGCCGTCACCCGGACCACCGCCTCCATCAACCGGCTGGCCGCCTCGGCCTCCCCCAGATGGTCGAGCATCATGGCGGCCGTCCAGAAGGTCGCAACCGGGTTGGCGATGCCTTGGCCGGCAATATCGAACGCCGAGCCGTGGATTGGCTCGAACATCGAAGGTGCTTGTCCCTTGGGGTTGATGTTGGCGGTCGGCGCAATGCCGATCGACCCTGCGAGCGCCGCGGCGAGATCGGAGAGGATATCGGCATGCAGGTTGGTGGCGACGATGGTATCGAGCGAGCGCGGATCCAGCGTCATGCGCACGGTCATCGCATCCACCAGCATCTTGTCGACGGCGACATCGGGAAAATCCAGGGCGACCGCAGCGGCGATTTCGTCCCAAAGGACCATGCCGTAGCGCTGCGCGTTCGACTTGGTGACGACGGTCAGCTTCTTCCGCGCTCGGGACCTTGCCAGCTCGAAGGCAAAGCGCATGATCCGCTCGACGCCGCCCCGGGTGAAGATCGCAACCTCGGTCGCCACCTCTTCCGGCAGGCCCTTGTGGCTGCGCCCGCCTTGCCCTGCATATTCACCCTCGGAGTTTTCGCGCACGATCACCCAGTCGAGATCGCCTTCCTCCACACCCCGAAGCGGGCTCTTGATGCCCGGGAGCAGCCGGGTCGGGCGCACATTGGCGTATTGATCGAGCGGCTGGCAGATTGCAAGGCGGAGCCCCCAGAGCGTCAGGTGATCCGGAACGTCGGGCGCACCGACGGCACCAAAGAAAATCGCATCGAATGATCGAAGCTGCTCTGCACCATCTTCAGGCATGAGCGCACCTTCGCGCTTGTACCGATCCGAGCCCCAATCGAAATCGGTGACGTCAACCTTGAAGCCGCCATCCCGTGCGGCCAACGCTTTAAGAACCCGAAGGCCAGCGGCGATCACTTCCTGGCCGATGCCATCGCCTGGAATGGCCGCGATCTTGTAGTTTTTCATGTTTTTTCCTGTTTCGCTTCGGCTGCCCCTCTGATCCTGAGCCCGGGAATTGAGGGCGTCAGCGGCTTAAACCGGCTTGTTGCGGTGGCCAGTGCCGTTTGAACCAGCCTCGTCGCGTGAGCAGCGTAAAGATGGGCAGCGCAAAAGCCACGACGAGGAGAACGCGGACACCATGATGGGTGACGACGAAAGCCGGATCCATCCCCATGCCAAGGGCGATCAGGCTCATTTCGGGAAAGCCGCCAGGGATCAGGGCGAGAAGGAGAAGCGTCATCGGATGACCGGTCATCTGGTGCAGCATGGCAGCGAACACCAGGGTGAGCGCAAACATCATCAAGGCCCCGCCGCCGCCGATGCCGAGCGTGCGCATGATCAGCCTCAAGGGCACGCCGCTGAAGCGGGCGCCAACGGTCGACCCGATGACCAATTGCGCGGCGGCAAGGAGAAAGATGGGTGGGCTCGCACTTACCAGACCCGAAAGATGGGCGATCGTGCTCGCAAGCAGCGGCCCCATGAAGCTTGCAGCCGGTAGACGAAGCGGGCGGGCAAGCGCCCAGCCGACCAGGCCGACGCCAAGGAGGCTCGCGAGCTCGAGAGGCCTAATGTCGTTATGCCTGATATCGACGAACACCGCCGTCTGATCGATGTCGACGACGAAACTGGCCAAAGCGGGAATGGAAAACACGATGAGCACCAGCCTTGCCGAGTGAAACAGCGCCACATTGCGAAGATCGCCGCCCAATTGGTCCGAAAGGATGACCATTTCACTGAGACCGCCGGGCGTTGCCGCAAAAAAGGCGGTGGTGTGGTCAAAGCCCGAGACCCTGCGCAGATAGAACATGATGAGGGCGCCGAGCGCCAAAACGTAGATCGGCAGAGTGGCCACGCTCGGCAGCCACGCGATCAAGTCGCCGAGGCGATCGCTGGTGAAGGCGCTGCCGAGAATCACGCCGATCAGGCCGATCATCGGTTTGCGCACGGACTGCGGCACGGCGATATCGGCGCCCAGCAGGCTTGCTCCCATGGTCGTCGCCATGGCGCCCAGCATCCAGGGAAGCGGGAGATCGAACCAGGCAAAAACGACGCCGCCTGCGGCACCGATCACAAGGGCGGTCAGCAGCCGCCGGATCACTGGCCCGTCATATCGGTTCTTGAAACTTGAAAGCAGCTTGATCGGCATGGAAGGAGATTAGCGGGCTCGGTGCTTGAGCGCGATGGGTGGCGATGACGCAGCCGCCGGAGGCTGGTGCCATGTCCAGGCAGCGCTTTTCTCATTACAGATGCACCAAATGGACAAATGCACCGGGTGGTGCGGTCGCATCGAGATTGGGCTCTTGTCGTTTGCCTGTGATCCCTCGCGATCAATCGCCAAAGACAGCAACGGCAATAGAACCGATCCGGCCTTCAATACGGTTGGTTGAAGGCCGGATCGGCTGAAACGATGTTGGGATCATCGACGTTAGGTTGCTGGCGGGCTGGACCGTCAAATCTCGTTGAACCGAACGACCGGCCAGGCGAAACCTGACCGGCCGCTGGATTGCCCGCGCCCAACATGACGATCTGTTCATGTCCTGCACCTACCAAAGAGGAGGGTATCGGCATCTTTTTTGATAAAAGCTTCTAAAAAGCGCCTGATCTCTTGGTCTTTCACTCAATCATCTTGGTCGTCGTCCTCATCAGGCGTCTTCTCGGGAAACCCTGTCTGGCTGGTCAGCAGCCGGACCAAATCGGCCACGCGGCGGGTATCGGTCTTGGCTTCGATCTGCTTTAGCAGCCAGCGCACGTAATGAACCGAGCGCCCTTCCTGATCGGCATAGGCTTTGGTCGAGACGCCCGAGGCGAGCGCCGTGGCCAGCTTGGCTTCCGCTGGGGTGAGATGATAGAGCTTCGCCAGGACCGCGGCCCTCGGTGCCATATTGACCTCCGGGTCCGTGATGAAGACGGCAGCCACAGGGATACTGTCGAGCGCGCCGGTTGCCAGATTGAGGGCCGGCGCTTTCGGCAGCGGGGTCACCAACACCTGATAGGCTCGTCGCAAGGACGGTCTGGTTATGGTCATTAAGCCCCCTGGCGTGTTGCGCGGCCGATTGACCGCATTGATGGCCGAACGGATCAACCCGACAAGCTCACTGGTGCTCTTGGGCGCTTCGGTGCGCAGTTCGGCATCGGCGGTGGTGAGGCCGTCACGCTTCTTCAGCAGTTGATCGCCCGTAGCATTCTGCCAGACAATGCGGCCCTGCTCGTTGATCAGGAACACGCCGTGACCCAACCGGTCAAGAACCTCGAGCGCAGCCTGCTCGGTTGCCCGGACCTCGATCATGCGTCGTCGCAATTGCAGCCCGCGATGTAGATGAGGGATTAAGAGGTTGGCTTGTTTAAGGATGTTCTGATCGGCATGATCCTGCTTTAGCCCGAGGTGGCAAGAAGCGAACGCATAGGCGCCGTCACCGAGATCAAGAATGGCGCTGACGATGTAGCGATGACCGATGGGCCGAAGAAAATCCTGGTAAAACTCATGACCCTTGATCACCGCCTCGTCGACCAGGTCGCCATCGGTCACGATCTTCCCGATACTATGAGGGATTGATCGATGCAGTCGGATGTCGACCTTGTGATAATGAGATCGATAGGCGCTGACCGCTTCAGGCGGCACATGACTTTCGAAGAAGGAATCGATGGGTCTCAATCTGTTATCGGTGAAGAACAAGGTGCTGCCTTCACAATTGAGCAGCGAGCGCAACTCGCCCAGGACATTAGGCCAGTGCTGATCATCGACGGCGGCGCCATAAATCTGATCGATCAGTGTCAGAATTCGACTGTAATAGCTATTCATCCTAAAGTTTCTCACTTAAAAAGTGTTTTTTTCAAGAAAAATATACAGTTACAATGACTGGTTTATCTTATTAGTTGACTTGTCATAATTGAACAACCCCGCAACCCGGAACGAAATGGCTGGCGATCATCGGCGCTTTGCGCTAGTGCTTCGTCCGCAATGCTTGAGCAACCAGGCGTTGTTGCAAGACGATCCACCAGAGGATTGGGGGATTCTGGATCGCTAGACCCTTGACGAAAGGATCTTTTCGGTGCTGCAGCACCGCTAGCGAACTTCGCTTTCAACCCCGACGAGGAGATGCCGTTGCGACCGTCCGGACGCGCTGCTGATCAATTGCGCGAGGTCAGCCTTGAGCCAGGTTTTTCACCGCATGCCGAAGGCTCATGCCTGATAAGATGCGGCAATACCCATGTTCTCTGCAATGCGAGTGTTCAAGAACGTGTTCCCCCTTTTCTGCGCAACACGGGGCGCGGTTGGGTCACGGCCGAATATGGCATGCTGCCAAGGTCCACCGATAGGCGGACCGATCGCGAAGCGGCGAGGGGCAAGCAGTCGGGGAGAACCCAGGAAATCCAGCGGCTGATCGGCCGGTCCTTGCGGGCCGTGACCGATCTTGACGCCATCGGGGAGCGTCAGATCATTCTGGATTGCGACGTGCTGCGGGCCGATGGCGGCACGCGCTGCGCCGCGATTACCGGGGCTTATGTGGCGCTTTATCAAGCGCTTTCAGGCCTGGTCGAGGCCGAGGAAATTCCCGCCCTGGCGATCCGGGAGCCTGTGGCGGCGGTTTCTTGCGGCGTTGTCGGCGGCGAGGCGGTGCTCGATCTGGACTATCCGGAGGACAGTGCGGCGGAGGCGGATGCCAATTTTATTCTCACGCAATCCAACGGCATCGTCGAAATTCAGGTGACGGCGGAGCAGGACCCGCTCTCGCCGGACGACTTCGCGGACATGTACCGCTTGGCAAGCCACGGCATCAACGAGCTGATTCGACAACAGAAAATCGCGCTAGGGATTCTGGAGCGCTGATGTCGAGACAATTCAGCGGCGATCGCCTGGTTCTGGCCACCCACAATGCCGGCAAGCTCGCCGAATTCGAGACGCTGATGAAACCGCTTGGCATTTTGGTTCAGTCAAGCGCCGAGCTTGATCTGCCGGAGCCTGTCGAGGATGGTTTGACGTTCGAAGCCAATGCGATCTTGAAGGCAAAGTCAGCCTCGACCCTGTCCGGCCTTCCCTGTCTTGCCGATGACAGCGGTCTTGAGGTTTTCGGCCTTGAGGGCGCGCCCGGCATCTATTCGGCGCGATGGGCCGGGGCTGATCGGGATTTTTCGGTTGCCATGGCACGCATTCGCGCTGAGCTGACAGCGCGCTTCGGCAGCTTCGAGCAGGCCGACAAGCGGGCGCGTTTCGTTGCCGTCCTCTGCCTCATCTGGCCAGACGGTCATCGTGAAATCGTGGAAGGCGATGTTTTGGGCGACCTGGTCGACCCGCCGCGGGGCGCTGAAGGTTTCGGTTATGATCCGATGTTCCAGCCCGATGGCCAAAGCTTGACCTTCGGTGAAATGCCCCCCTTGGCGAAGCGCCAGCTCAGCCATCGGGCGCGGGCAACCGACCTTCTGCTCGCCCGGTGCTTCGGCATCACCTGACCATCTGGACATTGACGAGACGAGGGCAGCCTCGAGGACGAGACGAGGGTAATCTCAAGCCGGTCAACTATTGCGTGAGCGGCGGATTCCTGCCGAATGATGGATCTTCAGGCCCGCTTTGGCGTCTGAAAGGATCGTTCCGATCGAACGGAGATCCGGACGGAAAATGCGGGTCTTCGACTAGGTCATCGACGAAACGTGTTGGTGTCGGGTCGATCTCCTGAATGCTGCCTTTGGCAACCTCGAGCACGGCCAGCCCATGCTGTGCCAGACCGTTCGGATACAGGCGAAACAGCCCCGTTGCGCCGGCAAACCCTTCACGATCGGTCAAACTGGCGGCACTGAAGCTTCGATCGCCGAGATCCCGCTGCACGATCACGGCAAGCGCCGTTGCGTCGTAGGCCAGGCTGGCAAGCGGGTCGGGGGCCTTGCCAAAGGCATCCTGAAACCGCCGATCGAAGGCCTGAAAAGCTGTCGGCGATGATCCGGCAAACCAGCCGCCTGTCAACGCCTCTTCCTGCAAAACCCGCGGATCATCCTGCCAGCGGATGGTGCCCAGGAATTGGACCTCTTCCGGATCGACATCATAGAACGTCAACAGGGAGGCCACCGAGCGCAGGCGGTCGCTGCCATCGGCAATCAAGACGGCATCGAACGGCGGCGGGCCGAAGGTGTCCATGGTTTCAAGCTGATCGAGAACGGCTTTGGCGACATCCTCCTCATCGTCATCGTTCTCGACCAGCGAGGCGATGATTTCCTTTTCCCTTTCAAGCGCCGCCTGCCGTGCCTGATAATTGGCGACCTCGCGGACAACCGGTGACGGATCTTCCTGGCTCGACGGGTAGTAGAGCACCTTGCTCAGTTCGCCGCCCCGCTCCAGAACAGCCCGCTGCAGGGCCCGCATGGCGGTTGTCCCGTAGGCATCGTCAGGGGCGAGGCCGGCAAAGGTGACCATACCTTGATCGCGAGCATATTGAACGACCCGATCGATCTGCTCCTCCGGTCTGAACCCGAGAAGATAGGTGCCTTCAGCGGCAACCGACGTGACGTTGGAAAAGGCGAGGACGGGAATACCCGCCTCTTGGGCAAGCGGAGTCACCGCTTGAACCGCACCGCTGAACAGCGGGCCAATGAGAATTTCAGCACCTTCGTCGATCAGCTCGCGCGCCGCTGCTTCCGCCCTGACCGCCGATCCGCCCGTGTCACGCGGCATCAGGACAATGGAGTTGACGCCGGCATCGAACAGTGCCATCTGCGCGGCCTTCAGCATATCCTGGCCAAGATCGGCGGCTCTTCCGGTCAAAGGAAGCAGCAGGCCGGCCTTGACCTCGAGCGGCAGATGACCATCCGGTGTCGTATCGACAATCAGAGGGGGTTGCGGACGCACCGCCTCCCTTTGACTTTGACAAGCAGCGACCAACAATATCGCCAGGCCCGCCACCACGGGGGCAAACCGAAATCCAACGATCAAGCTCTCTCGCTCCCATAGCTCGTCAACATCAGTGTTCGTTGATCACAAAGCCCAAAAGATCGACCTCAAGCTAGCGATTGTCCCGCCCGAAGTAAACTCGCGTCGAGATTGCGTTTCTCCTCCGCTGACCAACCACGAAACCGACCCACGACATCGACCTCGCCGATGCTCGGAACAGGAGGCATAAACGGGCTTTTTTGACGAAGACCGAGCTTGCTGCGTGTCCTCTATTCGCGCTAGAGAAGCTTGTTATCATGACGTTATCATCAATCATGCCCTCCGATGACAGGTAATCCAAGATGCGCGGCGACAAGGAACGACGCTTACTCCGCAAGATGTTTGACGCTGCCATTGAGGCCGCCGATCCTGCCCGGCAGATCAAAGCCTATCTGCCGGAAAAACCGAAGGGCCGGACGATTGTTCTCGGCGCCGGCAAAGCGGCGGCGTCGATGGCCCGCGCGGTTGAAGATCATGCCGCAGGGCCGGTCGAAGGGCTTGTGGTGACCCGCTATGGCCATGGAATGGACTGCACGTCCATCGAGGTGGTCGAGGCAGCTCATCCCGTTCCGGACGAAGCCGGCAGAGATGCCGCGGCACGCATCTTGAAGCTTGCCGAGGAAGCGGGCGCAGATGACCTGGTCCTCTGCTTGATATCCGGCGGTGCGTCTGCCCTCCTCAGCCTTCCGGCGGAGGGTCTGTCCCTGGACGACAAGCAGGCCTTGAACCGCCGCCTCTTGGAATGTGGTGCAGATATCACCCAGATGAACACGGTGAGAAAGCATCTCTCGGCAATCAAAGGGGGCCGCCTCGCTGCCGCCGCTCATCCGGCAAGGGTCGTCTCCCTCCTGATCTCGGACGTACCGGGCGATGATCCGGCGGTGATCGGATCGGGACCGACGGTCGCGGATCCAACCTATTTTTCCGAAGCCCTGGACATCGTCGAGCATTTCGGCATCGACAGCCCGAAAGCGGTCATTGCCCATCTGCGAGCGGCTGAAGACGAAACACCCAAACCCGGCGATCCAAGGCTGGCCAACGCTGAAACCCATGTGATCGCAGCGCCCCAAGCTTCGCTTGAAGCGGCGATCGCCGTTGCCCTCGATCATGGCATTCAGCCTTTGATTCTGGGCGATGCGATCGAAGGCGAGGCGCGCGAGGTCGCCAAGGTCATGGCGGGCATGGCACAGCAGGTGCGCCGCCACGCGCAGCCGGCCATACCGCCTTGCGTGCTGCTGTCCGGCGGCGAGACGACCGTGACCGTCGATGGGAAGGGCCGGGGAGGACGAAACGCCGAGTTTCTTTTGGCCCTTGCCGTCCATCTGCATGGTGCTGAAGGGGTTTATGCGCTGGCCGCCGATACCGACGGCATTGACGGCACTGAGGACAATGCCGGCGCCATCATCGATCCCGAAACCCTTGAACGGGCGCGACATCAGGCGATGGACGCCAAGGCCTATCTTGCCAACAACGACGGCTATGGCTTTTTCGATAAGCTCGATGACTTGATCAGGACCGGCCCGACACTGACCAATGTCAACGATTTTCGGGCATTGTTGATTGTTTAGGGCTTCGACCCGATCATCTCGATCGGATAGGATGGGAAAATTGATGCATCGGCAACAAATCGGCGATGCGACCATGTTGAACACGCTCTTCGGATTCAAATGAATTGAGCGTTTTCAAGGTGTTGCCGGCGAGGTCGGGCGAGACTTGAGGCGAGTTCTTCGCGCAAGATGCCCGGGCTTGCAACACTTGACTTGACCACTACTTGAGTATGGCTTTTTGGCTATCTTCACGGCAAGTGACATGTCACGATAGCGATCAAATGAAAAATGATGGAGGAACCCTGGTCATGGGCGGGGTCTATACAGCCTGTTCGAGAAGTTTTCGAACGATTTCATCGCCTTTCAGGCGCCCCCCTGGGCGCTGCCGTCCCAGGCATCTGCATCGTCCCTTGCCACGCGCGCTGCCCCGGCATCGCGGCGCAACAAGCTCCTCGCCTCTGCCGACGGACAACATCGTGAAAGCATTCAAAAGCCGCTCGAACAGGCTCCTGGCGCGATCGATGATGCTGGCTGCCGTTGTGATCAGCGTCGTTGTCGGCCCGGCTGCCGCCGTTGCGGCCCTGGAACCGCACCGGGCTGCCTATAAATTGAGCCTGGCGGGCAGTCACCGAATGAGCGGCTTATCGAATGTCAGCGGCGGTTTGGTGATCGAGTGGCAACGTGCTTGCGATGGCTGGATCTCCCATCAGCGGCTCGGTTTTGTCGCAGGAACGGAAACAGGCGGCGACTTCAGTCACGATGTGCGCTTCAGCAGCTGGGAAGCCATGGACGGCTCGAAAATGCGCTATACCGTGCGCAGCTATGACGGTGACGTGCTGCGTGAGGAATATATGGGAGAGGCCGCCCTCGAATCGGCTGATCGCGGCGGTATTGCGAGCTTCACCAAGCCTGATCGGCGCGAGG
Organism: uncultured Alphaproteobacteria bacterium; assembly: GCA_963787265.1. Taxonomy (GTDB): domain Bacteria; phylum Pseudomonadota; class Alphaproteobacteria; order Geminicoccales; family Geminicoccaceae; genus JANQPX01. The sequence goes on along the minus strand of CAWBCX010000003.1, from coordinate 138,136 downwards.
TCGTTCTGCCCCCGGGCACCGTCTTTCCGACCGACCACATCAACCGCGTCCTGGCCGAAGCCAGTGGCGGCCAATCCTTTGTCAGTCATGAGGTCTTCGACGGCTGGGGCTATGATGCTCTCACCCAGGTCACCTCGGCGATCGGCCGCCCGCATGCTTATAAGCCATCGAGTGAGAAGGAAATCCCATCGGATCCGGATGGCGACGTCTGGCCGGTCAGCATGGCTTATTACAATACCGCGCAGAAAAGCGATCTGCCCGAGTTCGAAGCCAAGTTTCTGCTGACCGAGCAAGGTGTGCTGCAGGAGCTGCTTCTGGACTATGGGGATTTTCGCCTGAAGGCGACCTTGGCCGAATTCGAGCTTCTCGACAAGCCATCCTGCTGATTTCCGTTGGAACCAGGCCAATCGCGGCCGCGGCGTTTTTTTTGGCCTTGAGCATGATTTTCAAGGTGTCAGGGCGAGACACCTCGACGTCTGCTCGCTAAATTGCCGGCCTGAAGCAAGGTAGGAAAGGAATGACATGACCGGCCGTCTCTTGGGAAAAACCATCCTCGTCACCGCTGCAGCACAAGGCATCGGCAAGGCGACAGCGCTTGCCATGGCGGGCCAAGGGGCCTCGGTGCTGGCCACCGATGTCAATGTCGACCGGCTCTCGGAGATTTCGGGCGAGGCCGGCATCGAGGTCGCCAGACTGGACGTCCTGGACAAGGCGGCCGTGATCGGTCTCGCCGAGGAGCGCGGCGCCTTCGACGTTCTCGCCAATATCGCAGGCTTCGTTCATCACGGCACCATCCTCGATTGCGCGGAGCATGACTTCGATTTCTCCATGAACCTGAACGTCAAGGCGATGTATCGGATCATCAGCGCCTTCCTCCCGGCCATGCTGGACGCGGGCGGCGGCAGCATCGTCAACATGTCCTCGGTCTGCTCGAGCGTGAAAGGCATCCCCAACCGCTTTATCTACGGCACGTCGAAAGCAGCCGTGATCGGCCTTACCCGCTCGATCGCCGCCGATTTCGTTGGCCGCGGCATCCGGTGCAATGCCATCTGCCCGGGCACCGTCCAATCGCCCTCCCTCGATGAGCGCATCGCGGCGTTCGACGATCCTGCGGCGGCCCGAAAGGATTTTATCAAAAGACAGCCCATGGGCCGCCTCGGCACCGCAGAAGAGATCGCCGCCCTTGCGCTCTATCTCGCAAGTGATGAAAGCGCGTACACCACGGGCCAGGCCTTCGTGATCGATGGCGGCATTTCGATTTAAGGTTTTCTTTAACAGGAACGGCTAAGCTGCGGCCTGTCGCCACTTCACCGGGAGATCGTCTTGATCCTCTCTCTTCTTCTTGTGCTGGCTGTCACGGTGCTGGCGACCCTATGGGCCCGAAAGCTTGCCCGCGAACGCGGACGCCATGTCGGGGGCTGGGCGTTGGCGGCCGCAGCGCTCCCGCCGGCTGTCCTGGTTCTGTGGGCCTTGCCGGTACGTGGCTTAACGGCAAAGGCTTAGAGTGGACCCAACCGCCCCCAGCTCGACACGTGGTCGATTCGGACGGCGACAACGGGCAAGGTTTCGATCCGCATGGTCCGAAGCTGGGGATAACGCTCAGTGAGCCTGGCTTGAGCAAGATCATGCTCGATACCAGCCTTCAGAATGGAGGCTCGTCCCTGCAGCATTACCCAGCCCAAGCGGCTCCAATTCTCCTCATAATGATCGACCACCAGGGCGACCTTGGGATTATCGATCAGATTTTTTAGGCGCTTCAGCCGCGCCTTCGGTTGCTTCTTCGGTTTTTCGTCGATGGTGAAATACACGATACTTTCAACCAGTGCGTGACATATCGGCACCACATGAGGCTGACCGTCCGAAATCGGCGGTCGCAAAGCGTGCGACGCGCGCTGCCTCTAGAAATTGCCGCTGCTTTTCCGTTAGCATGCCGTTACGCCTGGTTCGGGTGGTGATCATTTCGTTGGCTTAAGATTGCTATTTGGGAGAATTAGATGATGCGTGTCGGTTTGACCATTCCGGTTCGCGGTCCGTTGGCAAGCGCCGAAAGTGCCAGAACATTGGCGGGCCGGGCGGAAGCCTTGGGCTTTGCTCATCTTGCGGTGACCGATCATCTGGTTGTGCCCAAGCGCATCGGGTCGCGCTATCCTTATTCCCAATCAGGCGAGTTTCCAGGCAGTGCGACCAAAGGTGACTGCTTCGATCAGTTTACGCTGCTCGCTTTTCTCGCCGCGGTCAGCACCAAGCCCCGTTTGGTGACGGCCGTGACGGTCATCCCCCACCGTGGTGCCTTGCATACCGCCAAGATCCTGGCGACCATCGATGTGCTCTCCGGCGGCCGTGCGACCCTTGGCGTCGGGGCGGGCTGGATGAAGGAGGAATTCGATGCGCTCGGCGTGCCCGATTTCGAAAAGCGCGGCAAGGTCACGGATGAGTATCTGGAGGCGTTCAAGATCCTCTGGACCGAAGACGACCCGCATTTCGACGGCGAGCATGTCCAGTTCGGCAATATCAACTTCTATCCAAAACCGCTGCAGTCACCGCATCTTCCCATCTGGATCGGCGGCGAGAGCCGCCCTGCCCTGCGCCGCACCGTGCGCTATGGCGACGCCTGGTTTCCGGTCGCCAATAATCCGCGCCATCCCTTGAACAGCATCGCGCTGTTCAAGGGGGGATCAAAAAGCTCCATGATATGGCCGAAGAGCACGGCCGTGATCCGAACACCATCGGCCTTGCGCTTTTTGCCAATTGGTTCGATGAGAAGAAAACCCTGGAGCTCGAGACCGGCGAGCGGCATCTCCTGACCGGCAAGGCCGAGGATATCGCCGAAGATATCGACGCCTTGGCCGAACTTGGCGTGCGCGATCTCGTCTTCAACTTCCAAAGGGAAACGCTTCAGCAATCGCTCGACAGTATGCAGCACTTCGCCGACGTCATCCAACCCCTGACCTCGTAGCGGGGCGCGTCCCCGCGCCGGATCAGACCGAGATCCGCGCCGAACCCCGGAGCGTTCGGGCAAAAGCGAGAACCTTGGCCGCCAGGTTTCTCTTTTCAATCTCGCTCCGCATCAGCGTCGGTGTGACCAGGCAGGGGAGATCGATCCCCTCGGCCTCATCGCCATCCTCCTGATCGATCACGAGGCCGTCCAGCAAACCCCGGTAATGATCGGCGATGGACTGGTTACTGATCGGCTTCTCGAGTTCGGCCATCATCTTGGCCGTCGGTCCTTTGACCGCCTTGCCGCCGATGATCGGCGAGACCGCCACCACCGGCGAGGGACAATGATGGATCGCTTCCCGCATGCCGGGAACGGCGAGGATCGGATCGATGCTGATGAACGGATTGGAGGGGCATATCACCACCAGATCGAGATCCGAACGCTTGAGCGTTGCCATCACCTCAGCCGGGGCAATGGCCTCGGATGCGCCGACAAAGTCGAAACCAGTGACCCGAGGCGTGGCACGCCTTTCCACGAAGTAGCGCTGAAACGGCAGCACGCCGTCCTCTACAGTCTTCACCATGGTGCGCACGGCCTCATCGCACATCGGCACCACATCGGCCCGCACCCCAAGGCGCGTGCAGAAGTCACGGCTGATCGACGTCAAGCCCGCGCCGGCCCGGCGCCGACGGGTGCGCTCGATATGGGTGGCGAGGTCGCCGTCGCCCAGTTGGAACCAGGTCTCGCCTCCCAAGCTTTCGAGCGCTTTCATGAAGGTCCAGGTTTCGTTCACCCGCCCCCAGCCGGCCTTCGGGTTGGCGATGCCCGCAAGCGTATAGATCACCGTGTCGAGGTCCGGCGAAATGCTGAGACCCAGGTGCTCGAAATCATCGCCGGTATTGCAGATCACCATCAGCGCATCGGCGGGCAGGATTTTGTAGAAACCGAGGGCCAGCTTCGCGCCGCCGATACCGCCGGAAACCGCCACCACTTTGGGTGCGTTGGTCATCGAAACATATCCTCTTCGGCCCTGCGGATCAGCGCTCTTGCGGGTAGGGCGTCTCCTTGCCAAGCGAGGCCACGCATCAACACCGCAGGCAAGGCTTCATCCGCTTCGCCCATCAGCAACTCCGCCGCCGAGGCGATTTGATCAGCGAGGCCGACCTGGGTCACCTGCAGCTCTCTCCCATCGAGATCTTTTCGCCCGCGAAGATCCAGGAGGGCCGGCAGGCCGGATGCACCGATCGCAAGACCGACGATGCCGTTGCGCCAAGCACGGCCGACACTGTCGGTGATGATGACCGCAAGATCGATCGCGAAGCGTTCCTTCAGCGCGTTGCGCAGTTTTGCGCAGCTTTGATCGGGGTCCGTCGGCAGCAGCAGAGCTCGTTCGCCTTCGCCCGAAGAAACATTGGATTGGTCGATGCCGGCATTGGCCATCACCATGCCGAGGCGATGCTCGGCAATGATCAGCCCTGGTCTGAATCGCAGGATTTTTTTCAATTCCGACAAGATCAACTCAACCAGAGCAGGGTCTTTTCCGGTCTTTCCGGCAAGGTCGATCGCGTCAGGCGACGGCCGGACGTCGGCAAGCCGGACCATGCGCCCTTCGGCCTTGGAGATGATCTTGTGGGTGATGATCAGCACATCGTCCTGTTGCGGAGCAAGATCTGCCGCCGCCAGCGCGTCGCCGATGATCATGCCCAGATCATCGCCTTTCTGGATCAGAGGAATGCCGGAGATCGCCATGAAGGCCATCACTGCTTTTTTCGACGCCACGTGTTCTTCCCGGTTCGATCAGACTTTGCTCTAAAGTCTCTATAGACATGTTTGCCGTCGTGATAAGCTTTTTGCCGTCGTGATGCACGCCGACCATCCATTGCCCATCATCGCTGCACAACTGTAAGACAGGACGGGAACGCCCATGTTGAAACTGGGTTACAAGGCATCGGCGGAACAATTCGCCCCGCGCCAGCTTCTCGATTTCGCCGTTCACGCCGAACAGGTGGGCTTCGATTCGATCATGGTGAGCGATCACTTCCAGCCTTGGCGGCACACCGACGGCCACGCGCCGTATTCCTTCGCCTGGCTCGGTGCCCTGGGCGAGCGAACGTCGAAGGCGATCATCGGCACCAGCGTGGTCACGCCGACCTTTCGCTATCACCCCTCGATCGTCGCCCAGGCGATCGCGACGCTGGATGCGCTCAATCCCGGCCGCATTCTTTTGGGCATCGGCACGGGCGAATCGCTGAACGAAGTGCCGGCGATCGGCATCGACTGGCCACCGTTCAAGGAGCGTTTCGGGCGGCTGCGCGAAGCGATCCAGCTGATGCGAAACCTGGCGACCGAGGATCGGGTGAGCTTCGAGGGCGAGTATTTTCCGCACCGAAAACGCCACCATCTACGACCGTCCCGAAAACCCCGTGCCGATCTACGTCGCCGCCGCCGGCCCGACCGCCGCCAAGCTTGCCGGCCGACTCGCGCGACGGCTTCATCTGCACCAGCGGCAAGGCGCCGGAACTCTATCGCGACACGCTCTTGCCGAAGGTCGCCGAAGGGCTGGAGCAGGAAAGCCGACCGCCCGACGGCGTCGAATACATGATCGAGGTCAAGGTGTCGTTCGACACCGACAAAGATCGCGCCATGGAGGATACGCGCCATTGGGCAGCGCTCGCTTTGTCGCCGGAAGAAAAGATGAGCGTCGAAGACCCGATCGAGATGGAAAAGCTTGCCGACACGCTGCCGTTGGAGCGCGCCGCAAGCCGCTGGATCGTCTCGAGCGACCCGGATGAACATGTGGAACGCATGGCCGAGACGATCGAACTTGGCTTTACCCATCTGGTGTTTCACGCGCCGGGTCCCGATCAGAAACGTTTTCTCGATCTTTATGCCAAGGAGGTCTTGCCGCGTTTGCGCCAGCGCTACGGCGAGGACCTCTGAGATCGTGATTCCTGCTTGATCCGATCGGCGATACCGCTCTCGATCAAATAGCGATAGGCTCTGCCACCGGATGGTGACGCCAGAAACATCTTGAGGTCATCGGGCGTGTCGACATCAAGGGCAAAGCCTTGCCGTTCGACAATCGTCGGTTCGATGCCGAGTTCCCTTGCCCGTTCGACATGGGGGAAAAAGCTGTCATTGCCGAAACGAAGCGGCAATAGATCGGGCGGAGAGCAGGCAATGGCGTTGGAGCCGAGCTTGTCCCCCGAAGGTGCTATGGTGACGGCAGGCACCTCACCGTGGGCCCGGATCAGCGCGTCGATGTCGGCGGCGTCAAGAAGCGGCAGATCCCCCGGCACCTGAAGCATGCCCAAAGCCCCCTCCTCCGCAAGCGTCATGGCACCGAAACGGCTGGCGGCGGTCTGGCCGGCATTCTCTTTCTCGATCAGCACCCGTGCACCGTAATCCTTCGCCAGTTGTTTCGCCCTGGGATCACGGGTAACAGCAAGAATACCTGAAAGCGCCTGGTTTTCCGCAAGCGCTTCAAGCACATCCTCGACCATGAACAAGAACAACGTCCGCCTTTCCTTCGGGCTGAGATAACCGGCAAGCCGTTGTTTGGCCTCCTCGATATTCTTGATCGGCATCACCGCCCATAAACCAGTCTTGTTCACGCGGGTCTCCGTTTGATCGATCGCTTCTGGATATCGACAAGGTGTGACCGGTCGATAAAAACTGCAGCGATGATGTTGGATCGCCAACATCGCGACAAGGCAAAGTTGCAGGATTGGAGGGAAGACCGAAGGAGATGGCTTGAAACCTGCGCGACCTTCGAGCAGGTTCATCAAGACCCAGATGGTGACAACGATCATAGGATCGTTGATGCTCGATATGCCCCAGGGCGGGACGAGGAGTTTAGCGCATGAAATTCGGTGTATATTGTTTCCCCACTGATTATTCGATGCCGATCGACGAGCTTGCGGTTGCTTTGGAGGATCGAGGGTTCGAAAGCTTCTTTGTGCCGGAGCACACCCACATCCCGACAAGCCGGCGCTCGCCTTGGCCAGGTGGTGCGAAGCTGCCGCGCGAATATTCATGCACCCTGGATCCGTTTATCGGCTTGGCCATGGCGGCCGCGGCCACCAAGTCGCTTCGGATCGGCACCGGCATTTGTCTTCTGACCGAGCGCGATCCGATCGTTACCGCCAAGGAGGTCGCGACCTTGGATCTGGTGTCCAAGGGACGGTTCGAGTTCGGCATCGGTGCCGGCTGGAATGCCGAGGAGATGGAAAACCACGGCACCGTGTTCGATACGCGCTTTCGCGTGATGGTCGACCGCGCCAAGGCGATGCAGGCGATCTGGACCCAGGACGAGGCGTCCTACGATGGCGAGTTCATCAAGTTCGATCCGATCTGGTCCTGGCCAAAGCCCGTGCAGAAACCCCATCCTCCCATTCTCCTCGGCGGCGAGACCAAATATACGCTTCGACGCGTCGTCGATTTCTGCGATGGCTGGTTTCCGCGCCTTCGCGGCGGCGATCCCAAGCCGGCCATGGAACGTCTGAGACAGGCTGCCGACGAGGGTGGCCGCGCTATCGACACCATCTCGACCACCCTGTTCGGCACGCCCGATAACGCCGATTATATCGAAGCTTGCCGGGAAGCGGGCCTCGATCGCGTGCTCTTCGCGCTGCCGTCCGAAGGGAGCGACGTGCTGCTGCCCCGACTGGATGCGCTGGCCGCCCTCACGACATAGAGAAGGTTCGAACGGAAGGCTGCGCGCCCGTCGTTCTACTGCCTTTCATATCCCCCATGGCGCCGGCATCTTGACCAACATGAGACGTCGGCATTGCAGAAAAGAGACTGTGCGTCATGGTTGTTGGACGCTGGGACACTCGAAGATCGTTGCTCGCGATCTAAGCTTGGCAAAGTGGCGCCTGGTTTTTCCCATGCATTGAGGTTTCCAGGCTCGACATTGAGAGGACGGATCAAGCGCTTGATCAAGGGGCGCATCCCAACGGGAGGTTTGGAATGAAGGCAAAGCTGTTTTCCACCGCGGCCATCATGGCTCTCATGCTTTCAGCCGGCGCCGAGGCCGCCGACAAGATCAAGATCGGCGTGATGGCCACGCTTGAGGGCACCTATACCGTACTCGGCGAGGACGGCGTTCGCGGCTTCGAAGTTGCGCGCAAACAGTTCAACAACATGGCCGGCGGCAAGGAACTGGAGGTGATCATCGCCTCGACCGACGCCAGCCCGGACAGTGCCGTGCGTGCAGCAAGGAAGCTGGTGGAACAGGACCAGGTGGATGTGGTCATCGGCCCGCTTTCGGGTTCCGAGGGCATCGCCATTCGCGACTATGCCAAGACCCAGCCCGACATGACCTTCATCAATGGAGGCTCGGGTGCCCAGGAAACCACCTACGTCAACCCGTCGGAGAACTTCTTCCGCTTCAACATGGACGGCGCCCAATGGCAGGCCGGTCTCGGCGAGTACATCTACAACGACAAAGGCTACCGCACGATCGCGACGATCGGTGAGGATTACTCGTTCATCTACACGCAGGTGTTCGGTCTGGCCCTGGAGTTCTGCGGTCTCGGCGGCGAGATCACCGAGCGCTTCTGGGTGCCGCTCGGCACCAAAGACTTCGCCTCGGTGATCGCCTCGCTTCCCGATGACGTCGATGCCATCTATCTCGGCCTCGGCGGCGGCGATGCGGTCAACTTCCTCAATCAGTACCAGCAGGCCGGCGGCGAAGCGCATCTGATCGGCGGCAGCATCATGGTCGACCAGACCGTGCTGTCCTCCAAGGGTGGCGCTAAGGACGCGTTGATCGGCACGGTGGCCGCCAGCGGCCAAGGCGACACCTGGGACAGCGGAAAGCTGGCAAAACTTCGTGAAGGCCTATCAGGAAGCCTTTGCCCCGGAAGACCGCTTCCCCAGCCCCTCCTTGCTTGCCACCAACTATTACGGTGCAGCGCTTGCGACCCTTACCGCCCTCGATCAGATCGGCGGCGATCTTTCCGGCGGTCACGACAAGTTCCGCGAAGTCCTGGCCGGTCTCGAGCTGGACGCGCCCAACGGCAAGATCACCCTCGACGAGAACCGTCAGGCGATCGGCACGAACTTCGTTACCGAGGTGGTCGAGGACGCGGACGGCAATCTGGTGAGCAAGGTCGTGAAGGTGATGGAGAACGTCAATCAGACCTTGGGCATGGATCCCGATCTGTTCGCGACGATCGGCCTGCCGGCACGCGACGTGCCGGAGTGCAAGGCTTACAACTGACCTCGTCTTTGCGGGCCGGGGGTCACATCCCGGTCCGCGGCTTTCTACCTGCAAGCGCCCATCATTCGATAGCCACGCTGCGATCGGAGCCGACGGCATGTCGCTCATCAACTATCTGACACGCATTCACTTCGCCGATGGTGTTCTGGAAGAAGCCCTCAAGGTCGAGATCGAAACCCTTGGCCTCTCCCGGCCGCTGCTGGTGACCGACCGGGGGCTGGTCGAGGCTGGGCTGGTGGAGCGCTTGGAACATGCCTTGCCCCTGGCAACCGAGCCAGCGAGTTTCAACGAAACACCGGGCAATCCGACCGAAGCCGCAGCACGGGCAGCCGCCAAGCTCTATCGAGATCACGACTGTGACGGGCTGATCGGCTTTGGCGGCGGGTCCTCCTTGGATCTCGCCAAGGCCGTCGGTCTTCTGGTCACGCATCCCGGGCCGTTGGCGGATTATGCGGCGGTCGAAGGCGGGATCGCCCGGATCAAGGATTGCCTCCCGCCTCTGATCGCCATCCCGACGACTGCAGGCACCGGTTCGGAGGTCGGACGGGGGGCCGTCATCATCCTGGACAATGGCAGAAAGCTTGGCCTGCTCAGTCCCTATCTCATCCCCAAAGTGGCCATCTGCGATCCGACCCTCACCCTGGGCCTGCCGCCTGGACTGACCGCCGGAACCGGTATGGACGCCCTTACCCATTGCATCGAGACCTATATCGCGACCGCCTATAATCCGCCGGCCGACGGCATCGCCCTTGACGGGCTGAAACGTGCTGCTGCGCATATCGAGCGCGCCGTCGAGAAGGGCTCCGACCTTCTGGCCCGGCGCGAAATGATGGCTGCCGCCATGAACGGCGCGCTCGCTTTCCAAAAAGGCCTTGGCGGCGTGCATGCCATGAGCCATGCGCTTGGAGGCCTGAAAGGGTATGACCTGCACCATGGGACGTTGAACGCCGTCCTCCTTCCCCATGTGCTCGACTTCAACGGCCCTGCGGTCCATCATCGCTACGCTGATCTCAAGCAAGCCATGAGCCTCAAGCCCCGTGACAACCTCTCGGAAGCGATCGTGAGACTAACCGAGCGTCTCGGCCTGCCTGGTCGTCTAGGCATGATGGGTGTCGACAAGGAAGCGATTGCCAAGGCGGCGCCCCTTGCCGAGAAGGATCATACCCATGGCACCAACCCGCGCCGCGTGAGCGTGGCCGATTATCAGGAACTTTTGCAGGCGGCACTTTAATTTTGTGTTCTGCCGCTGCGATTGGCAGGCTTTAGGGTCGATATCCAACGGATGCTAACCTCGGCGCCGGTAAGCGCTGTGCATAAAATCAATTGCAGTTCCATACCTTGGAGTCTCATTTTGGGCTTTGATCTCTTGCCAAAGATCAACCAATGAGCCGATGTTGATGCAGTCAATGAAGAATGATCGTCTGTTGGGAGGGTCGGGAGGAGCGGCGTATGAGCCATGCAGTCGCTGTCTATCACGGTAGGTTCGGGCGTGCCACGCTCTACCAGCTCAATCAGGAGCTGAGCACCCACGCCCATCGAGAAGGCCATTTGACCTTCTATGTCCAAGGGAAGCACTCATCGATGCGGGTGCATGAGGAAGTTTATGCCTTGGACAAGGAGGCCGCCGTCGCGGTCAATCCCTGGGAGCCCCACTCCTTTCATCCCGGTGATCGGGAAAACGGCAGTCTGTTCCTGGTCCTCTACATCAAGCCCATCTGGTTCCTCGAAACCGCTCGGAGCGCTCAATCCTGGCTGCGTTTCGGCCGCAATCGGATCGAGATGGCCGAGCCGATCCGGCGCTCTGTCAATATGATCGTCTCGCTGCTGCTCGAAAGTGAAGAGAGCGCTCTGTTCGACGGTTATCTCTATGAATTGACGCAGGAATGCTTTGATCAGTCCTGGCAGTGGACACCGGATGGTCCGACGCGTGCGGATTGCGCCATGCAGTTCACTGATTTCAGGGTGCGCAAGTCGATGCGCTTGATGTCGGAAAAGCTCGGCGAAGAGTTCGAGCTGGATGATGTCGCCAAGGAATCAGGCCTGTCCCGGCCGCATTTTTATAAGCTCTTTCGCCGCCAGACCGGGCTGACGCCGAACCTCTATTTGAACACGTTGCGCATGGAGCGGGCAATCGAAAGCCTGACCTCGACGCCTCTGTCGGTCACGGAAATCGGCTTCGATCTCGGCTTTTCGTCCCAGGCGAGCTTCAGCCGCTTCTTCACCTCGAATGTCGGCATCGCGCCTTCCGATTATCGCCGGGTCGCCCATCTCGCCGCCAGCAGCGGCGGTTGACGTTGAGCTGGCGCTTGACGGAACGCAAGGCAGCGTCCGGCCGATTTGGCGATCGATCGCCAAGCCATAAGACTGAGAGATATGATCGCTCCTCAGGCTTCCGCCTAACCTGATTGTTAAGACTGGGACGATCTGCGCAAAACTCGGTCGAGACGAGGAGCCTTGAGAACGTTCCATGGTGGATGTAACCCGGCATAGCAGCGACACCCGCGGTGACAGCCGCTTCAAGCGCCTTGTCGACCGTCATCCCATTTGGTCGTTGCTCGTTTTCCTCGGCGTCATCATTTTGCTGTGGGCGATCTTCGCCGTCTGGCCGGAGGGTCTGGAAGCCGCGATCGGCCGGAAGAAAATCTTCCTGAACGCGCTCTTCAACGGCATCACACTGGGCGGGCTCTATTTCCTGGTCGCCAGCGGCTTTACCCTGATCTTCGGGCTGATGCGCAACGTCAATCTCGCCCACGGCTCGCTTTATCTGCTCGGCGGCTATATCGGCTATGAAATTGCCGATGCCACAGGCTTGTGGTTCCTCAGCTTCATCGTCGCATTCATCGTCGATCGGCGCGCTCGGGGTGGTGCTGCAGCTGGTCGTGTTCCGGCGGATGGAGGGCGAGGACCTTCGCCAGACGCTGGTGACCATCGGTATCTCCATCGTGATTGCCGATCTGATGCTCTGGATCTGGGGCGGCGATTTCTATCAGATCTTGCCGCCCGACTGGCTGAACGGGCCGATGACCCTCCCATTCGTCACCGCGGTCAAGTCGAGCGGCGAGGCGGTTTTTCTCAAATACCCGATCGTCCGCCTGGTGATCCTCTTCGCGGCGATCGTCATCGGCGTCGGCATGTGGCTGATCGCTGAACCGCACCCGCATCGGCATGCTGATCCGCGCCGGCGTCGACGACCGTGAGATGCTGTCCGCAACCGGTGTCCCGATCCAGCTGGTGTTCGTTGGCGTTTTCGCGTTCGGGGCAGGTCTCGCAGGCCTGGCCGGCGTGGTCGGGGGCACCTTTCAGTCGCTGGCACCGGGCGAGGACATCCGGTTCCTGCTGGCCTCCCTGGTGGTGGTGATTGTCGGTGGCATGGGCTCGATCCCCGGGGCGGCGCTGGGTGCTCTCCTGATCGGTCTCGCCGAACAGTTCGGCTCGGTCTACATGCCGACATATGCCGTGGTGCTGACGTTCCTGATCATGGTCCTGGTGCTGGCGTTCCGCCCGCAGGGCCTGTTGGGCAGGGCCTAGACGATGGCGATCGCCCACGAGCAGGCACGGAACCAAGGCAACGCTGCAGCGGAGGAGTCGCCAGGCACGTATCAAGCTGCCTGGTTCGAAAAAATCCCCCCTGCCTATTGGCTGGTCGGAATCATCCTCCTGATGATGCCGCTGATAGCCGGCGATTTCGTGTTGTTTCAGATTTTCGGCTGGGCCTTCATCCTCGGTATGATCGCACTCAGCCTGATGTTTCTCGCCGGCTATGGCGGCATGGTCAGCCTGGTGCAGATGACCGTCGCAGGCGCTGCCGGCTATATGGTCGCGATCTTCGGGGACAGCGCGATCACTGCGATCAGCCTCGGCTGGCCCTGGTGGCTCACCATCCCGGTCGCGCTGATCATCGCCACCGCCTTCGGCACGCTCTGCGGGGCCCTCGCCGTGCGCACCGAGGGCATCTACACCATCATGATCACCCTCGCGATTGCGGCGGCCTTCTTCTACTTCACGCGCCAGAACTACGTGGTGTTCAACGGCTTCGCCGGCTTCAACGGCGTGCTCCCGCCCGAACTCTTTGGCGTGAACTGGCGAGGCGCCAAGGCCTTTTATTATCTGACCCTGTTCTGGGCAACCGCCAGCTACCTCGCCGTCTTGTATGTGTCGCGCTCCCCCTTCGGCCTCGCGCTTCAGGGCGTGCGCGACAACCCGAGGCGGATGGCGGCGCTCGGCTTCAACGTCACCGCGCACCGGATCGCCGCCTACACATTCGCGTCGTTGATCGCCGCGATCGGCGGAATTCTGCTCGTCTGGAGCAACGCCCAGATCTCGCCGGGCACGGCAGGCATAGGCCCGGCGATCGACATCCTGGTCATCGCTGTGGTCGGCGGAATCGGCCGGCCGATCGGGCCGTTCATCGGCGCTCTGATCTACGTGCTGCTCCGGACCTTCGCCCTCGACGTGCTGACCGGCGTCGGCCTCCCGCCGGAGCGTTTCCAGCTCCTGATCGGTCTCGGTTTCCTGGTGATCGTCTTTTGGTCCCCGGACGGCGTCCTCGGCCTCTGGGACCGCTGGCGGGCCCGGGCGCGCGGCGGCGATCCCCTGCTCCGTACCGGCAGCAGTGACGGAGACCGGTCGTGAACGCCCCGGTCGCTGTGCCCGCGACAATAGCGGGCCGGCTGTCGGTGGCCGGTACCGGCAATGCGCTGGAGTTGCGCGGCGTTACCCGGTTGTTCGGCGCGCTCGCCGCCCTTGCCGACATCACCATCAGCGTCCGTCCAGGCGAACGGAGGGGTGTGCTCGGCTCCAATGGTGCCGGCAAGACCACGCTCTTCAACTGCATTACCGGCGATTTTCCGGCGACCTCCGGCACCATCCGCTTCTTCGGCGAGGATATCACCGATTTCCCTGCCCACGAACGGATCCGCCGCGGCCTCCGGCGCACCTACCAGATCTCGCTGCTGTTCGCAGGTCTCTCGGTGGTGGACAATGTCTATCTCGCCTGCCGCGGCGTGTCGCGCGGCCGTTTCTCGCTGATCAGACCCAGGCGCAACGATGCGCTGATGAGCAGCGCCGAGGACTTGGTGGCCGCCGTTCATCTGACCGATGTCAAGAACGACAAAGTCGCCACCCTCGCCCATGGCCAGCAGCGCCAGCTCGAAATCGCCCTTGCCCTGGCAGGCGCCCCGCGCTTCATCCTGTTCGACGAGCCTGCAGCCGGCTTGTCCCCGACCGAACGCAGTGAGCTGGTCGAGATCCTGACATCGCTCCCCGCCCATATGGGCTACATCATTATTGAGCACGATATGGATGTGGCGCTGCGCGTGGTCGATAGCGTGACCATGATGCACAATGGCCGCATCTTCAAGGAAGGCCGCCCCGACGAGATCGAGAACGACCCCGAGGTCCAGGAACTCTACCTCGGAGGCGCTCATGCCTAGGATCCGGAGCGGGTCGGCCCGCAATGCCACGCTGCAGATCAGGGGGCTCAATGTCTACTATGGCGCCTCGCATGCGCTGCAGGGTGTTGATCTGACCCTTGACCATGGCGTGCTGTCGGTGGTCGGGCGGAACGGCATGGGCAAGACCACGCTGTGCAAGACCATCATGGGACTGGTGCCGGCATCGAGCGGTTCGATCACCTTCGGCAGCCAGAGCCTGCTTGGAAAGGCGCCGGCCGAAATCGCCAGACTAGGCTTGGGTTACGTACCGCAAGGCCGCCGCCTTTGGCCGTCGCTGACCGTGCACGAACATCTCCAGATGGTGGCAAGTGAGGGCGCCTGGTCGATCGACCGGATTTATTCGACGTTTCCGCGGCTGGCGGAGCGGCGTTCAAATGGCGGCGGCCAGCTGTCCGGCGGCGAGCAGCAGATGCTGGCGATCGCGCGCGCGCTTCTTCAGAATCCCACCCTCCTGATCATGGACGAGCCGACCGAAGGCCTCGCCCCCGTCATCGTCGCCCAGGTCGAGGACATGCTGGTCCGGCTTGCGGACGAGGGCGACATCGAGGTCCTGATCATCGAGCAGAACATCGGTGTCGCGACCGAGATCGCCGAACAGACCGCGGTCATGGTCAACGGCCGCATCAGCCGCGTGATGGACTCCCGTCTGCTGGCAGCAGATCGCGATTTGCAGCAGCGTTTGCTGGGTGTGGGACGGCACGGCCATGACGAAACGCCGCAAGGAGGCGCGCCCGAGGCAGGCGGGCCTGAACGAGAAGCACAAGAACGGAACGACGCACGCCAGGGCCCGCAAAAAATCTACATCTCCAACCCGACCCCGCCGACGCGCTGGACCCCACCCGTCCCCGTCGCCCGCATCGAAGCCGCTGCTCGCACCTCGTCAGCCAATGGCAGAACGACGACCTTCCGCTCAAGCACCGCGACAGCATCAACCTCGTCGCGGGCGCGCGACATCGACGGAGTCGTCTTGGTCGCGGGGACGTTGGATACCAAAGGTGTCGAGCTGCGCTTCATGCGCGATCTTTTGAAAGACGCTGGCCTGCGCACACGCCTGGTGGACCTGTCCACCAGCGGCAAACCGTCCAGTGCCGAGGTGCCGCCCCACCAGGTGGCGGCCTTTCATCCGCGCGGCGGCGCCGGCGTCTTCACCGATGATCGCGGTCGTTCGGTCGCCGGCATGACCGAGGCGTTCGAGGCCTGGATGCACCATCAAAGCGGCATCGCCGGCATCATCGGGGCGGGCGGCTCTGGCGGCACGGCACTGATTGCACCGGCGATGCGCGTCCTGCCGGTGGGCGTGCCGAAGGTGATGATATCGACGGTCGCGTCCGGCGACGTCCGCCAATATGTCGGCCCGGCCGACATCATGATGCTGCACTCGGTCGCCGACGTGCAGGGCCTGAACTCGATCACCCGGGAAGTGCTCGCTAACGGTGCGAACGCCCTTGCGGGCATAGTCCAAGCTCGCCGCAACAAGCCGGCCTTACAGCCAAGTTCAGCCGGTAGCCACTTGCTGCCCGCAATCGGGCTGACGATGTTCGGGGTTACCACGGCTTGCGTGCAGCAGGTCACCAAGGCGCTTGAGAAGGACTATGACTGCCTGGTGTTTCATGCGACCGGCATCGGCGGCCAGTCGATGGAAAAACTGGTGGACAGCGGGTTGCTCAAGGGCGTGCTCGACATCACCACCACCGAGATCTGCGACATGATGATGGGCGGTATCTTTCCTGCGACCGAAGATCGCTTCGGCGCGATGATCCGCGCCTCCATGCCCTATGTCGGTGCCTGCGGCGCCCTCGACATGGTGAATTTCGGCGCCCCCGGCAGCGTGCCGGAGCGTTACCAGGCGCGAAACTTCTACGAGCACAACCCGCAGGTCACGCTGATGCGCACGACCGCGGAAGAGAATGCCAAGATGGGCAAATGGATCGGCGAGCGGCTGAACCGGATGGATGCGCCAGTGCGCTTCTTTTTGCCGGAAGGCGGGGTCTCCGCCCTCGATGCGCCGGGCCAGGCCTTTCACGATCCCGAAGCGGATGCGGCGCTGTTCACGGCTTTGGAGCAGACGGTCCGAACCTCGTCCACCCGTCAGCTCATTCGCCTGCCGCACAACATCAACGATGCCCCTTTCGCCGCTGCCCTGGTCGAGTTCTTTTCGCAGTCTCCATGGCCAGCACACCAACCAGAGAATGATGAGCCACTGATCCATGCCCAGATTTGAACGTAGCCGCCTTCTTGAGAAATACCGCGACATGATCGAGCGCGGCCAGCCGATCATCGGCGGCGGTGCCGGCACCGGTCTTTCCGCCAAGTGCGAAGAGGAAGGCGGGATCGATCTGATCGTGATCTACAATTCCGGCCGCTACCGCATGGCGGGGCGAGGATCGCTCGCGGGATTACTGGCTTACGGCAATGCCAATGAGATCGTCGTCGACATGGCGAAAGAGGTGCTGCCGGTGGTCAAAAAAACCCCGGTGCTGGCCGGTGTCAACGGCACTGATCCGTTCATGATCCTGGACAAGTTTCTCTGGGAACTGAAAAATCTCGGCTTTGCCGGCGTGCAGAATTTTCCGACGGTCGGTTTGATCGACGGTACGTTCCGTGCCAATCTCGAAGAGACCGGCATGGGCTACGGCCTCGAGGTCGACATGATCCGCGCTGCCCACGAACAGGACATGCTGACCACGCCTTACGTGTTCTCGGAAGAAGACGCGGTGGCCATGGCGATGGCTGGCGCCGATATCCTTGTGCCGCATATGGGCCTGACCACGGGCGGCTCGATCGGTGCCGACACGGCCCTGAAGCTGGAGGACTGCCCTGCCCTGATCGACGCCTGGGCGGCGGCCGCGAAATCGGTGCGTTCGGACATCATCGTCCTCTGCCACGGCGGCCCGATCGCGATGCCGGAAGACGCGCGCTACATCCTCGGCCACACCGAACACTGCAACGGCTTCTACGGCGCCTCCTCCATGGAGCGCCTGCCGACCGAGGTCGCACTCACTGAACAGACGAAGGCGTTCAAGAACATCGGCGCAAACCGGTGACAACGTACAGGACGACCCGCCACGGGTCGGGAGGTTAATGGAATGTCGGGTCAGTTGATTGGCAATCTCATTCTCTGGCTGATCGCCGCGGTCATCGTCATCGCGATCATCTATTGGGTCATGAACTGGCTTTATCGCCGGTCCACCAAGGAGGTGGCGTTCGTCCGCACCGGTTTCCTCGGCGAGAAGGTGGTGATCGACGGCGGCGCGTTTGTCTGGCCGATCGTTCACGACATCACGCCGGTCAACATGAACACCCTGCAGCTCGAGGTGATCCGCGAGAAGGATGACGCCCTGATCACCAAGGACCGGATGCGGGTCGATGTCGAGGCGGAGTTCTACGTGCGGGTAGCGCCAACCAAAGAGGCCGTCTCGATTGCGGCGGCAACCTTGGGACGCCGAACGCTGGAGCAGGAACGGTTGCACGCTCTGATGTCCGGCAAGTTCGTCTCGGCTCTTCGTTCGACCGCGGCGCAGATGACAATCGAGGAAATTCACGAGCAACGCAGCGACTATGTCGATCGGGTGAAGGCGGCCGTGCAAGTCGCTCTGGCACAAAACGGCCTGGAGCTTGAATCGGTCGCGATTACCGATATCGACCAGACCGATCTTGAATATTTCAATCCCTCCAACCGCTTCGATGCAGAAGGCCTCACCAGGCTGATCGAGGACATCGAAGCGAGACGGAAGACTGCAGAAACGACATCGAGCAGGATTCGATGATTCGCATTCGCACCCGCAATCTCGAAGCCGAAAAGCAGGCTCTCGAGATCGAGCGGGAAAGCGAGACGGCGCGTTTGGATCAGGAGCGCGAGGTCGAGTTCCGGCGAGCAGCCCAGCGCGCCGAACTGGCCAGGGAGCGGGCCGAGCGCGAGACCGATGCCGAGAACGCGCAGATCATCGCACGTGAGGAAATCGAGAAGTCGCGCATCGCCAATGAACATGCGATCAGCGAGGCGCGCATCGCCTCCGAGCGCGCGATTCGCCAGAAGGAAATCGAACGTCAGCAGACCATCGAGGCCGCTGAAATTGCTTCGCGCGAGGCTGTCGAGAAAGCCCGGATCGCTCAGGAACGGGCGGTGAACGAAGCGCGGATTGCCAATGAGCAGACCACCCAGGCGCGGGAAATCGCGCGTCAGCGTGCGATTCAGGAGGCTGAGATCGAGGCACGGGAGGCGACCGAGAAGGCGCGGATCGAGCAGGAACGTTCCGTCACCGAGGCGCAGATCAGCAAGGATGAGGACACCCAGCGCCGGGAAATCGAACGCGCGCGGAGTATCGAGCAGGCCGATATTGCGGCACGTGAGGAAACCGAAAAGGCGCGGATCGCGCAGGACCGTGCGATCACCGATGCGCGCATCGCCAATGAGGAGCAAACCCGTCAGCGTGAGATCGCCCGCAACCTTGCGATCGACGAGGCGGAGATTGCCTCGCGCGAAGCGGTGGAGAAGTTGCGGATTGTTCAGGAGAAGACGGTCAGCGCCGAGCGGATCGAATTGGACCGGACGATCCGCGAGCTGGAGATCAAGCGCACCAGGATGCTGGACGAGGCCGACATTGCCGCACAGGAAGCCACCGAAGCCGCGCGGATCGCCAGAGAAAAGCATCTTGCCGCCGAGCGCATCGCATCGGAGCAGGCCACCCGCTCGCTGGAAATCGAGCGGCAAAAAGCGATCGAGGAAGCGGACATCACCGCACGAGAAGTCATCCAGACCACACGCATCGCCCAGGAAGAGCGCGTGCGGTCCCTGGAAATTGCGCGCAACCGAAGCGTCGACCAGGCCGAGATCGCCGCGCGCGAAGCGGTGGAAGCGGCAGAGATCGCAAGGGACAAGACGCTTGCTGCCGAGCGCATCGCATCGGAGCAGGCCACCCGCGATCGGGAGATTGCCCGCGACGGTGCCATCGAAGCGGCCGACATCAAACGGCGCAACGAGGTCGAACGGAAGAGGATTGCGACGGAGCTCGAGCTGGAGAAGGAACGCATTGCTTCTGCCGAGATTCGCGAGGTGCGCGACATCGACAGGAAACGTCTGGTGGAAACGGCGGAGGAGGATCGGGTCATCGAGCTCGCCTCGAAGAAGGCCGAACGCGCCGATGCCGACGCCAAGGTAAGGCAGGCCGAGATCGAGGCGCAGAAGATTGTCGAGACGACGGATGTTGCCCGCGAGCAGGCCTTGGAGGCCGCAAGGCTGGAGCGACGGCGCTCGATCGAGCAGCTCGAGGTCGCGCGTGTTCAGGCGCTGCGCGAAGCCGAGATCGCGTCGCGCGAAGAAGTCGAACGCACCTCGATCGCGTCCGAGCGCGGCCTCGACGAAGCACGCATCGGCCGCGAGAAGGAACGGCGCAAGCTCGAGGTCGATCGCGAGCAGGCCATCGAGAGTGCCGAGATGGAAAAGGCCATCGCGCTCTACCAGAAGTCGCTGGAGCAATCCGCGGCGCAGGCTGAGGCCGAGATTGCCCGCGCCAAGGCGACGGAGGCCGAGGAGCGGGTGCAGACCGTACGCGAGAGCGAGGCCGCCAAGCGCAAACGCGCTGTCGATGTCGAGCTGGCGGAGAAAACGGCCGAAGAGAAACGAATCGCGGCCGAGGCCGAGCAGGTCCGTGCTGCCGTCGAGGCGGAGGCGCGAAAGCTGCTCAACGAGGCCGAGAACGTGCTCACCGACGAGGCGCGCTACTCGCTGTTCCGCCGCAATCTGCTGGAACGCATCGAGGGCATCGTCGCGCGTCCGTCAAGCCGATGGAGAAGATCCAGGACATCCGCATCATGCAGCTCGATGGCATGAACGGTGGTGGCAACGGCAAGGGCAGCAGCAAGAACGCCGACCGACGAGGTGATCGACAGCGCCCTGCGCTACCGCGTCCAGGCGCCGATGGTCGACAGCCTGATGGCCGATCTCGGCATCGACGGCGGCAAGCTCGCCAACATGGGCGGCCTGGTGCGCGACGCCCGCGACATCCAATGCATCGCCCAGTCACGGGCGCGGTCGCGCGACGGCGGTGACTTAGGGACCGGCGGTGGCGGCGATCATGGTGGAGCTTCATCTGAGGGCGGCGGCGATCAGCCGCCCGCAAGCAGCGGCGGCAGTCGTCGGCGTTCGTCACCGAGAACGAAGAAATAAGGGAAATGAATGATGGCACGCGTTTTCATATCGAGTGTCATCGACGCACCGGCCGCCAAGGTCTGGGCGCGCATGCGCGACTTCAACGGGCTGCCGAACTGGCATCCCGCATCCGCGAAAGCCGGATCGAGGACGGCGAGCCTGCGGACAAGGTCGGCTGCATCCGGGATTTCTACGTCTGCAGAACGGCGACCGTCTCCGCGAACAGCTGCTGGGCTTGTCCGACCACGACATGTTCTGCACCTACTCGATCCTGGAAAGCCCGATGGGCGTTGAGAACTACGTCGCGACGCTGCGGCTGACGCCGATCACCGACGGCGACCGCACCTTCGTCGAATGGTCGGCCGAATTCGACTGCGCGCCGGAGCGCGAGGCCGAACTGGTGGCGCATCATCGGCAACGGCGTTTTCCAGGGCGGATTCGATGCGCTCAAGCGGCATTTCGGCGGCTGAGCTGCGATGCCCAAGGTCGTGAAAAGCACCATCCTCGACGCGCCGATCGATGCGGTGTGGGACGGTGCTGCGCGACTTCAACGGCCACGAAAGCTGGCATCCCGCGGTCAAGGACAGCCAGATCGAGCGCGGCTATCCCGTCGGACAAGGTCGGCTGCGTCCGGCGCTTTCACCTGGCCGGACGGCTCGGAGCTGCGCGAGCAGCTGCTGACGCTCTCGGACCTGGAAACTGCTTTCTCCTACTGCCTGCTGGAAACGCCGGTGCCGCTGTTCAACTACGTCGCCCATGTCCGGCTGATGCCGGTGACCGACGGTGATCGCACCTTCTGGCAATGGGAGAGCCGCTTCGACACCCGGGCGGGCGAAGCGGAGGCCATGAGCAAGCTGGTGGGTGAAGGCATCTACGAGGCGGGCTTTGCCGCGGTCAAGCAGCATATGGGGTTGGCCTGATGGTCGATGTCACGACGTTCGATGATCTCGGCCAGGCGGCCAGCGCCCTTGCGACGAACCGCGCCGCGCGTTTCTTCGCGCGGCGGCACGCTGGTGATGCGCGCGCTGAACGAAGGCGATCCCGGCATCAGATCGATCGTCCGAACCACTGACCTCGACGTTCCGTCAGATCCAGAGCCAGGGTGAGCGCGTCGAGCCTCGGCGCCGGCGTCACCATGAGCCAGATTCTGGCGAGCCGCGAACTGGAGTTCCTGCACCCGGTCGCGCGCGTCATCGGCGGGCCCGCCGTGCGCAACATGGCGACCGTCGGCGGCAATCTGTTCGCGCCAGCACCTTATGGCGATCTGACCGCGGCCTTGCTCGCGGCTCGAGGCCACCGTCGCGATCGCGGGCGGTTACAGTTCGCGCGACATGCCGCTTGACGATCTCCTGCGCGACCGTGAACGCCAGCCGCGCCCGCTGGTCGCATCGGTCACGGTTCACGCGACCGCGCAACGCATCCGACTTCCGTTTCCTGAAAGTCAGCCGCGTCAAGCCCAAGGGCATCGCCGTCCTCAGCATCGCCGCCGCCACCGCCGCCGGCGGACGGATGATCCGGGTCGCCTATAGCGGGATGGCGCCGATGCCGATGCGGGCGCTTGCGGTGGAGCGGGCGCTGGAGGGCAAGCCTCTGGACGAGGCGAGCGTCGATCAGGCGCTCCTGGTCGCCACCGAGGGCACGTCGCCTGCGACGATGCGATCGCGTCCGCCTGGTATCGCCGCGAGGTCCTGCCGGTGCATCTGAAACGGCTTCTGCTCGGGCCAACGGCATGAGCAGGACCCCTATTCAGTTCCGCCTCAATGGTGCCGACAAAGCGGTGTTCGTCGAGGGCGGGCAGAACCTGCTCGATACGCTGCGCCGCGGACGTCGGCGACTTCGCGCCGAAATATGGCTGTGGTCAGGGCACCTGCGGCGTCTGCACCGTGCTGATCGACGGCGAGCCGCATCTGTCCTGCCTGACGCTCGCCGAGGCGGCCGCCGGCCGCACGGTCGAGACGACCAGCGGGCTCGCCGACGGGCCGAACCTGCATCCGCTGCAGCAAGCCTTCATGGAGCACTTCGCCGCCCAATGCGGCTTCTGCACGCCGGGCATGCTGATGGCGGCGAAGGCGCTGCTCGACCGCAATCCGATCGCCGACCCGCGACGAGGTGGTCGAGGCGATCTCCGGCAACATCTGCCGCTGCACCGGCTACGAGCCGATCATCGACGCGATCCTGGATGCGGCGGCGGCCGCCAGCCCTCGATCGACTTAGGCGCAGGAGGCAGCTCAGGCTATGCTCGAATTCCGCAAGGACCTCTTCGCCGACGAGCGCGACGACAATCTCAACGAGATCGGCAAGCCGACCCAGCGCCAGGACATGCTCGGCCACGTCACCGGCCGCACGCGCTTTTTCGACGATCATGCGCTTCGACGGCCTGCTGCATCTGAAGTGCCTGCGCAGCCCGCACCACCATGCCCGCATCCGCTCGCATCGACATCTCGGCCGCCGAACGCGCGCCCGGCGTCAAGCGCGATCATCCGGGCGGCCGACGTGCCGGTCAATCTCAACACGCTGCTCAGCCTGCTCAATTTCGGCAAGGACGACGAGCCGTCGCTCGCCGAGAACAAGGTCCGCTACAAGGGCGAGCCGGTCGTCGCCGTCATCGCCGAGAGCGAGCGCGCAGGCGCGCGCGGCGCTCACGCAGGTCCGCGTCGACTACGAGGTGCTGCCCGCACGTGTCTCGATGTCGAGGAGGCGCTGAAGCCGGGCGCGCCGTGTCGGTCAACGAGACCTATCCCGAAAACAACTTCACTATCACGAGCACCTACGACCACCAGAAGCTGCGCTTCGGCGATGTCGAGGCGGCTTTCGCACGACGCCGATCATGTGGTCGAGCAGCGCTACCAGATGTCGCCGATCGAGCATGCGCCGACCGAGACCAACGGCGCCATCGCCGCGCCCGAGACCAACGACCGCTTCGTCTGCACACCTCGACGCAGGCGCTGTTCTTCTCGCTCGGCACGGCGGCGAAGATCCTGAACGTCCCGTCCAACCGGCTGCATTTCATCGGCGGCACGGTCGGCGGCGGCTTCGGCGGCAAGGTCGACAGCCTGCATCGAGCCGCTCGCCATTCTCGGCGCGATGCTGACCGGCAGGCCGGTCCGCTACGTGCTTCGATCGCGAGGAGGAGATGCAGGTCGGCTCGCCGCGCGGGGCGGAGCGCTGGATCATCAAGGACGGCGTGATGAACGACGGCCGCATCGTCGCCCGCCAGATCACCGGCTATTTCGACGCCGGCGCCTACACGCGGCTGTCGAGCTACGCCGTGATCAAATGCGTCGGCCATCTGCCCGGGCCCCTACACGATCCCGAACGTGTCCTGCGGACGTCTATTGCGTCTACACCAACCGCACGCCGGCGACCGCCATGCGCGGCTTCGGCGTCACCGGCGTCGATTTCGCGCTCGAATGCCAGATGGACAAGCTGGCCGAGTCTGTCGGCATGGATCCCGATCGAGTTCCGCATCCTCAACGCCTATCGCGACGGCGACATGAAGGCGCATCGGCGCGAGGCCAACAACTGCGCGCTGATCGAATGCGTCCAGGTTGCCGCCGAGAAGGCCAGGCTGGCCGATCCGCGACGAGTTCAAGCGCATGAATTCATATCGCAGCAGACGGCGCGGCCACGGCAGCGTCGACTTCGCCGCCCCCATCCGCCAGCGCCAAGACCGACCATGCCCGAGCCCAAACGACCGCCACCGCGCGGCAACGCCGCAGCCGCGAACGCCGCCCCCTGCCTCACCTGCCACCGCGCCCGCGGCACACCGCCGACCTTGCAACCAGTCGCCACCGCCCGACAGCGAGCACGCAATCCGTCCCGCCGCCTGACGACGCCAAGTTCGGGCGGGCGCGCCACGCGCCGACCCGGCGTCAGCCGCTTCTCGTCGTATCTCCGGCACCAGGAGGCGCTGATGGCCAAGCATCGCGGGCGCGGGGTTGCGACGATCAACTATCCGATCGGCATGAACCTCGGCGGCGATCCGAGCCAGGCGCTGGTGCACTCGAACCCGACGGCAAGTTCACCGTGGCGCTGTCGTCGATCGATCTCGGCCAGGGCATGAAGTCGGTCACGCGGCAGATCGCGGCCGAGACGCTCGGGCGTGCCGGTCGAGGATGTCTATGTCGACACCGCCGACAGCGATACCGGCCCGCACTGCATGGGCTCGTTTCGCGTCGCGCGGCACGCACCGCGTGGGCAACGCGGTGATCGCGGCGGCGAACGAGGCGCGCGGCGTGATGCTGGAGGCGGCGGCCGAGGAGCTGGAGGTCAATGCCGACGATCTGGTGACCGACGGCAAGGGCAACATCCATGTGAAGGGCGCGCCGTCGCGCTCGATCACGACCCGAGAGGTCGGCCGATTGCGGCGCAGTTCAAGCAGGGCAAGACCATCGCCGGCCGCGGCATCTTCCTGATCCCGCTCTCCGACGTCGATCCCGAGACCGGCGAGATGACGCCGGTGTCCTGCTTCGCCCATGCGCTGTCTGGTCGCCGAGGTCGAGGTCGACGACGAGACCGGCGAGGTCGCGATGATCAAGATGGACAGCGCCTATGAGCTCGGCCGCGCGCTCAACCCGAAGCTGGTCGAGCAGCAGCTGGTCGGCGGCGCCTGGATGGGGATGAGCCACGCGCTCTACGAGACGACCGAGCCCTATTATCCCGATCGCGAGCCACGGTCCCGTCGACTTCAACGAGTACCTGATGCCGGGGCCCGGCGACATCTGCCCGCACGACATCGCGGTGCTGGAGCGGCCGGCGCCGGACGGCCCGTTCGGCGGCAAGGGGCCGGGCGAGATGTGCGCGAACCCGGTGCTGCCGGCGGTCGCCAACGCCGTCTACAACGCGGTCGGCGTGCGCATCGACGAGCTGCCGATCACGCCGGAGAAGGTGCTGCGCGGCGATCAAGGCGCAAGG
The DNA here is from genome assembly GCA_963787265.1 of uncultured Alphaproteobacteria bacterium. Classification (GTDB taxonomy): domain Bacteria; phylum Pseudomonadota; class Alphaproteobacteria; order Geminicoccales; family Geminicoccaceae; genus JANQPX01. Next base: position 112,457 of record CAWBCX010000003.1, on the reverse strand, counting down.
CGGCGCGCAAGCCGCAGGCGAGGCGCTGACGGCGTATGCCGGTCCGCACCACCATCGTCGGCATCGACAGCCCGGAGACGCTGGCCCAGGCGCTGCGCTCGCGCGCTGTATCTTGCCGATGACGGTCTGGCGACTGCGGCCTATCTGGCGCTGGCGCTCGGCAAGCCGCTGCTGCTGGAAGGCGCGCCGGGCGTCGGCAAGACCGAGGCCGCCAAGGCGATTGTCGGCGGTGCTGGCGACGGAAGCTGGTGCGGCTGCAATGCTACGAGGGCATCGACGCGGCGGCCGCGCTCTACGAGTGGAACTATCCGCGCCAGATGCTGGCGATCCGCCAGGCCGGCGACGAGTACGTCAACATCTACGGCGACGACTTCCTGATCGAGCGGCCGATGCTCGAAGCGCTGCAGACGCCGGAGCAGACGCGTGCTGCTGATCGACGAGATCGACCGCTCCGACCATGAGTTCGAGGCGTTCCTGCTCGGAATTCCTGTCCGACTTCTCAGATCTCGATCCCGGAACGCGGCACGATCCGCGCCGCCGAGCACCCGGTCGTGGTGCTGACCTCGAACCGCACCCGCGAACTGCACGAGGCGCTGCGCCGGCGCTGCGTCTATCACTGGATCGACTACCCCGATGCCGCGCGCGAAGCCCAGATCGTCATGATGCGCGCGAGCTCGGTTGCCGAGGCGACCGCGCACGCCGTCGTCGCCGCCGTCGGCGCGCTGCGCGAGGAGCCGCTGGCCAAGCCGCCGGGGGTGGCCGAGACCGTCGAATGGGCGGAGGCCGCGACGCTCTTGAACCAGCAGGGCGCGCCCTGGCCGGCGGCATTCCAGCGCTCGATCGGCGTCGCGCTGAAGGACCAGGACGATCTCGCTTCATGTCGCGGATCGGATTGACGCGCATCATTGCCGGGGTCGCGGCATGACCCCTGCACCTTCCGCATGCAGGGCGCCCGTTCGTTCACTTTTCCTCGTCTGCTGCGTGCCCATGGCTTCGCGGTGGCGCCGGAACAGACGGTCGGTTTCATCGAAGCGGTCGGCCTGCTTGGCCCGCGCGGCATGGAGGACATCTACCGCGCTTCTCGCGCCATGCTCGGGCCACAGCCGGAGCGGCTTGACGAGTTCGACGCCCTGTTTCGCGCCTTCTTCCTCGGCCAGACGCTCGAAGCGCCGGCGTTCAGCGATGATGATCACGACCAGCTCCGTGTTCAGGAAGACGGCGGCGAGCAGATCGCGCCGGAGGAAGACGAGCCCAATAAAAGCGGCGGCCAGCCGGCCACGGGCGAAGCCTTGAGCGTTCGCCGCTTTGCCGCGGTCGATGAGGCGGCAGCGCTGCGCCGTTTCCAGCGCGACGCCCCTTCGCGCCTGCCCAAGCGGCAGGCTTATCGCCGGGCGGCGTCGAAGCGCGGCGCCGGCTGGAACATGCGCCAAGCGCTGCGCGAAGCCGTGCGCCGCGACGGCGAGGTGCTGCGTCTACCGAAGCTCCGGCGAAAGCAGACCCAGCGGCGCATCCTCCTTCTGATCGACGTCTCCGGTTCGATGAAAGCCGAGACCGATGGCTATTTGCGCCTTGCTCACAGCATCGCCCGCAGCGCCGAGCGACCGGAAGTCTTTACGGTCGGTACGCGGCTGACCCGTATCACCCGCGCGATCCGGCAGGCGCCATCGGGAACAGGCGCTCTCCTTGACCTCGGGCCTTGTGGCCGACTGGGACGGCGGCACCCGCATCGGCGAGGCGCTCCAGGCCTTTCTCGCCGTGCCGCGCTTCGCCGGTTTCGCCCGCGGCGCACTGGTTGTGGTGCTATCGGACGGACTGGAGCGTGGCGATCACCACGCCATGGTCGACGCCATCAGGCGCCTCTCACGCCTCGCCTGGCGCATCGAATGGCTTAGCCCGGATGCGGCACACCTTGATTTTGCACCGCGTACGGCGGCGTTGCAGGCAATCCTGCCGATTGTCGATCACCTGGGCGACGGTAGTTCAGTGGAACGTGTTGCAACGCATCTCCTGCGCGTTGGAAGAGGGCAAAGGTCATGAACGGCATCATCGACGCCCATCATCATATCTGGCGTCAGGCTGACCTGCCCTGGCTCATGGGGCCGATGCAACCGCGCATCTTCGGACCTTACGAGCCGATCCGAAGGGACTATCCGATCGAGGACTATCTCATCGACATCAGGGACGCAGGCATTGAAAAATCGGTCTACGTTCAGGCCAACTGGGCGCCCGATCAGTTCGAGGACGAGGTCGCCTGGGTGCAGATCTGTTGCCGACAGCCATGGCTGGCCCCACGCGATCGTCGGCTTTGCCGATTTCCTGCAGGACGACGTTCGCCCGGATCTGGAAAGGCTGAAGCCGCATCGGCTGATGCGCGGCGTCCGCCAACAGCTTCATTGGCACGACAACGAGATGTATCGTTTTGCGGCACGACCGGATCTGCCGTCCGATCCGACGCTGCAGCGCAATATTGCCAAACTTGCCGACTATGGCTGGAGCTTCGATCTGCAGGTGTTCGCACCGCAGATGAAAGCGGCATCCGACCTCGCCGCGGCCTGCCCGGACGTCACCTTCATCCTCCAGCATGCCGGCATGCTGGAGGATCTGACCGACGCGGGCCGCGCCCGCTGGCAGGACGGCATGAAGCGCCTCGCCGATCAGCCGAACGTCGTCTGCAAGCTGTCCGGCCTCGGCACCTTCATCCATCGAAACGACGCCGATCACATCGAAGGAATCGTCACGCAGGCCGCGGCGGCCTTCGGCGCCGAGCGCTGCCTGTTCGGCTCCAACTTTCCCATCGAAAAGCTCTGGACGGGCTACGGCCCGCTCGTCGAGGCCTATCGGCAGGCTGTTGATGGAATGCCTGTCAAAGGCACGGGAAGCGATCTTTGGCGGAACCGCAGCCCGCATCTACCGGCTGTGAGCCGGCGCAGTAACTCGAGAGGGCAACGACGCCCAGAAAAACGAGGGAGTACAAAATGGCGTTAGAGATAAAGATCCTCGACTACGGCGACATCGAGCTCGAAAACAGTTTTCTCGTCCTTGGCCGCGATTGCGGCCGGACGCGCCGCGTGCCGACCTACGGCTTCCTGATCCTCGGCGGTCCCTGGCCGATCGTGGTCGACACCGGCTATCGCGACAACGCGATCATGGAAAGCCTGGGCATGCGCGGCCTGCAGTTCCACGAGAACATGATCGAGAACCAGCTCGCCCGCCACGGCGTCAAGCTCGGGCGACGTGCGCTACGTCCTGCACACCCATCTGCATATCGACCATGCCGGCAAGGACGACCACTTCCCGATGAACACCACCGTCGGTGATCAACCGGCGCGAGCTGGAATGCTCGGTCTCCGGCCTGATGCACCCGCAATACCCGAAGCCGGACATCCAGCACCTGATCGAGCGCCTGCACACCAGGAACGCGCTGCGCTTCGTGGATCTCGAACTGACCGACGGCGAGGAGATCTGCCCGGGCGTCTGGTGCGAGCCGGCGAAGGCGCACACCGAGGGCTCGATGAACGTGCATGTCGAGACGGCCGAGGGCCTCGCCAACATCTGCGGCGACGTGATCTACGACTTTCAAGATCAGATCATCGAGCCGGTCTACGAGATCGGCTGGATGGAGCCGCGGGTCACCGGCAACCATGCCGGCTCGAAGCGCGAGGAGAAGGCGGCGATCAAGAAGCTCTTGAGCAACTACCGCTACCTGCTGCCCGTCCATGACAAGCCAGCGATGATCGAAAATCAGCAGGTGGTCGGACGGCTCGAAAGCCAGGTCCCGGGCCCGATCAGTCAGTCGGTGCCGAAGCGCGACTGGTTTCCGGTGGAGGCTCGATGGCTCACGAGGCGCTCGATCCGGCTTTCCGTCAGCTGATCGACGAATACGCGCCGGTCCGTCAGCTCGGCGTCCGGCTTCGAGTTCACCGAAGGACCGATCTGGCATCCGCGTCGAACAGTATCTGCTGTTCTCCGACATGCCCGGCGACGTGCGCCGGCGCTGGGACAGCGGAGCGGCGTGCGCGAGGTCGATGCGGCCGTCGCAACAAGGGCAACGGCATGACCTACGACGCCGATCTCAACCTGATCGTCTGCGAGCACGCGACGTCGAGCCGTGGTCCGCGATCCGGCCCGACGGCGCGCGCGAGGTGCTTGCCTCGCATTTCGAAGGGCGCGAGCTCAACAGCCCGAACGACGTCGTGCGTCAAGTCGGACGGCGCGATCTACTTCACCGACCCCTGGTACGGCCGGATGCCGGTCTTCGGCGTCGAGCGGCCGCGCCAGCTCGGCTTTCAGGGCGTCTACCGCGTCACGCCCGGGCGGCGCGAGCCGGAACTGCTGGTCGACCGCTATCTCTTCGGCCAGCCCAACGGGCTCTGCTTCTCGCCCGACGAACGCCTGCTCTACATCAACGACACCGAAAAAGCGCTGATCCGCGTCTTCGACGTCGACGCCCGACGGATCGCTCGGCGAACGGCCGCGTCTTCGCCGAAGGCATCCGCGACAGCATGAAACCCGGCCTGCCCGACGGCATGAAATGCGATGCCCAGGGCAATGTCTGGGTCACCGCCCCGGGCGGCCTCTGGGTCTACGCACCCGACGGCCGCCATCATCGGCAAGGTCGACATCCCCGAACTCGCCGCCAATCTCCACTGGGGCGGCGACGGACTGGCGCACCCTGTTCGTCTGCGCCACCCACTCCGTCTACGCCGTCCAGACCAAGGTCGGCCCGCGCAACGAACCCTTCATGTCGGCCCGGCACGGCCGAGGGCGGAGACGGCTGCGCCGGAGCCGGCGACCGGACCGATCGGTCCATGCGACGACCTCCGAGCCTGCGCCGACGCCAAGATCAATCCAGCGGCAGGTTGCCGCTTGAGGCGGGGCGCTGCGCGCTGATCATCCAGGACATGCAGAACGACGTGGTGATGGAGGGCGGCGCCTTCGCCTCGTCGGGCTCGCCCGAGCATTGCCGGGAGCAGAACGACATCGAGAACATCGCGCGCCTGGCCGATGCGTGCCGGGCCAAGGGCGTGCATGGTGATCCATGTCTGGTTCCTGGTCGAGCCGGGCGCACCGGGTCTGACCCTGAACGCGCCGCTGTTTCGAAGGGCTGTGGGAAGCGAATGCGCTGGTCGAAGGACACCTGGGGCAGCGCCCCGGTCGCCGGGTCTCGAGCCCAAACCGGGCGATCATCGTCGTCACCAAGATGCGGATGAGCGCCTGGGAAGGCACGCACGCTCGAAACCATCCTGAAGAGCGGCGGGCGCGACATCATCATCGACACCGGCGCCTGGACCAACATGTCGGTCGAGCACACCGCCCGCACCGGCGCCGACAAGGGCTACCTCATGATCATCCCCGAGGATGCCTGCTCGACCATGAACGCCGACTGGCACAACGCCTCGATCAACTACGCGCAGCAGAACGTCGCCATCGTCACCAAGACGGATGATGTGCTTCGGGCGCTCGAGCAAAATCACACCTGAGCTTGACGCCCTGAGGACGGATGCAGCTCGATCTGATAGTGATGGCTTGATCACGCCTGCTGCATCGGCGATCAAGTCATCGGAACGACGATGGAGCCGGTTGGCGTTGGCTGAAAGGGAAGTGGAAGAGCATATGTACAAGTTGGTAGGGTCGCCGAAGACCAGGGCGTTTCGGGTTCTATGGATGCTGGAAGAGCTTGGCGTCGGCTATGACGTTGATCCAGCAGGCCCGCATAGTGAAGCCATGCTCGCAGCCAACCCGTCCGGCAAGGTGCCGGCATTCGTGGCTGATGATCAGGTCATCATCGACTCGACCGCCATCATCCAGTTTCTGGCGGATCGACATGGCAAATTCACCTTTCCCGCCGGCAGCATCGAGCGGGCGCAGCAGGACAGCTGGACGCATTTCGCGCTCGACGATATCGATTCTGCCCTCTGGTTCAACGCCAAGAATACCTTCGTCCTGCCGGAAGAGCTGCGCAGCGAAACCGCGCGAAAGGCATGCCGTTACGAGTTCGACAAAGCGCTCGCAATCATGGAAACGCGCCTCGGCGACAAGACCTATGTCATGGGTGATGATTTTACGGTTCCGGATCTCATCCTCGGCCATTGTGCCGGCTGGGCGATCAACGGTGCCGGCTGGACGATCGCATCGAAGCCGGTGGCTGCCTATTTCGAACGGGTCCGATCGCGCCCTGCCTGCATCAAAGCGCTTGAAATCAGAGAAACCTATTAGAAAATCTTGTTGGGGAGGCATGCGACCATGCGGATCGTCGCGATCGAAGACTTGCACTGCGATGCCGGCTGGCGAGTTTGGTCGTTCCTGAAGATCATCACGGATGATGGCGTTGTCGGCTGGTCCGAATATAACGAGAGCTACGGCAGCAAGGGCCTGACCGCGGTCATCAAGAAACTTGCCGAGCGCTTGATCGGCTTGGACCCACGGCCGGTGGAACGCATCTCCGCCATGCTTTATGCCGCCACCAGGCAGGCACCTGGAGGTATGATCAGCCAGGCGATTGCAGCGATCGAGAATGCGCTCGTCGACGTCAAGGCACGCGCGCTTGGCATCCCCGTCGCCGAGCTTCTGAACGGCCCGGTGCGCGATCGTCTCAGACTTTACTGGTCCCACTGCGGCTCCTACCGGCTGAACCATGGCGCGGTGATGGGCACATCCGGCATCCGCTCGCTCGACGACATCAAGGCGCTTGGCGCCGAGGTTCGGGAAAAAGGGTTCACGGCGCTGAAAACCAACATCTTTCGGATCGATCAGCCTGACCCCTACATGTACCAGCCAGGCTTCACCGCCAATGACGGCTGGCCTGAATTGAATGTCGATCGTGCACTTTTGCGATTGATCAGCGATCAGATGGCGGCGTTTCGCGATGGTGCGGGCGACGATGTCGATCTGCTCCTGGATCTCAATTTCAACTTCAAGACCGAGGGCTATCTCGAAGTCGCCCGCGCGATCGAGCCCTATAACCTCATGTGGCTGGAGATCGACAGTTTCGATCCGGCCGCCCTCGCGTTGATCCGAAGACAAAACCGGACGCCGATCGCGTCGTGCGAGTCGCTGTTCGGCCGTCGTCAATTCCGGCCCTATTTCGATCATCAGTCCCAAGACGTGGCGATTATCGACATTCCCTGGAACGGCATCCTCGAAGGCATGAAGATCGCGTCCATGGCCGAGGCCTACGAGGTCAATTGCGCGCCCCATAATTTCTACGGCAATCTCTCCACCATGATGAGTGCCCACTTCTGCGCAGCCATTTCCAATTTCCGCATCATGGAAATCGACATCGACGACGTGCCCTGGAAGGACGAGGTGGTGAGCCCGCCCACCATCGAAGCAGGATATCTCCACATGTCCGATCAGCCGGGCTGGGGTGTCGAGGTGAACGAAGCAGCGATCAGAGCGCATCCGCCCAAAGGATAATGGCGCCAGGAGGCTTTGCCGATGACACATGACTTCAAAGACGGTATCGCCCATGTCGGCGGCACCTTTTGCCCCGTGGGCGAAGCGCGCATTCCCTTGCTCGACTGGGGCTTTTTAAGGTCCGATGCCTGCCAGGACACCGTTTCCGTCTGGGACGGCGCCTTTTTTCGGCTGGACGATCACCTCGCTCGCTTCGAGCGCAGCTTCAGCCGCCTGCGCATGACCTGCCCATATGATGCCGCCGGACTCCGGGAGATCGCGATCGAGGCGGTTCGTCTGACCGGCTTTCGCGAAGCCTATCTGCAGCTGATCATGACACGCGGCCGTCCGCCGATCGGCAGCCGCGACATACGTCTTGCCAAGAACAATTTTTTCATGTTCTGCGTGCCCTACATCTCGATCGCAACGCCCGAGCAGCAGAAGCATGGGCTGCATCTGATCGTGAGCGACATTCAGCGCATTCCGTCGACATCGGTCGACCCGACGGTAAAAACCTATCATTGGCTCGACTTCGAGATGGGCCTGTTTCAGGCCTATGATCGCGGCGGCGATACCGTCGTTCTGGTGGATCAGGACGGCAACGTCACCGAAGGGCCGGGCTTCAACCTGTTCGCCATCAAGGACGGCAAGCTTTTCACGCCGGAGGCCGGCTGCCTCGACGGGATGACAAGGGATACCGTCTTCGAGCTCTGCGCCGAGACCAATCTCGACTACGGCCTCGCCGCGCTTCCGGCAAACCGGCTTGCCGGCATGGACGAACTGTTCATTTCCAGTACCGCAGGCGGGCTGATGCCGATCAGCAAGGTCGACGGCCAGCCGATCGGCGAGCAGGGCGCCGGCCCGGTGACGGCACGCCTGCGCGATCTTTATTGGTCGAAGCGCCGGTCAGGCTGGCATGGGACGCCGATCGACTACCCGGACGAAAATGCCAGGTTACAGAAAAATCAGACCTGACGCTCGACCATGACCTCCAGCAATGTCGGTCGCCGGCTGTCAACAGACATGGTCAAGGCGTCACGGATCTGATCCGGCTCTTCGATCTGATGCGCGGTCATGCCGAGCGAGCGGGCAAGGCCGGCAAAATCGATTGGCGGGTCTTCGATATCCATGCCGACATAGTGATCGTTGCCGTGAAAGGCGAGAAGCCGCTGCTTCAGGATGCGATAGCCCTGATTGTTGGGAATGACGTAAGTGATCGGCAGATCGAGATGGGCAGCCGTCCAAAGCGCCTGGATCGAATACATCGAACTGCCGTCACCGACCACCGCGACCACCGGTCGTTCGGGGTGCGCAAGCTGGATGCCGATCGCTGCGGGCAGCGCCCAGCCGATACCGCCGCTGGCAAAGGCGTGATAGCTGTTTCGATCCCGATAAGGCAGCATGTCCAGCAAGGCGCCGGCGCTGGTAAGACCCTCGTTGACCACCACCACATCAGGGGAAAGCGTCTCGGCGATCTGCATCATCAACCAGTCGGATGCAATCGGTCGTTCGGCCGAACGAACGGCGGCTTTGGCCAATCGCTGCTGCCGTTTCGCAAGCCAGTTCGTCTCCTTCAACGCCGCCAATCTCCGATCGGCGGCCTCGGTGAGCGAAGGGCCTCCTCTTGCTTCGAGGATGGGCAGCAATGCCTGAATGGTCGGCTTCAGATCGGCACGGAGCGCGATCTCGCACGGGTAGTTCTTGCCCATCTCCCAATCGAGCTGACCAAGCTGGATGATCGGAAGATCAGGCGGCAGCGGGTCGGTTTCGCTCCAGACCGACATGCGCAGCACATCGGCGCCAGCCACAAGCAGAAGGTCATAACCTTCGAGCACCGCTCTCACCTGCTTCTGGTCGCGGGACAAGGCGCCCATGAACGCCGGATGCTCGGACGGAAAGTGCGCCCCGTAGGGCACGGTCTGCTGAAACACGGCCGCACCCAGCACCCCGGCAAATTCGGCAATCTCATCGAACGCATTCGACGTTACAACCTCATGCCCCACCATGAACGCGGGGCGTTCAGCCTGGAGTAGCCGGTCGGCAAGAGCTGCGAGCGCCGCGTCGGTGGGTCGGGTGACCGCGTCGACCCGCGTGCTGCGACCAAGGTCGATCCCTTTTTCGTCGTTCAGCACGTCGCCGGGCAGTGACAGAAAAACGGGACCGGTGGGTGGCGTCGTGGCGATCTTGGCGGCGCGGCGAACAATCCTCGGCATGTCCTCGAGCCGGGTGATTTCCGTTGCCCATTTGACCAAAGGGGCGGCGATCGGCACCAGCGGATCGTAGAGCAGCGGCTCGGTCAGGCCGTGGCCTTGCTCTTGCTGGCCTGCAGTGATGATCAGCGGGGCGCCGGTGAACTTGGCGTTGTAGATCGAGCCCATGGCGTTGCCGAGACCGGGGGCGACATGGACGTTGCAGGCGGCGAGCTTGCCGGAGGCGCGGGCAAAACCGTCGGCCATGGCAACGACGATCGCCTCTTGCAGACCGAGCACATAAGTGAGATCGGTGTGCTCCTTCAACGCATCCATGACCGGCAGTTCGGTGGTGCCGGGATTGCCGAAGAGATGGGTGATGCCTTCATCCTTGAGGAGCGACAAGAAAGCACTGCTGCCGATGATTCTGTTCATGAGATCCCCCTGATGTCACCGTCGTCCGTGACGGCTAACCAACCATGCACGGGCTAGCATGAAAAGAGCCGTGACATGTCTGTCCCTATTAAAACGCCGGGAAGGTTGCGTTGATCATGTCGATTTCTCTTGACCTCAATGACGAGCAACGGGCCATCCGGGACGCCATCGCGAAACTGATGCAGCCGTTCGACGATGCCTATTGGCTTGCACGCGACCAGGAAGCCATCTTCCCGCATGACTTCAGAAGATCGGTGGCGGATGCGGGCTGGCTTGGCATTGCCATGCCTGCCGAATTCGGCGGTGCCGGTCTTGGCGTCACCGAAGCGGCGGTGATGATGGAGGCGGTGGCGAATTCCCCGGGCGGCATGGCTGCAGCCAGCGCTGTTCACATGAACGTCTTTGGACCCCACTCGATCGTCAAGCATGGCAGCGACCGGCAGCGCGCGGCCTGGCTGCCTGCCATCATCAGGGGCGATCTCGTCACCTGTTTCGCTGTCACCGAGCCGGATGCCGGTCTCGATACCACCCGGATCAAAACGACCGCGACGCGAGAGGGCAACCATTACCGTATCGATGGCCAGAAGATCTGGACATCGACGGCAAAAGAGGCGGATCGTGTCCTCCTGCTGGCGAGAACCACGCCCCTGGATCAGGTCGAAAAACCCACCTCGGGCATGACCTTGTTGTTCGCCGAGCTCGATCCGGCCCATGTCGAGATCCGGGAGATCGCCAAGATGGGGCGCCATTCGGTCGATTTCAATCAGGTGTTTTTCGACGGTCTGACCGTGTCGGCCGATGATCGGATCGGCGAAGAAGGCAAAGGTTTTCGCTATCTCCTTGACAGCCTGAACCCGGAACGCATTCTGATTGCTGCGGAGGCGATCGGTGTCGGGCGCCAGGCACTGGCGCGGGCAACAGCCTATGCGGGCGAACGTAAGGTCTTCGGCCGGCCGATCGGCCAGAACCAGGCGATTCAGCACCCGCTCGCCAAGAGCTGGATGGAGCTCGAGGCGGCCTGGCTTGCAACGCTTCGGGCCGCCGCTCTCTATGATGCGGGCGAGCCATCAGGCGTGGCGGCGAACATGGCCAAATATCTCGGTGCCGAGGCAGGCTATCACGCCTGCGAGAACGCGATCCTGACTCACGGCGGCATGGGCTATGCCCAGGACTACCACGTCGAGCGTCTGTTCCGGGATGTCTGGATCAATCGTCTGGCACCGGTCAGCCAGCAGCTGATCCTTTGCCACATCGCCGAGCGCGCCCTGGGCCTGCCCAAATCCTACTGAGCACGCTCGAGCTTGTCGGTGCACAGCGCTGATCAGTCGACCGATCGCCGGTGGCGATGGGATTGGCGGTAGAAGACGAAGAGGCCGCTTCCGATAATGATGGCGCCGCCGAGCAGCATCCAGCGGTCCGGGACGTCGCCAAAAAGCGCGTAGCCGAGGATGATCGCCCAGATGAGCTGGGTGTAGATCAAGGGCGAAAGCGTCACAGCGCTTGCCAGCGTCAGGGCCCGGATCAGCAGCATGTGGCCGATCGCCGCCAACCCGCCCATGGCGATCATGCCGATCCATCCGGTTCGATCAACCGGCTGCCAGTAGAAGGGCACGATCAACGACAACGCGACCGTCCCGGCAAACGCCATGTAGAATAGCAGGGCAAGCGGACGCTCGCTCAGAAGCGCCCCGAGCTTCCTGGTCAGGATCTGGTAGACGGCAAAGCAGGTGGCGGTCACCAGCGGCAACAGCAACGCCCAATGAAACGTGCCAAAGCCTGGCCTGATCACCACCACAACTCCCAGAAAACCGACCAGGATCGCACTCCAGCGGCGCCAACCGACCTTTTCGCCAAGAACGGGTATCGAGAGAATGGTGACGATGAAGGGGGCTGCGAAGGTGATGGTGTAAGCATCCGCCAGCGGAATAGCGCTGACGGCGGTGAACAGGCAAATCGTGGCAAGCGCCACCAGGAGCCCGCGTATCAGTTGCGTGCCAAGGCGTTGGGTGCGCAGCAGTTCACCGGCACCATAAAAGGGCACCAGAAGCAGCATCCAGGCAAACTGGAAAAAATAGCGGCCCCAGGCCACCTGCTGCACAGGCCGATCGGCGATGAGCAGCTTGCCGATCGTGTCCATCGTCGTGAACAGCAGCATGGCGATGAGCATCATGCCGATGGCGGCACCATGGTTCGCCTCGGCGTGTGACGACGAGCCGACCACCGGTGTTGTCGGTGCTGCGTCAGTCAAGAGAGGAGATCGCGCGAGGATGACAAAGCATCGATCCATTGACAGTGCGTTATTGCCATAGCAATGAAAACGCATTCATGTCCAGATAAACGATTGAATTGCCGGAAAGAAATACCGACATGCCGAGGATCGCCAAGAACGCCCTCATCAGAGCTTCATCGAACTGATGAAGTTTGGCGGATTGAATGCCGAGCTTCGTTGTTAGCGACGCATAAGCATAGATGAAAAGAGAGGCCTCAATGTTTGTCAGAACATTTATTCAACTTGCCATCTCGGTCCTTATTCTGGGACCGGCATCCACGATAACCTTTGTTCAGCAGGCTTTTGCTGCGGCAAACGGCCAGGTCTGCCTTGCTTGCGATGGTGATTGTTCGCGCTGCGGCGGCGAGCGCACCATCTGGGTCGATCAGGCAACGGGACATGACCGGAATTCCGGCCTTTCCCAGGAAGAAGCGGTTCAGACGATCGGCCAAGGAGCCGCCCTTGTCCGCGGCGGCGATGTCATGATCGTACGTCCGGGCCATTACTACGAGACACCTGTTTTCAGCCATCTCGAAAGCTCGGAGGAAAGACCGGTCTGGATCCTTTCCGAAGTTCCGGGTGCCGCCGTCATCAGCGGCCTTTGGGCGGAGGCCGAGCAAGGCCGGGTCGAGTGGACCAGCATCGGGAACGACATCTACGCAGCGCCTCACGGCGATGGATTCATGGGCGAGGCGGCAGGCCGGTTTCTGTTCCGCTACAAGTCGCTGGGTGACCTCGAAGCGACGTCCGTGCTCGACATCGAAAAGCCGCCTTACGGTTTTGCCCACGAAGGTGGTGAGATCTACCTCAGACTTCCAAACGGCGCCAATCCGAACGGCATGCCCGTCAGGCTCACCGACCGGTTCAGCCAAACGATCGTCACGATCGAGAACTCGCCTTATGTCATCCTCGACGGGTTCACGATTACTGGCGCCGGCGGCACTGAAGCGATCAACGTCGATCGCGCCAGCGACCATGTTACCCTGCGCAACCTGATCGTGACCCATAGCCGGCTTGCGGCAAGGCTTCCGGATGACAGCCTGTTCGAATGGTCCGACTACAGCTATCCCGGCTTCTACAACTTCGTCGACGATCTGATCGATCTCAACCGAGGCAGGACCGACGAGGGCAACAACTACGCCATCTACGACCTGGTCAAGAAATACTTCAGCGAGGACGGCAATGCGTGGCTCGAAGGCGGCCTTGCCGAGAGTTTCGACGTACCGTCACGCAATGCCGAGTTTCGCTATCTCTACACCCACCAGATTTTTGATGGGCAAAGGCTGGGCGCGTTCGTCGATTCCACCAGCCATCACAATGTCTGCAACTACGCCTATGACGACTGCATCGAATTCGAACATTGGAGCCCGACCCATCCCAGCAGCAACCTGGAGGTCCACGACAGCCTCTTGATGAATGCCATGGGCTCGGCGCTGTCCCATCAAGATGCATCGGGCGGCATGCAAGGTCCACATTACGTCTATCGGAATGTCATCTATAATACCGATTTCAAGCATGCCCATCCCGCCTTTCTCATCAAGAACCGCAGCCTGACGGCGTCGGACAAGATCATCTATCACCACAACCTGCTGCAGAACTGGCAAGGCACCAACAAGGGGTGGGGCAAAACCAACTGGCTGTTCTGGGACAACAAGAAAGGGACGCCCGAACACCTCACGTTCCGCAACAACATCATTTTGTTCGATCAACTGACGGACAAGAATGACCAGGATGACCCGAACAGCGATTCCAACATTCTGGTGAACGCCGTGGACAGCCCCCATGTTCGCGGCGGCAGCGGCAAGTATCTCGGACGCGACAGGGGCGCCTTGAAGTTCAAGGACGAAGCCAGGCTGGATTTCAGCCTCAAGCCGGACAGCCCGGCCATCGATGCCGGCGCAGCCCTGCCCGACACTTGGCCCGATTTGCGCAAGGTCGCCGGCAAGCCCGATATCGGCCCATTCGAATTTGGCGACAATCCGGGTCCCGACTGGCCGAGGCCCCGTGCTACGGTCTTTACCAAAGCAAAGCCCGACCGCTGGCGCTAGTGGTGCGACCCACAACGGATGATTCCCTAGGCAAAAGCCGCAAGGTATTGAATTTAGAAGATTTGGCTTCACATCATGTGGGAATCAAATGAAGGGGTCATACCACTAGATCATTGCCCGACCGTACCGGTCCAGCCCCTTCCCCATTCCAGCCCCCCGATGCGAAGGGTTCCTTGTCGATGGTGATCGTTTCCACACCATCACACCGTGGGACTGGACACCTAGCAGATTCTCTTGATCCGTGCCCCGGGATCACCGTTCTTCAAGCCGGAAATATCCCAAAGGCGGATGGTTTGATCGCTTGAGTAGGTCAAGAGAACGGTTTGGTCACCGTTGAGCGCGATGCCCTCGATCGGTGCCTGATGACGTATCGTCTCGCCGACAGGCTGACCCGTTTCCACATCCCAAAATCTGGCCGTTTGATCGGCGGAATAGGTCAGGACATACATGTCGTCGGCAACGAAATATGCCTCCCCAATCTCCCCCTGATGGCGCAACGGCTCGCCGATGGCTTCACCGGTTTCGGCATCCCACAATCTGGCGGTCTGATCGGCGGAATAGGTCAGAACGAGGGTCTCATCGTCATCGAAGACGACACCGCCGATCGCCTTTTGGTGGCGCAAGATCGGACCGACCGGCTCACCGGTCACCGCATCCCACTGACGCACCGTGCCGTCGTCGGCATAGGTGAGGACAAGAGTTTCGTCATCGTTGAAGGAAGCCCCCTCGATGATCCCCTGATGACGCATGGGTTCGCTTGCAGGCTCGCCCGTCTCTGCCTCCCATAAACGCGCTGTCCCGTCCTCCGAATAGGTCAGAATGAGCGTTTCGTCATCATTGAATTCGGCACCGCCAACCGCTCCTTGATGACGCATGGGCGCGCCGATCGGCTCACCGGTCTCGACATCCCATAGACGCGCCGTCTTGTCGCTGGAGTAAGTGAGGAGGATGTCACCGTCGCCGTTGAAGACAGCGCCGCCGATCGCACCCTGGTGACGAAAGACCTTGCCGACCGGAGCGCCGCTTGAAGCGTCCCAAAGACGCACCGTGCCATCGTCGGCGTAGGTCAGAATGCGGGTTTCCTCGGCATAGAATTCTGCGCCGCCGATAAGAGCCTGATGGCGCATTGGTTTGGTGACCGGTTTTCCGGACTTCGCGTCCCAAACCCGGGCGGTCTTGTCATCCGAATAAGTGAGAATGCGCGTTTCGTCCTCGTTGAACACCGCCCCGCCGACCTCTGCTTGATGGCGCAGCACGGGTCCTGCCGGTTGACAAGTCGCCACGTCCCAGAGGCGAACGGTCTTGTCGCTCGAATAAGAGAGGATGAGGGTTTCATCGCTATTGAACTCGGCGCCGGTCACAGCGCTCTGATGGCGCATCCCGCTGATTTTACGCCCCTGTCCCCGAGGAAGTCTCGTGACTACGTCGATGCGCGCCATGGCCTGCTGCCAGGCCGCCGGCTCCGCGTTCGAGGCCGGACCGGTTGCCTCGACGGTCGAGACCAGAGTCTCCGGCTCGTTCAAGGTAGCGGCAGCTATCGTTCCCGTCTCGAAAAGGACAAAGCATGAGGCGGCCAAAACGCGGCATGGCCAGGACCTCAACAGCCGCCGACGTCTGTCGGCGAGAGCAATGGGTTCATCGTGAAAAGACGTCCGGCTCATGCAAATTACCAGTTCTTGATCGGTTCAAACCATTTATTGAATGACACCTCGTTATCCTAGCCCAATCCGATGTTCTTGAGAAACGAGCCGTGGCGATGTTTTTTTCAGCATCGCAACATGTCGGCGGTGGCCTATCCCGAAGGAGATGACCGATTGCAAAGGAGTTGTCCGATGAATAGCACAACAACACTTCGAAGAGAGAACGACATCCTCCAGGAAACGGCGACGCGCCTGATTAACGCGCTGGGTGTCGAGACCGCCATTTACATCTGCCGCAGCAATTACTGGCATGGCGTGATGCAATTGATCCTGGATCGAGAAGCAGGTTCAACATCAGGTCCCTCCGCCGATCTTCACGAACTGCCGGTTGCTTCCGGCCAGGCTGATCATCAGGCGTCGAAGGTTCAAGAGCTTGCAATCGCCGCTTAAGGCCGAGCTTCCGAGCGCACGCTCATTCGGTCAGGTTTGCCCTCCAGACTGCCATCAACTGGCGAATGACGCTCTGGTCCGTACCGGGTAAAGGATCGCCAATACCGACGATCAAGTCCCGAAGATCACAGCTACCCAAATTTATGACGATATGCCAGGTTCTTGCCGTGATAAGCTTGGCCCGGAGCCGTATGATCGGAACATGCTCCAGGCATTTTCTTCGAGGCTGCCGGGTGCTGTCAGAATGAACCTTTGGCGTTATGTCGGGCTCGTTGTCCTAAGCCTGGTCCTGTTGCTGGCCGCCTTGATCGGCTTTGCGCCGACATGGCTGCATCTCGGGCTGAAGCTCCAAGGCATCGACGACGTCACCTTCAGCTCGCTCGATATCGGCCTGAAGAGACTCGAGCTTAAGGGCCTTGCGTTCGGCGCCCCCGCCAACCAGAGCGTTGCCCTCATCGGCGTGGACTATACCCTGTCGGGTCTTCTGGGTGGGCAGGTCGATCGGGTGACGATGAACGGCCTGATCGCCACCTTGGCGCTCGATGACTTGAAATCGAGCGAGCAGGGCGAAGCTCTTCCCCTTCTCGCCGCCGAGACCTCTGTCCGGGAATTCATTCTGGAGAAAAGCCGGATCGACATCGAGACACCGGGCGGGCTGTTGTCCGTTCCTCTGAGCGGCCACGTCAAGACGATCGATGACCGGATCGGATTTTCGCTCATGGCCGACGCTGCGCGCCTGGGCGACCTGGAGCACGGCATCTCGGCCGACCTTGCCATCGGCGGCGAGCTTTCCCCGGGCGATGGCCCAATTCTTGACCGCTTGACCGCCGCAGGCCGGATGTCGCTCCAGGCCCGCGAAGCGACGATCCCCGGCATCGCCGAAGGACTTGATGGTGACGCTCTCATGACCCTCGAGGTCAAGGACGGCGATCTTGGGGCCTTGGATCATGGCCGCCTGTCGCTCGATGTCACCGACCTCTCCTTGAACGATATCAGCCTTTTGGCTGTCAATGCTCATCTCGCGTTCAACGGAAAACAGGAAGCGCTTCGAGGCAACCTTGCCCTGCACGTCGACGGCCTCAACTGGTCAAGCCCGTCCTTCGGCCTCAGCGATCTCGACCTGGAGCAGCGGCTGGCGCTGGCCTTCGATGGCCGGGTTCTCGACCTTCTCGTGCCCGAGCAAGGACGCATCAGCGTCGGCCAAGCGAGCGTGACCGATCAGGCCGAGAGCGGTTGGTTCACAGCCCGTCTTGACCCGAGCGATGTGCCGTTGATCAGGATCGATGTCCAGGAGGGCGGTTGGCAGCACCAGCTCAGGGCCGAGGTCGATCCGGTCAGGCTGGACACCGCGTCCGGTCAATGGTGGGCACGGATCGAGAACCTCACCCTGGCCGCAACGAGCCCGGCAAAAGGGCCGATCAGCGGCCAGGTGATGATCAAGCAAGGGCGGGCGGATCTGCCGAGCGCCAACCTTGCCTTGACCGGGATAGAAAGTGAGCTTCGGCTGAACGAGGACGGCATCGCCTCCGATCCGGTCCCCATCACCATCCGCGCCGTCCGTCCGCTGGAAGGGCCAAGATGGTTTTCGCCCCTTCGCCTCGATGCCACGCTCAAAGCAGCGCCTGAGCGCCTCCTCGTCGACGGCCGGCTGACATCCGGGACGAAGCCGGCTGCGCGGATCATTTTTTCTGGCCATCATCAACCGGAAACACATGAGGGCATGCTCGATTTCGAGCTGCCAAAACTGACCCTCGATCCAGGCGGTTTGCAACCAGAGGACCTCTCGCCGGCTCTCGCGGATGTGCTCGGCGATACGTCCGGGCGGATCGCCCTTGCCGGGCGTTTTCAGTGGCTGGAAGGGGATCTTTCCAGCATGGCCGAACTCCTGATCGAAGAACTAGGCCTCACCATCGGTCCGGCCAGGTTGGAGCGGGTCAACAGCCTGCTCCGCTTCGACAATCTTATACCGCTGACCACCGAAGCCGGCCAGGAGCTTGCCATCGGCCTTCTGGATGCAGGCCTGCCGCTTACCGACGGTTTGGTGTCGATGCAGCTCGGTGCCGATGGCAAACTCGCGGTTGATCAGCTAACCTGGCGTTTCGCCGACGGCAAGGTCAATGTCAGACCGTTCACCTTTGGTTCAGATGTGCAGGATTTAACTATGGTTCTGGATGCCGATCAGCTCGATCTGAAGGGGCTGCTCGAGCTGACCGATCTGGACGGATTGAGTGGCGAGGGCCGGATCGACGGGGCGTTGCCGCTGACCATCAGCGAGGCTGGCGCCATCATCACCGACGGGAAGCTGGAAGCGACCGATGCCGGCATTTTGCGCTACAGGCCAAAGAGTACCCCAAGCGCTTTTAAGGCCGGCGGCGCGAGCATTGGTTTGATGCTGCAGGCTTTGGAGAACTTCCACTATGATGAGCTCAAGATCACGCTGGACGGCCGAACCGATGGCGAGACCGATATCGGGCTCCATATCCGGGGCGCCAACCCGGACCTTTATGAGGGCCACCCGATTGAGTTCAACCTGGATCTCGAAGGCGACCTTGCCACGATCATCCGCACCAACCTCTCGAGCTATCAAATCCCTGATCGCATCCGCGAGCGGCTGCAAAAATTTGGGCAGTAAAGTGGGGCAGGCCGTCGTCCTGCTGATGGCGGCCACCGCCTGCCAGCCGAGGGTAGCGATCGAAGCGCCCAAGGACCCGATCGTGATCAACCTGAATGTCAAGATTGAGCAGGAGGTCCGGATCAAAGTCGAGAAAGACGTTGATGACCTGTTCAATGACAATAAAGATCTGTTTTAGGAGCTGATGTGATGACCCGTTTTCTGCGCCTCGTCGCGGCGTCGCTCGTGCTGTTGATGATTTCCCTGCTCCATCTGGGCGCAGCCCAAGCCGACGCGCTCGACGAGGCCAAGGCGCAAGGTCTGGTAGGCGAGCAGGCTGACGGCTATGTCGGTGCCGTCGGCGATGCTGGCAGCGTGCAAGCCCTGATCGATGAGATCAATGCCAAACGCCGGGCCAAATACGCCGAAATTGCCGCCAAGCGTGATGCGCCGACCGAGGCTGTTGCGGCGATTGCCGGCAAGAAACTGATCGAGCGCACCCCAGCCGGCCAATATGTTCGCACCGACAATGGCGGATGGGTCGAGAAATAGCCGGCGAAAGGCGAGACGTCGATGTCGACAGCGCTTTCGAGTTCGTCAAGGTCTCGATGGGTCGGCATGAGATCGAGACGCTCGGCGTGGCGCCCGGGTCACGGCTGTGCCGTCAGGAGACCTTCTGTTCGGGCATGGCGGAGTCGTCCAGCGCCGTCGCGCGCCGATAGGCATCCCGGTCACTGACCCTCGCCCAATAGGCTTGGAAACCGGGGCGATCTTCCATCGACTTGAACTGCAGACCCCAGCCGATCTGCGACCCGACATAAAGGTCGGCGGCGGTAAATCGTTCGCCCGCGATATAGCCATCGGCGGGCACGGCTTTCTCCAGCGTGTCCATCACCGCGGTGAAACTGCCGTACCCGACCATCACCTCCTTCTCGGGCGGTGCTTCGAAGCCGAGTGCGCGGTTGATCACGGCGGCCTCAGCCGGCCCCGCGGCAAAGAACAGCCAGCGATAATAGTCACCGCGAGCATCGAGAGCAGGAGCCAGGCCTGCTTCCGGGAAGGCATCGGCAAGGTAAGCCAGGATGGCGGCGCATTCGGTGACGACGGTCTTGCCATGGCGGATGGCCGGCACCTTGCCCATCGGGTTGATCTCCAGATAGTCGGGCGCTTTCATGGAGGTCCCGTAGTCGAGTATCTCGGTGCGGTAAGGCGTGCCGATCTCTTCCAGCATCCAGCGAACGATCCGACCGCGCGACATCGGATTGGTATAAAAAACGAGATCTTCGCTCATGGACAGGCTCCAAAGGAAATTTGATCGCCATTCGATGGGATCATCGCCAATCATCGACCGGCCAAGCGCCGACCGGTAATGTCAGCGACCGGTTCAACGAATAGTCCGCCCCCTTTTTGCGCGATCGAGTTTCGGTTCTCAAGGCCCGATCGGTCGATCCCTGCCTTTAATCTTTCAGATTTTTACGACCGGTCGATGACGTTGGCGAAAATCTCCAACCGGAAAGGAGCACGTGCGCCCTCGACATTGACGATGCGAATGTCGCCGCCGCGCAAGATCCTGGAATTCGCACCGCTGACAAGGCCTTCGGCATGAAGTTTATCGCCTTGAGAGACGGCGAAGGTGATCCCCGCGCCATCCTCGTCCGCAATCCTCCAGATGAGCTCAATCGTCTTCTTCGGCAGATCGAGACTGAACGCCTCACTAAAAGCCTTGGCGGCATTCTCCGACAGAGGCTGATCGTGAACATCGATGGTGATCAAGAGAACCTCTTTGAATCCCGGGTTGTTATGAGCCTTGGCACGATCGGCATGAAGTGCAAAGGACAGGCATAACGTCAGGGTCATCGGCAAGATGACCAACCAGCGCTGCCAGACCTGTTGCCTGTCCATTCCGATCCGCTCCTTTTCCGTCGTTTGGCCCATTCATCCATCTTCGATTTTTTTTATTTACATATGGAGCATGGGAGTATTTTACCATCAACTTCACCGAATTCAATAATAACCAAAAATTATACTTACTATAATTCATCCGAATATTGACCGTGCGATCACAAAGCTGAGATTAATAGATTGTAGGCGTTCGGAAAAATGCGCCTGCACAAGTGTGTACAGCGCACCGTAGCAGGGAGGCTATTCATGAAAATACGTGATCGCTGGCGCCATTCGGCGTGTCTGGCGAGCGGCTTGGTGCTCGCCCTCACCGGCGCGGCTCAGGCCGAGGAGACATCATTTGAACGGTTGCTCGCTGCCGAAAGCGAGCCCGGCAACTGGCTTACCCACCATGGCGACTACTCTGCCAAACGCTATTCCACGCTTGATGAAATCAACAAAGACAATGTCGGCGACCTGAAGGTAGCCTGGACCTACGCGCTTGGCGGTATCGAAGGCGGCGGCATCTGGCCCCATGGCGGCCTCGAGGGCACCCCGATCGTCGATAACGGCATGATGTACATCACCGACGGCTGGGGCTCGGTCTACAAGCTCGACATGACCGGCGGCACCGGCGAGCTCGTCTGGAAGATGAACCCCGAAACCGACAAGGACTGGGCGGGTGCGGTCGCCTGCTGCGGCGTCAACAATCGCGGCGTCGCCCTTTGGGGCGATCAGGTGATTTCGCACACGCTGGATGGCCGATTGATCTCGACCAGCCAGGAAACCGGTGAGGTGACGTGGGAGCGGAAGGTCGCCGATCCCGCCATCGCCGAGACCATTACCGGCGCACCTCTGGTGGTCAAGGACATGGCGATTACCGGTGTTGCCGGTGCCGAATACGGTATTCGCGGCTGGCTCGCGGCCACCGATCTCAAGACCGGCCAGGAAATCTGGCGGCGCCACACCATCCCGGGACCAGGCGAGCCCGGTCACGATACCTGGTCGGACGATCACGACGCCTGGAAGACCGGCGGCGGCTCGACCTGGGTGACGGGCTCCTATGATCCCGATCAGAACCTGATCGTCTGGGGCGTCGGCAATCCCGGTCCGGACTGGGATGCCGAATACCGCCCGGGCGATAATCTCTACACCAACTCAGCCCTCGCCCTCGATGCCGACACCGGCGAGATCAAATGGCACTTCCAGTACACGCCGAACGATCCTTACGACTATGACGGCGTGTCCGAGCACGTGCTGGTCGATACCGCGATCGACGGTGTCGACAAGCAGATCGCGTTGCACGCCGACCGCAACGGCTTCGGCTATGCGCTCGATCGCACCTCCGGTGAGTTCATCTGGGGCACGCCCTTCGTGAAGGACCTGACCTGGACGACAGGGTTGGATCCCGAGACCGGCCGTCCGCTGGACTATGATCCGGACTCGCAGATCCAGTCCTATCTGCCCGGCACGGCACCATCGCGCGAAAATCCGCTAGGCGTATCCTGTCCTGGCAATATGGGCGGCAAGAACTGGCCGCCGACCGCCTATCACCCGGAGCTGAACTACTGGTACATCCCGGTCATCGAAAGCTGCAACGAGATGACCAATGAAGAGATGATTCCGGGCGAAAGCTACAAACCGCGCGAGTGGTTCACCGGCGGCGGCCCGCGTCAGCATCAACCGATCACCGGCAGCGTCACCGCGATCAATGTCGAGACCGGCGAGATCGCGGCCAAGCATGAAACCGAGTATCCCCTGCTTGGCGGCATCCTGGCGACAGCCGGGGGTCTGGTCTTCACTGGTCATCCTTCGGGTGAATTCGTCGCCCTCGATGCGGAGACACTCGAAGAAAAGTGGCGCTTCGATACCGGTGCCGGCATCAACGCGCCGCCGATGACGTTCTCGGTCGACGGCAAGCAGTATATCGGGTTGCTGGTCGGTCTCGGCGGTGCCTGGCCGAAATGGTTCGTCGACGGCACCAAGGGCCTCGAGAAGATGGAACCCGGCTCGATGCTTTACGTGTTCAGCCTCTAACAACTTGGAAATGAGCTGAAAATTGGGCGGGTCGTAGAAACGACCCGCCCTTTTTCATCTGCCCGAAGAAATCATTTCTTCATGCTGGCGCATTGCTTGCTGCCTTCACCCCAAAAGTCGATGCACTGCTCGTAAGTCGCCTCGCCCTTGCCCTTGAGCGAAGCCAGCAGGTAGTCGGCGACGACCTCGATCTGCTCGTCGCGCAGCAGCTTGGCGGCCTTGGGCGGGAAGTCCTTGCCGAGATCGGCCTTGGTGGTCCCGTCATAGCAGTCGACCGTCTGGTAAGCTCCGCGAATGTGGAACGGCATCCTGGTCGAAGGGCGACCGCATTTGATCACCTCGATCAGCTCCCCCTTTTCCAGCCCGGTCTCGCGCAACGACAGTGCCGCCCCGCCATAGCCTCCGCCACCGCCGCCATGCCATTTATGGCAGCCAACGCAATTGGCGTCCTTATAGATATTCTTTCCTGCCTCGAGATTGGGCTCGGCCGCCAAAATGCCGATCGATCCAAAAACCATTGCCGTTGCAAGCCCGAACACAGTGGGCCGGATATTCCAGAACTTCGTCATGACGTGAGACCTCCCCTCAAGCTGCCGGACTTTATTGGACAAGGCTGGTCTGGACCGCCTTCGCATCTAAATTATAGTAGGTGCGTGCTTTGAAAAAAACGACCAAATGGGAGGTTTAAGGTGCTCAAGAAGGCCTGTTTTCCTGCAGCGATGCTGTTGTTTCTCGCTTTGATGCTCAACCAAAACCCTGCATCGGCTGCCGAGGACCCTCTCAAGGGCGATCTTCGGGATCTAAGCGTCGGCACCAGGATCGATGAGCTGCCGAAAGAGCGCTTCATCAACTTCGCCTGCGGCAATGATGGTGGCGAGCCGACGACGGAGCTTTCCGGCTGGCAGGACTATTCGACATGTCCGGCGAACGACGACGGTCTGCACGAAGTCGCTTTTGAATATGCCGAGGATAATCCCTGGGCCGAGGTCAATGATAAATGGGAAGGCACCAAGGTTGCAGGCCACCCGGTTCAACCCTCGCTCCTGATCACCGACGACGGCGTGGTCAAAGGCATTCGCATCGTCACCAACGGCCAGCGCCTGTATCTCAAGAAGAAAGCGTATCTGTTGCCGATCCGCATCATGGGCCGTTATGGCCGCGACGGCTGGGACTGCCAGGATGCCGAGCCGGCCGACGGCAAGAAGGCGATCGGCGGCATGTTCATTGATCGCCATTGCGAGAAGATGTTTCACGACCGTCATCTGGTGATGGACGTGGATCTCTATCGAACCGCCGATCAGGAAGGCAAGGAGTTCACCGGGGTTACCAGGTTCGAGATCTACAAGCGTGACGCCAGCTAGGGTCGGTGCCCCCCCCACTACCCGCTTATGCCGGGAATGACAGCCCTGAGTGACGATCACGGCCAGCCCATCGGACCTACTTACGTGAGCAACCGCGAGGATCAAGGGACATCGAGCATCGCTGGCTTGGGTGATTGAGCTCTTTCGCCAAAGCGGCTAATAGCTTCATTCCTTCTTAACCTAATTGGCTTAAGCTCCTCTTCGGATCCTGGAGGGACAAGATCTTGGCGCCGGCGCGGCTGGCTGGCCGAAAACGAGAGCTTGGCCATCTGGAATCGAAGACGACATTTATCCAAGATTTGAAGCATATAAGAGGAAGATTTCGCTTTTTGTTGCCGTGACGCAACAGACCACGATGCAAACCATTTTCAATCCAAATGGTAGGAAAAGGCATCTTGACTATCAACTCAAGAAACTTACGATTTCATTGGAGGGTGATGAGGTCCTCCGTTCCCAAGAGAAAGTTGTTCCGCTCACGAAACCTTGTGTCCATCGGGAATTTGTATCGACATGCCGCATCTAGCAGATCAACAACACCGCCTCGAATCGATCGATCGATCGCTGATCCAGAAAGTGGTCCAGGCCTATAGGGCTTACAAGGACAATGGCCAGGGCGAAATGGCGGCAAGAAATGCTGCTGTCATGGTGTTGCGCGAAAATCTACCAAGCTGGACGTTCCGCGCCGCTTCGGACATGGTCTGTCGCATCATCGATTTTTCCGGTCAGGCCCATCAAACGGCTTAAAGCCGAAAAACCAAACGAACCCGAGAGCCGCGGATCGCCTGGCTTTTTTGGCGATCAGGGCTGCTCGACATGTGATGCTTTTGGTGCAACCGGTCAGCAGTCCAGCGTGTGCTGTCGTTCCCAATCGGAGAGATAGGCTTTGAAGCTCATCCACTCCGCATGCTTGAGTTTGGTGTAGGCATCGACCAACGTGTCGCCGAAGCCTGCGCGCAGCACTTTGTCTTTTTCGAACAGACGAAGGGCATCCAGGAGATTGAGCGGAAGTTTTGGCGCGCCTCGGACCTTATCGCCGTCCGCATACATGTCGATATCGAGGCGCTTGCCGGGATCGGTCTGGTTGGCGATGCCATCCAGACCTGCGATCAGCAGACCTGCCTGGAGCAGATACGGGTTGGCAGCCCCATCCGCCAGGCGCACTTCGAAACGCCCGGGGTCGGGCACGCGCACCATGTGGGTCCGATTGTTGCCGCTCCAGGTGACGGTATTCGGCGACCAGGTGGCCCCTGAACGGGTGACAGGTGCGTTGATGCGCTTGTAGCTGTTGATGGTCGGGTTGGTGATCGCCGTCAATGCGGTCGCCCGCTTGATCAAGCCGCCCATGTAATGATAGCCGAGCTGCGAGACCCCGAGCTCGTCCTTGTTGTCGTGAAAGAGGTTCTTCTTGCCGGTCTTGTCCCAGACCGAAATATGGGCATGGCAGCCATTGCCGGTCAGATTGGCAAAGGGCTTCGGCATGAAGGTCGCGCGCAGGCCATGGGCCTCGGCCACGGTCTTGACCATGAACTTGAAGAAGCAATGGCGATCCGCCGTGACCAGGGCGTCGCTGTAGTCCCAGTTCATCTCGAACTGGCCGTTGGCGTCCTCATGATCGTTCTGATACGGGCCCCAGCCGAGGGTCTGCATGTGATCGCAGATCTCGCTGATCACATCGAACCGGCGCATCAAGGCCTGCTGATCGTAGCAAGGCTTGGCCTGGCGGTCGCTGGTATCGGCGATATCGCTGCCGTCGGCCTGGATGATGAAATATTCGCACTCGACCCCGCTCATCTGGCGGAAGCCCTGCTCTTCGGCTGCTTTCAGCGCTTTTTTCAACACCACCCGCGGCGCCTGCGCCACCTCATGGCCCGCCATCCTCAGATCACCGGCAACCCAGGCGACCTCGGGCTTCCAGGGCAGCTGGATGACGCTGGCCGCATCCGGCACGGCAAACATGTCGGGATGAGCGGGGGTCATATCGAGATAGGTGGCAAAACCTGCGAAACCAGCGCCCGTCTTCTGCATGCCACCGATAGCCTGGGCCGGCACCAGCTTGGAGCGCTGCACCCCGAAAAGATCGGTGAAACTGATCAGAAAGTAGCGGATTTTCTCACTTTTCGCGAATTTCGCCAGATCCGTCACCATGCCCTGTTCTCTCCTTTTTTTGATCAGTCTCGCTGGCTGGCGCGTGCGACGCCGGTCGTCGAACCAACAAGCCTGCTTTGTACAATTACCGGCTAAGAACCTGGAATCCAAGTGGTTCCGGCAAGCGGCACGCCGGCCATCGCGGCGGCCTCGACAGTGAGTGCTGCCAGATCCTCGGGTTCCAGGTTGTGCACGTGGCTCTTGCCATTGGCGCGAGCCAAGGTCTGCAGCTCCAAAGCCATCACCCCGAGATAGTTCGCGAGCCGCCGCCCGGCCTTGACGGGATCGAGCCTCGCTGCAAGCGCCGGGTCCTGGGTGGTGATGCCAGCCGGATCCCTGCCCTCATGCCAGTCATCATAAGCACCGGCCGTGGTCCCGAGCGCCCTATAGTCTTCCTCCCACATCGGGTCGTTATCGCCGAGGGCGACCAGCGCTGCCGAGCCGATCGAGACGGCATCCGCCCCCATGGCCAGCGCCTTGGCGACATCGGCGCCGTTTCGGATGCCTCCGGAAACGATCAGCTGAACCTTGCGGTGCATATCAAGTTCCTTAAGCGCGCGCACGGCTTCCCGCACCGCCGGCAAGGTCGGGATGCCGACATGCTCGATGAACACCTCCTGGGTTGCCGCCGTGCCGCCCTGCA
This sequence comes from uncultured Alphaproteobacteria bacterium, assembly GCA_963787265.1. Classification (GTDB taxonomy): domain Bacteria; phylum Pseudomonadota; class Alphaproteobacteria; order Geminicoccales; family Geminicoccaceae; genus JANQPX01. The sequence continues at coordinate 85,353 of CAWBCX010000003.1, read as the reverse complement.
TGCCGTCGACCACCACCACATCAGCACCCGCCTTCACGGAAAGTGCCGTGTCGTAATAGGGGCGGGCGGCGCCGACCTTGACGTAGATCGGCTTCTCCCAGGCCGTGATTTCGCGGAGTTCCCGGATCTTGATGGCAAGGTCGTCGGGACCGGTCCAATCCGGATGACGGCAGGCCGAGCGCTGGTCGATGCCTTCGGGAAGGGTGCGCATCTCGGCGACCCGATCGCTGATTTTCTGCCCCAGCAGCATGCCGCCGCCGCCGGGCTTGGCACCTTGTCCCACCACCACCTCGATCGCATCGGCCTTCCGAAGATCATCCGGGTTCATGCCGTAGCGGGACGGCAGGAGTTGATAGACCAGGAGGTCGGAATGCTGCCTTTCCTCCTGGGTCATGCCGCCGTCACCGGTGGTGGTCGATGTGCCCATGGCGGAAGCGCCGCGGCCAAGAGCTTCCTTGGCCTGGGCCGACAGCGAGCCGAAGGACATGCCGGCAATGGTGATCGGGATCTTGAGCTCGAGCGGCTTCTGCGCGAAGCGATTGCCGAGGACGACGCTCGTCTCACACTTCTCTCGATAGCCTTCCAGCGGATAGCGGGACATGGAAGCGCCCAGGAACACGAGGTCGTCGAAACACGGCACCCGCCGTTTTGCCCCACCGCCTCGGATGTCATAAATGCCGGTTGCGGCGGCGCGGCGGATCTCGGAGAGCGTATAGTCGTCGAAGGCCGCCGCTTTCCTTGGCGTCGTGCGGGGTGTCTTCTCGAGATCGACCATCAGTAAGCTCCCGCGTTGTCGACATGGAAATGGTAGAGCTGTCTCGCCGAGCCATACCGCCTGAATTCTGCCGGATCGGCGTCGATGCCCGCTTGGCCTAAGAGGTCGAGAAGCTCGCTTCGATGTTCATCCCGCATATCCTTTTCGATGCAGTCAGCGCCCAGACTTTCGACCCGGCCACGCACGAAAAGCCTGGCTTCATAGATGCTGTCCCCGAAATCGGCGCCCACATCACCCAGCACCACCAAACGCCCCGCTTGCGCCATGAAGGCGCTCATGTGGCCGATATTGCCGCCGACGACGATATCGATCCCCTTCATCGAGATGCCGCAACGAGACGACGCGTTCCCCTCGATCACCAGCAAGCCGCCATGGCCGGAAGCGCCGGCATATTGGGACGCATCGCCTTTGATCCTGACCTCGCCCGACATCATGTTTTCGGCAACGCCCGGTCCGGCATTGCCGTTGATGATGATCAGTGCCTCCTTGTTCATGCCGGCACAGTAATAGCCTGCATGCCCCTCGATCTCGACCAGAACAGGGGCTGCCAGCCCGCAGGCAAGCGCATGAGCGCCCTTCGGGTTCAACACCCTAAATGTGCTGGCAGCACCGACTTGGCGAGCATGTTGAGCCTGCAGAGCGGCGTTGATCTCGCGAAGCTCACTTGCTGCGAGATCCAGGACCTCGATATTGGGCCGAACCGCCATCAGGCCGCCTCCCTGCCCCAGCTGTAGACCGTGGCCGGCTGCGGTTCCCAAACCTTGGCCCGCTCGACCCCGGGAAGGCCGACAAGGGCTCGATATTCGGAAGCCATCGCGACCCAATCCTCGGTCTCCGCCAAGACGGCGGGCTTGCACGCGATGGGATCACGCAGCACCGCAAAGCCATCTGCGGTGCCGACGCAGAAGGTGTAAAACCCATCCAGATCCTTGATCGAATCTGTCGAGGGCCTGATGCAGGCTCCGTCCTTCCATGAGCCTTGCCGTCAGATAGGCGGCAGCGACTTCGGTGTCGTTCTCGGTCCTGCAGACCAGGCCATAGCGCCGCTCGAGTTCGGCGCGCAGCCAATTATGATTGGACAGGGATCCGTTATGCACCAGGCAAAGGTCCTGGCCTGTGGAAAAGGGGTGGGAACCAGCGGTGGTCACCGCACTCTCGGTTGCCATGCGCGTGTGGCCGATGGCATGCGTGCCCGTCATCGCACTCACCTCGAAACGGGCGCAAACCTCGATCGGCAGGCCAGTTTCCTTATAGATCTCGATGACGCGACCGATACTCATGATCTGAAGATCGGGGTCGTAGGCCTCGATGGCGGACCGAAGAATTTCTTCGTCGCCGTCGCTGATCAACACGGCATGCGAGGCCACATTGTGGATCGTGGCGCTAAGCTGCATCTCTTCCTCGAACAGGTCGACCAGCGCGTCCCAGTCGAAATCATCATCGGGATGAAACAAGGTCAGCTTGGTGGCCTCGTCCTCGACCGGATCCTGATAAACCGCGATACCGGCACTGTCCGGCCCGCGATCGCTCATCTCGATCAGCATGGGCGCAAACAGCGCACCCAGCTCCGGCTCGAGCCTATCATTCTTGAGATACAGACCGACGATCCCGCACATGGCGTTCTCCCGATTGGTGCCGGTATGGGGAAATAGTGATGTTAATGACCATGCAAATTAGTTTCATCCAACGCAACTGGTCAATAACCGATGCCCAACAAACCTCCGCCTATTCGCCACTGTCGTGTCTTGCACGCCGCGCCGACAGCCCCATGGCCGAAGGGACGAGAATGACCATCCGCCCGAGCGACAGAAGATCGAAGTGGCTCGGCTCTGAGGTGGTTGCCAGTAAGGCAACCTTGACCGGATGTTAACCCTGCCCCGGTAAAGACTTTCGTGGTCCATGGGAGCCTGGGAGTCCGTGCCAGGGCCTCCTTCTCCGCGGGCGGGCAGACCGCCAGGATCCCAAGGACCAGAAGTGCATGCTGCAACGGAACGGTGAAGAAAAGATGAACCTCGCAGCGGGGCAAACGGGCCGGCCCGATCCGACGTCGCTTCGTTGGGCAAAAGATCGCGGACGAAAAAAACCGACATCCGCCGGTTCTTGACCTCGAGACCTCGGCTGATAGCTTAGTTGATGAGTTCCGAACGCGTGATCGAAGGCCTCGACATGAAAATCAGAGCCACGTGATCGCCAACAAACCCTCGGGGCAAAAAGAACGTCACGTTGCCACGGAAAGAATCGAACCGGTCGTCTATCGACCTATCGCGGGTCACACGACCTGAAATTGGGGAGACACAGCTAATGACGACGGCACGTCTTGGAGGCTTGGCGGCTGCTCTTCTGCTGGCCGGCTCGACGGCGTGGGCTGCGGAAAAGCCCGCCGAGCTTAAAATTGGCGTCACCGCCTTTCTTTCGGGTCCGGCTTCGGTTTTCGGTGAACCGGCCAAGGCGGCGGCTGAAATGTTTCTGGAGGAGATGAACGATGCCGGCGGCATCGGCGGCGTTCCCCTAAACGCGATCTTCGTCGACGAAGGGGCTGGCGGCGAGCATGTGCTCAGCGAGTACCGGCGCCTGGTGGATGAGGAGAAGGTCGACGCCATGTTCGCCTCGATCTCGTCCGGCAACTGCAACAAGGTCGCCCCGCTCGCCGAGGATCTGAAGATCCTGAACATCATGTGGGACTGCGGCACCCAGCGGATCTTCGAGGAGGGCGACTATCGCTACGTCTTTCGCACCCAAGCCAATGCAGCACCCGAAATGCTGGCGACCGTTCTCTATCTCCTGAAGACCAAGCCCGACTTCAAGACCATCGCCGTGGTCAATCAGGACTATGCCTGGGGGCGCGACAGCTGGGAAATTTTTTCGACCGCGCTGAAGGCGCTGAAGCCCGACGTCGAGGTGGTGGCCGAATTCTTCCCGAAATTCGGCGCCCCCGACTTCTCGACCGAAATCAGCCGGCTTTCGGCGCTTCGCCCGGATGTCATTCTCTCGACCTCCTGGGGCGGTGATCTCGACACCTTTGTGCGCCAATCCTCCCAGCGCGGCCTCTTGGACCAGAGCACCTTCGTCCTGCCGCTCGCCGAAAGCTCGCTGCAGCGGCTCGGCAAGAACCTGAAGCCAGGCCATATCGTCGGCGGCCGCGGCGATCATTATTTTCTGCATCCGGAAAAAGTCGGCGACGCGGCCTACGGCGCTTTCGTTGCGGCTTTCAAGGAAAAAACCGGCGCCTTTCCGATTTACCCCGTCTTTCATATGAGCCAGGCGCTGAACGCGCTGAGGGGTGCTTATGAGAAAGCCATGGAAGCCAATGGCGGCGCGTGGCCCGACAAGGAGCAGGTGGTCGACGCCATGTCCGGCCTCACCTTCGCCGGCCTCGGGCGCGAGGTGACGATCCGCGAGGACGGCCAGGGCCTCGAGGATCAGCTGATCGGCACCTCCATCCATGTCGACGACTACGACTTCGCCGTGCTCGACAACATGATGATCTTCGACGCCGACGACATCACCACGCCGGTCGGCCAGATCTCGACCGAATGGATGTCAACCCTCACCCCCGATTGGGCAAGCGGCGTCAAAGCCGACAGCTTCAACCACAACCGAGGTGGTTGATCCCCGGCGTGGGATACGGGCCTGTTCCCCGGCGGCGCGGCAGGTGCGATGTGCAGGGTCCTGAAACAGCGTCACCGGGGACATCATCAGTAAGCATGTCGGGAGCGTCGATATCAGGATCTCGTTGATGGAAACGATCTGATGCCGGAACGCGTTGTTCTTCGAGCACTGCTTCCAGCGCTGCTGATTATCCTGATCGCCATCCTACCCTTGCTGGTCCCCTGGACAAAAATCGTTCTTACCATTGGGATCGCCAAGGGGCTGGCGGTGCTTGGCATCGTCGTTCTGCTGCGCGCCGGCCAGGTTTCCTTCGGCCATGCCATGTTTTTCGCGGCCAGCGCTTATGCGGCGGCTTTTCTCGGCAAGGCCATGGGCGGCAGCGATCTCGTTCTCCTGCTCTTGGCCGGGATCGCCTGCGCCTTGGTTTTCGGGCTGGTGATCGGGTTCTTTGTCGTCGGCTATCGCTACATCTTTTTTGGCATGCTCAACCTCGCTTTCTCCATGGTGCTCTATTCGATCCTGGAGAAGTTCTTTCACCTCACCGGCGGCAGCGATGGCATGCGGGTCGCAAGGCCGACCGTGCTCGGCTTGACATTGGAGCGGGGGGCTTACGAATACACGCTTTTCTATCTGACCATCGTTCTTGCCTTGATCATGGCTTATCTGGTGCATCGTTACCTGCGCTCACCGATCGGCCAGGCCCTGATTGCGATCAAGACCAATGAGACAAGGCTTGACTATCTTGGCGTCTCGGCGCGAAAAGTCTTGTTGTTCGCTTATGTCATCTCGGCCGTTCTCGCAGGCACAGGTGGCGTTCTTCTCGCAGCAATCCAGGGCCTGGTGACGCCGGAATACGGCTATTGGGTCCGCTCCGGCGAGTTCGTGTTCATCGCCATCCTCGGTGGGGCCGGCCATGTCATCGGTGCTTTTGCCGGCTCGCTGGTCTACGAGTTGGTTCGTACCTATGCCGCAGCCTTTGCCGCCGATATCTGGCAGATGGTCCTTGGCTTTGTCTTGCTGCTGGTGATCCTGTTCGCGCCGAGGGGACTTGTCGGGCTCTATCAAGGGGGCATGGCAAAAGCCTTCGGCGCCTCCAAAAAGCGGGCGGCAACGGCGATGGAGCCAGCCGACTGAGCCCGTTCGGCTTCGGGTCTATTTTGCCGCCTCGTCCTTGGTGTCAACCGTCCCGGCGATCGGCGGCAGCGAGATCAGATATTCGGCCATGGCGTCCCGGTCTTCCTTGCTGAGCTGGCTGGTGCTGTCGTCGACGACCTCGCCCATGCCGGCACCGAACGAATCGTAATCGGGCTTGAGGCCGCTCTCGAGAGCAAAGGCAATATCGGCTGCACTCCAATCACCGATGCCGTCTTCATGCGGCGTGATGTTGGGCACGGCCTTGCCTTCCGGGCCCACCGGGTTGCCACCGAGAAATCGTGACTGATCCGGACCGCCCAGCGCATTTCTAGGCGTGTGGCACTCACCACAATGGGCCGGTCCCCGGACAAGATAGGCGCCGCGATTCCAGCTTTCCGATCGGCCGGGGTCAGGCTGGAACGGCGACCGGTCAAAAAATAACAGTTTCCAGCCGGCGAGGATGGGGCGGATGTTGAAGGGAAAGCCGAGATCATGGGCGCGGACCTTGTCGCCGACCGGCCCGACGGTATCGAGATAAGCCTTGAGATCCACCAGGTCCTGCTCGGTCATCTTGGCATAGGAAGGATAGGGAAAGGCGGGATAATAGTGCTGTCCCGTCGGTGACAGCCCTTCTTTCAAAGCCCGGACGAAAGCCCCGGTCGACCAGTCGCCGATACCGGCTTCGAGATCGGGCGTGATGTTGGAGCTGTAGAACGTTCCGAACTCGGTCTTGAGCGCCCGCCCGCCTGCGAGGAAAGCACCGCCATTCTTCTCATCCGTATGGCACGCGATGCAGCCGCCCATATGCAGGACGTACTTCCCGCGCACCGGGTCGCCGGCCACGTTGATTTCAGGGGCGGCGCCACGCCACGGTACGAACACATAAGCGAGACCGGCCAGCACGATCAGAATTAGAAAGATGATGATTTTCTTCATGCTTTCAGCGCTTCCCATTGCCTTGCATCGCCTTCAAACAGCGAACGGGAAAGGCATCACCCTACCCTGAAGACCAAATGAAGAAACGACGTGATCAACGTGATATCGCTCGAACACCTGGTGATCAATAGAACTCTTCATCAAGGCGGCTGGTTTTTGGCCTCGGCTCATCCGGCCGGGCAGGCTGAGCTCGGTGCCTTCCGTCGCCTGAATCAGCACGCATCGCATCCGGGTTTAGGAAACGGCAACCAGACGCGGTGATCGATCAAATCTGGCGCCGATCGATCTTGACCTTTTGGTTGTTATAGTTATTATTTTTTTCTACTTTTAGTACGCATTCCGTCATGGCGCCTATAGCGATCGTTGTGACGAACCAGACCTTCTTGTTGCCCAAGTTTGGCGGGTAGGCTCGGACGAACAGCAAACAACCCCTGTTGACGATCATCGTCGCCGGCCCGCTCGTTTCTTATGGCCCAGAGAATAAGGAGGATCACGATCCCAAGCTGAAAGGTAAAGAAAACCGATTCCATCACTGCCCTTCGATAGCGACTTAAGGTTGCATTCCTCACGGAGCTTTTCGACAATTGATAGTTTTGTCAATGCATAAGGATTGCTGGGTGAACATCAACGGCCATGCGTGATATTGCCTTTAGCCTTGTCTTAGCCTCCCTCTCCGCCATCAGCCTGGTGAACCCTCTTGCCGGTCTCTTGAGCTGGGGCTGGATTTCGTTTGCGCAGCCGAGCAGCAGCCTTTGGGGCTTTGCAGCCCTGATCCCGGCGAACCTCATCATCGCCACCGCGACCATCATTGGCTGGGTCCTTTCCTCCCGCAAGAAAACGCTGAGCATCGATCCAACCCTTGTCCTGCTGCTTCTCCTTGCCGGCGTCGTGGCCCTGTCGACGGCCTTTTCCCTATCGCATGAGCTCTCGCTGCCAAAATCCAAGGAGTACCTGATCAACTTCGCGTTCTTGATCATGATCCTGCTCTGCCTCCATTCCAAAATCCGAATCGATGCCTTCATCTGGATGATGGTTTTTTGCATCGGCTATTATTCGATCAAAGGAGGCGTGGTTTTTTTGATCAGCGGCGGTGCTTTCCGGTTTGAAGGGCCTGCCGGCACCGCGATCGGCGACAATAATCATCTGGCCGCAGCCTTTCTAATCGCGATACCACTGATGAACTACCTGCGCATTCATGCGGCCCATCCCCTGGTGCGAAGCGGCCTGACAGCTCTGCTCGTGTTGACGATCCTGGCAGTGCTCTGCACCCAGTCGCGCGGCGGCTTCATCGGTCTGGTGGTGCTGGGAGGTGCTTTTTGGTGGATGTCGGGTCGCCGTGTGAGCCATATCGTGGCAGCGATTGCGATCATCGGCCTTGCAGCCGCTTTAGCTTCCGATAATTTGGTATCCAGGCTTCACACGATCGAGAAGGCCCATCAAACGGATGCCTCGTTCCTCGGACGTGTTGTGTCCTGGCAGATGCATTTCAACGCTGCCCTGGATCGGCCGCTGGTGGGTGCCGGCACTTATGCGCTCCAGGCCTGGCCCGTCTTCGGCAGCTATCTTCCAGCAGAACCCATCGTCAATGTTCAGCTTCGAAGGCCGATCGCCGCTCACAGCATCTACTTCCAAGTGCTCGGCGATCATGGCTTCTTGGCATTGGGCTTCTATATCGCCCTCCTCTGGACAGCCTGGCGCAATGCAAATTGGGTCATTCGCCATGCAGGCGAGCAGCCTGAACGTCTCTGGATGGTCAACCTCGCCAGTATGACCCGGGTCAGCCTCCTGACCTTTGCCGTCACGGGTGCTGCCGTCTCCATGGCCTTTTACGATTATTTTCTTGCCGTTCTGGCGCTTACCGCCTGTCTCCGGCGAAAGCTCGAGGAACAGCGCGGCGCCAACAGCCATACCAGCCAGGTTTCAAAACGACACTGGAGTGCCCTCAATCGGCAGGGCCGCAGGCAAATCGCTGGTTCTCTCGAGACCGCCCCGCTTGTCCTCGAACCCTCAAAAGGGCGTTAGAAGAGGTGGCTGACAATATCGCCGAAACTTCCGGTAGGGCCAAGGATCAAGAGCGGCAAAACCTGCTGTTGGTGACTTGGTACTTCCCCCCGGCGAATGCGGTCGCGGCGATCCGTCTCGGCAAGATGGCGCATTTTCTCAGCGCGGCGGGTCATCGCGTCCGTGTGGTCACCGCGGATCAACCGGCCGAGGACCGCTCGCTGCCGGTGGAAATCGATCGAGCAGCCATCAAGCGAACGCGCTATCTCGACCTCGATCGGCGCCTGACCCCGGTCTTTCAACGCCGCACCGACCAAGGCGGCACCCTCTCCACGCCCGAACCGACCTGGCGGCGTCTGGCGCGCAAGGGACGGAGCTTGCTCGGCGGGCTCTATCGGGACATCGTGCTCTACCCGGATCGCCGGATCGACTGGTCGTTCACGCTGCTGCCGGCGCTGTTTCGCGAAATCTGGCGTGAGCGGCCCGATCTCATCCTGGTCAGCGGCCCGCCCTTCTCATCGTTCATCAGCACCGCGATCACCGCCTGGTGGTTCGATATCCCCTGGATCGCCGAGTTTCGCGACCGCTGGGTGGATGATCCCTATGCGGTGCGGCCGAGATGGCGAACCTGGATCGACCAGGGCTTCGAGCGGCTGCTGGTCAAGCATGCCGCCGGAATCGTGACCGTTTCCGATCTATGGACCCACTTTTATGCCGGAAAGTACGGCCTTCCGACCGAGACCGTGATGAACGGTTTCGATCCGAAAGATTTCGATTTCGAGCTGGAGCCGACGTCAGAGCTGCCACTTCGCGTTCTTCATGCCGGCACCATCTATCCGGGGAGGCGGGATCCGGGTGCTCTTTTCGAGGCGATCAAACGCCATGATTTCCGCCCTGATGAGCTCCGAGTTCAGTTTTACGGCCATGAGCTGAAGACCGTCGAAGATCAAGCCGCGCGCTACGGCGTTCAGGCCTTCGTCGATCTGGAGGACGCCGTCCCCTACCGTCAAGCGATTGAGCTGCAGAAACGTTCCGATGTCCTGCTGCTGCTGCAATGGAATGATCCGGCAGATGAAGGCAATGTGCCGGCGAAGGTCTTCGAATATTTTGCCACCAACCGCCAAATCCTGGGGCTGGGGCCCGTCAACGGTGTGCCCGCACGTTTGGTGCGCGAGCGCAAAGCAGGTCTCTTTTCCAATGATCCGGGCAACATCGCCCGCCAACTGGAGCAGTGGATCGAGGAAAAAAGGCACCATGGCCGGGTCGCGCCGCCAGCCTCGACGGCAGCGCTTGGCCTTGATCGACAAGGCCAATATCAACGGCTTGGGAGCTTTTTCCAGGCGGTGAGTGTCGACGACCATCAACGGCGCGAGCTTGAGCGCCGCAAGGGGACCTCCGCGATTGCGGCAACGCTTGAAAGCCCGCATTTCGCTGAAGTTGAGCCATCTGCCTTCAAACGGCCGACCCTCGCCGTGATCATCGACACCGAAGCGGATTTCGATTGGCATGGGCCGTTTTCCAGACATGATCACGGGACCGCTTCGGTGCTTTATCAAGGCCGGGCGCAACGGCTGTTCGACCGCTTCGGCATCAAGCCTACCTATTTGATCGACTATCCCGTGGCCACCGATCCCGCGGCCTGCGCGGTCCTGCGCGAGTTCGCCGATCAAGGCAAGGCCGATATCGGCATCCAGCTTCATCCCTGGACCAACCCGCCTTTCGATGAGTTGCTGTCCGCCCGAAATTCCTACCCGAGCAGCCTCTCCAAAGTCCTCCAACACGCCAAGATCGAACGGCTGATCCAGGCGGTTCGCACCAACATCAACATCGAACCCAAGGTCTTCAAAGCCGGCCGCTACGGCTTCAATGACGACACCGCCGCCCTTCTGGAAACCTTCGGCCTCGATATCGATACCAGCGTTGTCCCCTTTACCGATTTCAGCCCGGTGCAGGGGCCCAACTTCCAGCACAGCCCGCATCGGCCCTTCTGGTTCGGCAACGATCGTCGTTTGCTCGAACTGCCGGTCACGCGCAATCTCTGTGGCCTGCTCGGCCAACGCTTTGGCCCAACCTTATTGCCTTGGGTTCAGAGCCGTCTTGGTCTTGCCTGCCATCTCCCCGGGGTTTTTGCCAGAAGCGGTCTTCTCGATCGTCTCACCCTGACACCGGAAGGGATGGATCTGCAGGATCTAAAACGCCTGACCAGGACGCTGATCCGGCGGGGCGAACGTCTCTTCACCTTCGTCTTCCACAGCCCCTCCCTCGCTTCCGGCAACACACCCTATGTCAAGAACGACCGGGAGCTGCAGGCCTTTCTCGACCGGATCGAGGCCTATCTTCGCTTCTTTACCGAGGAGCTCGACGGCGAGGGGCAAAGCGCTCTTCGGATACGCGATCGACTTTTGGACCTCGACCCGATCCGCTCCACGCCCTCACCCGCGCTGCCAAGCTTTTCAAGAACGACCCTCACAACAAAGAATATCATCAGGAAAACGTCATCAAGCATCGGCCCGAACTCCCTGGAAGGAAGATCGCATGGCCATGCCTCATCAAACGATCCCCCCCGCCTTCAGAAGCCAGCCGGCTCCGGTGCCGCCGCAACCGTTCGCCATGTCGGTCGACGTTGAGGACTATCTACATACCTGGGCCCTCTCACCGGTGATCAAACGTGGTGATTGGGATCAATGGCCATCCCGCGTCGAAGCCGCCACCATGCGGATCATCGATCTCTTCGATCGGCACAATGTGACATCGACCTTCTTTGTTCTGGGATGGGTTGCCAAACGGGCGCCGATGCTGGTTCGCGAGATCGTTGCCCGCGGTCATGAACTGGCAAGTCACGGCTTTTATCACGACAAGGTCCACGACCTCAGCCCCGAGGCCTTCGGGCGCGATGTCCGGGATACCCGGCACTTGCTCGAGGATCTCGGCAACACGCCCGTCAAGGGATTTCGCGCGCCCAGTTTTTCTATCAATGATTGTTGTTGGTGGGCGTACAATCAACTAGAAGAGGCTGGCTACAGCTACAGCTCGAGTGTTCATCCCATCTCTCATGATCATTATGGCATGCCGAACGCACCCCTTTCGCCCTTCCATCCAACGAAAACCGCCTTTCTGGAGATTCCGGTCGCCACCATCGAGGTTCTCGGCCGACGGGTTTCCTGCGCCGGCGGCGGGCATTTTCGCCTCACGCCCTACCCATGGTCCAGATGGTGTCTGAGCCGCCTTGCCAATGATGTCGGTCGTACCGCCGCCTTTTATTTCCACCCCTGGGAGATCGATCCGGGCCAGCCGAAAGTGAAAGGTCTGCCGCTACGCTCGAAGCTTCGCCACTACAGCGGCCTCAGCGCAATGGAGCGCAAGCTCAAGCGCCTTTTTTCGGACTTTCGCTGGGAGCGCATGGACCGCCTTTACGGGCTCGACCTGCCGGAATCCGTCAGCATGGCCGCTGCTGAATGAGGCTTTCACTGGACATGGTCCTGCCGCAACCATGGCGTAACAGCCTGTTGGCGCTCATCACCTCACTGGCATTCCTCCTGGTCCTGACCATCGATAGCCTGTCCAGCATGATCGCGGTCTGGATGGGGTCGACGACGTATCATCATTGCTTTTTCGTGCTGCCGATCAGTTTTTTTCTGATTTGGCAAAAGCGCAGGGAACTCGCGAGCCTCACCCCTTGCCACGACCCGATCGCCCTTGTTCCTTTACTGGCCTTTGCGCTGCTCTGGCTCCTGGGGCGCGCGGGCCAGGTTCAGCTTTTCGAACATGCGGCGCTCATCGGCATGGCAATCTCGATCGCCCTTGCCTTGCTCGGCTTCACGATCGGCAGGCTGATCGCCTTTCCGCTGTTGTTCCTGGGTTTCATGGTACCGTTCGGCGATTTTCTGATCCCAGCGCTGCAACAATTCACCGCCGATTTTACCGTACTGTTGCTGAGGCTGGTCGGCATACCGATTTTCCACGACGGCATCATGATCGAGACCCCCACCGGTCTGATTCGAAGTCGCCGAGGCCTGTGCCGGCATCCGGTTTCTGATCGCCAATGTCATGGTGGCCACCCTCTTTGCCCATCTGGCCATGGGCAGGCTTTGGAAATGGGGGCTTTTTCTGGCCCTGTCCGTGATCGTGCCGATCGTCGCCAACGGGTTTCGCGCCACCGGCATCGTCCTGATCGCCTACTGGACCGACCATGAATACGCAGCCGGCGTCGATCATCTCATCTACGGCTGGGGGTTCTTTGCCGTCGTCATGCTGGTTTTCCTGGCGATCGGCAGCTGGATGGCCGATTGGCCGGAGGAGCCGAAGCACGGAACGCTGAGTTCGATCGCCGTCGATGTCAGCCCCTGGCGTCCCGCCTTCGCACTCCCCCTCTTTGCCCTGATTGCGGCAGCCCCGCTGTACGCCACGATCATGTTGGACCGCGTCCCCCAAGCCATCGTCCCCGACGTCAAAGCCGCTCTTTCGTCGAGCCTGGTGGAAAGTCTCGCCCCTGCCTGCAAGACGGGCACGGCGAAAGGCGGCACTTGGCGCCCGACGTTCAAGCAGGCGGATTTTTCGCGCGGCCTGCAGCTCGATTGCGGCGGCCAGCCTGTGGACCTGTTCGTCGCCTATTACGCCTATGAGCGCGATGGCGCCGAGCTTATTCATCACGCCAACCGGCTGGCCGATGGGGAGGATTGGACCCGTATCTCGGCCTCCTGGTACGCACCGAAAATCGAAGGCTTGCCCAAGGCCCTGAAGCGCGAAGAGCTTGTCGGCCGCACGGCCGATGATCGCCTGGTTCTCGCCTGGTACTGGATTGATGGCCGATTGCTGGCGCGCGAATGGCAGGTCAAGGCCTATCAGCTTTATCAAAAACTCCAGGGCCATGACGAACCATCGGCTCTGGTCGCCTTAAGCGCCCCCTACAGTGATGACCCGGACGGTGCTCTTGCCGCGATCACGGAAGTTCTAAAGCAGCACAAGGGCATTTCGGATTATCTGATCGATCTCAAACCCAAGCCCTGAAACGCGCCAGGACGAGGCGCCGAGGGACCCGATATGGACCTTGTACGCGATGCGTGTTCTGCATGTACTTAATCACGGCCTACCGACCCAAGACGGCTATGTTTATCGCACCAACGGTATTCTGCATGGCCAGCGCTCCCATGGCATCAACACCTTTCATCTGACCTCGCCGCGCCATGAATTTCCGAGCCGAAGCGCTGAAGAAAGCATCGAAGGGTTCAGGTTCTTTCGGACCCCCGGGCGGGCGTCGTCGCGCATGCCGCTGTTTCGCGAACTGATGGAAATGCAGGCGACGGCAAGGCGGGTCGGCGAGGTTGCGCAACGGTGCCGGCCCAATATCATTCAGGCCCATTCCCCGGTGCTGAACGGCTACCCCGCCCTTTGGACCGCACGCCGCCAGGGCTTGCCGGTGGTCTACGAGATCCGCGCGTTTTGGGAAGATGCCGCCGTCGATCAGGGCCAGGTGAGCCAGGATGGTGCCCGCTATCGGGCGACCCGCGCTCTTGAAACCGCCCTTTGCGGCCGCGTCGATGCAATCACCACCATTTGCGCGGGGTTGCGCACCAATCTGATCGAGCGCGGCATCGATGCCGGGAAAATCACCGTGATCCCCAATGCGGTCGACATCGCGAGGTTCGAGCATGTGCCTCCATCGGATCCGTCACATGCTCGAAAGCTCGGGCTTGAAGGCTGCAAGGTGCTCGGCTTCATCGGCTCCTTCTACTCTTATGAGGGCCTTGCCCTGATGATCGATGCCATGCCGGCCCTGCTCGCCAAGGACCCGACCATCCGTTTGATGCTGGTGGGCGGTGGCCAGGACGAGCATGGGCTGCGCAGGCGGGCAGAGGCCAAGGGCCTCGGCGGCAAGGTGGTATTTACCGGCCGCGTGCCCCACGATCAGGTCCTGTCCTATTACAGCCTGATCGACATCTGCCTCTACCCACGCCTGCCCATGGCGCTCACCGATCTGGTGACGCCGCTCAAGCCATTGGAGGCCATGGCGGCCGGCCGGATCGTCATCGCTTCCGACGTCGGCGGCCATCGCGAACTGATCGCCGACAACGAAACCGGTTTTCTGTTCAAGGCCGGTTATCTCACCGCCTTGATCGAGCGGGTTCAAGATGTTCTTGCATCGAGCGAACGCTGGCCCCAAATTCGGGCCCATGGTCGGGCCATGGTCGCCGCCCGTAGTTGGCAGGCGGTGACCGCTGCTTACAGGCCGCTGTTCGAACGCCTATGTCGGGAACATGTCGCAGCCTGACAGCAGCCACCAGAGGTCTGTCAGCTTGGAAGATCGTCAACGGGGGGACATCGCGGGCGAGGCCGGCTTCGGCCTTTATATTCATTGGCCGTTTTGCCGATCGAAATGCCCCTATTGTGATTTCAACAGCCATGTCGAAGGCCTGATCGACCACGACCAATGGGCAAATGCCCTTTGCGCCGAACTTGACCATGTCGCCGATGATATCGGCAAGCGACCGCTCGCTTCGATCTTTTTCGGGGGCGGCACGCCGTCGCTGATGAAGCCTCAAACGGCCGGCGCCCTGATCGAGCGCGCGGTCGAGCGCTTCGGTGCCGAGCCCGACATCGAGATTACCCTCGAAGCCAACCCGACCTCGGTCGAGCGCGACCGTCTCGCCGCGTTCAAGTCAGCGGGCGTCAACCGCCTCTCCCTCGGCGTGCAGTCGCTCGATGACGAGGCCCTTCGTTTTCTCGGCCGTGAACATGGTGCGGCCGAGGCGCTGGTCGCGGTCGATCACGCAGCGCGGCTTTTCCCCCGCTTTTCCTTCGATCTGATCTACTCGAGGCCAGGACAAACCGTGAAGGCCTGGGCTGATGAGCTGGAAAGGGCCCTCGATCATGCAGGTGGACATCTCAGCGTTTATCAGCTGACCATCGAGCAGGGCACACGGTTTCACACCCTCTATCAGCAGGGCAAGCTCAACCTGCCGGAAGACGACCTGCAGGCCGACCTCTATGACCTCACGCAGGCGCGACTGGAGGCAGCCGGTCTCCCGGCTTACGAGATTTCCAACCACGCAGCGCCGGACGAAGCCTGCCGGCACAACATGGTCTATTGGCAGGCGGGCGATTATGCCGGCATCGGCCCTGGCGCCCATGGCAGGCTCACCCTCGATGGCCAGCGCCTGGCGACCCAGACCGAACGCATGCCCCGCGCCTGGCTGGAGAGGGTCGAGCGTCAAGGCCATGGCGAGCAGCCAAGAGAAGTGCTGAGCGCCAGGGATCAGGTCGTCGAAATGGTGCTGATGGGCCTTCGGTTGACCGGCGGGATCGAGATCGAGCGCGTTCAGCGCCTCAGTGCCCGTCCCTTGCATGAGACACTGCATGGCGCGGCCCTGGATGGCTTCGTCGATGAAGGCTGGCTGACCCGAAGCCGTGGCCGCCTGGCCGCTACTCGAGAGGGCCTTGCCCGTCTGAATGCTATTCTAGCGGCTCTCCTGGTACAAAAGGATGAGCAGGTCATGGAAGATTAATGACGTATTAACGTTCGTCTGCTAACCAAACCTTTCCTTCTCGAACGTCGGGACGTTGATGAATTCCTCCTTCAAGGCAATGATGCGCTCTGCTTGTCTGGTGATCGTGCTGATCTTGACGCTGTCGCCGGTCGCGGTGACGGGTGCTGAAAACGGCGATACGACTGACGCCGCGGCCGAGTTCGACCCCGCCCGCATCGATGCGATCGTCAAGACCCTGGAGGATCCGGAAGCGCGGGCCAAGCTGATCGAGCAGCTAAAGGCCTTGACCGCCGTCCAGGAGGCGAAGGCGCCTGCCGCTCATAGTGTCGACGAGATCGGCCTCGGTCTGGTGGAACTCCTGACCGACCGGGTCAACGCCATCGCCCGGGCCTCTGTCGAGCTGTCATCGGTGATCGTCGATCTGCCCGATCTGACCGATTGGCTCTGGCAGCAGGTCGTCGATGGGGATCAGAGAGTCTACTGGATAGATCTTTTTACCAAGCTCGCCATCGTTCTGGGTGCCGGGGTGCTCGGTTATGCGCTGGTGAGCTATTTCCTGCGCCCGACCATCGATCGCTTTTACAATGAGCGCCCCGAAGGCCTCACCACGGTCGTGCCGCTCGCGCTCTTACGCGGGGCGCTTCGCCTGATACCGATCTTCGCCTTTTGGGCCATCGGTTACGGCCTGCTTGCCTTGCTTGGCAACTGGAACGGTGACGCGACCACCATTCTTGGGCGCTCCTTGGTCGATGCCACCATCTTCTGCCTCGTGCTGGTGGTCGGCGCGCGCACTGTCCTTGCCCCCTCGGCCAGCGGCCTTCGTCTGGTCAAGCTCGCCGACCATAACGCCCTCTATCTGTTCCGCTGGATCAGGCGTTTCATCTATCTCATCGCCTATAGTTACGTAATCTTCCAGAATGATTTCGTTCTCAGGATTCCCGACGGCATCTACGGCGGCCTCGAGCGTGCGCTCGGTTTCATCGTCGTGATGATGCTGATTTTTCTGGTCCTTCGAAATAGAAAGCCTGTTGCCCAATGGCTGCGCGGCAATGGCGAGTCGGACAAGGACCATGTCATGAGAGTGCTCGGCCGCTGCCGGCGGTTGATTGCCGACATCTGGCCGGTTTTCGCCATTTTCTACATCATCAGCACTTATCTGATCTGGGCGCTGGCCATTCCCGGTGGTTTTTCTCTGCTTTTCCGAGGCGGCGTGCTCACCACGTTCCTGCTGGCGATCGCAAGGCCGCTTGCTTATGGCGTCGAGCGTGCCCTTGGCCGCGGTCTTTCCCTCGGCCCAGGCATGCAGCAGCGCTACCCAGCCTTGGAGCGCCGGATCAATCGTTATTGCCGCCTACTGCAAAATTTCGCGGTGAGTTTGGTCTATTTCCTTATCCTGTTGCTTTTGGTGCATATCTGGGGAATCGATCTCTTCACCTTGATCGGCGATGTGTTCAGCGAACAGACTTGGAGCCGGATCTCCAATGCGCTCACGGTGCTGGCGGTCAGCTTCCTCATCTGGGAACTGGCAGGCACGCTGATCGAAAACTATCTGGATGCCATCGACGACAGTGGTACACGGGTTGAAAGGAGCGCTAGGTCCCGAACGTTGCTGCCGCTGCTGCGGACTTTCCTGTTCCTGGTGATCATCGTGGTGGTGACGCTCACGACGCTTTCCACCCTCGGCGTCGATGTCACCCCGGTGCTTGCCGCCGCCGGCGTCATCGGTATCGCCATCGGCTTCGGCTCGCAAAAGCTGGTGCAGGACGTGATCAATGGTTTGTTCATCCTGTTTCAGGACACCATCGCGGTTGGAGAGGTGGTGGACGTTGCCGGCCATTCCGGTACGGTCGAGCGCATCTCTGTGCGCACCATCGGCCTCCGGGACCTTTCCGGCCGGGTGCATACCATCCCCTTCAGCGAAGTCACCACCATCACCAATCACACCAAGGAATTCGCCTTTTCCGAGCTCGATATCGGCATCGGTTACCGTGAGGACGTGGACGAGGTGATCGAGGTGATCAAGCAGGTCGGCGCCGAGCTGGAGACCGATCCTCAATATGCCGAGAATATTCTCGAGCCGATACAGGTGCTTGGCCTCAACGAATTCGCCGACAGCGCCGTGGTCATCAAAGCCCGCATCAAGACCAAGCCCATGACCCAGTGGGCGATCAAGCGTGGCTTCAATCGCCTGATGAAGTACCGGTTCGATGAACTTGGTATTGAAATTCCCTTCCCGCATCAGACCATCTATTTCGGCGAGGACAAGGCTGGCAAGGCCCCTGCTGCGCGCATCAGCCTCGATCAAGATAAGGAAGCCGCACCCAAGCCCGAGCCGAAAATGCCTGAGGCCAAGAAGCCGGCTGAGCCTTCTTCATTGCGCGTCATCAAGGACGGCAACGGCGGCGAGGAAGAGAGCCATGACTGACTGGCCAGCATCGACCTATCGATATGGATCCACCCGCCGACAGATGGAGCGGGTCTCGAACGACCATGAACGCCGCCTTCGCCAGGCCTGGATCCAACGGGTTCTCGATCTTTTGGACAACGACAATCTCATCGCCCAGGCGGCAGCATCGCCAAAGACCGAAGAGGGGCTTCTGTTCGATTGCAATTTCGCGCCCCTGATCTGGGACGATCCACGCATCACCTTCAGGCTCAAGCAGCTCGCGGCGAACGAGGTGAGTGTCGATCTGATCGACCATGAGCTTGCCATCGCCGGCAAAACGTTGAAGCGAAAGCAGATTCGCGTCAAATTCTAGTGCATTTTCTGATCATGCGGAACCAGCCCCCTCCCCCCAACGCTACCCACGCATTGGGAGGGGGAGCGGGCTGGTTCCGGCTTCATTTGATTGGAAAATGTTCTGGTGGTATGACCACAACACCTAAATCTCTGGCGAATGAAAATCGACCACGCAAAGCCAAGGGGTCGAGTTTGCTCCAGAACACATCTTCCGATGTGGTCGCATCACGAGATCCTGGCCTTTGAGACATGTCGAAGAAATCAGCACGATCCGCCGGCGGCACGCCTGCCATCAAGGCCTTGGATCAACTTGGCATTGGCTATCAGCTTCATAGCTATGACTTCGATCCAGATGATCTGAGCATCGGCGAGCAAGCCGCCGAGGCGCTTGGCATCGCTGCCGAACGCATGTTCAAGACATTGATCGTGGCCATCGATGACAAGCGACTGGTCGTGGCCCTCGCGCCGGCCGACACCGAGATCCACATGAAAACGCTGGCAGCCGCCGTCGGTGGCAAGCGCGCAGCGATGGCCGCAATGGCCCGCGCCGAACGCGCTACCGGCTATGTCAAAGGCGGCATCAGTCCTTTCGGCCAACGGCAAAAGCTTGATGTGGTGGTCGATCAACGTGCCCTCAATCATGAGACGATCTTCGTGAACGGCGGCAGGCGGGGCCTGCAGATCGAGCTGAAACCTCCGGATGTGATCGCCGCTGCGGAAGCGAAATTGGCCGATATCGCGCGCTAAGAGGGTGCACGCAAGGCCCAGATCACCGCAATAAAAAGCCCTTTGGCACGCGGCAGGATCAAAAGGCAGAGAATGAGACCGATACCGATCAAACTGGCGATGATGAGCCAATCGGGAAGATTGTCATAGCGCACCGTGTGCAGGATGAGTGGTGCCATCAGATGCCCGACAATCAGAATGGTCAGCCAAGGCGGTGCATCGTCAGCGCGAATCTCGTGCCATGGGCTGCCGCAATCGGCACATTCATCCACCTGTTTCAGGTAGCTGCGAAACAAACGGCTTTGACCACAATTGGGGCACTGACCGCAGATACCGCGCCAAGCCGATGCCAGCAATGGTCGCCGCTCGTCACTCATTCCGACACTCCTATCGGCCCCAAGGTCGCCACCAGACTTAGCCATTCCTGGAGCAACGTCAACGAAAGGTCCTGTCGTTGACGTTGCTCCAGGGTCTTGGTTCCTTCAGTTTTCCGACGGATCGTCTCATCAAGACGCTTCATCCCAAGTGCTTTGGAAAAACGATGGTCGAGCCGGCGGAAAAAAAACGGCGACCTAGGGACACCTAAGTCGCCGCCTGTTATCAGCGCTTGCCCGGCGTTCCTGGTGAGCGCCGGTCGTCGTACGACCTATTGAATGAGGTCGGTTTTCCAGTTGCCGTCGTCGCCGACGGTGTTGACCGAATAGATGCCGCCGACATCGCCATGCTCGTCGAAGTCATTGTTGCCGGAAGCGCCTTCGTAGTTGATGTCCTCGCCGGCGGCGATGGCGGCCTTGGCCTTTTCCCATTCGCCCGGCCGAATGACGGTACCGGGCGCGTTGGCGACCTCGCGGAGGGCAGCCGGGATCTTGGTGCGATCGGCAGCACCCGCCTTTTCGATCGCGAGCGCGATCAGGAAGGAGGCGTCGTAACCATGGGCGGCGTAGGGGGCCTGGGGACTGTTGCCGGTTGCCTCGTAGGCCTCGGCGAACAGCTTGTAGGACTCGTCGGCATAGTCCGAGGCCGACTGGGTGATGAAGATGTTGTCGCGCAGGTATCGGCGCCGATCTGCTCGATGACCGAGGCATCGAACATGCCATCCGCCGCCATGAAATTCTCGAACAGGCCGTTTTCCAGGGAGTTGCGGATGATCGTGATGCCGCTGCCGCCGTAATAGGCGAAGATCGCGAGCGCCTCGGCATCACCGCCGGCAAGGGTCGACAGTTCCGAGCGATAGGACGCCTTGTTCGGTTCGTGCGCCTGGTTTGCGCTGATCTCGCCGCCGAGATCCTTGAAGGCCTGCTCGAAGACCGCGGCGATACCGGCATTGTAGTCGTCGTTGGCATAGGTCATCGCCAGCTTCTTGTAGCCGTGATCGATCGCCAGCTGGGCGATGGCCAGACCCTGATAGGCATCGGACGGGGCGACGCGGAAAACCGTGTCGTTGTCCTTGAGCTCGGTGATCGAAGGAGCGGTCGCCGAATCCGAAATGGCGACCACGCCCGCCGGAATGGTCACCGACTGCACCATGCCGTTGGTGGCGCCGGAACAGCTGGCACCGATCACCGCCACCACCTGCTCGACATTCACGACCTTGCCGCCGGCATCGACGCCCGCCTTCGGATCGCACTGGCTGTCGGCAAGAACCAGGTTGTACTTGTCGCCGTCGAAGAGACCGCCCTGGCTGTTGACGTGCTCGGCTGCGAGATTTCGGCCGGCGACGATCGGGCGCGACCAGTTCGGCAATGGGTCCGGTGACGCCGGCGACCGAGCCGACATTGATGTCGGCGGCCTGACTTGTGCCAGCCATCAGAGCCATCGCCGACACAGCGAGGGTTAGTCGTTTGATCTGAAATGTCATGTTAGCCTCCTTGGTCTTCCTTGTTACGAGGTTGACGTGTTGGGCTCACGGCCCGTTCCAGCGGCTTTTTCGCGCCGCTCGGGCAAAATGCCGTTGGGAAATCGCTGTAGAACGATCTGCAACAATAGACCGATCAGAAAGACGCGAACATAGGCGGTACGGATCGCCAGTTCGTCGGGCAGCCGGCTGGTGAAGAGCTCGGTCGCCGACCAGATCGTCCAGATCAGAATGGCACCGAGAATGGCGCCCTTATTGTTGGCGCTGCCGCCGACAATCAGCATGACCCAGACCAGGAACGTTGCGGTCAGGGGATCGGCGGCATTCGGGATCGATGAACTTCAGGTAATGGGCGGTCAACGCCCCGCCGAGCCCCATGAACATGGCGCCAAGGACAAAGGCTTCGATCCGAAGACGGTCGACATCCTTGCCTGCCGCGCGGGTCGCCGCCTCGTTCTCGCGACTGGCCGTCATCACACGGCCCCAGGGCGCTTTTCGCGCACGCTCCAGCAGAAGATAGAGGCCGAGCACGATCAGCAGCACCATGGCCATGAAGGCGAGTGGTTCCAGGGCTCGGGCAGGGTCTCGAAAGGTTTCGGCACCAGCGACACGCCGCGCGGTCCGTTGGTTGCCCAGGTTTCGTTCTTGAGCATCAGACGAAGGATTTCAGCGATGCCGAGGGTCGCGATCGCCAGATAGTCGCTGCGGAGCCGGATGCAGATGCGGGCGACAGCATAGGCAACGATACCGGCCAGCGATCATGGCGGCGATGAAGCCGACGACGAACGGCAGATCGAGACCGCCCAGATGACGCTCGGAGGCCGCCGTGGTCAGCATGGCGCTGGTATAGGCGCCGATGGCGAAGAAGCCGGCGATGCCGGCGTTGAACATGCCGGTGAAGCCCCATTGCACGTTGAGGCCAAGCGTCATGACCGCATAGATGCCGCCGAAGGTCAGAAGCGAGATGACGTAGAGGCCGATGCCGTAGAGCTGGTCCATCTCAGAACACCCTGCCGCGGAACAGACCCGAGGGCCGCCAGATCAGCATGACGACCATCAGCGCGAAGGCGACGCCCGCTTTGTAGCCAGGCGACACCAGCGGTTCGTCGCCAATCCAGGGATAGGTCGAGATCTCCTCGGCGATGCCGATCACCAGCCCGCCCGCCATGGCGCCGTAGGGACTGCCGACCCCGCCGAGGATGGCCGAGGCGAACAGCGGCAGCAGAATCTTGAAGCCCATCATGGTCTCGACATGGGTGTCGATCGCCAGAAAGACGCCGGCCGCCGCCGCCAGGCTGGCGCCGACGATCCAGGTGGCGCGGATCACGCGCTCGGTCTCGATGCCGGTGAGCCTGCGCCAGTTCCGGGCTGTCCGCCATTGCGCGCATCGCCTTGCCGATCTTGGTGCGGGTCAACAGATAGTGAACGGCCGCCATCAGCATCGAGAGCGGCAATCACGATGACCACATGCTTCGGCGACAGGCGCAGAGCATCGAACAGGACATAAGGGCGCTGAATGCCCGGCTGGAAGGTCTGAAGCTGCACTCCCCAGCTGAACTGGGTCGATCGAGCGCACCATCAGCATCATGCCGAAAGAGGCCATGACCAGGATGATGGTCGGGCTGGCGCGCAGCGGTTTGTAGAAGACGCGGTCGATCCCGAGCGTCACGACCGACGTGACCGCCATCGCCAGCGGCAGGAGAGCGAGCGGATGCCAGCCGGTCAGCCAGATCAAGGTGAGGGTCACATAGACCGCAAAGGTCATGATCTCGCCATGGGCGAAATTGGTGAAGCGCAGAATGCCGAAGGTGAGCGTGATGCCGATGGCGCCGAGCGCGTAGATGCTGCCGAGCACGATGCCCGGAATGAGGTAGAAGTTCAAGAACTCGATCACGCCCCGCCCCCGAGAAACATTTTACCGACTTCCTGATTGGCGAGCAGGCCTCGGCCCGTGTCCTCAAGCCGGTTGCGACCGTCGACCAGCACATAGCCGCGCGCTGCGATCGACAGCGCCTGCTTGGCGTTCTGCTCGACCATCAGGATCGGCGTGCCGGCAGCGTTGATGTCCTTGATGATCGGTGAAAATTTCGCCGCGGAACTTGGGCGACAGGCCGGCGGTGGGTTCGTCCACCAGGAGGATCTTCGGATCCAGCATCAAGGCCTTGCCCATGGCCACCATCTGGCGCTGCCCGCCGGAGAGCGTGCCGGCGACCTGGCGGCGCTTTTCCAGGAGCGGCGGGAACATCTCGTAGATCTCGCCAGCCGCGGGCGGATATCGTCGTTTCGGACATAAGCGCCCATCTCGAGATTTTCCTCGACCGTAAGCGTGGGAAACATGTTGGAGGTCTGGGGAACGTAACACACGCCCCTTCTTGACCACCTGTCCGGCGGCGTGTTGGTGATGTCCTGGCCGTCGAGGCGGACCTTGCCGCTGCTGAGACGCAGCAGGCCGAACACCGCCTTCATCGCGGTCGACTTGCCGGCGCCGTTCGGTCCGATGATCGCCACGATCTCGCCCTTGCCAACGGAAAGGGACACGCCATGCAGGATCTGGGTTTCGCCGTAACCGCCGATGATATTGTCGAGTTCGAGCACAGCGCTCATGCTACCGCCTCGTCTTCGCCGCTGCCGAGATAGGCATCAAGCACCCGCGGGTCCTTCCGCACCTCGTCCATCGTGCCCTCGGTCAGCACCGTTCCTTCGGCCAGGACGATTACCGGATCGCAAAGGCTGGCGATCAGGTCCATGTCGTGCTCGATGATGCAGACGGTGTAACCGCGCTCCTCGTTCAGACGCTGGATCATGTTCCGGATCTCGCCAAGCAATGTCGGGTTGACGCCGGCACCCGGTTCATCGAGCAGCACGAGGCGCGGCTCGGTCATCATGGTCCGTCCGATTTCGAGGAGTTTTTTCTGACCTCCCGACAGGTTTTGCGCCAGCTCGTTGCGCACGCGCGTGAGGTTCAGAAAAGCCAAGACCTCCTCGGCCCGTTCCTGAACCTGACGCTCTTTTGCACGTACGGCAGCCGGCCTTATCCAAAGCTGGAACAGAGCCTCGCCCGGCTGGTTGGCCGGCACGACCATCAGATTTTCGAGCACCGTGAGCCTGCCGAATTCGTGGGGGATCTGAAAAGTCCGGACGATGCCGCGATGAAACATCTTGTGGGTCGGAAGCCCGGTGACGTCCTCGCCTTCCAGCAAGATGCGCCCCGACGTTGGCGCCAAGGCACCGGCGATCATGTTGAAGCAGGTGGTCTTGCCGGCGCCGTTGGGGCCGATCAGGCCGGTAATGGTGCCGGCGCGGATTTCGAAGCTGCAATTCTGCACGGCAACCAGCCCGCCAAAGCGCCGTTCGAGTTTTTCGACTTTTAGCACCTGCGCCCAACCCGACGCGCTATGGTGATCGGCAACGCGATAAATCCTGACACGTGCACTCCTGATCGGCGGCTTGCTGTCCAGCGTCCACCCTTATTGTCTTTTCATCAGCCTAAACCTCCTGAAGATCAAGTTTCAACAGTAGAATCAGGACTTTCGCCTCTAAACCCTATGCAGGGTCATCGCGTGGATAACTGATGATCGAAAGAAACCTTATCGGAAGCCTGGTGAGATCCTCCGGGCCATGGGGCGCGTCGGCATCGAAAAACAGGCTGTCGCCCGGGCTCAGACGATAGGTTTTGTCGCCGTGACGGTAGGCGACCTCGCCCTCCAGCATGTAGATGAACTCCAGACCGCCATGCTGAAACAAGGGAAAGACATCCGATTCTTCGGTGAGGGTGATCAGATAGGGCTCGACCGTCAGGCGCTTCGATTGGGTGTGGCCGAGGAGCTGGTACTGATGCCCTGCCCTGGTGCCGCGCCGCTCGATCGCAAGCCCCTCGCCGGCCTTGACGAATACGGCGTCGCGCTCCTCCTCGTAACGTCGGAAAAAGGCGGTTACCGGCACATGCAGCGCTTTCGAGAGTGCGCGCAAGGTGGCAAGAGAGGGTGAGGTCAAGCCATTCTCGATCTTGGACAGCATCCCGGACGAAAGCTCGGCTGACCGCGCGAGCTCGGCGACGGTCAGTCCCTGCTTGGCCCGAAAGCTGCGCACTTCGCGCCCGATCGCCACTTCAAGCGCACTGTCCTTGGCACCTTCAAGGGCATGCGGGTCTTGCTCGAGGGGCTCTGTCATCTCAACAACCTGTCTGTTCTGCTCCTTGCGCCGCCAACCAGGCACCTCGGTCGACATCTGTGACCTGCATCACTTACGACGCCAGCGCCGATCGATTAGTCAAGAGCCTACGTCGATTGCCGTTGGGAGGAAACACCATCATCTGATCGCGTTTACCGACATGAAGAAAACCATGAGGCATTGAGGAACCAGATGCGCAAGATTTTAGCCATGATCACGCCCGTTTTGGCGCTCTCACTGAGTGCTTGCCTGCCGCAAGACCCTTCCGTCGGCACAGGTCCGATCGAGCTCAGCCGTAGGGTGCAATTAGGCTTCGAAGCCTATCAGAAAGAACGGGCACCCGGACATTTTGCGGTCTCGGTCGATGGACAGGAAGCCGCCTATAATTATTGTCCTGACGGACGTTGCCTGGCCGGCTCGAAACCAGAAGCCATTCATCGTTGCGAGAAACGAAGCGGCGGCACGCCCTGCAAGATTTACGGCGCCAAGGGCGAGATCGTTTGGATTACCAGCCCGGAAACCGGAAGCTGATCAAGATGCTTAAAGCCTCCTCAGGCTAACGCCAAAAGCGATTCCAGACCAATTGGCCTGCCACCGAACTCACCCATCGCATCCGTGAGGCAATCCCACATATAGCCTGCGGACGCACTGTCGCCGAGGAGATGGTAGGCCGGTAGGGCGCCAAGATCATCGCGAATCACGATCGCCGTGCTTTTGGCAATCGAAGTCTGGGCAATCGCCAGATCTTCGAAACTCTTCGGCCTGAGATCGACGCCGCAGATCTTGGCAAACATCGCGCTCGCATGCTCGCCGCTGATCAAGAACCGGAAATGGCTGTCCTGACGTGGCACCAGATAGCCGCCCTCAGCCGTCTCGATCGACCAGCTGGAAGCAAGCTCGGCGAGCTTTGGCGCCGCTCCATGCAACGGCGAAAGCAACAACACCTCGGTCATCGCCAGCACGGCGGCAAGTGTTCCATCCTTTTGCCGAAATGCGCGGTTGGGCCGAAACTCGAGGGTTACGCCCTCCTTATTCATCTGCGAGAGAACGGCCCGGCCCTTGAACCCGATGCGCGGCAAGGCCGAGAGTTCGGCAAGACCCAGATTTCTTGGCACTCGCGACTTCATCGTCTTCGTTGCGGTAGCGCATCGGCAACGCCCCGCCAGCGATTTCGCCAAAGACGGCACCCTGGAGTTGCAGCCTGCGATAATGCCGGCTTCGCCTGACAACGTCGGTCGGAAGCAAGGCCCTCGTCAATCCATCCGCTCTGGTCGCACCATCGGACATGCTTAGAGCTCCTGCCGCTTGTTGTCGGGATCATAGAAGGGCATCGGCACGACGTCGGCCTCGATCATGCGCCCTCCCTCGATCTTGATCTGAAAACGCTGGCCGATCTCGGCCTGATCGGTCGCGACATAGGCAAGTCCGATGACCTTGTCGAGCGTCGGCGAATGGACAGCCGAGGTAACCCTGCCGACGATGTCGTTATCCCTGATCACCAGATGACATTCCTTCGGGCATGGCGCGTGCTCGCTCACCAAATTGAAGCCGACCAATTTTCTGACGATGCCACGCGCCTCTTGGATCTCGACCGCCCGTTTGCCGACATAGAAGGTTTTCTTCTTGCCGATCGCCCAGCCCATATCGGCTTCATAGGGCTGGGTCAGACCATCCGTGTCCTGGCCGATGATGATATGCCCCTTTTCGAGACGCATCACGCGCTGCGCTTCCACGCCGAAAGGCTGAAGGGCGAAGGGTTCGCCCGCCTCGACCAGGGTGTCCCAAAGCGCCTCGCCTTGAGACGAGGGACAGTGGATCTCAAAGCCGAGCTCGCCGACGAAACCAACCCGGAGCACACGCACGGGAATGCCGGCGAGATGCCCCTGACGCACCCCCATATAGGGGAAACCCTCGGCGGAAAAGTCGATATCGGTATCGAGTGTCTCGACCACCTTCCGGCTGTTGGGGCCGGCGATATTGACGCCCGCAAAGGCCGAGGTGACGTTGGTGATGTCGACATCCAAGCGCCATTGCGCGTTCCACCAGAGCATCTGACGGTAGACCGCATCGACACCTGAGGTTGTCGCCGTGAGATAATAATGCTGATCATGAAAGCGGCAGGCGACACCGTCATCGATGATCACGCCGGTTTCATCGCACATCAGAAGATAACGGGCGCGGCCGACCTGTTGCTTCAGATAAGCCCAGGTGTAGATCCGGTTGATGAACTCGGCCGCATCGGGGCCGCGGACATCCAGGCCGCCAAGGGTGGAAACATCGATCAAGCCGACATTTTTCCGGCAGTTGTCGACTTCGGCGGCGATCAACCGATCGGCTTGGTCCTTGAAGCCGTAATAAGCGGGCCGCATCCAGAGCCCTGCCGTCATCATCTGAGCACCCGCCTCGACATGACGGTGGTGCATGGCGGTCTCGCGCACCGGCTCGAAGCTGCGGCCAGCGAGATGCGCGAACTTCTCGGCGGAGAACGGCGGGCGCGAGGTGGTGGTGCCGATCTCGTCCGGGCTCTTGCCGGTGGCAGCCGCCGTCAGCCGAATGCCGGCGATGTTGGAGGTTCGTCCCTGGCTCGGCCCCATGCCGAGGGTCGAGTAGCGTTTCAGGAGCTGGATGTCGTCATAGCCGTCCTTGATCGCGTTCTTGATGTCCTTGATCTGCAGATCTTCGTCGACGTCGACGAAGTCTCTGCCTTTGGGATGGGGAAACATCGGGAACGGGTGGGTCACCTGCTTGGCAAGGCCGTCGGCTGGAACGGCAGGCCGTTTGCCCTGGTCCTTGCCAAGAGCCTTCGCTGCCTGCCAGCCCGCGCGCCTGCCGTCGGCCAGCACCACATCGAGCTGATAGGTGCCGTTTACCGATCCGGCCGCAAGCATGTTGTTCGGCAAGGAGGCAATCTTGTGCATTGCCGTCGCGTCGTCATAGGAAAAACTGCCACCCGCATACCATACCAGATTGCCGGCCGGGCTGTACCCGGTGGCCATGCACACAAAATCACACGCCAGCGGCGTGCTCGCAGCACCGGTTTCGCCCGGGCCTTCGATACGGGCAAGGCGCACGGCTTCGACATGATTCTTGCCGATCGCCTCACAGATGGTCTTGCCGCGCTCAACCCGGAGGCCGGACGCCACCACCGCTTGTTGAGCCTCATCCGGCTCCGGGCGCTCGCGCAGATCGACGACGGCAGCGACCTCGATGCCTGCTTCCAGCAGGTCCAGCGCCAGCTCGTAGCCATGGTCGTTGGCGGTCGCGATCACGCCCCGTCGGCCTGGCCGCACGCCGTAAAGGCGCATCAGCCGCTGGGCTGCCGATGACAGCATCACGCCAGGCAGATCATTGTTGCGGAACACCATCGGCTGCTCGAACGAGCCGGTGGTCAGGACGATCTGCTGCGCCCTGATCTTGTAAAGGCGGTTGCCCTGCAGCACCGGCAGCCAGTTGTCGGTGAAAGCGCCCGTGCATACGGCTCCGGTCATCACCTCGATCTTGGGTGACACCTCGACCTCGGCGACCAGCTTCTCGCGAAGCCGCCTGGACTCGCCGCCCTCGGCGCCATAGCGAGCATAATTGAGCGAGCCACCGAGGGCGGGCCATTCATCCACCAGCAGGACATCAAGACCGGCCGCACCGGCCTCGAGAGCGGCGCTCAACCCGGCTGGGCCACCACCGACCACCACCACATCGAAGAAGCCGTAAGCTTTGTCGTAATAGCCATGGGGTGTTTCTTTGTTGACCGTGCCCAGCCCTGCCATCGCCCGAATACGCGGTTCCCAGTGCTTCCAGGCTCCTTGCGGCTTGAAGAACGACCGGTAGTAAAAACCAACCGGCATGAACCGCCCGAAGCGATCCAGATGGGCGTAGTCGTCCTTTTCCAGCGAGCCCCGATAGTTTTGCCCCATCACCTCGAGGCCGGCGCTGATCGGATGCCGGTCGGCGAGCACGTTCGGCTCAAGGGGCAGCTGCACCAGCGTGTTCGCGTCCTGCCCCGCCATGGTCAGCACGCCGCGCGGCCGGTGATATTTGAAGGAGCGCGACAGCAGCCATTGGCCCGACGCCGCCAAAGCGCTCGCGATCACATCACCTTCATACCCCTGATAAGCCCGTCCTTCGAATGAGAAACCAACCGGTTTTTCCCGGTTAATCAACAACCCGAACCCCTCCCCCGCCAGCCGCGGGCTGGACCGGTGGCTTGATGGTGAGATGGTTTGGATGGGCAGAGCTTGGTTGGAGATGGCCATGGTCTAGCGTTTAACCTTTGGAGGGAACCGGCATAATGGGTCTTGCTTGCACCTGCCAACGTTGTCGTTGGTCGTTTTGGTCACTTTTCCGCTCGTTCCTGGCGTCCACCTTTTCTTAACCCTTTGCTTCTACGCTGGAGCGGTAAAACCTGGTCCATGCGACTCTGGGAATCCCTCCGCTCGAGGGGTTCTTCTGCCGACGCACGGACTCTGACGGTCGCATGGGCCATAAGCCTAGATCCTAAACATCTTTGTTGGAGCAGGGATGAATTGGTGGAGAAAGGATGAACATGAGAGATCCGATTTCGCCGTATGACACCCTCGGCAAAGCGCTTGATGGCCAAGCCGGGAAGGCATGGGTTGTGCTCAAGCGGCCGCCTTGTCCGCCTCGGCCTCGGTCGACGCTCCGAAGAACTCATCGACCGTATAGGTCTGAAGAATTTCCTCGGTGATGGTATTGCGTCTGGCAACGAACCAATAAGATGTCGGGACGTGCATCCACCATTCGGTAACCTCGCCGGCGATGTTATCCTCGAGGAACAGGTGCGCTGCCCAGGTTTCATCGCTGCACTTGGCGGGATCGGGCATCTCCTTGACCTCGCGCCCACAGACGAATTCGGAGATATTGCGCGGTCCGTTCAACGGGCAGTTCATGATCTTCATCAGAGCTTCTCCACAAATCTCGATCCTGATCGCGTCAAGCAACGACTGCCCCTTAGTGACCGACGGAAGCAGCTCCCTTCTCGCCGACCAGATCGAAGTTGTCGAACCGGGATAGGGCAAAGGGTGCCAGAAGATCCGGTTGCTTGTTGGTGGCAATGCACTCGGCCATGCGCTTGCCTGAAACCGGCGTCGCCTTGAAGCCCCATGTACCCCAGCCGGCGTCGATATAGTAGTTGTCGACAGGTGTCAGCCCCATGACCGGCGAGAAATCGGGGGTCATATCCGCCATGCCGGCCCATTGGCGGAGCACCTTGACCTCGCCGAGATAGGGGAAGAGTTCTAGCATATGACCCATCAACCCTTCCTTAAAGTCGAGGGAAGAGCGGGTCGAATAAAGGGGATAAGGATCGGTCGAGCCGCCCATCACCAGCTCGCCGCGGGAGCTCTGCGATACATAGACGTGCAGTGAGCCGGAAACGATGATCGTGTCCAGGAATGGTTTAAGCGGCTGGGAGACGCAAGCCTGGAGCGGGATCGTACGAATCGGAAGCTGTCAGATCAGCCATCTTGGCCACAACCGAGCTCGAGCCTGCAACTGCCTGCACCACCTTGTCGGCATAGATTTTTCCGCCCGTCGAACTCGACGCCTTTGACGCGGCCGCCTTCGATGATCAGGCCTTTCACCTCGGTATGCTGATGCACCTCGACGCCCATCTCCATGGCGCGGCGAGCGTAGCCCCAGGCAACGGCATCATGGCGGGCGATGGCGCCGGGAGGATGGTAGAGCGCCCCCATGATCGGGTAACGGACATCGTCGGAAAGGTTGAGTTCCGGGCAAATCCTGGCTATTTCATCGGGAAAGACCAGCTCCGAATCCACGCCAAGATGCTTGTTGACTTCAGCCCGCCAGCGCGAGGTCCGCACGGCAGCATCGGTATGGGCCAATGTCAGATGGCCGCGCTCGGAATACATCAGGTTGATATCGAGCTCGATCGAAAGATCCCTGTAGAGCTGCACCGACTCCTTATAGAAGGCCACGCCTTCCGGTGTCAGATAATTGGCGCGGATGATGGTGGTATTGCGCGCCGTGTTGCCGCCGCCGAGATAGCCCTTGTCGAGCACCGCGACATTGGTGATGCCGTGGTTCTTGGCCAGATAATAGGCCGTGGCCAGTCCGTGGCCACCGGCGCCGATAATCACAACATCATAAGTGTCGGCGAGCTCAGGCTGGCTCGGAAAGTGAGATTTTTCGGGATGCTTGGAACGCATCCCATATTTCAACAGGGCCCAGGGCATGGACGCCGCTACTCCGTCGCTACCGCGCTAAGGCCGTCGGTCTAACGCACTCATAGGAAAGGCGACTGTTTTAACCCGAACTGAATAAAATGCAACTTAACAAATGGTTTCACCAGAGGCAATATTTTTTCCAAAAAAGAAAGGCCGGCAATGGCTGCCGGCCTTTCCCCGGGCTTGAGATCCCGTCTATCAAAAACGTTGCGAACAGGTGGCGGTCAGTCCAGCCGGTGGTTCTTGAGCGCCCGCTCGAAATTTCCCGGTTTGTTCATATGGGCACGATCTTCGTCATAGGTCCGCTGCTCGAAGCGTATCTGCCAAACATGGAAGCCGATCCAGAAAATCAAACCTAGAACGAACCACAGCATTTCGGTGCCGACAAAGGGATAGATGGGGCCTACGGTCGCAAGATCGACAGCCCAGGTGGTGACTTCGGTGGTGGACATGATGGTTTCCTTGCTCAGTCGCCGCTACCGACGGGTTTGGGCAGCAGGCCGCGATTGATGGCTTCTCGAATTTCCGCCTCGACGACCTCCTGTTCCTCGAGGTCGCGACCATGATAGTCGGCGACATCCAGGCCGATCAGCTCGATCTCATAGGGAATCCTCAGCATGCCGAAACTCTTGAGCATGCCGGCCAGGATCCAAGCCGGCAGAAAGCCGAGCACGAAGAACATGATGACGGCACCAGCGAACTGCCCCCAAGGCGTGATCGCTGCATAGCCCTCGAACCCCGAAGACGGGTGCCCCCAGAGCATGAAGCCGGCAATGACCAAACCGATGAAACCGGCGTAACCATGCACGGCGACGGCCCCCACCGCATCGTCGATCTTGAACGTGCGTTCGACCCAGAAATGCAGCTTGTAGGCGGCGACCGCACCGGCAGCGCCAATGAACATCGCCTGGATCGGATGATAGAGATCATTGCCGGCCGAGGCCGTGATGATCCCGGCAAGACCCGCGCTATAGGTCCAGAACGCATCGCCCTTCGAGATCATGTAGCCCGCGATCATGCCGCCGGACAGCGACATCAGGAAGTTGAACACGATTGCGGACAACGTGGTCGGATTGAGATAGATGTTGGTGGCCGTGAACCCGGCACCGGTTGCACCGATATCGGCTTCGGCGATAATCGGCACATTGCACGCGACGTAGAAGCCCCAAAAGCCGGTATAGATCAGAAACAGGCCGATCGTGACCAGCCAGGGATTATGCGGGGCGATGTTGCGTGGTGTGCCATCCGCGCGGAACTTGCCGATGCGCGGCCCGAGATGGACCAGCACGCCGAGCGCCGCACCGCCGGCGATCGCATGGATCACGCCGGAGGCATAGGCGTCGTGATAGCCGAGCAGCTTCACCATCCAGCCGTCCCAATGCCAGCCCCAGGCGGCATCGATGATCCAGGTGAAGGAACCGACCAGCACCGCGATCATCCAGAAGGCAGCCGAACGAATGCGTTCGATCACCGCCCCCGAGACGATCGAGGCCGCCGTCCAGGAAAACAGCAGAAAAGCAGCCCAGAACACGCCGTTGATCCGCGCCCAAAAAGCGTTGTCGTCCGCGGTGGTGGTCTCGGTCACCGGCGGGCCGCCCAGATGCGGTCCCATCAGCTCGGACCACGGCGCCGCATTGGCGGTCGCTTCGACCAGTCCTTGTCCATTGAAAATGAACGGCCCGTTGGGAAACGCAAAATAGATCCACCAGCCGAAGAAGAAGAAGGTGATCGTCACCAGGGGGATCACCATCGTGTTCTTCATGAGTGTATGCATCATGTTCTTTTGCCGTGACGCACCGACTTCGTACATGCAAAAGCCGACATGAATCAGGAACATGATGGGCACGGTCACCCAGTAGTAAAACTCGGTGAAAATGACCGTGAGGGCGCCGATATCGGTGTCCATGGACGGTACCTCCCTGTTGAGCCCGACCGGGCATTTTTTACGACCTGCTTGATTTCTGCCGCAGGCGCGCAACCATTGGCAGACCAATTTTTCTTATTGATCCGACAAAACGGTAGCGTTAACGGGTTCAAATATCAATATTTATCAGATTTCGCGCTGGATAATCGTTGGGCTCACCGGCCCTACGGATCAGGTCAAACCGATGAACCTGGACCAACCCCGACCAGGTCGTGGCGTGCTTGGCCGAGATGTTCGACCACCACATTAACGGCGGCCTCGACGTCCCGCAGCCGGATCGCTTCCACCAACGCCCGATGCTGCCGGTTGTAGATCCTGATCGCGTCCCTGCTCAGCACCTTCTGCTTCATGGCGTTCCATTGATCATGGCTGCGTACCATATTGATCTGATCATAGATTCCCGCCATGAGCGGGTTGCCGGTCGCCTTGGCAAGTGCCAGGTGGAATGTCTCATCAGCCTTCGAAAATGCCTCCTGGTCACCGTCGCTGGCTTCCAGATCATGAAGTGCATTTTCCAATAGTTCTAGATCCTTGGCCGCAGCATGCACCACGGCAAGACGAGCGAGATGCGGTTCGATCGCCTCCCTGACCTCCATCAATTCTAGCGGGCTAGTGACTTCGGCAATATTGTCGACCTGGCGCATGTCCGGCTGATTGACGAATGTGCCGCTGCCGACACGCCTGGTGACGAGCGCGCCATGCTCGAGCTGACGGAGGGCCTCGCGCACCATCGTTCTGGAAGCACCGAAATGCGCGGCCAGTTCCCGCTCCGCAGGCAGGCGCTGACCGTGGACATAGGTGCCGTCGGTGATCGCCGTCTTGATCTCCGCCACAATCATGGCAACGTCGCTTCCGTTGGCGATGGGCAGTGTCATCCTTCAACCCCTCATCTGATCGCCCAAGCATATCAGACGCTATACCAATGCAAACCAATTTTTGCATTTTGGCTAAAAATGGTTTTGCAAGAGCGTGAAATCTGCTTCACTATCATCCGAGTTCGACACCTCATCCAACAGCGCGACCCATCGGCCGCCGTGTAGGAGTAAAAGGGATGGCACTGCCTGAGGGCGCCAATTATGTCATCATCGGCGCAGGAATTCATGGTCTCAGCACCGCCTATCACCTGGCACTTGCGCTTAAGCATCAAGGCAGGGGCGACGGTCGCGATATTCTGGTGATTGATAAAACCGGCATTGCTGCTGGGGCCTCCGGTATCGCTTGCGGCGTGGTTCGAAACAATTACTACCAGCCGGCAATGCGCGAGCTCATGGCGCACTCGGTGGAGGTCTGGGAACGGGACCCGGAGGCTTACAGCTACCATCCCGTCGGCTATATGCAGATCAGCCCGGAAAGCATGCGCGAGCAAGTCGGCGAGATCTTCGAACAGCAGCGCGCCATCGGCTATTCCTCGACGTTCATCGAAGGCGAGGCCGCCTCGAGCGCCTATATGAAAGGGCATGTTTTCCGACTGGCAGGCCAAGGATATCACCTCGGTGCTCCATGAGAAGAAGGGCGGCTACGCCAACAACACCAAGAGCATGTACGGTCTGGCAGCGAAAGCCGAAGGCGAAGGTGTCAGAATCATCACCGGCCTGAAAGTCACCGGGTTTGAGCGCGGCAACGGCACGGATGCGGTAACCGCCGTTGTCACCGAGCGTGGCACCATCAATTGCGAGCAGGTGATCGTCGCGCGTCGGCCCTTGGATCAATCAGATCTGGTCGATGCTCGACCTGCCCAAATCGGTTTCAATCCGCAGCGCCGACGGCCGGATGCATGACGATGTGCCGATGTGGGTCTACTGGTCGCTCCAGGAAGGGACGCTGGGCGTCGATCCCAACTTTCAGAAAACCGACGACGGCAAGATGCCGCCGGTCATCCATGTCGACAGCAATGCACCGCTTTATTCGGACGTCGACGGTTCGCTGATCACCGATCAGATGTGGGGCATCTACTACAAGCCGGACTTCAATTTCGGCGGCGTCCAGGGCGGTGCGGTCCCGCACCTGGTCAAGACGCCGGTCGACGAGGTCGCGGTCGATCCTTACGGGCCGGACAGTCCCGACTACATCGTCGACGATCACTTCGCTCACATGTGGTGCTCGGCGCTGGCGCATTGCCAGAAACGCTTCGAAGGGACCATTCCGAAATACAAGAACGAGCCCTCCGGCGGCATCGGCTGCTTCACGCCCGACAGTTTTCCGGTATTCGATCGCTTCTGTGATAACGTCACCATCATCGCCGACAGCAATCACGGCTACAAAATGCTCGGCGTCGGCGAACTGATCGCGCAAGAGGTGCTGGGCAACCCCTCCAGGCTGCTGGAGCCGTTCCGCTTCTCTCGCTACGCCGAAGGCAAGCTCCACCCCGTCTCCAACAGCCCGTATCCATGGAGCTGAGCCGCTGCGCGCGGCGGCGCTCAGTGCGCGTGGGGCGCTGACGTTGCCGGGAAGGGTTTGCGCGCAGCCTGCCTGGACGTTCGAATAGCTCGAAACAAATTCGAATAGCTCGAAACAAAAAAGGAGAAGAAAAAATGGCCACGACCGACCTCGAAGCTCATGTCAATGCCAAGGGCCGGGACGAGCTGGTCGAGGCAGGTTCGAGAGAAGATCAACGAGCTTGGCATTACCTATATCTATTATCAGTTCATCTCGGTCACCGGGCGGATCGTCGGCAAGGGCATCCCGGCGGACCACTGGGAGCGCACGGCGGAGAAGGGCTTTCAGCTCGTCTACGGCTCGACCGCCAACCTGTTCATCGACCGGCACGGCGACTATATCGGCTACGGCCCGGAGGCCTCGGAGCTGGTCGGCATTCCCGATCCCGAGACGTTCGTGCAGCTGCCCTGGGACAAGCGCATCGGCCGCGTATTCTGCACCTGCTTTCGCAACCGCGAGGAGGACGAGAATCCCGGCGGCCATCTGACCTCGGACTGCCGCGGCAATCTTCGCATCCATCCACGAGGAGTTCCAGAAGAAGCACGGCATGCATCTGCGCGCCGGCACCGAGCCGGAGATGATGTGGCTGACCAAGGACGAGGCGGGCAAGGTCTCGGGCGGCTTTTCCAAGCCCTATTGCTACCACATCGACCAGTTCGAGAGCCTGCGCCCGGTCTTCATGAAGGTGATCGAATATTCGCCGCGCCATGGGCCTCGACATCATCCAGGGCGACCATGAGGACGCGCCGGGTCAGCTCGAGCTGAATTTCACGTTCGACGACGTGCTCCGCAATGCCGACCGGCTGGCGACCTACCGTCAGATCTGCGGCCAGGTCGCGCGCGAACACGATCTGATCGCCTGCTTCATGTCGAAGCCCTATCATGGGCGTCTCGGCGTCCGGCTGTCACCACAACATCTCGCTCTGGTCCGGCGGCGAGGACGAAGGTCAACAAGCTCGGCAACGACGCCGCTGCCCGGCATGCGAAGGCGCCTTCACCTATCTGACCGGCGGCGACAACCACTTCATGCCGGACGACGCCCATCATGCCAAGAAGCCGGGCCCGGTCGGCCTCAACTGCATCGGCGGCGTGATCGAGCACTTGCCGGCGCTCACCGCGATCGGCTGCTCGACCGTCAACTCCTATCGCCGGCTCTGGGACCAGGGCTTCTGGGCGCCGGTCTACGCCGACTGGGGCTACCAGAACCGCACCTGCGGCCTCCGCGTCTCGGCACCCGGCCGGTTCGAATACCGCGCGGTCGACAGCATGGTGAACCCGTACCTCATGGGCTCCGCCATCCTGAAGGCGTTCGACGACGGCATCGACACGCAACCTCGATCCGGGCGAGCCCGAAGAGCCGCAACATCTATGAGGCGATGGAGGAGGGCAAGGAGGTCAACAAGCTGCCGATGACGCTCGGCGAAGCGCTGGATCGCCTGGAGCAGACGAGGTCATCAAGCGCGCCATGCCGGATGAAATGTACCGGGTGTTCAATGCAGTACAAGCGCGACGAGTGGGCAAGTTCAACGCCACCGTCACCGAGTGGGACGTCGAGACGTATCTGGACTGCCTGCCGTAACGGAGCAGGCCGTTACGGCATTTTTGGTTCAGACGGCGCCGGCCAGAGACTAACAGGAGCAAATGCTAATGTGCGGAATTGCAGGGCTGATCCACCGCGGCAAGAGCGGCGACGATCGGCAAGGAGATGACCGCGATGCTGCAGAGCGCTGAAGCATCGCGGTCCGGACTAGCACCGGCTTCGCCCTCTACGGCAAGCCGGACAAGGACCCGAAGACCTATGTCATGCGCTTCAAGGTGGCCGAGCAGGAGGACATGAAGCACGGCTTCGACATCCACCAGCAGGTCAAGGCGCGCCGCGCCGAGGTCGACAAGCGCCTGAAGGAGTTCGGCGCCAAGGTGCTGAAGAGGAGGAGGCGACCGAATACGCCTTCCGCTATCTCTTCAGCTATGACGGCGACCTTCGACGGCTGGTCGACTACATCGAGGATATCGACGGCGTCGAGATCCTGTCGGTCGGTCAGGCCCTGGAGCTGGTCAAGGACCTGGGCGACGCCGCCACGGTCGCGGGCGACTACAAGCTGAAGGAACTTCAACGGGACGCACGGGATCGGCCACACCCGCATGGCGACCGAGTCGGACGTCGACATCCGCTCGGCTCACCCCTATTGGGCCTACCCGTTCAGCGACGTCGTCGGTGGTCCACAACGGCCAGCTCACCAACTACTGGGGCATGCGCCGCGCGATGGAGCGCCGCGGCCACCGCTTCATGTCCAACTGCGACAGCGAGCTGATCGCGGTCTACCTCGCCGACGCCATGGACCGGGGCGACGACCTCGAAGATGCGCATGACGCCGCTCGATCGACGAACTGGACGGCGTCTTCACCTATCTGGTCGCCACCGCCGACAGCCTCGGCATGGCCAAGGACGTCATGGCCGCCAAGCCGATGGTGCTCTACGAGAGCGACGACTTCATCGCGCTCGCCTCCGAGGAAGTCGCGATCCGCAGCGTCTTCCCGCACGAAATCGACACCTACGACCCTTATGAGGGGGAGGTGCGGGTATGGACAGAACAAGTGAAACCGAAGACGAGCCTGCCTTCGAGATGGGCATGCACACCGAGCAGCTCGGCGGGCGCACCCAGCAGACGCTTCTTCTCGCCCGAAGACGGCGAGAACTTCCTCTATCCTGACGGCCCCGATCGTCGACTTCAACAAGCGCACCGAGTTCGACGCCGCCGACCTCGACGCGAGGGCCGTCAACAAGAAGATCCGCGAGCTGATGAACGAGGGCTACGGCACCATCGTGATCAAGAATCCCGGGTGCCAAGCATTCGCTCGGGGTCGGCATCCTGCATCGCCTGCAGCTCTATTTCGAAGGCTCGCTCGGCTATTTCGGCTGCGGCCTGATCGACGGCCCGAACATCCGCATCAAGGGCCGCGTCGGCTGGTCCTGCGCCGAGAACATGATGTCCGGCGTCGTCGTCATCGAGAAGAACGCCGGCTCGACCTTCGGCGCGGCCATCCGCGGCGGCGACCTGGTCTGCAAGGGCGACGTCGGCTCGCGCACCGGCATCGACCAGAAGGGCGGCACCATCATCGTCGGCGGGCGCACCGGCGCGTTCTCCGGCTTCATGATGCAGCGCGGCCGCATGGTGATCTGCGGCGACGCCGGCGCCAATCTCGGCGACTGCATGTATGACGGCACGATCTTCGTCGGCGGCAAGATCGCGAGCCTCGGCGTCGATGCGGTCGAGGCGGAACTGACCGAGCTCGACAAGGCCTGGCTGAAGCGCAAGCTCGCGCCTCACGGCCTCAAGCCCAAAAGCGGCATTGCCAAGATGACAAAGATCGTCGCCGGCAAGCAGCTCTGGAACTACGACAATCTCGAGCCGGCCGAGAAGAAGCTGGTTCTCTAGGAAGGCGGAGGAAATCCATGGCAACACGCAAGAATGTCAGCGAGGTCGCGCCCCGACCGCCGAAGCACCGGCAAAGGCGCCCAAACGCGACACCAATCGTCTCGGCAACAGCTTCATGTTCCCGCCCGAGGTGATCGACGACATCCACATCAAGTCCGAGCTCGGCCGCTACCGCATGCGCGGCTTCTCGCTGTTCAAGAAAATCCCGCAGCTGGGACGAGCTGACCTTCCTGCCGGGCACGCTGACCCGCTTCGTGATCGAGGGCTACCGCGAGAAGTGCCTGACCAAGACGGTCTTGGGCCCGCGGGCCAAGCGTCCGCTCGAGCTCGACATTCCCGTCTACATCACCGGCATGAGCTTCGGCGCTCTGTCCTACGAGGCCAAGATCGCGCTCGCCCGCGGCGCCACCATGGCCGGCACCGCCACCTGCTCCGGCGAGGGCGGCATGATCCCGGACGAGCGCCGCTACTCGACCAAATGGTTCTACCAGTGCATCCAGAGCCGCTACGGCTTCAACCCGCACCACCTGCGGCTGGCCGACGCCTGCGAGTTCTTCATCGGCCAGGGCTGCAAGGTCGGCCTCGGCGGCCATCTGATGGGCCAGAAGGTGACCGACCAGGTGGCCGAAATGCGCTCGCTGCCGGCCGGCATCGACCAGCGCTCGCCTGCCCGTCATCCGGACTGGCTCGGGCCCGACGATCTGGCGCTCAAGATCGAGGAAATCCGCGAGGCGACCAACTGGGAGATCCCGATCCAGCTGAAGCTCGGCGCCGCGCGCGTCTACGACGACGTGCGCATGGCCGCCAAGATGCGACCCCGACATCGATCTACATCGACGGCATGGAAGGCGGCACGGGTGCGGGCCCGCACCTGGCGACCGAAGAGACCGGGGTGCCCGGGATGGCGGCGATCCGCCAGGCGCAGCAAGCCCTCGACGACGTCGGCAAGACCGGCGAGATCTCCTTGATCTACGCCGGCGGCATCCGCAACGGCGGCGACGTCGCCAAGGCGCTGGCCCTCGGCGCCGACGCCGTCGCCATCGGCCACTCCGTCGCTTGATGGCGCTGAACTGCAACAAGGATATCCCCGAGGCCGATTTCGAGGAGGAAATGGGCGTCGAGCCCGGCTATTGCTACCACTGCCACACCGGCCGCTGCCCGGTCGGCGTCGCCACCCAGGACCCGAAGCTGCGCAAGCGTCTCGATCCCGACGACGCGGCCGAGCGCGTCTACAACTTCCTGCACACGCCTCGACCATCGAATGCCAGATGATGGCCCGCGCCTGCGGCAAGACCAACGTCCACTCCCTGGAGCCGGAAGACCTCGCAGCCCTCACCATGGAAGCCTCGGCCCTCGCCATGGTCCCGCTCGCCGGCTCCCAATACACCGTCGGCCGCCCCGACATGACCGCGCTACTGAGGATGGCACGGCCACCTCATTGACTTGACGGAGACTGATCATGGCCAAACCAGCGACGCGCCGGACCGTCGACCAAGAAGTCAGCGCCGAAGAGAACAACGCGCAAGCCGCACAGAGCACGTCACGAGCCACGTCAAAGTCAACGCAGTCCGCGTCGACGACGTTGATCATTTCTTGAAGGGGGACGGGCTGGACAGCGAGCGCGAGCGGACGATTGGTCAGCATATCGGCTATCGCTATGACGTGAACCTGCTGCCGGACTACGCCAAGCTCACGCCGTTTCTTGAAAAATACATCGAGATGATGGGCTGGGACGATCTGAACTGGCTGGAAGACGTCCACATGGGCTACGAGGAAGGCCGGCCTGCGGTCTTCGATCGCAACATCAACGGCTGGGTCACGGTGCCGAAGGACATCAAGCTACCGGACAACCAGCAGGACCGGGACATGATCGCGCGCGAGCTGCTGATCAAGTTCCAGATGTCGCCGAAGCACCCCTTGTTCGAACTGAAAACGGCGTATGGGAAGTTCTGAGACGATACCGTATCGAGTTCGGCAGCACTTCCTGGCCCATGCGATCCTCAATCTGCCCGCCAGCAGGAAAGCGCTGGGCTCGGGCGAATTGCGAACGCAAGTCATGTTGACGACGAGCGTGCAACAGACCGCGCAAAAAGCCAGAGAAACATGTAAGGTGAGATGGAGGAAGGGTGCAGGCAGCAAGAAAGTCATAACACGCTGATGGCCGCGATACTGGAACGACGTGCTGTCAAACTTCTCGGGCCTGATGATCCATCACCGGTCACGGTGTTGAACGAAGGTTCGGATTACCCGGTGGTGCTGGTCTGCGAACATGCAGGCCGCGCGATACCGGTTTCCCTTGGATTCCTTGGCCTCGAGCGGCGCCATATGGATCTGCATATCGCCTGGGATATCGGCACCGAGGCATTATGCCGACAACTGAGCCAAAGCCTTGGGGCGACCGCAGTCCTTCAGCCCTACAGCCGGCTGGTGATCGATTGCAACCGCCCCACCAATGCCCCGGATGCCATGCCCGCCGTCAGCGATCACGTCGCCGTTCCGGCTAACGTCGACCTGATAGGCCCGGCACGTCAGGCCCGCATCGACGAGATTTTCACCCCCTTCCATCGAGCCGTCGACGACATCCTCAGCAGAGCCTCGTGCAAGGCGGCCTTTTCCGTTCACAGCTTCACCCCGATCATGAACGGCGTTCCTCGTCCCTGGGACATCGGTTTTCTTTATCGAAAGGATGAGGAAACCTCGAAGAGACTCGGAGCCGTCGTTGCTCGGCAGAGCCCGGATCTCGTGATCGGCTTCAATCAGCCCTACCAGATCGACGACCTCTCGGACTGGTTCGTTCCGCAGCATGGGGAGCGCCGCGCCATGCCCCACAGCCTCATCGAGATTCGCAACGATCATCTGGGAGACGATCAAGTCGCCGCCCCTTGGGCCGTTTTGCTTGCCACTGCCATCGACGCCTTTGCCAGGACCATATGACATGACGCTGACCCGCGATGTCCCTTTGCAGCCTTTGCAGTCCGCCCTTCTTTTCATCGATGTCCAGAATTTCTCGGCCCATCCGGAAGGTGCCGAGTTCGAAGGGCTGGATGACCAAGTCTTTGCCAATCGTTACGGTTGGTATTTCAGCGAGCTCGAACGGCACGTCATCCCGAATATGCAGCGCTTGCAGAAAGCCTGCCGCAACCATGGCATCGAGGTGATGTACACCACCATCGAAAGTCTGACGGCCGATGGGCGGGATCGCAGCCTGGACTACAAAATTACCGGGTTCAACGTCCCCAAGGGGTCCTGGGACGGCCGCGTGATCGATCAGATAGCGCCCATCGACGACGAGATCTGGCTGCCGAAATCCTCATCCTCGGTTTTCGTCTCCACCCATATCGACTACATCCTGCGCAATCTCGGCGTGAAGCAATTGGTCATCGCCGGCTTGATCACCGATCAATGCGTCGAGAGCGCTGTTCGCGATGCTTGCGATCTCGGTTACCTGGTGACGCAAGTTACCGATGCCTGTACCACCTATAGCGCGGAACGACACCAGAACTCGATCAACGCCATCAAGGGCTATTGCCGGCAGATCACCACATCGGCACTCCTGGCCGAACTGCAAAAGACCAGCCGGGGATAACGCCTGAAGGTCGATCCTCTCGGATGGTCTGGGCTTTGGCGTCGTTCCGGGCGTCTGGAGCGTTTTCCGACCAAACGAAGTCGG
This sequence comes from uncultured Alphaproteobacteria bacterium, assembly GCA_963787265.1. Classification (GTDB taxonomy): domain Bacteria; phylum Pseudomonadota; class Alphaproteobacteria; order Geminicoccales; family Geminicoccaceae; genus JANQPX01. The sequence continues at coordinate 42,256 of CAWBCX010000003.1, read as the reverse complement.
CACCGGCCCGCACCCCCCTCCAGACCACCCACAGGGCACCTTCGCACGTCATCGGTGAATTAAATAAGGCTCGACGTCCAACCTTTTTCTTGGTCGATGACATGCGCACCGATGGGTGCGTCGTCCGGACAAAGCCTGTCAAACAGGTTGTTTGCCAGGTAAGGTCGTTGATGGATCATCGGTCATGAACGGATCCCAGGCGAGGTGCGTTGCGCTCAGATGTAACGAAAAAAGGCCATGAAGGCCTGTTGACCAGCGAAGTGAGCACATCGCTTCAATCGGCTGTTGGGCCATGAGCTTGCTCGACGTTTTCAAAAAATCCGCATACGGACGCATGTTCTCAGCGCAAATCATCGCGCTGCTCGGGACGGGATTGCTCACCGTCGCCCTGGGCTTGCTTGCCTATGATCTTGCAGGTGAGCGGGCGGGTGCCGTGCTCGGCACGGCGCTTGCCATCAAAATGGTCGCCTATGTCATGCTGGCGCCGCTCGCTTCTGCCTTGGTCGGGCATTTCGAGAGAAAACACGTACTGATCGCGATGGATCTCTTGCGGGTGGTGATGGCCCTCATGCTGCCTTTCGTCGAGGCGATCTGGCAGGTCTACCTCATGATTTTTCTGTTGCAGGCGGCCTCGGCCACCTTCACCCCGACCTTTCAGGCCCTGATCCCCGATCTTCTGCCCGACGAGACCGACTACACCAAGGCCCTTTCACTCTCGCGCCTTGCCTATGATCTGGAAAACCTGATCAGCCCGGCCCTTGCCGGCCTTTTGCTTTTGGTCATGAACTATCACTGGCTGTTTGCCGGAACGGCAGCAGGTTTCATGATCTCGGCTCTGCTGGTGGTGACAGCAGATCTCCCGCCGGTGCCGACAGGGACCAAGCCACGCGGCTTCATCGATCGCCTGACGCGCGGCAGCCGGATTTATCTGGCAACGCCGCGTTTGCGCGGTCTCCTTTCCCTCAACCTCGCCGCATCGGCTGCAGGCGCCATGGTGATCGTCAACACCGTCGTGATCGTGAGAACGGGGTTTGAGCGCACCGAAAGCGACGTTGCCCTGGCCCTGGGTGCGTTCGGTTTCGGGTCGATGCTGGCAGCCCTTGCCTTGCCGAGCCTGCTCGATCGGGTTCGGGACCGGCCGGTCATGTCCTTTGCCGCCTTGGCCATGACGAGCGTTCTTGTCATCCAAGGTCTGATCTGGATGAGCGGCATCAAGACGCCTTGGGCAGGTTTACTCTTCCTCTGGTTTGTCCTTGGGCTCCTGTTCTCCATGGTCCTCACCCCCGCCGGTCGGCTGCTTAGACGATCAGCCCATGCCGAAGATCGCCCAGCCTTGTTCGCCGCGCAATTCGCGCTATCTCACGTAGGCTGGCTCCTGACCTATCCGTTGGCCGGTTGGGTCGGGCTTGCCGCCGGTATGGGCGTTGCAATGATCGTACTCGGCGGTCTCGGGGTGATCGGTGTCCTGGTCGCCTTCTTGGCCTGGCCGTCCAACGACCCGGACATCATCGATCATGGCCATGCTGATCTGCCCGACCATCACCCTCATCTCCGTGACGCCGTCCTCAGAAATGGCATCTGGCGCCATCGTCATCCCTTCGTCATCGACGACGAGCACCGGGCATGGCCGACACAAGGCTGACCGGCGACGGCCGGCGCGCGACCAACTGGCCGATGGAGGCGCTGGTTTGCTCGGGTGAGCAGGATTGCCTTGCACGGCCCAAGGCATCAGGTTGAAGGGCAGGCTTTTGGGATAAAACAACGCGGAATGACGAACCTATCCATGTTCTTGCATTGTCCGTGCGACGGCAGGAAACTCGCCTGCGGTTACGCCGCGTGGAATCTACGATGAGGCCGCACGACCAGAGCGCCGGCACGCCTACCGGCCTGGCCGCGCCAGCCGATTTGGCCGCGCCAATCGGTCTCGACAAGCTGGAGGCCGAGGTTCGGCGCGATCTGAATTTCCTTTGCCGCCCTCCCGCGAACTGGGTTGTGCCGCGATGGGAAGGGGCCGAGCTCGTCCATGATGTGGTGATCATCGGCGGTGGCATGTGCGGTCTGCTTGTTTGGTTCGCGCTGCAATCGGCGGGCATCCTTCATGTAAGGGTTTTCGACCGTAACCCGGCGGGTTTCGAAGGGCCGTGGTTGACTTATGCACGCATGGCGACCTTGCGCTCGCCCAAGCAGCTCACCGGTCCCGCCTACGGCATGGCGTCCCTTACCTTTCGCGCGTGGTATGTCGCTCAATTCGGCGACGAGGCCTGGGAAGCGATGGACAAGATCCCGAGGCCGATGTGGATGGCCTATCTCCGCTGGTACCGGAAGGTCCTGAATGTCCCCGTCGAGAACAATGTCGAGCTGATCCGAATCCGCCCCGAAGGCGATCTTTTGCGGCTAAATCTTGGCGGCGAGGGGGCGAGCGAGAGGAGCCTGCTTACCCGCAAGCTGATCATGGCGACCGGCAGGGAAGGCACGGGCCATCCCAATATTCCGGCCTTCATGGCTGGCGTACCGAGGCGCTACTGGGCACACTCCTCCGACGATATCGATTTTTCCGCGCTCCGAGAAAAACAGGTGGCGGTGATCGGGGTCGGTGCGTCGGCCGTCGAGAATGCCGCTGAAGCGCTGGAAGCGGGAGCATCGGAAGTGCGGCTGTTGATCCGTCGCAAGCAAATGCCGACCATCAACAAGATGATGGGGATCGGATCTTTTGGTTTCTCCGCAGGCTACGCAGCGCTGCCGGACGAATGGCGCTGGCGCTTCATGCAATATTCGTTTGCGACGCAAACTCCGGCACCGCGCGGTTCCACCTTGCGGGTCAGTTGTCACGACAATGTGTTTTTCCATTTCGACACGCCGGTGACTGACGTGATCGCCACCGGCGATCGGTTACAGATCGATATCGCGGATGATCGGCGCGTCTCCGTTGACTATTTGATCCTTGGAACCGGCTTCACCACGGACCCGCTGGCGCGCACCGAATTTGGCGATATCGCCGGTGAGATCCTGCTTTGGCAGGACGTCTATACGCCGCCCGACGAAGAGCGCAATGCCGATCTCGAAAAATTTCCCTATCTCAACCCGGATTTCAGTTTTCGTGAACGGCAGCCTGGGGCTGCTCCCTGGCTCGCCTCGGTCTATTGCTTCAACTACGGCGCCACCGCCAGCCTCGGCAAGATCAGCGGTGATATTCCGGCGATAAGCGAGGGCGCTGCCTGGCTGGTGCGCGAGATTGCCGCGACGTTCTACCAAGAGGACATCGAGGCCCATTGGCAGCGGTTGCAGGATTACGATAAGCCGGAGCTACAGGGCGACGAGTGGATGCCTGCGGAGCTTTTGACCACCAATAAGGAACCGGAGACGAAGCCATGACCAGCCAAGAAGTGATCGACCTCGCTGGATTGCAGGCCGATCAGGCGGTTGCAAGAGCGCTCGCCCTTCGTGCCGATGTTCTGGAGATGACCGATGTCGCCGAAGAGGCGGTCTTGAGACCAAAAGATCCCGGCGGCTTTTCTCATGGTGTACGAGCAGCCCTCGCCGTTCGGATCGCCCGTCTCAATAAGAGCCTGGGTCTGGTACGCGTTTATGACGATGCGATGCGCCAGCAACAGGTTGATGACGAAACGCTCGCTCTCGCCGAACCCGGCTTCGACGGCGGCGACCAAGTCCGGTGGCGAGCGGTTCTGGTCTTCACCGATCGCGTTGCCACTTCGCCGAAGCAGGCAACGGCGGCGGATGTCGAAAGCTTGCGTACAGCCGGCATCGCTGAGCCGGACATCGTTCGCCTTACCCAGCTCAATGCCTTTCTCGCCTATAAGATCCGCCTTGTCGAAGGGCTGAAACTCATGGCTGCAGTCGAATGAGCGGCAACATCATTCACGACTTCACCATCGAGGTGCCGGACTGGCGACCGCGGGTGACGCCGATTGATCTCGACAAGGCGACGCTGGCCCAGCTGGACGCACTCAAGGTGACGCCGTCCAACACCAAGATTTCAGACTATGTGCTGACGCTCGCCCATGATGTGGAGGTGCTGAAGGTGCGTTCGCCGCTGTTCAACGCGATCATGTACAATCGCGGCGGACTTGGGCGGGCCGGCCGCGAGCTCGGGGCCACCGCCGCCTCGGTGGTCAATCGCTGCGTCTATTGCGCTGCCGTTCATGCCAGCCGCTACAATCAGCTGACCAAGAGCGAGGACGTGATGCAGAACGTTTTCGAGCATGGGGAGCAGGCCACGCTCGACCCTGGTGATCAGGTCATTTTTGACTTTGCCGTCAAGCTCTCCAAGACTCCGAGCGAGGCGAAGGCGGCGGACGTGCAACGGCTGCGTGATGCCGGCTTATCGGAAGAGGAGATCGTCGATTTGATTCTGTCCACGGCGCTGTTCGGCTGGGCCAACCGGTTGATGCACGTCCTTGGCGAGCCGGTGACGACTGGTGGCGCGGATGATGGTTAGGTCGGCCACACTGAAGGTCGGGATTGCCGGTGCCGGCTCGGTGGCGTTTGGTAATGCTGCCTTCTTGGAACAAGCGGGGCATCGGGCGATGCTTTGGTCGCCGTCGGGCAAGCGCACGGCTGAGCTTGCTGCGGGTGCGCCGCTGGTCGCGGCCGGTGCCGTCGAGGGCCGTTTTCATCCGGCTGTTGCGACGGATGCCGAGGAGCTGGCGGCCTGGGCGGATGTCGTTCTTCTGGCCTTGCCCGCCTACGGCCACAAGAGCGTGATGGCGGCTCTGGCGCCGCATCTTCGCAGCGATCAAACCGTTCTGATCAGTTCCCACGCTTCTTTCGGCGCCCTCTATCTCTCGAAGCTGTTGTCAGCGCGCGGCGCGGCGCCGCCGATCGTCGCCTGGGGCACCACGGCAACAACAGGACGCCAACTGGACACGTCACACGTGTTGGTCAATACCATCAGATCGAAGATCGATATCTGCGCGATTCCAGAAAGCCGCTCGGCGGACGGGCTGGCCGTGAGCCGGCGGTTGTTCGGCGATCGCTTCGTCCTGCGCGACGGGCTTTTAGCGATCGCGCTCTCCAATCTCAACCCGCAGAACCATATGGGCATCGCGCTCGGCAACATGACGCGCATGGAGCGGGGCGAGGTCTGGAGCCAGGGGGAAAACGTCACCCCCAATGTCGGCCGTATGCTGGAAGCATTGGACAAGGAGCGGCTCGCGATCGCTGAGCGCCTCGGTCTCTCGGTGCGCACGATCTTCGAGCATTTTCATCTGTCGTTCCACGTGCCGGTGGCCAGCGTCGCCGAGATGAACCAGGCGATGCACCGAGACGGCTGCGGCGGCACGGGTCCTGCCAGCGCCGATAGCCGTTATGTCACCGAAGATGTGCCTTATGGACTGGTGCCGACGGTAAGACTTGGAGAAATGATCGGGCACCCGGCCAAGTTGCACCAAGCCGGCATCGAGATTTTTTCTGCGATGTACGGCGTTGATTTCCATCGGGAAAACGCCCTGCTCGCTGCCCTTGACTTGGACCGGACTTCACTTGCAGAGTTGAAAAGGCTGGCGAAGCAGGGCTTTACGGTCGAACATGGATAGCGAGACGCAGCGCTCCATCCTCGAGTCCCAATCCAACCGACAACATAGGGAAACCGGGTCCCATGGCAACAATCAACAGACGCTCTTTCATCCAGACCACTGCCGCCTCGGGCGTGGTGCTGGCAGCACCTGCTTACCTCAAGACCTTGCGTGCGCAGGACGCGAAGGTGGTGAATATCTGGACCTATGCCAATTTCGTGCCTGATGATTTCAAGGCGGCGTTCGAGGCCGAAACCGGCATCCAGGTCAACATCCGTCTGGTGGACGATCAGGGAAAGCAGTTCAACCTGCTCGCTGCCGAGGCACCCAACCCGACTGTCGATATCGTGACTGTCGCCGGCCATCGTTTCCTGCAGTTCATCGACAGTGGTCTGCTCGCACCGATGGACACCGCTCGGCTCGGCAATTGGAGCAACATCAACCCGGTCTACTCGGAGAGCGACTGGGCGACCATCAGCGGCGAAAAATGGGGGGCTCCAATCCTTTCAGGCGCCGAGGTGCTGGCCTACAACACCGAGGTGGTGACGCCCGAGGAAGCGAAGAGCTGGGACGTCATGTTCGATGAGAAGTATAGCGGTCAGATCGCTTATATCATTCAGGACATGATGTCGGTGCTGATGCTCTATAAAGGCTATGACGGCAACATGGTCGCCTATATGGACGATCCGGACGAGGCGGCGAGAATCGTTAATGAGATCCGTGATCTGATGATCGAGCAGAAGCCGATGGTCCGGAAGTATTACGAATCCGGCGCCGAGATCCAGCAGATGTTCATCAACCAGGACATCGTGCTCGGCCACGCATGGAACGGCCCGATCTCGAAGCTGATCATGGACGGCTTCCCGGTCGCCATGACCATCCCGAAGGAAGGCTCCTATGGCTTCGTCTATACCCTGAACGTCACCAACAACGCGCCGAACACCGACAACGCCTATATGTTCCTGGACGCCCTGTTGGCGAGTTCCGAGGTTGGCGCCGCCATGACCAAATCCTCCGGTTTTATCTCGACCTATAACGGCGCAGACTCGCATCTTACCGATCTCGAACGCCAGGCCTCCTCCTTCACCGAAGACGAGCTGGAGAATCTGCAATTCTTCCGCGCCGAAGCCAACGACATGAAGTACAAGCTGGTCGACCCGGCGGTCGAGGAAGTCAAGGCTGCCTGACGCGGCGCTGCGACGCGCAGATCGTTCGTTGAGGCATGAGCTATCGCGACGTTGGTAAGGGAGGGCGTGCCGCAGGGCGCTGATCATGGCAACGCACCAAACGCCCCCCATCGAAGGCGAGGTCCAGTCCACCGGCGGCGGTCGACGCCGCCGCACGTTTTGGGGAGCTTTGGTTCACCATTGGCTCTATCGGCGCTTTGCCGATCTAGTCTTCAAGTCACAAAGGCGCCAGTTCTTCCTGTTGGCGTCGCTGCCGATCGCCTGGGTGTTGGTTGCGCATCTCGGGCCGATCCTCCAGATGTTCTGGGTGAGTTTTCTGAACTTCTATCCACCGACGATAGGGGTGACGCCCGGATGGACCTTCGACAATTGGGCGTTGTTCTTCAAGGAACGCATTTTCATCGTGCCATTCCTGCGCACCTTGCTGTTCGCGCTGACCGTCACCATCACCACCATGCTGCTGACCTATCCGGTCGCCTACTTCCTGGCAAAGCATGTCAAGCGCCAGAACCAGATGATTTTTTTGCTCCTTTTGCTGATCCCGTTCTGGGTCGGCGAGATCGTCCGCACCTATGCGATCATGATCCTTCTGGGCAATAACGGGGCGATCAATCTTCTGCTGAAATCAGTCGGCCTGATCGAGCAGCCGATCCCGTTCATGTACACCAGCTTTTCGATGAGCGTCGGGATCATCTACCTCACCGCGCTCTACATGCTCCTGCCGCTCTATTCGGCGCTGGAAAAAATCCCGGACAGTTACCGCGAAGCCGCAGCCGATCTCGGTGCCGGCGCCTGGACGCGGTTTTGGCGGATCACGTTGCCGCTTTCCAAAGAAGGCATCACCTCAGGCTGCATTCTGGTGTTTCTGATCTCCACCGGCTTTTACGCGACACCGGTTCTGCTTGGCGGACCGAGCACGACCGTGTTCGCCGAAACCATCGCTGGCTTCTTCCATGTGGCCGGTGACCAATGGCCGACCGGCGCCGCCTTTGCCAGCATCATGCTGATCGCCACACTGGCCTTGACCGGCCTGTTCATGAAGCTGATGGGGCGCGACGGCAAAGGCCTGCTGCAATGACCCGCCACACGCGTCTCTTGATGTCGGTCATCTACTGGGCGTTCCTGGTCTATCTGTTCGTGCCGCTGGTGCTGATGATCCTGATGGGTTTCAAGGGCTCGAAGTTCATCGGCTTTCCGATCAAATCCTGGACGCTTGAATGGTATATCGGCGTCTTTCAGAGTGCTGAGGTTCTGAGCGTCTTCGCCTATTCCATAGCGATCGCCATTGCCAGCACCGTGCTGTCACTTGCGATCGGCACCTGGATCGCGTTGCTGATCGGACCCAACCGCTTCGTCGGCCGCGCCTTTCTGTTCGCGCTCACCTGCCTGCCGGCGGTGATTCCCGGCATCATCTCGGCGATCGCGCTTCGGATTTATGCGCGCCTTCTGGAGATCGAGCCCGGTATGCTGGCGATCATCCTCGGGCACACCGTGCACAATGTGCCTTTCGTAGCCCTGGTGGTCATGGCGCGCCTCAGCACCTTGCCGAAAAGCCAGCTCGAAGCGGCGCGCGACCTCGGCGCCGACAACGCCGTCGTCTTCGCCCGGATCACCCTGCCCTATCTGCGCCCGGCCCTGATCGGTGCCGGCGTCTTTTGCATGCTGATCAGCTTCGATGATTTCGTCCGCTCCTTCTTCCTCGGCGGTTACGAGCCGACATTGCCGGTGTTGATCTTCGCCAAGCTGCGCTCCGGCATGTCGCCGGAAATCAACGCGATCTCGACCGTCGTCCTCGTTCTGACCGCGATCGTCGGGCTTTGGGCGGAGCGTTCGACCCGACGCATGAAGGGGGCAACCAGATCATGAGCCGGAACGCCGATGTCGTCGTTCATATCGATCGGATCACCAAGCGTTTCGGCGACATTACCGCCGTCGACAATCTCGACATGAAGATCATGGCGGGCGAGTTCGTGACCTTCCTCGGGCCATCCGGCTGCGGCAAATCCACGACATTGCGCATCCTGGGCGGTTTCGAAACCGCGGATAAGGGCCGGGTGATCCTCGATGGCCGCGATGTGACTTCCCTGCCCCCGAACAAGCGTGACGTCAACATGGTGTTCCAGGACTACGCTTTGTTCCCCCATATGACGGTTGGCCAGAACATGGCATTCGGATTGGAACTGAAAGGCATGGCGCGCGGCGACATCAACAGGCGCTTGTCCGAGCTCATGGACTTTCTGGAACTCGAAGCCCTCGGTGATCGAACGCCGGATCAGCTGTCAGGCGGTCAACGCCAGCGTGTGGCGCTTGCCCGGGCGCTGGCTTTGAACCCCCGCCTTCTCCTCCTCGACGAACCGCTCGGCGCCCTGGATGCGAAACTCAGAGCGCAGGTGCAGATCGAACTCAAGGACATCCAAAGACGCACCGGCAAAACGTTCTTTTTCGTCACCCATGATCAGGACGAAGCGCTGACCATGTCGGACCGGATCGTGGTCATGAATGCCGGTAGAGTGGAACAGAGCGGCACGCCGGAGGAACTCTACCTCCACCCGCAAAGCCGCTTCGTTGCCGAATTCATCGGCGACACCAATTTGTTGGGCGGTCGCGTGTCGGCGGTCCATAGTGATCACGTGGTGATCGACTGGCAAGGCAAGGCGCTGCGCGGCACGGCCCATGACCACCGCCCCGCCGAAGGTCAGAACGTCACCGCAGCCCTTCGCCCGGAACGGGTCAGATGCCATGCCGCCAGCCCCGAGCAGGAGGGCGCGATCGAGGGGCGTATCAGGAGCCGCGTGTTCAAAGGCAGCAACACGGTCCTCACGATCCAGGTCGGCGATGCCGACGATGCGCTCATCAGGGCCAAGGTCGACAACGATGTCATCGGCACGTTCGATCCAAAGCGGATCTGGATCAGCCATGATTCGAAGAGCCTCTCGATCCTCCGGGATTGAACATCAACCGATGACGACCACCGCTGAAGCCCTGAGAGTAAGGCTCTAAGGCAGCATCAGATCAACCGCACGGTCCGCGACCGCCATGGATGGTGCATTGGTGTTGCCGTGGGGGACGGTCGGCATCAGCGAGGCGTCGAACACGCGAAGTCCGTCGACGCCTTTGACCTTGAGATCGGGAGTGAGCACGGCCATGGGATCATCGGCGCGGCCGATGCGTGCGGTGCCGCAGGGATGCCAGTTGGTCTTGACCGTGGCGCGGCAATGGTCTTCGAGCCCGGCTTGATCGACGACCTCGGCGCCGGGCATCAGTTCGCGCTCGATGGTATCGGCCATCGGGCGGGCGGTCATCACCTCGCGGGCGTAACGAAGGGCGGCGACCTGCAGGTGCATGTCGTCCTGGTGATCGAGATAGTTCGGGTCGACCAGCGGCAGATCCTCGGGATCGGCGGAGCGCAGGCGCACCGAGCCGCGCGACTTTGGCTGCAGGACGCAGGCGGTAAAGGTCACGCCATGGGTCGGCTCGGTGCCGAGCACCTCCTTGTCGCCGTAGATCGAGGGCACGCAATAGAGCTTGATGGTCGGTTCGCCGTCTGGGTCGAGCGGGTTGATGAAGGCGCAGGCCTCGACGCCGGTGCTGGACACCGGCCCGCCCTTGAACAGCAGGTAATTGAGCCCGTTGACCAGCATCCGCCAGCCACGGTCCTCGCCGAAATAGCCGTATGCCCGGTCGGTGGTGGCGATCAGCGGCACCTCGTGATGGTCGTGCAGATTGGCGCCGACGCCGGGCGCATCGATCCGGACCTCGATGCCGTTCTTCTTGAGGTGATCGGCAGGGCCGATGCCCGAGAGCATGAGGAGCTGCGGCGTGACGAAAGCGCCCGCCGTCAGAATGACCTCCTTCTTGACATGAGCTTCAAACAGCTGGCCATGCCGGTGGTAGGCGACACCGCTCGCCCGTCGACCATCGAAGAGGATCTTGGTGACTTTGGCTTGGGTCCGAAGATCGAGCTGCGCGCTGCTGCGGACCGGGTCGAGGAACGCCCGGACCGCACTGCAGCGCGCGCGGGGAAAGGTGGTCGACTGCATGAAGCCGACGCCCCGCTGATCGCCGCCGTTGAAATCGTCGACCAGCTTCACGCCAAGCGCCTGCATCGTCTTCAGGTAGAGAAAACTCATCTCGGAGAGGTGTACGGGGTCCGAGACCTTGAGCGGGCCGTCGATGCCGTGGGCGTCGTTGTTGAGGCGCTGATTGCCTTCCTGGCGCTTGAAGTAGGGCAGCATGTCGGCATAGCTCCAGCCGGCACCGCCCGCGACCTCGTCCCAATGATCGTAGTCCGCAGGACGGCCGCGCATGTAGACCATGGCGTTGACCGAACTGCCGCCGCCCAGGACATTGCCCTGCCAGATCGAGACGGTGCGGCCGCCGAGGTTCTTTTGCGGCACGGATTCGTGCTCGGTCAGAAACGGACTGCCGTTCAGAAACTTGAAGAAGCCTGCCGGCATCCTGATCAGGGAATGGTTGTCGGGCCCGCCGGCTTCGAGCAGCAAAACCGATGCGCCATGTTTCTCGATCAGTCGATTGGTGGTCACGCAGCCGGCCGACCCGCCGCCGACAACGATGTAATCATAGCTGTTGGCTGTTGCCGGCTCGCTCATCATGCCTCCCCTGCCCGTCCAGGTTTCATCGGCGGACGGATGTTGTTCGTAATGGTCTCGCTGCGCCCGAGATAGCGGTGCCTTTTTGAGGCGAGAGCTTGCGAGACGGCTGACGTTAGTGTCATCATAGAATTCAACAGCGTCAACAAGCGACAAGAACGAACCTGGGGAGGTGCTATCCATGGGCAATCATCGACTTCCGTCTTTCATGCGGGCACAACGTCGGATCACCCGTCGACATTTCGTTGGTGCTTCCGGCCTGCTGGCAGGCGCCGGCTGGCTCTCTTCCGCGAAAATCCCGATCTTCTCGCCTGCCTATGCCGAGGAGATGATGGAGCACTACAAGTCGGCCGCGATCGACTGGCGTCAGGCCGAGGGGCAGAGCATCGTGCTCGGCGGGCTGGAGCATCCCTGGATGAGCGCAGTGCAGCCGCTGTTGCCGCAGTTCACCGAATTGACCGGGATCGAGATCAGCGCCGAGCTGCAATCGGAAAGCGAATATACCGCGGAGATCCCGATCAAGCTCGGCGGCGGCAGTGCGGTGCCCGACGTCTATATGGTCTTTTCGCTCGGTCAGGCGATCGAGGCCGGCTGGCTGGAGCCGCTCAACCAGCATTACGCCAATGCCGCGCTGTTCGATGCAGCCTGGTACGAGGAGGACGACATCTTCGCCTCGGCCCGCTCCTTCCCGGTCTGGCATGACAATGAGCGTTACGTAATGGCGATCACTGCGGAGGCGCAGACCCTGTTCATCAACCAGCCGATGCTCGGCGCCGCGGGCGCTTCGGTACCGACGACCTTCGACGAGCTCTACGACACCGCGGTGGCCCTCAAGAACGACACCACCGCCGGCATCGCCATGCGCGCCAAGGCGCCGGATGGTGGTCCCTGGCCGGCAGGCGGTTTTATCTTTTCCTACGGCGGCGAGATCGTCGGCGCCGATGGCGTGGTCGCGATCGACAGCCCGGAAGCGATCGCGGCGATCGACATGTACGGCAAGCTGCTGCGCGATGCCGGGCCGCTCGGCGTCGGCAACTACCACTGGTACGAATGCCTGAACGACTTCATGACGGAAGCCACCGCGATCGGCCTGGATTCGAGCAATTTCGCGACCGACATCGCCAATCCCGAAAAAAGCCTGGTGGCCGGCAATGCGGTCTACGGCGCGATGCCGAGTGCGGGCGACAAACCGGCGAAAGCGAACATGTGGCACTGGCTCGCCGGCATCAACAGCAAGTCCGGGCATAAGGAAGCCGCCTGGCTGTTCCTGCAATGGGTCACCAGCAAGCCGACGTCTGCCCAGACAGCCGCTGCCGGCCTTGCGACCCCGCGCAGCTCCGCCTGGCAGTCATCAGGCTTTCGGGAAGCGTTCGGCGAACAGGCGGCCGAAGCGGCGCTCGCCAACCTCGAAGGGGCCGACGGCGACATCATGAAGGCCTGCTGGTTCCATCCGAAATCCGGCGAGATCCTGGAGCCGTTCGGGATCGGCATCAACGAGGTGGTCACCGGCACCAAGGACGCCGAGACCGCGATGAAGGAAGCCGCCGCCAAGGCCAATGCCGCGATCAAGGCCTGAATGAGGGGACGTTTTCCGGCGGAGCGCCGGCGGTTCATCCTCTGGATGCTGCTGCCGGCGGTCGTCTTTCTGCTGTCCCTGACGCTGTTTCCGTTCATCGTCGGCGCCTTCCTCAGCCTCACCGACTACACGCTCCTGGAAGGCGACGCCTGGTCGTTCCAGGGTTTCTCGAACTACGCCGAACTGATGACCTCCGCCGACTTCTGGTCGGCATTCCGCGTCACCGTCATCTTCACCGTCGGCGCGGTGATGCTGCAGCTGGTGATCGGTGTCGGCATCGCGGTCATGCTGCACCATGAAACCAAAGCCGCCCCTTGGCTGCGTGCGCTTTATCTCCTGCCGATGGCAATCACGCCGGTGGCAGCCACCTTCAGCTTCCGCATGATGCTCAACCCCAATCTCGGGGTGATCAATCACCTGATGAAGGCGGTGGGTCTCCCACCCCAGGCCTGGCTCGCCGCACCGGAATTGGCGCTGCCGACGCTGATCCTGGTGGATACCTGGCAGTGGACGCCGTTCATCGTGCTGATCACCGCAGGCGGCCTCGCCGCCATGCCGGAAGAGCCGTTCGAAGCGGCAACCATCGACGGCGCCAACGGCTTTCAGAGCTTCTGGCACATCATGCTGCCGATGCTCCGGCCGTTCCTGGTGATCGCCGTCACCTTTCGCGCGATCGACGCCTTCAAGACCTTCGATATTATTTTTGTTCTGACCGGCGGCGGGCCTGGGATCACCACCCGTTCGCTCAACCTTCTCGCCTATAATCAGGGCATCAAGTTCCTGTCGATGGGCTATGCCGCCGCCATCACCATCCTGATGCTGATCGTTACCGTCGTCGCCTGCCAAGTCTTCTTGCGAAAAACCCAGATGTTCCGGCCGAGCGCGCCATGACGATCCTCCGCCGGCTCATTCTGGCATTTTTTGCGCTTTGGTGCGTGTTCCCGATCTACTGGCTCCTGAACACCTCCCTAAAAACCGCCCGCGATGCCATCGCACGGCCACCGCGCTTCATCTTTACGCCGATCTTCGACAACTACCAAAAGGTCCTGCAGCAGTCCGACCTCTGGGATTTCTTTCTGAACAGCACGATCGTCGGCCTCGGCAGCATGGCGGCAACTCTTGCGGTGGGGATACCTGCTGCCTATGTGCTGGCGCGCTTTCCGTTTCGCGGCAGCGCCGATGTCGGCTTTTGGATCCTGACCACCCGCATGACGCCGCCGGTGGCGATGCTGATTCCGTTTTTCGTCATGTATCACCAGCTCGGCCTGCTCGACACCCATATCGGCGTCATCATCGTCCACGCCGGCCTCAACCTCTCGATCGTCGTCTGGATCCTGCGCGGTTTCTTCCAGGACCTGCCGCGCGAACTGGAGGAAGCGGCCTACATCGACGGCTGCACCTACTGGTCCGCCTTCACCAAGATCATCCTGCCGGTCGCCCGCCCCGGCATCGCGGCCGCGGCGATCCTCACCTTTCTCTTCAGCTGGAACGAGTTCCTGTTCGCCCTGGTGCTCGCCGACAGCAATGTGCGCACCGTGCCGGTCGGGCTTTACGGCTTCGTCGGCTACCAGCAGATCCGCTGGGGCGAGCTCTCGGCCTCAGCCATGATCATGCTGGTGCCGGTGCTCATGTTCGTCCTTTTCTTCCAGCGTCCTCTGATCCGCGGCCTCACCTTCGGCGCGGTGAAGGGCTGATCATCAAGGCCCCCGGAGCGACGTCAACGCAGCTCCAGGGGTTTTCTAACTTTAGACGACTATTTCTTCAGCCGTGTCCAGATCGCGTCGTAGACTTCTTGTGTTTCCTGATCACAGACTGCAACGAAAGTGCCTTCCGGCGCATCGGCCGGCGGCACGGCCTCCGGCTGGGATCTGAGCTCCTCATCGAGCAGGCCGATGACACCTTTCACCCCAGCGCTGTATTGGGCGAAGTTGGTGACCGCGGCAGCGTTTTCCGGCTCCAGGAGGAAGTCCATGAACTTCAGCGCATTGTCCCGATTGGGCGCATCTTTCAGGAGCACGACATTGTCCATCCAGACGATGATGCCCTCTTTTGGATAGGCATATTCGATGTTGGCGCCCTCGGCGCGCGCCTTTGCCGAAAAGCCGTTCCAGATCATCCCGGCCGCAACATCGCGCCGAAGATCGCCGCGTTTTGCCACGCTATCGACCTTCCCCAACGCTGCGCGTCAGCTGACGGGCGTAAAAGAGCAATGCGATCAGCACCATGGCCAAGAGGATCATCGAGGCCGCAGCGCCGAAGGGCCAATCGCCTGCATTTCCCTTGAACTGCTCTTCGATCAGCGAACCGATCATGAAATTCTTCGCACCGCCCAGGAGATCGGGAGCCAGGAACGCGCCAAGGCTCGGCACGAAGACCAGGATGCAGCCCGCGACAATTCCGGGCCTGACGGACGGGATCACGATATGGCGAAGGATGGTCCAGCGATCGGCATAGAGGTCGGCCGCGGCTTCTGAAAGGGCGAAGTCGTAGCGCTCGACCGAGGCATAGATCGGCAGGACCATGAAGGGCAGATAAGAATAGAAAAGCCCCAGCTGCACGGCGATATCGGTATTGACAAGCGCCAGCGGTTCATTGGTCAGGCCGATCCAGATGAGCGTATCATTCAAGGGGCCGTTGTCCCGGATCAGGAACTTCATCGACACGGTGCGGATCAAGAGATTGACCCAATAGGGCACCGTGATCAGGAAAAGCCAGATCGAGCGCGTGCTGGCGGCGCGGGTCGCGATGAAGAAGGCGGTGGGAAAGCCGATGACGAGGCAAAGAAGGGTGGCGATCGCCGCCTGCAGGATGGAACGGGCGAAGATCGTGATGTAGGTCCATTCCAGGCTCGGCGCCTCGTCGCTGAACAGGCCGCGATCGAAGATGAACCGGTCATAAGCGCCAAGCGAAAACTCCCAGATGACGCCGCCGCGGAACTCCTTGGTCAGAAAAGAATAGACCAGCATCATGATGATCGGCAAAAGCAGAAAAAAACCAATGACCAGCCAGGACGGCGCCAGCAGCCAGCCCCGAAGCGGCGCGAAGCTGCCGGAGGTCGGGGCCGCTTTATCGACGCCAATGCCTGCCATCAATCCACCAACAGGCGCGCAGCACCGTCATCGATCTGCAAGGCCACAGTGTCCCCGGGGCTCACGTCGAGCGCTGTATGATGGGCGTTCTGGTTGCGCACCGTGACCTCCGCTCCGTCATCCAGGCGCACCAGATATTGGGTGTCGGTGCCGAGATAGACCGTCCGGTTGAGCACCCCGCTCAAGGTCTCTTGTCCGTCTGCGCCGGGTGTCAAGGAAAACCGCTCCGGCCGGATCGAGAGATGGCCGCGTGCCCCCACAAGCGGCGTTACGGATGCCCGGCATTCGAGCGCAAGGCCATTGGCCAGACGGCAGCGGCAACGCCCGCCCGAAACATCCTCGATGGTGACCTCCAGAAGATTGGTTTCGCCGATGAAATCGGCAACGAAGCGGTTCAGCGGCCGCTCGTAGATGTCCTCGGGCGTTCCAATCTGTTGAATTTCACCATCGGACATCACCGTGATCCGATCCGACATGGTCAAGGCTTCTTCCTGATCATGGGTAACGAACACGAAGGTGATGCCAGTTTCTTTTTGGAGCTGCTTCAGCTCGACCCGCATGGCCTGGCGGAGCTTCAGATCGAGGGCGGAAAGCGGCTCGTCCAGCAGCAGCACTTTGGGGTTGGGCGCCATGGCGCGAGCAAGGGCGACGCGCTGCTGTTGACCCCCGGAGAGCTGATGGGGTTTCCGCGCCGCAAACTCGCCAAGCTTCACCATCTCCAGCATGCGCTGCGTGCGCGTCTCGATCTCGTCTCGCGGCCTCTTCAAGCGCTGCATGCCGAAGGCGATGTTTTCGACCACGGTCATGTGAGGAGAGAGCGCGTAGTGCTGAAGGACGGTGTTGACCGGCCGCTGATGGGGCGGCAGGTTTTCGATTTCCTCGCCATGGAGATAGATCGCACCGGCGGTGACGTCTTCGAAGCCTGCGATCATGCGCAACAAGGTGGTCTTGCCGCAGCCGGATGGTCCTAGAAGCGTGAAAAACTCGCTGTCCCGGATGTCGAAACTTGCCCCCTTGATCGCGGTGAACGTCCCAAACCTTTTTACGACATTACGAATTTCAACAGCCGGTGGCTCGATCTCGCCTGGCATTCGCGAGCGCTCCCAAAAAGATTTCTTCAGCTTTGCTTCTCGGTCAAAGCGCTTGATGAATGATGCTAATTGCCATGGCGGTCTTGTCAAAAGCAAACTCTGCCGCAGCGTTGATTAGATTAAACCTAAGCAGCACCTTGGAATAGCCGGCAACGCGCAACATGATGCCCATGGCTCGAACCGCCACTTAGCCATTTCCGAAGCAGGGATATGGAAAGCTCTACTTTATTTCATCAGATGATGAAGAAGACACTTGCAACAGATCGAAGCTGGCCACGTCTCAATCTTGCCGGTCCGAACGCCTGAAGGGGGAAATCAATGATCAAAACGGGTGCACAATACCGAGACTCGATCCGGGACGGCCGCCTGGTCTACATGGATGGTGTTCGGGTCGAGGACGTGACCATGCATCCCATGTTCAAGCCTCTGGTCGATATTCGGGCGCGCATTTACGACATGCAGCACGATCCGGCGACCAAAGAGGTCATGACCATCGAGCAGGACGGCGAGATCAACGCCATCGGCAACGCGCTGCCGCTTACGCAGGACGACTGGTGGGCGAAGCGCCGGGCGACTGATACGGTGCTGGAAGAGATCGGCGGCATCGTCACCCGGGTGGGCGACGAGACGGTCGGCGAAATGTGGTCGCTCTATGACGGCCAGGATGTTCTGGCCGAAATCGACCCCCGATTTGCCGCCAACATCGAAGACCATATCAAGCGCGTCCTCGCCGAGGACCCGTTCCACGTTTCCGCCAACACCGACCCCAAGGGCGATCGCTCCAAGCCGCCGCAGGAACAAGACCCGGACATGCTGCTGCATGTGGTCAAGGAGACCGATGCGGGCCTGATCGTGCGCGGCGCCAAATACGAAACGGCCGCCGCCTATGCCAACCAGGCATTCACCAAGCCGACCATCGCCAATTGGGGCAATGAGCAGCTCTCCGATTATGCCGTCGGTTTTGTCTGCGATCTCGGCTCACCCAACCTGAAATTCATCTGCCGCTCGGGCTTCGCCGGCGCCCGCGGCGCCTGTCCGCGTGCCGATCATCGGGATTACCCGCTCAGCAACCGGTTCGACGAGGTCGACGCACTGGTCATTTTCGACAATGTGCTGATCCCCTGGGAAAATGTTCTTTTCTATCGACACACCAAAGCAGCGACCTTCATCCGCGCAACCCTTCATCGCTATTCCGCCTTCGCTTTCGTTCAGCGGACCTTGAAGCAGGCGGACATGATGATCGGTGCCGCTTTGTTCAACGCGCGCCAGACCGGCCTGGAAAAACAGCCGGCCGTGCAGGAGAAGCTGTCGACGCTGGCGGTCTGGCGCGAAGGGATCAACGCGCACCTTACCGCAGCGATCGCCCTAGCCGAACGCTCGCCCGCCGGCCTTTTGATGCCGAACCAGTCGCTCCTCTACACCGGCCGGGTGCATGCGATGTCGAACCTGCCCGCCATGATGCATCTGACCCGTGAACTTTGCGGCGGGCAGATCTGCGTCACCCCCAATGTCGCGTCGTTCGAAAGCCCGGAGACCAAGCCCTGGCTCGACAAGTTCTATTCGATCAATGACGACTGGCTTGCCGAGGATCGGCGAAAGCTCCTGGCGCTTGCGCGCGACCTGGTGAATTCCGACTATGCCGGTCATCGCCTGACCTTCCAGCTGTTCGCGCAATCGCCGCCCTTTGCCCATCTCGCGGCTGTATACCGGAACTTCGACTGGGATGGCCCGCTTGCCTTCGTCAAGGAGGCCGCCGACCTCTCCGATCAGGTCATGCAGGGTAAAGCGCCAAGCCGGGGCGATGCGGCGGTCAAGCAGTGGTTTTCCAAGGACCTGCCCGACGCCGCCGAATAGTCGATCGCGGCAGCGGCATGACCGCGAGGAGGACCACCATGTCCGACGTCATCGATGCCGATCTTCGTCTCGGGTTCCTCGGCGGCATGAGCCACGCCGCCTGCACCGTCAATATCGTGACCACCGATGGCCCGGGCGGACGGGCCGGCGTGACGGTCTCGGCGATGGCATCGGTCTCGGCGGACACGCCGAAACCGACACTCCTGGTCTGCGTCCATCACGAAAGCCCGGCAGCGGCGCTGATCCTCGTGAACAAGGTGTTTTGCGTCAACATTCTAAGGGATGACCAGTCCTACATTTCGGATACCTTCGCCGGACGCTTCAAGGAGCAGGTGGCCGATAAATTTGATTGCGCCCAATAGACGGTGCAAACCACCGGCGCACCTCGCGTGGTCAATCCATTGGTCGCCTTCGACTGCCGGGTGATCAGCGGCGAGCGCATCGGCACCCATCATGTGTTCATCGGCGAAGTCCTGGATATCTTCACGGCGGCGCGCGGCTCGCCCCTGATCTATGCCAACCGCGCCTATGGCACCACGGCCCATATCGAGCCTGTGGGCTCGATTGCGTTCGGTGCCGAGCGGGAGGGGCAAGGCCTCAGGATCGGCTGCTTTCATACCTTCGGCCCTTATGTCCTTCCGGCCTTGCTGGCCAAGATGAACGCCGAGCAGGACCTCAATCCCAAACTGGTCGAAGGCGATCATCGGCGCGTGCTGGCAAGCCTGCGCGCCGGCGAGACGGACCTTGCGTTGATCTACGACTTCGATCTCGGTGACGATCTGGCAACGGAGACGTTGGCCGATCTCCAGCCTTACGTGCTGATGTCGGCAGGGCATCCTTTGGCGGCGAAGCCAGCCCTCGCTCTGGAGAGCCTGGCGGAGGAACCGATGATCCTGCTCGATGCGCCGCCGAGCGCCGGCTATTTCCTGTCGATCTTCGCCGATGCAGGTTTCGAGCCCGAGGTCCGCTATCGCTCCGCCTCCTTCGAGATGGTGCGCGGTCTGGTCGGTCATGGTCTCGGCTTTGCGCTCCTCACCACCAAACCCGCATCGAGCATGAGCTATGATGGCCGAGCCCTTGCCATTCGCCCGCTTCTGGGTCAGGTCAGGCAAAGCCGGGTTGTCCTGGCGAGGCGGAAAGGCGAGCCGGCAAGCCAGGCGATATTGGCCTTTGCCAGTCATTGCCGGACCTTCTTCGCGCCCGCTTAGCCGATTGCGGCCTGGAGCCATCTGGGATGTCAGGCCTTGCGTTGCCGACGCATTCATCGGATGTATCGGACATGGCCTTACGATTCACCCTACGGCAACTTGAGTATTTCGTCGCAGTCGGCGAAGTGGGGAGCATCACCATCGCCTCGGAGCGGGTCAATGTC
Source organism: uncultured Alphaproteobacteria bacterium (assembly GCA_963787265.1). Classification (GTDB taxonomy): domain Bacteria; phylum Pseudomonadota; class Alphaproteobacteria; order Geminicoccales; family Geminicoccaceae; genus JANQPX01. Next base: position 21,946 of record CAWBCX010000003.1, on the reverse strand, counting down.
TCGCCGCCATCGATATCGGCGGCGATTGCCCAGCTCGAGGGTGAATTCGGTATTCAGCTGTTCGTTCGCCATCACGCCCAGGGGCTGTCGCTGACACCGGGCGGGCGGCGTTTTCTGGTGCAGGCCAAGGCGGTGCTGGCCCATGCCGAAGCCCTGCACGAACTTGCCGGCGACGTGGCAGCGTGCCCGCGCGGTCCCATCAGTATCGGCTGCCTGGTCACGCTCGCCCCGCTGATTCTTCCGACGTTGCGCAAGCGTTTCGAGGCGGCCTATGCCGAAGCACGGGTGAGCCAGGTGGTGGCCCATCAGGCAGGTCTGCTCGAGCGATTGCGCCGGGCCGAGATCGATGTGGCGCTGACCTATGATCTCGAAATCCCTCAGGATGTCGACTTCGAGCGCCTGGTTTCCTTGCCGCCCTATGCCGTGATCGCCGCCGATCACCCTTTGGCCGAGCGGGCGGCCTTGACGCTGGAGGAGCTTTCCAAAGAGCCGATGGTGCTGCTCGATCTGCCGATGAGCCGGGATTACTTCATCTCGCTGTTCCAATCGAAAGGGTTGAGCCCGCTGATTGCGGAACGGGCGAGCGACATGTCGATCATGTACAGCCTCGCCGCCAATGGTTTCGGCTACGCGCTCGCCAATATCCGCCCGCGCACCGACATCGCCCCCGATGGCGGCAAGCTCCGCTTCATCCCCGTCGATAGCGATTTTCGCCCCATGACCCTGGGCGTTGCCACCATGCGCAGCGAGCGCAAGTCGAGAATCCTCGCCGCCTTCCAGGACCATTGCCGTCGCTCCATCAACGAGCAGGAGATCCCAGGCATGGCCGCGCCGATTTTTTTGACTTAGGATCTGACGCGAAATTATCGGATCAACTCATGAAAAGTTTGTGCGTTACTTTGTGAGGTCAACAGAGATGATTTTCTTGAGTTGATTATGTAGTTCCACTCGCCATGAAAATCGTCGCGCCGGATGTTGATGCCAGCCATTTCTTCATCGCTGACCTGAATGCCTTTTCGATAGAGATTGCGATCGAGATCGCACGTGACCGTGAGGCCGTTTTCGGTCGTGGTGGCGCCGATCAGTTTGACGATGACCTGGCGGCTGACCAGTGGCTTGCCGCGCCAGTTTTGCGAGATGTCGGCAAAGAGACGGTGCTCGATCCGGTGCCACTTGCTGGTGCCGGGCGGCAGATGAGTGACCGTGATGGCAAGACCGCTCTCGTCGGCGAACCGTTGAAGCTCGAGCTTCCACAGACGGACACGGGCGCCATTGCTGCCGCCACAGTCGGCGGTGATGGTGAGGCTTGTGGCGTCGGGGTAGCGTGCCTGGCCGAGCCTCTGCCACCAGCGGCGGATGCGTTCGACCGCGAACGCGCCGCTGCGAACGTCCTCACGCTCACAGCGGCATCGATCCCGACATTGACCCAGCCCTCATTGGCGGCCATGTCGTAGACGCCATAGGGTGCCACCTTGCCCAGGCTCTTGATCTTGAAGTCATGGATCCGTATCGGTTCAGGATCGCCCTTTCGGCGTAGCGTAGCCATCCGGTGAGAGCCGCCTAACGATCTCGCGCAATCTGCTGCTGAGTGTGGCTATGCCTATGGATAGTCACAGTGCCCAGATTTGCCGGCTGGAGGTCGTGGACACCGGTCGGCGTCGTCGCTGGAGCTTCGAGGAGAAGCTTCGGATTGTCGAGGAAAGCTACCGCGGTCATCGCCAGGTCTCGGCGACAGCGCGGCGGCACGACATTTCGCGATCGCTTTTGTTCAGGTGGCGGAAGGCTTTCCGTGAAGGCCGTTTGGATATGGCGCCGGACGCGCCCTCTTTGGTGCCTGCGATCATTACCCGAGATGATGATCCTGATGACGATGATGATGACGGCTCCTCGACGCCTATCGGTCGGATGGAGGTCGTCACCAGGGATGGCGGCCGTGTGATTGTCGGTATTGATGTCGACGCCGGCGCTCTGGCACGGGTGCTCAAGGTTTTGGATCGGCAATGATCCCTGTGCCGTCGGGTGTCCGGGTCTATTTGTCGACGGGCGTCTCGGACATGCGCCGCGGCATGCCCGGGCTATCGTTGCAAGTTCAGCAGGCGCTCGGTCGTGATCCGCACATATGTGTCGGGCGTGATTATGTGGCGGCAGGTTTCAGGGACACGTAACTCCGCGGCAATCGTGCTCTTTGCCGCCACATAAGATTCAAATGCTCTCAAGCAGCTGCAGGACAGCGTCCTTTGGTCGGTAGCGGGCGGTCTGACTGCCGGCGATGCCTGCCATATCCAACCCGCGTCGCATCATCTCAACGTCTGCCGCCGCATAGCGATGCGTGGTGGCAACTTGTGCATGCCCGAGCCAAGCCTGGATGGTCAGCAGATCCACCCCGGACTGCAACAGCCTCATCGCAAGCGAGTGTCTGAACACGTGAGGAGAGATCGATTTGCGTGCCAGCTCCGGCTTACGTGAGGTAGCGATGACGACAGCGCGTCGTACAATGTGCGTTGCGCCGAACCGCGTCAGACGCATGTCATGCGTTCCAACGAAGAGCGGCAACGCCTCGTTGTGGGCGACTCTTCGCTCGTTCATCAACGCCTTCAACGCTTTGATCAGATCGTCCGAGATCGGCACGATCCGTTCCTTTCGGCCTTTGCCGCGCAGCAGCACCTGTGGCCGCGGGCGATCCAGCTGAAGATCACATGCGTTGACGTCGATAGCCTCGGAAACACGCGCTCCGGTGCGCGCCAGGAAGAGCAGCAACGCCCGGTCGCGACGACCGCGCGATGTTTGCTGATCGGGCGCGCCGATGAGAGCGTCCACTTCGTGCCGTGCGAGATAGTGGGTCACCTCGGTGTGCGACCTCTTGGTCGGAATGGCGAGAATGCGTTGGGCGGTGCCGAGCGACGCAGGATCGTTCGTTGCCACGTGATGGAAGAATGATCGGATCGCCGTCAGGCGCGCATTGCGTGTCGGAACCGCATTATTCCGCTTCTGCTCCAGCTCGTCCAGGAAGGCGAGAACAAGGTCGCGGTCGAGATCCTCAACCGCCAAGGCGTGGGGTTTTTGTCCTGTACGTTCGGCGGCAAACAGGATCAGCATGCGCAAGGCATCGCGATAGCTGGCGATGGTGGCGCGGCTCGCGTTCCTCTGCTTGGTCAGCCGGTGGCGGAAGAAAGACTCCAGTAGTGACGGGAGCGAGGTCTGTGCGCTCATGAGACACCTTCGTCGGCGAACGCGCGGTAGGCTGCCGTATCCAAAAGATCTGTGGTGGCGGTTACGTAATAGGCGGTGTCGCTGTAGCGGGCATGTCCGAGATAGGTCGCCAACAGAGGCAGCAATGCTTGCACATCAGCGTTCTCCCGATGCCAGACGGCAAGACGTGTGATGGCGAAACGATGGCGCAGATCATGTGGCCTCAACGCTTTGCCCGCGTCGGGGCCACTATTGAGACCGGCAAGCTTGCAGGACGCGACGAAAGCCGCCTTGAGGCCTGATGGCGATAACCGGTTGCCGCGCGAGCTGAGAAAAAATCCGGGATCCTTCGGCACTGGAAAGGCAGCATCGCGATCCCGTGCGTAGTTATGTAGTGCCGTCAGTGTTGTGCTATGGATCGGTACCAGGCGATCTTTGCGGAACTTGGTCTTCCTGATGTGCAAGACGCCATCGATCAGATCGACATCGGCACGGTCGAGGCGAAGCGCTTCACCGGAACGCAGCCCCGTGCTTGCCAGCAAGCCGACCAACACCGTCAGCGTCGATCCCCGCTGAGGATAGCCCGGCGAAACGCGACGGCATGCCGACATGAGCGATCCGAGTTCCTCATCGTTCAAGATGCGCGGCGGCGGCATCGCGCGGCATCGGGGGAATGCGCGTGGATCGAGCGCTTCAGTCCGCGGATCGTAGATGGCGAGATAATCGCAAAAGCGGCGGAGCACCCCGTGACGAATAGCGCGACCGTTAGCCGTGCTCTTCCACGAGAGAACGACGTCGAGCGCGACTTGTCGCGTAAGCGGGCCATCGATCTGACCCACCTCCACATATCGTGCCAGCGCCCGTAATATCGCGGCCTGCTTTTTGAACGCGTAGTCGGCGAGCGCCTTGCCCGCTTCCTGCAAGAGCGGCACGACGCGGTTGCGCCTCGCCTTGGTCCGGCGCACCAGGATCTCAGCGCGACGCCAATGAATATCTCGAAGTTCGAGCGATCGAAGCTCCTTGTTGCGCAGCCCGGTGGTTGCAAGCAGGAGCAGTATCGCACGATCCCGCACGCCCGACGGCGTGGCCGCCTCGATCTCATCGATCGCGCGTCTGACATCCTCCCACGTCAGGCGTGACGGCAGGTGCGCCAGCCGATAGCAAGGTGTCCGCGGAACGAAACGGGCAAGGTCTTCGCCATTGAGGTCGGACCACCGCAGAAAACGCAGGAACGTGCGCGTATGGGAGGTGGCCGAAGTTCGTGTGTAGTGATTGATCGACAGCGACAACAGATGCTGGATCAAAGCGAGCACATGCTCACCCGTCATCGCCGCAAGAGGCTGATCCGGGACATGGTCATCGTACCAGGCGAGGATCCGGCGTGCGGTCACCAGAAGCCCCTCGCAAGTCTTGGATTCCAGGCCACGCACCCGGCGCAGGTGATCGAGAAAGGCAGCGAGCAATGGATCGTGGGGATCCGGCGATCTGCGACATGAGGTCGAAAACCGATCTGGTGCCAGCCGACGGGCATGGTCGATCGCCGTCCGTGCAGAAATCCGCGGCGTGACCGTCGGCAGACTCTTCACGAAGCGATCGATCAAATCCTGATCTATTGTCGTCGTCTTGCCTTGGCGGGCCACGTATGCACTGAACCTCGCAATCTGGCATATATAGATCTTGGCCGACCCGCGCTTGTATCCCACCTCCGAGAAATGCGTCGCAATCCGGTCCATCTCATTGCCGAGCGCACCACTGCGAAGGCGCTCGAGCACCTTCGGGTATTTGAAATATAGCTCCAACATAGCTGTCTCTCCTTCCGGGCCGTGTCAGGAACATCCTGGGCCGGAGGAGAAAACGATGGGATCTTATGTGGCGGCAAAGAGCACGATTGCCGCGGAGTTACGTGTCCCTGAAACCTGCCGCCACATAATCACGCCCGACACATATTGGATAGGGCCCAATGTACTGCAGGCAGCACATTGGGCCCTATCCATTATGCAGACCTCTGCATAAACGAAAGTCATGGCTGTTTGCCGGCTCCGAGCGCGGGGGTCAAAGGGCGGCCTTCATGTACAGCCTGATTGGATCCGCCAAACTGAACGGCGTCGACCCTCAGGCTTGGCTCGCCGACGTCCTCAAGCGCATCGCCGAACATCCAGCCCAAAGGCTCGATGAGCTTCTCCCTTGGAATTGGAAGGCTGAGCAGCTCAAAAAAGCTGCTTAACCGCGGCTCTCACCGGACGGATACGGCGTAGCTCGCGACCGCCATTCTTGAAGTCGCCGACCAGTTCTTTCTTCTTGGTGTCGACCGAGATCGCCGGCTCGCCGGCATCCATGGCTGCCTTCACCGTAGCATTGATGTGCTCGAACTGAGCGTCGCGGTCGGGATGATGGCTGCCCTCCCGCGTCTTGCGATTGGCTGACAGCTGTAGTTCAGCTTGTTCAGCAGTGAACCGACCACCTTATCCGCTCAAACCGAACGCGAACGTCGTGCTCTTCCATCACCGTTCCAATCAGGATCTACTCCATACTCCCATTCTACTAAAGTACCGCGTTAACTTCGCGTCAGATCCTAAGGAGCGGTCACGCTCAAAACGACGATGCCTGATCGACCGTATCCTTATGAGACTTTTGGTACCTCTGTTGGGCTAAGCGCAATGCTGTTGATTTAACGATTTTGATGGCTTGATCGCGTTTGAGGAGCGGTGGTGACGGGTCGCCTCGTCGGCGTAGCGGGAAGTTGCTCATCTTGCGTTTGACGCCGCGAGGGACGCGGCGGCCCCGGCTTGAGGCGACACGCTCTTGGAGAATCTCCTCGAGCACGGCGTCATGAAGCGCTGTTCGCTGGTGTGGGGGAAATGGCGGTGAAGGCCGGGAGCTTGCGCCGGACGACACGAACCGCATGGAGGAAGGACAATCGGTCGGGATCCTCATCGGCTTTGAGGGCGGCTTCATGGATCAGGCCGCGGATCGCGAAATGCGCCATCGGGAGGCCATGGAACTCTTGGCGCACCAGGTCCGGGGTCTTGCTGCGCAAAACGACCCCGGCGCCGCGCAGATGGGTTTTGAGCTCACCGAGCGCGGTCTCGATTTCCCAGCGCTCATGGTAGAGCGCCGCCAGCTCGGTGGCAGGCGCTTGCTCATGATCCAAGAGGCTGGTCACCAGCCGATAGATCGGCTCGGCATCGGCAACACCGTCCAGCCGGTAGTCGATGACACGAACCTCAATCCCGTTGGTCTTATGCCGCCGATCGTTGTCACAGGCATCGATGCGGCTGAGATAGGAGCCGTCGGGCAAGCGCTCCTCGCAAGCGAGCCGGAGGTTTTTCTTGATCCGCCAGAGCAGATCCGCGCCCGTGTCTCGGGCCAGGCCCCAGAGCTCGAAGCCAAAGAAATTCCGATCCGCCAGACACAGCATGCCCGGCTGCAAGCTGGCCGCAAGCACTTCTTTGGCCAAGGTGATCTCACTCGTCCCATAGTCCGCCATCTGGCTGCCGAACAGCCCCATGGGTGCCGTTCTCGACCAGAGAGACGAAGCGGATCTGCGGAAATGCACTCTCACCGCGGCTGCTTCCCGGACGACCGAAAGCAGCATCATTCACTGTTTCGTCGGCAACATCCAGCGTGCTGCCATCCAGGCTCACCAACCGCCATTGCCGATACCAGGCCCCCTTGGTGGTCGGCACCGCAATCGGGGTCACCACGGCATCATGCAGCTGCCGCACCGGTTCAACGCCAAGCCGCGTCCGAGCTTGGCTTATACCCGACTTGCCCGCAACCTTGAGCGCCGCCAACAGATCCGTGAGCCACTGCAGACCCTCCAACAGGCAGCGCAGCACTTCGCGATAGGAGCACTACATGTAGAGCCCCAGCGCAATCACATAATACATCACCACATGCGCCGGCAGATCGCGCTCGCGCAGGCTGGTCTTGCCGGTCATCGACAAAATCTCGCGCACCGTCGCCATCGGAAAGGTCTTGGCAACAACCCCCAGACTGATGAAATCCGTGATCCGCGTCCCCTCAGGGAGTCCGGCAACCGTCCGCGCCGTCGATCATGCCTCCTGCTGCCCGCCAACGCAGAAGAGCATATTCTACACTAAATGAGCAGTATTGGAGTTAGACCCAACAATGTCGTGTTCGAAAAAGTCTCCACCAGGCCCTTTCATCAGACCAAGCTGGAGCTGATCAAGCGGGACTGCGGAAATCCGACCGGCAACGCGCCCGCCAGGCCCCGGGATGATCTCAGCGGCAACCTTATTCTCTTCACTCATGATGATCCTCATTCTCAAATCGGCACTTCAGTTTCACAAAGTCACTAGAATCCCTGGAAGAGGAAATCGAGGGCGTCCACGATGGTCTGTCGGTATTGTTCGACTGATGCAACCCGTTCGCCAAGGGCTGAGTTTGGTATGGCGCTAAGGTCCGTCGTCATCAGCACATGAGGTTTGCCGATAATATCGACGATCGGTTTCAGCCGCGCGGCAACTTCATGCTCAGCATTGGCTAGAGGGACCAATGGAACAACCACCCGTGTCCCCAAAGCGTCAAGAAGATCGGCTTGGACATCAACCACTAACGGCACATCAGTTTGTACCCTCATCCTGTAGACGTCAAATCGAGCCATCAATCAGCAAACCAAGAGGGCTTGAGCAGTGTTCCTTGCTCGTCGACTCTCGCGTTGTGAGCCTCAATGGCAGTTTGATTCTGTTCGACCCATGCCGCTTCTTGGGCGCGCTTGACCGCAGCGGCAATCCCGGCTTCGGCAGCCTGTGAGGTGTTCAGGTTGAAACCTTTAGCAGCTTCGACGAGATCGGCACGGACGCTGATATTGAGCGGCCTCCGCTTAAGCTTTGGAGCGTCGAAGTCATTCGTCATGTGTCAAACTCCAATTATTTAAGCCCACATCATGATTGCGCATCAAATATGCGCATATTTGTTGCGCAATGTCAAGGATTGGCCACTTAGCAGCGTTGTTTCATCGGTCGCCACAGTTGCCCGCATAAGGCTTGAGGTGATAGGTGAGTTCGCCTGTCTTTTGCAAGGTCAAGCTTCATGCCATGCCCGTCAAGCATCATCACGACTGTCGGCACCATATTCCTAAAGCAAAGTATCGGATGCGGAACTGACCAGCTTACAATGCTGGGCTCTGTCAGCGGGGCTCGATCACCATTTGGCTCTCTCCCGACAAGATCGACTGGAGAGCGCCGAAACGCGAGGGCCGAGGCGGGGAGACGGTGTATTCCGGATAGCGCGATCGAGGCGATGCTGACGCTGGGTGCGGTCTACCATCTTCGACTGCGCCAAACCTATGGCTTCACCAAAAGTGTGTTTGAGCTTCTTGGCCTGGATCTTCCAGTGGCCAGTGTGGCAACACTTTGCCGGCGGCGAAAGGCGCTGACGATTGAGCCCTGGGTTCGGGCCACTTCCGAGCCGTTGGATCTGATTCTGGACAGCACGGGATTGAAGATTTACGGCCAGGCGAATGGTACCGGGCCAAGCATGGCAAGAAACGTCGTGGCTGGAAGAAACTTCACCTCGGCCTCGATGCGAAGAGCGGCATGATCGTGTCGCATCTCTTGACCGACAAGGATGCCGGTGACCCCGACCAAGTCGATGACATCCTGGCTCAGATCTGATAGCCCGGTCAACCGGTTCATGGCGGATGGCGCTTATAATGGTGACCCGGTCTATGACGCTAACTTCGTGAATTGGTTCAGCGATATTCGGTGTGGTCTTTATGAGATATTGGCTGGGAAACATTACGAGTCACAGTTTTTGAAGGCGGAGATTCTTCACGAATGACGTTGAGCAAGTCTTTAGCGTTTGGCACGAGCTGGATAGCGGCGCCTGCAATATTGCTGTATCTCGCTTCATCAGGCCCGGCGGTGTCCGAACGGCCTTGTCCTGGTGGCACCAGTTGAACAACCAGGCCTTTGAGGACGGTGAAACAGCGGCGAACGCTCTGCCGGTTTTCGCTTTGCCTTTTGATGAGGTACTGCGCGAGCTCGCCGAAGTCGGTCAGCGTGAAGGGTCTTTGGATTTGCAGCAGCTCGCCGCAATCGCTGCTCGCACTGGCCTGGACGACATTACGAGGGACGTCGAAAAGACGGTGCCTTCAGGTGAGATGCTGCCCACCGGAGACTGGTTCGGCACATGCGCGGATCTCAACTATCGCACCGAGCACCCATTTGATCATGGTTTTGATCTGGCACTTACCTTCTAGAATGACGGTGCGCTGACCCATGTCGATCCAGAAGGACCGGCTGCAAAGGCAGGCCTGAAGGATGGCGATGGGTTGAGCCGACTTCGCTACAGAGAAGACGCTGACGGCACGTCTTTCGTTGCCCTGAAGGTTAAACGTGATGAGGCGGTCCATGAAGCGACGTTCGAGCTGAAACAGTCAGCATCAAATTCCGCAGTTCCGCAGCAACGGGCGTTTTTCGGACGAACTGACGCTGGACTGCCTCAAAGCCGATAAGAAGCAGTAGCTCACTAACTTTTCCATTTCTAGACCAAATGTTCTCAGGCGAACATTTGGTCTAGATCCTTTCAAGTCACAGAAAATCCGGGCTGAAGGTAACAGGCATGCCTTCCTTGATCGAACGTTCGGCAGCAGCTCCCATGGCGACCGCACGTAGACCGTCCTCGACCGTGATCTCGGGCCGCCCCCCTCCTGGAGCATCCGCAGAAAACGCTCGTGCTGGAAATGGGTAGCACCGTTATGGTGGCCGATCTCGAGCAAGTCGGGATCAACCGAGACGGTCGCGCGCTCGAGCGGCAAGGCAACGCCCATGCGTTCGACCGGCTGGCGCTTGCCGATGATCAGCGTTGAGGACGGGATACCGCATTCGACCTTTCCGCAGTCGCCGGTGGCGGCAATTTCCTCCTGATCGCGGCTGGCTTCGGCGAACATGCAAAGATCGAGCATGGCACGTACGCCATTCTCGAAGTCGATGACGACATAGGCATTGTCGAGGATATCGGGCGTTTCCCCATCGATGCGCTCATCCAGGTGATTGACGTCCTGAGCGCCAGAGGCATAAAGCCGCATCGGCTCACAGCCGATGATGAGACGCATGAGATCGAAGAAGTGGCAGCATTTTTCCACCAGCGTGCCGCCAGAATATCGAGAAAATCGGTTCCAGTTGCCGACTTTCTCAAGGAAGGGAAAGCGATGCTCGCGGATCGCCAGCATGCGAAGCTGGCCGACGGTGCCGCTATGCACCTCCTCGATAAGGCGAGCAATCGCAGGCATGTAGCGATACTCCATCGCAACCCAGACCGGTGCTGATCGCTTTAACGCCGCCACCAACGAACCCGCTCGGCGTCCTCGACGGTTGGGCAAAGGGGCTTTTCCACGATGATCGGAAGGTCTGTGGCCAGCGCATCGATCAGGATGTCGTGGTGGGTGTGATTGGGGCTCGCGATGATCAGCGCATCGATATGGCCTTCGGACAGCAAGGCCTTGTGATCGGTAAACGCCTCTGCGCCCGCAAGGCCGGCCGCCTCGGCCCGCATGCCGGGGTCGGGATCGGCGATGGCGGTGACCGTGACACCGTCTATCCGGTTCAAGAAGCGGATATGTTCCTGGCCCATCAGCCCAGCGCCGATGATGCCGTAACGTTTGCTCATGTTTTTCTTTCCAAGAAGGGGGAGGCCGCGGATCGTTATCCAGACGTGGCTCCGGTTGATGTCGCCCGGGATGACGATCAGGTCAAGCGATGATCAAAGCACGCCTTCAAACCTGGGGGCTGGCGTTAACGATTTTTTAGGCCCCTCCCCGTTATCGTAGACCTTGCCTTGGAGGATAGGGTTAACGCGATATCGAGAGGACGATGTGCGCCGATGATGAGATCATGAACGGAGACGCCATGAGACCAAAGCGACCATGACCCTACATCTGGCGCCAATCGCCTAGGCGCTCGAAGGCCGCGGCCGCCTGATAAATCGTCGATTCGCCGTATTTCCTGCCGACCAGCATCATGCCGACGGGCAATCCGTCCGACATGCCGCAGGGCACGTTCATGCCGGGATGGCCGGTGACGTCGAAGGGGCTGGTATTGGGCAGCAGTCTCGAAGGCGCGCTGGCAATAGAGGGCGAGCGAGGCATCGGGCGGCGGAAGCGGCGTTGCCTTCATCGGCTGTGGTCGGCATCAAGCAGGAGATCGTAGACGCCGAGCATGGCGTCATATTCAGCGCGCAGTTTTCGCGCGAGATTCTGGCACTTGGCGTAGATAGTGACCGCGGTGGTGTTTCAGGAAATACTCGCCGATGAACATGCAGACCTTGAGCGTGTCGGAGAGCTCGTCGGCGCGGCTGCGCCAGTTGGCGTGGTAGTCGAGCAGGCTGGTGGTGTACATGCCCTCCCAGCCGGTGCCGAAGCCGTTGCCTTTCATCATCTGCGTTGGTCAGGCCCTCGACCGCGATCGGCGTCCAGATCGCGGCACCGTCTTTGTGGATGGGCACCGAGACCTCGTCGACGATGGCGCCGAGTTCTCGGAACTGCTCGGCGGCGGCACGGACCTTGGTGTCGACGTCCGCCTCGGATGCCGGCGAGGCCGAAGCCTTCCTTCAGGACGCCGATGCGGAGGCCGCTGACGCCGCGGTCGAGCGCTGCGGTGTAGGTGTCGGTCACCGGGGCGTACTGGCGCGGGTCGAGGCCGTCGTCGCCGGCGATCACCTCGAGCAGCAGCGCGTTGTCGGCGACGGTCTGCGGTCATGGGGCCGGTGTGATCGATGGTGTTCTCGATCGGCATGACGCCGGTATAGGGCACGAGGCCGTGGGTGCGCTTTCATGCCGTAGCAGCCGCAAAAGGAGGCGGGCATGCGGATCGAGCCGCCCTGATCGCCGCCGATCGCCATGTCGACCTCGCCGGCGGCGACCAGGGCGCCGGAGCCGGAGGACGAACCGCCGGCGGAATAGCCCCGTTCTGTGCGGGTTGTGGACCGGGCCGGTGGCGTTGGTGTGGCTGCCGCCGGAGAGGCAGAAGTACTCGCAATGCGCCTTGCCGACGATGGTGCCGCCGGCATCGAGAATGCGGTTGACGATGGTGGCGTCGACATCGGGGGTGTAGCCCTTGAGCGTGGACGCGCCATTCATCATCGGCACGCCGGCGAGGCAGACATTGTCCTTCAAGACGATGGTCTTGCCGGCGAGCGGGCCGCGCGGCGCGCCCTTGATCTCGGTTTTGACATACCAGGCGTTCAACGGATTTTCATCCGCCGACGGGCGATAGCCCGCGGTCCTCGGATAGTCGACCGAGGGGAGATAATCCGGCATGGCGTCGACCACGTCGTAAGCGGCGATGGTGTCATTCATGATCGCCAGGAATTCGCCGATGCGTTCGTCGGACATATGCATGCCAAACTCGGTGACGATCTCTTTGAGCTGAGCATGGGTCGGCCGTTGCACCGTCATGGCGGGCAGCCTCCGGCTGATGTTGCGGTGCGGATCGCACGGATGAATGTGAAGAGGCGTTAACGGGTGAGACAGATCGCCCCGACGCTATCGCTGGTGAAAGCGTCGGCGCCCCGAACCGCCTGCGATGCCAAGTCAGCGCCGGTGGCCGCCGCCACCCCGAAGCCGGTGAATTCGGCGACAAGCGCCGGGTTGGTCGGCTTCGGAGCCTGCGACCTCGCCGGTGATCTCGCCTTTTTGCAGGAGGAGGACGCGATCGGAGAGTTCGGTGATGAAATCGAGATTCTGCTCCACCAGGAGGATGGAGACGCCGCGCTCGTCCCGGAGGTCCTTCAAGAGCTCGATGATCGCGTCGATGATCGAGGGCTGGATGCCTTCGGTGGGCTCGTCCAGGAGGATCAGATGGGGATCGCTGATCAGGCAGCGGGCGATGGCCAGGAGTTGCTGCTCGCCGCCGCTGAGGGCGCCGCCCTCGCGGTCGAGAAGAGGTTCGAGTTTCGGAAAGCCCAAGAGAGTATGACTAACGGCCTCCGTTTCGTCGGTGTCGTGAGCGGCGATGCCCATACGGAGATTGTCGAGTACGCTCAGCGTCGGGAAGATGCCGCGACCCTGGGGGACGTAGCCGATGCCCAGGTGGCTGCGCTCGAAGGAAGGGGTGCGGGTCATGTCGATCCCGTCCAGGTGAAGGGCACCGCCGCTTGTTGGCACCAAGCCCATCAGGGTCTTCAGGAGCGTGCTCTTGCCCATGCCGTTATGGCCGAGAATGCCGACGATCTCGCCGTCGCCGACGGTGAGGTCGATGCCATGGAGAACGGGGACACGGCCGTAGCCGGCGCGCAGGTTTTTCGTCTCCAAAAGGGGCGAGAAGCTCATGGCTGCCGATGCCCGAGGTAGACCTCGCGCACGCGGGCATCCCGCGAGACGACGTCCATGGTATCCTCGATCAGGATCCGGCCTTCGTGAAAGACGGTCACTTTGCCCGCGATCATGCGGATGAACTGCATGTCGTGCTCGACCACGATCATGGTGGCGGTCTGGTTGATTTCCTTGATGAGCCGAGCTGTACGAACAACTTCCTCCTTGGTCATGCCGGCCGCCGGCTCGTCGAGGAGGACCAGCCAGGGCTCGGCGGCGACCACCATGCCGAGTTCGACCCACTGGCGCTGACCGTGGGCGAGCGTGCCGACGATCGCGCCGCGGATGTCGCCAAGCTCGAGCCGCTCCAACGTGTTGCCTGTCAACGCCCGGGCGCGGGCCGCGCCATGCCAGCGCCTCGCGGCAAGCCAGATGTTTTCGTCGACGGACAAGCCGTCAAAGACATTGGGAACCTGGGTCTTGATGCCGATACCGAGCCTTGCGATTTCGTGGGGCTGCCGCCCGCCCGCATGGAAGTCGCGAATGACGATATCGCCCTCGCTCGGCTGAAGCTGGCCGGTCAGGCATTTGAAGAACGTGCTCTTGCCGGCACCATTCGGTCCGATCAGGCAGCGAAGCTCATTCTCCCAAAGACTGAAGTCGACTCGGTCGACGGCGATGACCCCGCCGAAATGGCGGGAGAGGTTTCTGGTTTCGAGGACGATTTCAGTCATCGGTCGACCCGGTCGACGGCGGTTCTTTTGCCGACATGGCGGAATAGGTGGGTTGTCTTCGGGGTAAATTCAGTCATTACTCGCCGCCTCGGCTGCTTTGGAGCCCATGCCACGGCGTGGCCGCCGATCGCGCAGACGTTTTTCTTTTTTTAACCTTTGCTTGTTAGACCGGGTGCGATCCCAGAGCTTGATGACGGAAGGAACGATGCCTTGGGGCACGAGCAGGACGAACAGGATCAGGATGATGCCGAGCACCAGATTGTTGTTGAGAACTGTTTGCGTCCCCAGGCTTGAGGTCAAATAGAAAAGACCGATGGCACCGAAGATCGGTCCGATCAGGGTGCCGCGGCCGCCGACGATGACCCAGATAATGGTGAGGGCCGTGTTGTAGAGGTTGAAGATATCGGGGGTGACGCGGCCGATGCCGTTGGCGAACAGAACGCCTGCGAGACCAGCCATCCCGCCGCCGATCGCAAACCACGCGAGCTTGTAGAGACGGACGTCATAGCCCAGGAGTTCGGCCCTGAGCTCGTTTTCGCGAATCGCCACCATCACCCGGCCGAAATGGGTCTGGATCAGCCAGACGCTGCCGAAAAAGGCGAGGATGAGCGCTGCCATGGCGACGTAGAACACATGCTCCGGGAACAGGATGGCCGAGGGGTCGCCCGGGATGTTCAAAGGCGGGGCGGTGACCCCGTTGAAGCCGCCGAGAAGGGCCTTGCCGATCTTGTATTCCGGCCCGGAGGTGCGGCGAAGGAGGGAGTAGAAGATCAGGGTCACGGTCAGCGTAATGACGCCGAGATAGACGTCGCTCACCCGGCCGTAGAAGATGAAATAGCCGAGCAAGGCGGCAAAGGCGGCGGCCACGAGAATGGCCAGGATGACGGCCCCGGTGGTCTCGCCGAAATTGATCGCGGCGATGGTGTAGGCATAGGCGCCGAGGCCGAAGAATGTCGTCTGGCCGAAACACAAGATACCGCCATAGCCCCAGACCAAGCCGAGGCTGAGCGCCAAAAGGGCGAGCGACAACGCGATGGTGAGGTTGATGATGGTGAACAGCTGGAAGACCTGGGGAGCGGCGAACAGAAACAGGATCGCAAAGAGGCCAAGGCCGAGGCGCCAGCGATTTTCGGTTGTGTCGATCACAGGCTTTTCCTGAAGAAACGTCCCGTGATGCCTTTGGGCATGAGCCGTAGCAGGATGATGGCGGCGACCAGCAAGGCGACCTCACCGAGGGTCGGTCCGATGCCGAAGCT
Organism: uncultured Alphaproteobacteria bacterium; assembly: GCA_963787265.1. Classification (GTDB taxonomy): domain Bacteria; phylum Pseudomonadota; class Alphaproteobacteria; order Geminicoccales; family Geminicoccaceae; genus JANQPX01. The sequence goes on along the minus strand of CAWBCX010000003.1, from coordinate 6,491 downwards.
GACGATGCCGTTGATGCCGCCGAGCAGCACGGAAGCGGACGTCGTGCCGGCGAGGATCGCGGCGCCCCCGCTGATCACGGTAATGAAGGCTTTGGCGATATAGGTGGCACCTATGGTCGGGAGCACGCCGGTAATCGGCGCCAAGAGGGCGCCTGCGAGGCCGGAGACGGCAGCGCCCAGTCCAAAGGTGATCATGTAGATCCGCTCTGTCGAGACGCCAAGCGCTGCCGCCATGTCGGCTGCCTGCATCGTGCCCCGCGCGACCAGGCCGAGCTTGGTGAAGCGCAGACAGGCATAGATCAAGGCCGAGAGGACAACGGCGACGACGATTAAAAACAATTCGTAGCCGCTGGAGGTGTAATCACCGATCTGAACCGGGCCGAGGGGGGCGGAGATGGTGGTTGCGGTCTGGGCGCCGAAGATGGTGGTGACCAGACCGATGAGAAGAAGGCTTAGCCCCCAGGTCGCAAGCAGAGTGTCGACCATGCGCCCGTAGAGAAAACGGATCAGCAGGCGCTCGACGATCACCCCGATCAAACCGACGACCACCGGCGCCAGAATCAGCATCGCGAACCAGAGATTGACCCCATGGTTGGTCGAAATGACCACGGTATAGCCGCCGAGCATCAGGAATTCGCCATGGGCGAGATTGATCACCCGCATCATGCCGAAGATGATCGCCAAGCCCAGGCTGATCAGCACCAGATTGGCGATCCCGTAGATGATCTGCAGCCCGAGGGCGATAACAAGATCCAAAGGAGGGTCCTTAACCTTTGTTTTGGTTCCGACCTGGCACCACCCCCAAGTCAACCCCGACCCGGCGGGTCGCCGGTCGCCGGCAGCAGCTATTTGATGCCAGCGGCTTCCAGGCCGTTTTCGAAGTAGAAAGTCGCCTGATCCGGGTTGGCTTCGAGATCGCAGACCAGGAGCGTATCGGATGGCGGCTGCTGCTCGTAGCTCTCCAAGATGTTGAATTTCTGATCCTGCAGCTCGCCGAGATAGACGTTCTGCACGGCGTGATGGGTCTTCGGCTCGATCACCACCTTGCCGCTCGGCCCCTCGAAGGAGGTTGGGCTTTCCAAGGCTTCGATCACCGCCATGCGCTCGGTGGCGCCGGCCTGTTTCACGGCCTCTGCCCAGAGATAGACCGCCTCGTAGGAGCGCACCGCCAGCTCGTTCAAGGACGGGGCATCGGCGCCGTAGCGGGCCTGGAAACGGGCGATAAAGTCTTTGTTGGCGGGGGTGTCGATGGCCTGGAGATAGCCATAGGCGACGATCATGCCGTTGCCTTCTTCCGCCGAGATCAGTTCATGCTCATTGCCGACGCCAAAGGTGGTGGACGCGATCGGGATCGAGCTGTTCATGCCGGCAGCCGCGTATTGCTTGTAGAAGGAAACATGGGCGCCACCGACCAGGGCGGAGATGACAAGGTCCGGTTTGGCCGCCTGGATTTTCTTGATGGTCGGGCCGAAATTGGTGACATCAAGGGGGAAGAATTCCGTTGCCGCGATCTCGCCACCATTGTCGCGCACGAACTTGCCCATCCATTCCGCCGTGATGTGGCCGTAATTGTAATCGGCGGCGACGATATAAACCTTCTTTCCCCATTTGTTCATGACGTAGGGGACGACTTTCTCCACGGTCTGCGCCGGCGTCGAGCCGGTGCAAAACGTATTGCGATCGCAGACCCCACCTTCATATTGGGTATTGTAGAAATAGAGCGTCTGAAAGCGGTCGAGCGTGGGCCGGATCGCTTCGCGCGATGCCGAGGTGATGCCGGCATGGACGACAGCCGCCTGATCGCTGGTCGCGGCTTCTGTTGCGTATTGCGTGTAGAACTGAATATTCGATTGCGGATCGTAATTGATCAGCTCGATCTGGCGATCCAAGCAGGCCGCCTGCCGCGTTGATTTCCTCGACCGCAAGCTGGGTGGCATCCACCATAGGCTTGCCGTAGATGTCGAGGCCGCCGGATTGGTCGAGAATGCTGACCATCTTGATCGCTTCGTCCGCCCTCGAGCTTCCCGATGATGGCCGGTGCCGCCAACAGCAAGGCTGTGGCTGACGTACCTTTCAGAACGGTTCTGCGATCCATGGTCATTCGTCCTTTCCTCATCCCGCAGATCATCGATCTGTCGAGTTACTTGTTCAGTTCCTGCTCTCAGCGTCGTCATCGTCATCGCTGGTTTATCGCTGTCGTCCTGTTGATCGACCGCGCCATCGAGAGGTGGCCGTACTCTCCGACAGTCCCTTGAGCCCATCGCCGATATTGATCCCGATCTCTTCGCCGAGCTTTCTGACCGCCGGCAGCTGCAGGGCCATGGCGAGAATGCCGTCGACTGCCTGGTTGACGACTGCCTTTGTCACCAGTATTGCCGTTACTGCCGGCAAAGCCCGTGCCGCCGGTACCCGTGATGTGGTTGATGCGGATGCTGTCGATCTTTTCCGTTGGTTTCATCATCTGACCGACAAGGTCCGGCAGGGTCTTGAGCCTGGCGAGATCGGTCTTCATCTTGATGACATCGTCGCTGAGCGCGTTATCCGCCTCGGCGAGTGCTGCCGTACCCGCGGCTTTTGCCAGCATATCCTCCTTGGTCGCTTTCGCTCGCATGCTGATCGATTTGGCTTCGGCATCGGCCATGGCGAGGATCGTTTCGGCCTCGCTCTTGACGCGGGTATCGTCGACGCCGGCCTGCTCGGCTGCACGGATCAGCGCCACCTGCTTGGCGCGTTCGGCGATCGCCTTTTCTCGCGCGGTTTCGACCTCTTCCCTGGCAGCAATCTCCTCCGCACGTGCGGTCTCCGCCTTGGCCTGCGCCCGAGCTTCCTCGATGCGTTTCGCGGCGAGCTGGATCTCCTTGTCGTGCCTTGCGGTCTCGGTGCCGAAGCTCGCCTCCAGCTCCAGGCGTTTTAGCGCCCGGTCCCGTTCGATCTCGGTGGCCCGAACCTCCTGCTCGCGCTTGATCCGTGCCTGCTCGCGGCGCTCTTCGGAGGCGGCCTGCTGCTCGGCGACATCCGCCTGGCTGAGCGCGCGCCGGTTCTCGATCTCCTGCCGCTGGCTGATCTCGGCCTCCTGCTCCTCCCGCTCGATGATCAGCCGCCGCTTGGTCGCATCGAGCTGGCTTTGCCGGACCGAGACATCGGCATCCGCCTCGATCGCCGCCCGTTCTTTTTTGTTGGTCGCGATGATTTCTGCCAAGCGGCGCATGCCGACCGCGTTGAACGCGTTGTTCTCGTCAAGCGCATGAAACGGCGTTTGATCCAAACGGGTCAGGGACACCGATTCCAGATCCAGACCGTTCTGCGCCAGATTGTCGACCAGGGCCGACGAGACCTCGGCCGCGTATTTCCCGCGATTATCCTGGAGCGCGTCCATGGTGTAGCCGGCCGCGACCGCCAACATCGCATCGACCAGCTTGCCTTCGAGCGTGTCGGCCAGTTCAGCCGCCCTAAACGACTTCCCGCCCAGGGCTTGGGCCGCCGTGACCACGCCTTCAGGCGTTGGCCGGACGCGCACGTAGAATTCGGCGCCGGCGTCGACCCGAAGGCGATCCTTGGTGATCATCGATTTTTCGCCGGCACGCTCGATCTCGAGCTTGGTCGTCTTCATGTTGACCTCGGCGACCTTGTGCAGGATCGGCAGGGCCAGGCAACCGCCGTCCAGCACCACCTTTTCGCCACCGGCACCGGTGCGCACGAGAGCGACTTCGCGGGTGGCTTTCTGGTAGAATTTATTGAGGAACAGAACCGCCAGAATGACGGCGAAGATGATGACGATAACCGTGATCGTCCAAGCCACCCGATGTTCCCTCCGTCGATGCTCGACGTCGCCGTCTTCAAGCCACGTCGGCATCGATCCGATTGTCCGGCAGTCTTTCTCCGACCGCCTTTCGAACGTCTGCAAAGCCTCGTGAATAAACGTTAGCTAAGAGTGGTTTAACCCGTCAAACAAATTCTCCGGAACGACCGGCCTTTCCCTGAAGAAGACCTGGCAAGCTCGCCATATCCTGGATGACATGGCTGGCACCGACCGCGCGTAATCTCTCACGGTGATCCGGATCGATCACATGGCTTCCGCCGGTGAAACCGATCACCGTCATGCCTGCGGCGACCCCCGCCTCGACGCCAGGCAGGCTGTCTTCGATCACCACCGTCCGGTCGGGGGCAATGCCCATCTGCTCGGCAGCGTAAAGAAAAATATCGGGGGCGGGCTTGCCGTTCTCCACCATGCTGGCGCTGAACAGATGAGGCTCGAGATGATGGATCAGGCCGGTCGACGTCAGGCCTTGGCGGATCCATTCGATCGAGCTGCTGGAGGCCACACAGCGCTTCGAGACGAGCGCTGAAAGCACGGCGCCAACACCCTTGATCGGCTGGAGTTCCTTCCCCATGACCTCAAGGGTCATGCGTTCCAGATCGGCGTTGAACGAAGCCGGCAGCGCCCTGCCCCAATCCGCTTCGATATCGCCTTTGATCGAGGTGTAGCTTCGGCCGACGAAACGGCGCTGGGCGTCCGCCTCACTGATCTGGTAGCCAAAGGAGGCGAGCGCCCGGATCGTTGCGCGCGTGCTGATGACTTCGCTGTCGATCAGCACGCCATCGCAATCGAAAACGACAAGCTCGACCGGATGACCGACCTCGCCTTCGAGCTCTACCAACAGGTATACCCCGCATCGGCGACAACAATGCTGCCGGTCAGGAGCGAGGCGGCATCCGAGGCAAGGAAGAGAACGACCGAAGCGATCTCGTCCGGCTGGCCGACCCGGCCCATGGGCGTGTTCTCCATCCAGACCGGGTAAAGCCGCTCGTCCTCCATGCCGAACTTCGTCAGCGGTGTTTCGATATAGGTCGGTGCCACCGCATTGACCCGAACGCCCTTCATCGCCCATTCGGCAGCGAGCGACTTGGTGAGCTGATGCACCGCTGCCTTCGAGGCGTTGTAGAAACATTGCGGCTGCGGCTTGTTGACGATAATGCCGGACATGGAGCCGATATTGACGATAGCGCCCTCTCCTTTGTCGAGCATCTGCTTGCCAAAGGCGCGGCAGCACCAGAACACACCGTTCAAATTGACATCGATGACATTGAGCCAATGCTCGTCGGCCGTGTCTTCGGCCGCGGTATCGCTACGCGCGATACCGGCATTGTTCACCAGAATATCAACACCGCCATGCGTGGCCAACAGCTCCGCTGCCACAGCGTTGACCTGGTCCGGCTTGGTAACGTCGAGATCGACAACCGTGGACGAATGACCGGCTGCCTCGAGGTCTCGCTGACCGGCGGCACCCGCCTCGGGATCGATCTCGGCAATCACCACCTTCGCGCCGGCCTCGGTCAAGGCCCGGCTGCAGGCGAGGCCGATACCCTGGCCACCGCCCGTAACGACCGCGGTTTTGCCGTCGAGACGATATTTCTCAAGATACATGCATCCTCGCCCGGAAATGACGACATCGACGTCTTCCACTTTGCCGTCATCTCCGGTTCTTTGGCAATGCACAGAAAAGGCTCGATGGGACGAGGACCAAAGGTGAACCCATAGAAACAAAACGCCTTTCATCTTCCGATACGGTCAGGAAGGCCATGAAAGATCGAATTAATACCTTATTTTTTGCGTGATTAATGAAACTTAACCGCGCATACTGTTGATATAAACAATGAAAGTATGAGTTGGGAGCGATCAACGCTATGATAAAAATACGCTATGGTGCCCTTCTATTAGCGACGTCAATCCTTGCTTTCCCGGCCCTCGCCAAGGATGAGACGCTGGCCGATCGCGGCAAACGGATGTGCGAGGACGCAGGTGTTCCGCTTTGGGAATGCACGATTTTACCACCAGAACGCCGTCCCCCTCCCCCTATCGAAACGGTGGAGATCATTCCAGCATCTCAGGCGCCAACATCTCAAGCGTTCGGCACGGGCAAATATGGCTGGTGTGAGGATTGCACCTCCTTGCTCGGCGCAGCACCCGTCGAGCCCTGGCGCACCTTTGGCGGATGGCAGCGTTCCAAGCAGAGGGATGAGGATGACAGGACGACTGTAGCAGATGCAGGCAGGTCATCATCGCCTGGTGGTCGTACAGATGGCGGAGGTGATGGTGGTGGCAGTGGTGGTGATGGCGGCGGCGGAGATTGCCGCTAGCTTGAGGACATGATGTTGCGGTAAGGAGGCTGCGCATGGTGCCGCCGCATGGTTTGTGGACAAATGATCACATCCATCAACCCCGCTCTCACATTGACAGCTTGAGGGCTAAGCCTTCCAATCCCGTCGAGCGATGGCATAGGCGTGCGGCGAAACGGCCAAGGCCCGTTTCAATCACACGATAGCGGGCACAACGCCGGCTATCATCCACGCCCTCCATCAAGAAGTTACCGAGTCATCAGACGTTGGAGCATGGACTGACGTCAGTTCCACTAGAGCGTTTTCTGGCCAAACGAAGTCGGCTCCGGCCCGCACCCCCTCCCGACTACCCAATGCGAGGGTACCCTATGGCC
>CAWBCX010000002.1:0-42416 GCA_963787265.1 uncultured Alphaproteobacteria bacterium | reverse complement strand
TGGAAAAAAAGTCATTGGAGGTTGCTTGTGGCTTGCTCGACTTGTAGCCACCGCTGGTTAGGTCAGCCCTCCGCTGATTTATCACGACGCAGCGGGGTGGCGATGGTGTCCGCTGGTGGTGTCGGACAGGCAAAAAACCATTGGTAGAAATTGGCAACAACAACGATTTGAAAGCAGCGACAGGCTGCAAGGAGTTTAGAAAATGATTGAACCTGATGAAAATGGCGTTTTGCATCGCGCCACAGTTGATAACTTCGGGCGCGTCCAGTGGTGGAATGTTGATGGCAGCGGCGCAATGGTAGCGGTGGTTTCACAATGACTGAAACTAAACAAAAACCCATCGCGAGCTACACCGCATTTTGCAGCGATTGCCGCCAGCAACGACGCGCCGAGCAGATGCTGCAAGTCAAAAGCACGGACGGCAAAAGCTATCGCACCCGCTGCACCGCCTGTGACTACCGCGCCCGTGCGCCTAAGGTGAGCGCGTGAGCGAAGACTCCGCTTTTACGGCGTGTTGCACGCTTACCCCAACATGAGCCGCGCCACGGCAAAGGTGATGATAGACCGTGCTCCTGATGGGTGTTCAGTGGTGATTAAGCCTGCGACTAGGACGCTTCTGAGCAGAATGCGAAACTTTGGGCGACGCTAGGTGAGATTGCCGCGCAAGTGGTTTGGCACGGTCCGAAGCGACGCCGCGCCCCTGATTGGCTTTAAGCGGGGCGTTGTAGTGGTCGTGCGCCTTGGCCTGCTCCAGCGTATCAATCAGTCCGATCGGGCCAAATTTTGGACCGTAGGCGGCCTGCGTGCCCTCTTTGGCCGCGTTTTTGAGCCGAAGATCGATAGGATCGATGCCAAGCCGCTTGGCGATCTCATCAACGACGCACTCGACGGCATATTCCGAGATGGGGGCACCCGGAGCCCGATAGGCTGCAACCTTGGGACGATTGGTGACGATGTCGTAGCCGACCGATTTCACGTTCTCGAGGTCATAGGGAGCAAAGGCGCACATGGCGCCGGGGCCGACGGGACCACCTTGAAAGGCGCCTGCCTGATAGTAGAGTTCGGCCTCGCCCGCGGTAATTCTTCCGTCTGAGGTTGCGCCGATCTTGATGCGCATGTGAGCACCAGACGTTGGTCCACTTGCCTTGAAAACCTCTTCCCGGCTCATCTGCATCTTCACCGGCCGGCTCGATTTTTTCGACAAAGCGAGAGCGAGTGGTTCGAGATAAACGACGGTCTTACCACCGAAACCGCCGCCGATCTCGGCGGCCGTAACCCGGAGCTTGGAAATGTCCATGCCCAGCAGCTTGGCACAATGGGCACGGACGATGAAATGACCCTGCGTGCTCACGAATAGATCGGACTGGCCATCTTCGGATACGCTGGCGACACAAGCATGGGGCTCGATATAGCCCTGATGGACCGGCTTGGTATCGAAAATTCGCTCAATCACCAGGTCAGCCTGCTCGAAGCCTGCTTCGATGTCACCAAGCGTAAACTCGACGCGCTTGGAGATGTTCGACGCTTTATTCGGCACCGGCTCGACGCCTTCGGTGATCATGTCGTCATGGAGGATCGGGGCATCTGGCTTGATCGCGTCCATCACATCGATGACATGAGGAAGGATCTCGTAGTCGACCTCGATCAGGCCGAGAGCTCGGCGGGCGATACCGTTCGAGGTCGCGGCGACCGCAGCCACGGCGTGGCCCTCATAAAGCACCTTGTCACGCGCCATGACATTGCGAACGACGTCGCGGTAGTTGATCATCATTTCGCCGGCCGGTACCATCTCGGAAGGCATATCTGCAAAATCGGCGGACGTGACGATGGCTTTGACACCCGGCAGCGCTTTAGCCTTCGAGATGTCGATCGAGCGGATTCTCGCATGGGGGTGAGGGCTGCGCAGCACCTTGCCGACCAGCATGCCCGGCAAGCTCAGATCGGCGCCGAACTTGGCGCGGCCCGTCACCTTGTCGACCCCGTCCGGGCGCAGCGGTCGCGTGCCGATCGATTTGAAGTCATGGCTCTCTTGATCGAATTTCAGCGCCGTGGCCATGATCAGCTTCCCCTCATGTCGGCGGCGGTATCCATCACCGCGCGAACGATCTTGTCGTAACCGGTGCAGCGGCAAAGATTGCCGGCAAGCCAATAGCGGACCTCGGTCTCGCTGGGATCCGGATTCTTGTCGAGCAACGCCTTCGCTGCCACCAGAAAACCTGGCGTGCAAACGCCGCATTGCAAGGCTGCATGCTCTAAAAATTTCTGCTGCAGCGGATGCAAATCTTCGCCATCCGCCATGCCTTCGATGGTCTCGACCGTGCTGCCTTCAACCTCGGCGCCCAGCACCAGGCAGGCGCAGACGAGACGGCCATCAACCATCACACTGCAAGCCCCGCAGTCGCCCGAAGCACAGCCCTCCTTGGAGCCGGTAAGATTGAGCTCGTCACGCAGCACATCCAAGAGCGTCTGATCCGGCTCGCAGAGAAACTCGATCTCGTCGCCGTTGATGGTTGTTGAAATATGATATTTGCCCATCAGTGGGCTCCTCCATTGGCGGACGCGATACCCTTTGCCCGATCGAGGGCGATCAATGCCGCCCGGCGTGCCAGTACCGCTGCGACCTTGATGCGATATTCGATGGTGCCTCTCTTGTCGTCGATCGGTCTGCAAGCCGCGGAGGCCGCAGCACCCAACTTTTCGAGGGCATCTTCGTCGACGTTCGTGCCGATCAGGGCGGCGGCAGCCTCGTCGACGAGGAGCGGCGTTGCGGCCACCGCGCCGAGAGCGACGCGGGCGGCCGTACAGATCCCTTGGTCATCGAGGGTGAGGTTCACCCCCGCACCTACCACGGCGATGTCCATTTCGGTTCTCGGGATAAAACGGAGATAGGCATCGCCTGAACGGGGCGGGCGGGCGGGCAAGAAAATCGAGGCAATGATCTCTCCGTCCTCGAGAGATGTCTTGCCGGGGCCAATCACCACGTTTTCGACCGGGATATCTCGGGAGCCGTTCGGGCCGACGATCCTTGCCGTGGCGCCTGCTGCCATCATCGCAGGCACGCTGTCGGCTGCTGGCGATGCGTTGCAGAGATTGCCGACCATCGAGGCTCGGCCTTGAATCTGCGTGGAACCAATGAGGTCGACGGCCTCAACCACGCCCGGCCACATCCGCTTGACGTCCGGATGTTCGGTCAGCTCAGCGCCGGCAACCGCGGCGCCAATGCGGAAACCTCCGTTCTCCTCGATGATTTCTCTGAATTCAGGGATCCGCTTGATATCAACCACGAGATCGGGCTCGATCATGCCTGCGCGGAGCTGGACGAGAAGGTCGGTTCCGCCCGCCAGGATTCGGGAACGAGTCTTCCCGCCGGCAAGCAGTGCCAGGGCTGCATCGATGGTTTCAGGACTTTCGTAGCGCATGGGCTTGCCGTCTCTCCCTGATGGTCACGTCGACCCTTGGTCCAAAGAAACAGCGTAACCCCGTCAAGCCCGTTTGCTCAAGAGGCGTTGGCTATCGTCGGATGTATAGCGGCATAGTTGTCAGCTAACGTTTTTTCCCTCTCACCCGTCGGCACCGATGAAAACGCCAACGCACCGGTTAAGCGGCTCAGCCGTTTGGTCTTCGGTCACCTCGCGAGCGCCGACTTCTCCCTTGGCGATGATCTCAATCCGATTTGGATCAACGCCTTGCTCCTCAAAAACGCCGAGGAGGGCGTCGGCACGCCGCTTGGCGAGGGTGAGATTATTGGCTTTGGTGCCGATCGAGTCGGTAAAGCCGACCAACCTTATCTTCTCGACATCCTGCGCCTTGATCCATTCTGCGGCTTCTTTTGCCCTGCGCAAACCGCCCGGCGTCAGCTGCGCGCTTCCCATATCGAAATGAACCTGGGTAAGTCGAATGCCGATCGGTGTCTGGATGGGGAAAGGCTCGTACATGGGATCGATAGGCAAGACGGCGAGGTTATCGGTGCTGAGCGCAGCGATCGGAATACCGGCAAACGTCTGATCGAGCTTAGATCCATCCTTGACGGCCTGATGCAGCTGATCGAGGCGGTCATCCGCGATGGCTATCTGCTCTTGTCGCTCATTCAAGATTTTCTCTTGGTAACCCAACTCCACCTTGGTTTTCTCAAGATCGCTCTTGGCGGCTTCGAGGTCTCTCAGCACACTTTCCTGATCGATGATCGCGTTGCGCAGTTCCACGGTTTCAGTTGCTTTGACGGCGCGTTCCTCTTTGAGCGCAGACAGCGTCGCCTCGACCGCCTTGACATCCTGCTGCCGGTCTCTGAGCTCGATAACTTTCTTGCCAAGCATGGTTTCCTTCTCGGCAACCCGCTGTTCCGTCATGGCAATTTCGTCTTTTAATGCCGCCAGACGGGTTGCGGAGAAAGCAACCGCGTCCTCCTTGCTGCCGAGAGCGCTTTCCTGTTGATCGAGTTCGGCCGTGAGACTGCTGATACTGGCCTCCGCTTCAGCTTGCGCTTTTTCAAGATCGGCAAGCTGACCTTCGGCCTCCTCAATATCGGCCTGGCGCTCCTCAAGCGTCGCTACCAGTCCTGCCAATCTTTTCTGTTCGGCCGCAACCTTTCCTTCAAGTCCGAGCAGATCCCGCGCGCGCTCTGCGACCTGTTGTTCTTTTTCAGCGATCCCTTCCTCGATGGTCTTGAGGTCCGCTTGAAGGTCAATCAAGCGGATTTCGCTCTCCTCGATCTTTGCTTGATTGAGCGCAAGGGCTTCAGCGCCTTTTGCCAAGGCCTGCTCCGTTCGATCGACCCTCGACTGCAAACTTGAGAGCGTCTGATCCGCTTCTTTCTTTTCGGAAGTCTCGGCTTCAAAAGCGGCCAATTTCGAAAGCGCGGTTTCGTGCTCTTCGCTGAGATTGGCGAAAGCACGATCGCGCTGGGCGAGCGTTGCCGTTCGGCCGCTCAGCATCGTCATCGTCTTGCTCAACCGCTCGCGCAGCGTGCCTTGCTCGACCAGATCGGCTTCGAGCGCTGCCATCCTGGTCGTCGCCGCTTGGTAGTCTGCTCGGGTTCGCTCAAGCTCCCGATCGCGTTGAGCAAGCGTGGCGGTTCGTGCGCTGAGCATCGTCTTGGTCGTATCCAGCCGCTCGCGCAGAACGCCTTGCCCGACGAGATCGGCTTCGAGCATCGCAACCCTGGCCGTCGCCGCTTCGTTGTCTGCTCTGGCACGCTCCAGTTCTCGGTTACGTTGCTCAAGCGTCGCACTTCGGGCACTCAAGGCGGTTCTAGCCTTTGTCAGCCGCTCACGGAGCATCGCAACATCGATGTTTGAGCCCTGTTCGCCGGCAAGTCCCAACGCTTGCTCGGGGCCGTCGGCATCAGCACCAGCAGAGTCCAAAGCGTCCAGACGTTCGGTCAAATCACTGACGGCCTTTTCACGGGCGCCAAGGTCGGTTTCAAGCTGGCTGATCTGATTTTCGAGCGCGGTTTTGTCCTTCAATGTCGCAAAAAGGTCGGTCTCGGCTGCCGTCAGCTGGTCGCGGATACCGCTCAGTTCAGCGAGCGCGTTCTGTTCGGCATCGGTTTTGCCATCGAGTGTTGCCAAGGCCTGTTGCAGGTTCCTGGCGTTCTCGTGCTGGCGCTTCGATGAATAGGCAACGATGCCCCAGCCAAGCAGGGCAACGGCAAGCAAAACCGCGAGACCAGCTTTTGCAGAACGTGGTAGCGATAGGAAACCTTCCATCGCTCAACCCTCCCAACGTGTTTTTACTATGGCGCTTCGTTATGTCCGACGAATATCAGGGCGGACAGTAGCGAAAAACTTAGCCGTACCACAATAGCAACACCCGCCGCCTGGCGCCAATTCACGTCAAAAAACACGCTGGTCGGTGTTTTATCCTCATGAATGTGTCGAGAATGACTTCATCACCATTGATTTGGACGAAACGATCGACCATCGGCAAATGGCATGCAGACGTCGTTTCTGTTCAGCCAAGAAACCAACATAGCTGCATGATTGATCGACAAAGTGTTTCTAGAGACCTGATCAGCGCTTTCGAGACACGAACCGGCTGTGATCGTCATTATGTTTTGCGCGCCAAGTTTTCGATCACCTCGTCATAAGTCTTGGCCGTCTTGTTCCATTCCTCCTGGGTCATCTGAGCAAGAGATGTCTCGGCGACATCTTGATAGATCGACGCTGCCCCTTCGAAAATTTTCGATGTGACACCGGCGGCCTCGAACGTCTTGGCTATTTCCTCCATCTCACCGACCCATCGGTGCGCCTTGGGCACCATGCCCGGGACCTGGGTCTGCATGCGTTGCCACATCTGGGCGGCACTCAGCTCGAATTCGGCGTGCAGCGCCGCACTTACGCCCAACCGCTCGGCCGTCACGGAAAGGCCGGTCATCAACGCGGTGGTTCCCTTGGTGAGGGCCGCATAGCACATCTTGATCGCCGAAGCTTCGCCGATGCTTTCACCGATCACGCGGACATCGAGACCATGGTCATTGAGGCGAGCGAACTGTTCCGCGTTTTGGCCCGAGGCATAGAAGCGTGTGCCATGAGAGCTTTCCCGCGGGGGCGGGCCGATGATCCCGGCATCGACGAACATGCTTCCGGCTGCCTCGACGACAGCGCCAGATTCTCGTTGCCGTCTCGGGAGCGATGGCGTTGCAGTCGACATAAACGAGGGACTGCCCGGTCTGCTTCATGACCTCGGCCATATGCTCGGCGAGAGACATGGCCTTGGCCGGCACCAGAATGGACAGGAGCAGATCGGCTTCCCTAACAAGGGCGTCATCATCGGCGACAACATCGATGCCGGCCTTCGCGGCCAGGGCATGTGTCCTGGCACTTCGCCCTTCAAGGGAGGTGATCACGCGAAGCCCGTGTCGGCGCAAAAGGGCACCAACGGCGTGCCCCATGTCACCCGGCGACATGACAGCAATGGTCGGTGACGATGCTTTCATGGCTTTGATCTCCGGCAGCCTTAGACATGGGGAAGGCCTTCTCTTGTCCTCCAGCTTGCCGAGCTTGTCAAAGCCGGAGGATCGGCCGGCTTGACGGAGAAAACCCTTAGCGCCTACGCAATAGAAGGGGTCTTTTCGGACTTTGCCCGCTCTTGCCGATTGAAGGCCGGGTTCAGCCGTTCTAATGTCCGGCGCGCCTTAGGGAGGAGAACAGGTATGGCGAGGACGGACAATCTCGCACAATTCGACCCGCTCGACCCGCCGCCGCGATTGCTGATGGGGCCGGGTCCGGTGGACGTCTATCCCCGTGTGCTGCGCGCGATGTCGGTGCCGATGCTCGGCCAGTTCGACCCCGTCTTTACCGGCTACATGAACCAGATCATGGCGCTCTATCGTCGGATTTTCTGCACGGAGAACCACTGGGCCTTCCTGGTGAACGGCACGGCGCGCGCCGGCATCGAAACCTGCCTCACCTCGATCCTCTCGCCCGGCGACAAGGTGCTGGTTCCGATCTTCGGGCGCTTCGGTCATCTGCTCAAAGAGATCAGCGGCCGCGTCGGTGCCGACGTGGTGACGATCGAGGCGGAATGGGGCCGTGTTTTCGAGCCCTCGGCCATCGATGCTGCTCTGCGCGAACATCGTCCCAAGCTGGTGGCTTGCGTTCAAGGCGATACGTCGACCACCATGGCACAGCCCCTTGCTGAGATCGGAAGGCTCTGCCGCGAGCATGACGTGCTCCTTTACGTCGACGCGACCGCGACGGTCTGCGGGATGCCGCTGGAGGTGGATCGCTGGTGCATCGATGCCGTCTCGGCGGGCCTGCAAAAATGCATGTCGGGACCACCCGGCACGTCGCCGATCACCTTCAACGATCGGGTCGAGCGCGTGGTCGGCCGCCGAAAGCATATCGAAAGCGGCATCAGGCCAGCGGATGCGGTGGATGGCGAGGGCGCGATGATCCGCTCCAATTACTTCGATCTCGCCATGCTGATGGACTACTGGAGCCCCAAACGGCTGAACCATCATACCGAGAGCACCTCGATGCTCTATGCGGCAAGGGAATGCGCGCAGGTCATTCTGGAGGAGGGGCTGGAAGCTGGCTTTGCCCGCCATGCGCTTGCCAGCCGCGCCCTTCGCGCGGAACTCGAGGCCATGGGGCTTTCGCTCTTCGGCGATCGGACCCATCGCATGCCCAATGTCACCGGCGTCTACATTCCTGACCAGATTGCCGATGGCGAGCAGGTCAGAGGGGCCATGCTCCATGATTTCGGCATCGAGATCGGCACGTCCTTCGGCCCGCTGCATGGCAAGATCTGGCGGATCGGCACCATGGGTTATGTTTGCCGAAAGGCGAACATCCTTCGCTGCCTCGCCTCGCTGGAGACCGTTCTCCGCCGTCACGGTTACAAGAGTGAACGGGGCGCCGGCATTGATGCCGCCTATGACGTCTATGAAACGGGTTTAGCTTCTTGATGCCGTGTCTTGATGCCGCGTCGAAAACTTATCGGCTCTTCTGGACGCATGAATGAGCTTGGATCGGAAACCATCAATGTCGAAGAACAAACCCAATGATCTCCTGAGCCAACCGATCAAGGTGATCAATATTGGCTTGGAAGAATTTGCCCGTGAACTGGCAAGTCAGAAGGTGGCCGTTGTCCATGTTCAATGGTCACCGCCTGCCGGCGGCAATCCGAAACTCGCCGACCTTCTTTCCAAATTGGGAGCTTGAGATCTGCCATGAGTGCGATCGGAACCTTGATCGAGCAGGCCAACCAGGAAGCGCTCAGGCGCCTGCTGACTGCAGAGCCGATGCTGGTGGATATTCGCCCCGCGCGCGAGGTCATGCCGGCCCTCGGTGATCGGGTGATTTTACATGCAGGGCCGCCCATCGGCTGGGATCGCATGTGCGGCCCGATGAAGGGGGCGATCGCCGGGATTGCCGTTTTCGAGGGGTGGGCGGCCAATCTCGATGATGCCATGGCCATGGCGGCAGGCGATGTCTTCGACTTCCAGCCGAACCACCATTTCGACGCTGTAGGGCCGATGACCGGCATGACCACGAAAAGCCAGCCGGTCATGATCGTCGAGAACCGGGCCTTCGGCAACCGCGCCTTCTGCGCGATCAACGAGGGCCTGGGCAAGGTGATGCGCTTTGGCGGCAATGACGAGGAGGTTTTGGCCAGGCTCGCCTGGCTTCGGGACGTCCTCGGGCCGGCCCTCGGCCGGGCGCTTCGTGAAGGCGGCGGCATCGCCCTCAAGAATATCGTCGCACGCGGCCTGACCATGGGCGATGAGATGCATCAGCGGAATGTCGGCTGCTCCGGCCTTTTCCTGCGAGCGATCGCACCGGCACTCGCAAGAACCGGCATCGCCCATGATGACCTCGCCGACGCCCTCGGTTTCATCGCAGGCAACGATCAGTTCTTCTTGAACATCGCCATGGTCATGGGCAAGGCGATCATGGACCCGGTGCGTGATATCGAGGGTTCGACGGTGGTGACCGCGATGAGCCGGAACGGTACCGATTTCGGCATCCGGGTCAGCGGCACCGGTGATCGCTGGTTCACCGCCCCGGTCGAAATGCCGGTCGGGCTCTATTTCCCAGGCTTCGCCGAAGCCGACGCCAACCCCGACATGGGCGACAGCACGATCGTCGAAACCATAGGTCTCGGCGGTTTCGCCATGGCCGCAGCGCCTGCGGTAGCGGGTTTTGTCGGGGCAGGCGCGGCCTCCGAGGCTGCAGATTTTACCCGGGCCATGGGCGAAATCACGCTCAGCGAAAACCCGGAATGGACCATCCCCGCTCTGGACTATGCCGGCGTGCCGACGGGGATCGATATCAGGCTCGTGGTGGAAACCGGTATCGCACCGACCATCAATACCGGCATCGCGCATAGAGAACCCGGCATCGGTCAAGTTGGTGCGGGTGTGGTCAAGGCGCCGATGGCCTGTTTCGAGCAAGCCCTGGTCGCTTTCGCCGAAGAGATGGGGGTGGCGGCATGAGCGTTGTCGTGAATGCGGTCAAACAATCCTTCTACATGGACTCCGTTGCCTTGATGCGCTGCTCCAGAGAGATCGCGGCCAAGGCCGGGGTGGAAGATGCAGCCCTGATGATGGGCACGCCCGCCAACCTTCGGATCATGGCCGACGCCGGCGTTCTTGGTGCGGACGGCAAAGCGGCGAGCGCCGGCGATCTGGTGATAGCGATCAGGGCAGCCGATCCCGGAACGGGCGCGATTGCGATAAGCGAGGCTCTGGCGTTCCTGGATCAACCGGCGAAACGGCATCGGGCCGGCGATGCCTGGCAGCCGAAGACGCTGCGCGCGGGCTTGAAAACCATGCCGGACGCCAATCTGGTGCTGATCTCGGTGCCTGGAGATTATGCAGCCGCTGAAGCCAGGAAGGCGCTCAATCGCGGCCTAAACGTGATGATCTTCAGCGATAATGTGCCAATTCAGGCGGAGATCGCGCTGAAGCAGCAGGCGCGCGATGCCGGGCTCCTGGTGATGGGACCGGACTGCGGCACCGCCATCATCGGCGGCGTCCCGCTCGCCTTCGCCAATCATGTCCCCCGTGGTGACATCGGGATGATCGGCGCCTCCGGGACCGGCATCCAGGAGGTCAGCTGCCAGATCGCCAAGCTGGGCAGGGGAATTTCCCAGGCCATCGGCGTCGGTGGCCGTGATTTAAAGGCGGAAGTTGGTGGCACGACCACGCTGATGGCGTTGGATATGCTGAATGCTGATCCGGCCACCAAGCATATCGTATTGATCTCCAAGCCACCGGCTTCAACGGTCGCGGAGAGGATTATGGAGCGGATCGGCCGGAGCGCGAAGCGTTTCACCGTCTGCTTCATCGGCGGCGACGTCGGGATCGAGCTGCCGGCGAATGCCCGTCTTGCGCCGACCCTTCGGGATACGGCGCGCATGGCGGTCGGCCTTGATCCGATTGACGACGATCTGGGCATGTCGGCGGCAACGGGCCTTGGCGGGCGCGAACGAACCGAGATCAGGGGCCTCTTTGCCGGTGGTACGCTTTGCGCCGAAGCGCAGCTGATCATGAAAAAGGCCGGCCTTAACGTGGCCTCGAACGTTCCGATTCCGGGCGTTGTCGAGAACAAGCCCGATGTTCGGGATCATCATCGTCTGATCGATCTAGGCAATGATGACTACACCCAGGGCCGCCCCCACCCGATGATCGATCCATCGGTTCGCGATCAAGCGCTGAGCGAAGCCCTGAACGATCCGAAGGTTGGCGTCATCCTGCTGGACGTGGTGCTTGGCTATGGCAGCCATCTCGATCCTGCGGGGCACATCGCGACTTTCCTTAAGCAGCACTCGGAGGAAGGGCGGCTGATCGTTGCCTCCGTCACCGGCACCGATGCGGACCCGCAATCCCGCAAGGCGCAGGTCGAAAAGCTCGAGCGTATCGGCGTCAAGGTGGCGCTATCGAACGCGGATGCGGTATCATTGGCCGTGACTGGTTTGCGCCAACGTCCATGACCGTCCTTGAGCAGGGATCCGTTGATGGCTGAACCGCTGCCGATTCCGAGCCGTCTGCTGGTCGCCATCGGTGGTAATGCGACCCACCCGGAAAACATCGAAGGAACCTCCAACGAGCAAAAGGCGATTGCGGCCGACACGGCCAAGGCCTTGCTGCCTCTGGCCCTGATGGACAATGAGCTGGTCATCACCCACGGCAACGGTCCGGTGGTCGGCAAGATCCTGATGCGCCAGGCGCTGACCCGCGATCGCGTCGCGCCGATGCCGCTCGACATCTGCGTTGCCCACAGCCAGGGCGGGATCGCTTATCTGCTGATGCAGGCGATTGAAAATGCCCTGCGCGAGGCCGGCAGCGAACGACATGTCGCGAGTCTCCTGACGCAGGTCGAGGTCGATCCCGAAGACCCGTCATTTGTGAACCCGACCAAGCCGGTCGGGCCGTTTTTCACCGCAGACGAAGCCAAGCGGTTGGCTGACGACTTCGACTGGGTGATGAAGGAGGATGCCGGGCGCGGCTGGCGCCATTTCGTGCCGTCGCCGAAGCCCCGTCATATCGTCGATATCTCCCTGGTTCGGGTGTTGGCGCGGCGCGGCACGATCGTCATTGCCGGCGGCGGCGGCGGCATTCCGGTGGTGCGTGGCCCGAAAGGCATTCGCCACGGCGTTGCCGCGGTGATCGACAAGGATCTGACATCCGCGCACATGGCCAATATCCTGGGCGTCGATACGCTGATGATCCTGACGGCGGTCGAGCGCGTGTCCGTCGATTGGGGGACGCCCAAGGAAAAGGCGCTCGATCGGGTCAGCCTTCGCGATCTCAAGGCGTATAAAGCCGAAGGTCATTTTCCTGCAGGCAGCATGGGTCCCAAGATCGACGCGGCGATCCGTTTTCTCGACGACGGCGGCGAGCGCGTGATCATCGGCCATATCAACCATGCCATGGCCGCTCTCGAAGGCCGGGCCGGCACCCATGTTCTCTCCGATGACAGCAGAGGCGACAGCTCGGCCTATGAGGGTTGAAGCCCGTTCAATCGGGCCGATCGCCAGGCTTGTTCTGCGACAAGCCACGATGGCGACCGTCGCCGCTGTCTTTTGCCGCAGCTTTTATCTGGAAGCCGGCGGCCAGCTGATCTGCGTGACAGACGAGAGCGCCTTCGATGGTCCGCTCAACCTTCTGATCCGGGCGCGCGGCACGCGTTCAGCAGTGTCTGATCTGGGCATCCTTGTCGGCGAGCGATGGGCCGGCGATGGCACCCATCTCGAGCGGATCGACGATGCGGCGATCACCATCGATATCAGCCCGGCGAGCGCCTGGAAGCCGAGACCGCCGTCTCCCTCTTTTCCAGGCCTGCGCGGGGTCATCGGCGGCATCGAAAGTCTGAAAACACTTGCTGCTTCGAGCGCCCCCGAAGACGGTTTGCTGCGCCTCGTCCTCGCCGGGAAGGCCCGGCCGACCAATGCCACCGAACGTGCGGCGAGCGTCCCGCTTTCAGCCCTTCGCCGGCATGCCGCGATTTGGCTCGACGACTGCAACCCTTGTCTCGTCGATAGCCTTTTCGGACTTTTAGGCCTTGGTCCCGGGCTTACACCCTCCGGCGACGATCTGATCGCCGGCTTACTGATCACCTGTCACTATCTTGGCAAAGGGGAAGCCGCCTCGGCCTTGTGGCACCGGCTCGAACATGCAGCAAAAAACCTCACCAACCCGATCAGCTTTGCCCATCTGGCCGCGGCAGGACAGGGGCTTGGAGCAGCGCCTTTCCACGATCTGATCGACGCGTCGATCGAAAATCAGCTCGATCGGATGACCGAAGCTCTGGACGCCGTCGCCAAGATCGGCCATTGCTCCGGCTTCGATGCTGTCGCCGGACTGCTCGTGCTGCTCGATGCCTGGACCGCGGCAAAGCCTGAGTGATCCGCGGCTGCTTGAGTTCGGCGATGGCGCAATCAGAGGGAAACCTGATGATGCAAACGGTTCGATCCTATGGCGGCATGGTCACGGCACCCCACCATCTCGCCGCACAAGCCGGTCTTCGCGTGCTGAACGATGGTGGCAATGCGATCGAGGCGATGATCGCCGCAGCCTCGACCATCGCCGTGGTTTACCCGCATATGAACGCGCTGGGCGGCGATAATTTTTGGCTGATCGGGACGCCCGGCGAGGCGCCGATCGGTATCGATGCCTGTGGCGGCGCGGCAGCCCTCGCCGACATCGCGTTCTACAAAGGCCGGGACCTTGAAAAGATACCGGAACGGGGCCCGCTTGCAGCACTGACGGTGGCCGGGGCCGTCTCCGGCTGGGCGGAAGCGTTTGCGTTAGGCCGGCAGCGCTGGGAAGGGCGTCTGCCGCTCTCGAGGCTGCTGGAAGATGCCGTCTATCACGCTGAAAACGGCGTTGCCGTCACCGAGACCCTTGCCAGGAACAGCCAGACCAAGCTCGATCAGCTTCGAGAGGTGCCCGGTTTTGCCGATGTTTTCCTGAACAACGGCGAGCCTTACGCCGAAGGGGCGCGTCTCGAAGCGCCTGCCCTTGCGGCGACCCTCGATCAGCTGGCCCATGACGGTCTGCACGACTTCTATCGCGGCGACCTTGCTGCATCGATGGCGGCCGATCTAGAACGAGTCGGCAGCCCGCTTCGCCGTGAGGACCTGGCGCGTCATCAGGCCCTGCGCGTCGACCCTCTAAGCCTGAAGGTCGCCGGTCACACCGTCTACAACATGCCGCCGCCGACCCAGGGCCTGGCCTCGCTCCTGCTTCTCGGCGTGTTCGATCGCCTGAACGTTCAAGCCGCCGAGGACGATGCATTCGTTCATGCCCTGGTCGAAGCGACCAAGGCCGCCTTTCGGGTGCGCGATCGCTACGTCACCGATCCCGATCATATGTCGGTGACGCCGGAGCGTTTCCTCGATCCAACGCTGCTCGATGAGCTGGCATCCGGCGTCGATCCCGCGAAGGCAGCGCCCTGGCCAGAGGCGACACCTGGCGGCGATACGGTCTGGCTGGGTGCGGTTGATGCCGAGGGACGGACCGTCAGTTTCATTCAAAGCGTCTACTGGGAGTTCGGCTCTGGCGTCGTTTTGCCGGAAAGCGGCGTTCTCTGGCAAAACCGCGGGATCAGTTTCTCGCTCGATGAGGATCATCACAATTGCCTGAAGCCCCGGCGTCGCCCGTTCCACACCATCCAGCCGGCCATGGCGATGCTCGATGATGGTCGTCTCATGGCCTACGGCACCATGGGGGGCGAGGGGCAGCCGCAGACCCAGGCGATGATCTTCGCCCGGCATGTGCTGTTCGGCCAGCCGCTGCAGCGGGCGGTCAGCGCGCCGCGCTGGCTGCTTGGCCGGACCTGGGGCGAGACAACCACCAGCCTCAAGATCGAGAACCGGTTCGAGGATAGGGTTATCGAGGCCCTGAAGACCGCCGGCCATCAGGTCGAGCTGGTCGGCAGCTACGAGGAGATGATGGGGCATGCCGGCGCTTTGGTGTATCATCGAGATGGTCTGATCGAGGGGGCGACCGATCCCCGAAGCGACGGCGCCGTCGCCGCTTGTTGATGTCGAAAGGGTAGGCATGCGTTGTGAGATCATTGCTGTCGGCACCGAGCTTCTGCTCGGCCAGATCGTCGATACCAATTCGTCCTGGATGGGCGAGCAGCTGGCGCTGGCCGGCATCGATTCCCATTTTCAAACCAAGGTCGGCGACAATCTCGGCCGGATGGTCGAGAGCATCCGCATAGCGCTCAGTCGGAGCGATGCGGTCATCATGTGCGGCGGTCTCGGGCCGACCCAGGACGACATCACCAGAGAAGCCATCGCCGAGGTCATGGGTGTGCCGCTCACCAGGCGCCCGGAGATCGGCCAGCATATCAAGGCGATGTTCGAGCAACGTGGGCGCGAGATGGCGCCGAGCAATCTTCGCCAGGCGGATGTGCCGGAGGGCGCAGCGCTGATCAAGGAGATGCCGGGCACGGCGCCCGGGCTGGTTTGTCCCATCGGTGATCAGGTCATCTATGCGGTCCCGGGCGTTCCCCACGAGATGCGCACCATGCTGACCGGCAGCGTGCTGCCCGACCTTCAGCGGCGCGCCGGCGTGACGTCGGTCATCAGAAGCCGGGTCCTGCGCACATGGGGCTATACCGAATTCGGGGCTCGCCGACCTTTTGGCAGGCCGCATCGAGGAGCTGGACCGGACCGGTAACCCCACCTTGGCGTTTCAGGCGAGCGGGATCGAGGGGATCAAGATCCGGATCACCGCCAAGGCCGGGGACGATGATGCGGTCGAGCGGATCCTTGCCGACGAGGAAGCGCGGTTGCGACCGATGCTGGAACGTTATGTATTCGGCGTCGATCAGGAGACGATGGAGAAGGTCGTCCTTGCCGCTCTTCGCGCACGCGGTCTGACCCTGGCCGTTGCCGAGAGCGTCACCGGCGGTCTCCTTGGTACCAGGCTGTCGGCCATTCCCCGATCGAACGAGGTCTTCCGGGGAAGCCTTCTCTCCGATAATGCCGATATTCGATCCAGGCTCATCGGAGCGACGGGCGGCCCTCAGGTGAACGCGGAGGCGGTCAAGGCGATGGCGCTCGGCGTCCGCGCGCTTTTTGGCGCCGATGTCGGCCTCGCCGCTGCCGGCGTTCCCGGTCCGGACGATCATGAAGGCCAGTCGCCCGGGACCGTCTGGCTGGCGCTGGCCATCGGGGACGGTGCCGAGGCCGAGGTGGTCAAACTGCCTGGTGATGCGAGCCGCATCCGGCAGTATGGCGTGATCAGCCTTTTGAATTTTCTCCGGCTCAAGCTGCCTGGGTTGAGATAGCCCGGGATCGACAGGTTGACATTGCGCCCGGCAGGCTTATCAGAACAACGTGCCGTCGCTCAGCAAGGTGATCGGCGGTCCACCGCCCGGCCGTCGTTTCTTGGCGATCCTGCGCCCGGCACTCCAGGTGCCACCTTCAAGAATTTTGGCAAGCGGCAGATCGATCGAGGACAGCCCGAGCCGCTCGCGAATGCGCACGGCCAGCAGATCGATCAGGGCGACAGTAAGGGCGCGCCATTCGGTGATCAGCTCGGAAGAGCCCGGATGGGCCTGGCCGAGCACGGCATCATGCTTTGCGCGAAGCAGGCCCATATCGATCAGCAGACCGCCATTTCGATACTCGGCAAGGGGGGTCAGCACGTCCATGCCGACCACATCGATGCCGAATTCTTCCAGCGGTTCGATCAGCGAAAAAGCCAGCCACTGCGAAAGTTTGTGGAACGGCACCAGCCCGTCGCTCGCATCATCCGTGGCGGCAACGGGGTGACGGCCGACATCGCCGAGATTGATGCCGTCGAGCTCAATTCTGCCGGGCCAGATCGAACTGAAGCCACGCAGCAAGGCAGCCAGGATCGCGCTTGCGGGCAAAGTCCCATCGGTGCTTTGCTCGATAAGATAATCGACCAGATGACCGACCCTCGGCGTGTCGCCGCCAAAGAGGGCCGGGCTCGCCTGCAAGGCATGGCCAAGCGCGTTCATCAGCCGGGCCCTGCCCACGGTGCCGATGAGCGGGTTGTCGTCGGCAACTTGAAAATGACGCTCCAGGGTCGAAACATCGAGGCCGACCAGGGCGTCCGCATCGGCTCGGAGCGGGTCGGACGGATCCGCCGAACAGGCGCCGGAGAGAAAAAAATCGAAGCTTGCCACCGCCAGGCCTTCGGAGCGGGCAAACACCTGGCCGCTTGAAGGCTCGATATAACGCCACCGGTCGCCGGCACCGGCATCAAGGAGAACACTGATGACGGTCAGATCGAAGCGAATGCGCGCACGCTCGATCCGCGCGATATAGTCCAGCTCGGCGGCCAGTTCCCGCCATCGATCCCTGCCGCCGGCGGCGAAATGCCGCCACCGGCTGTGATAGGGAATATCAAGTGTTGGGTAAGCCGAATGGATCGTTTCAACCACGAAATCAGCCGTCGGCTCGAGCTGATCGACATCGAGGGCAAAATGCTCGAGCTCGTTGCGCTCCGCTGCCGCAAGGATCAAGCCGGTCCGTTCGCGGATAGCATCCGTCGTCCGGAGCCAGGCGACCGCCGACTTGGTGTCAGGATGTCTCATAGCCGCCAAGTTCTCTCCCCTTGGCCTGGACCAGATCGCCCGCCGTCGGCACGGTCTTGGTGAAGTAGCCGGCGGCCTTCTTGGCGTCCATTTCCACCTTGGCATCATCCGGGATGCGATCATCGGGGATGGCGACGCGCTCGCCGATCTCGATGCCCTGACGCACCATGGCCTCATATTTCATGTCGCTCATCGAGACGAGACGATCGATGCGCGTGATGCCGAGCCAGTTCAGAACATCCGGCATCAATTCCTGAAAGCGCACGTCCTGCACGCCGGCAACGCATTCGGTGCGCGCGAAGTAGGTGTCGGCGCGATCGCCGCCGACCTGGCGTTTTCTCGCATTGTAGACCAAGAATTTCGTCACTTCGCCAAGCGCGCGGCCTTCCTTCCGGTTATAGACGATCAAACCTGAACCGCCCGCCTGCGCCGTTTCAATGCAGACCTCGATGCCGTGCACCAGATAGGGCCTGCAGGTGCAGATGTCGGAGCCGAACACATCGGAACCGTTGCATTCGTCATGAACGCGGCAAGCCAGCTGCTTGGCCGGATCCGTCAGGTTCTCGACATCGCCGAAGATATAGATGGTGTGACCGCCGATTGGCGGCAGAAATACCTTGAGATCGGGGCGGGTGACCAGCTCCGGATACATGCCGCCGGTCTGCTCGAACAGATGACGCCTAAGGTTCTGTTCGCCGATCGAAAACCGCTCGGCGATGCCGGGAAGATACCAGACCGGCTCCACGGCGATTTTCGTGCAATTGACCTCGCCGCTCTCGAGCAGCACGCGGCCATCCGCTTTCAGCCCGAAGTCCGCCGCTCTGTCATGCAGCTCAGGCACGGTCAGCCTTGCCTTGGTAACGGCGATGGTCGGGCGGACATCGATGCCTTCGGCCAAGTCGTCGGCAAAAGCTTCGCCAACCAGATGGCCATAAGGATCGAGCGAGACGATCCGGGTCGGATCGGCCCACTGCGGATAAGGGCCGATGAGCGTTGCAGGCGCCGTGTCGGTAAGGTCCGGCTTGTGCAGCGCATCCAGACTGCCGGAGGCGACAGCGAGGGCCCGGTAAAGCGCGTAGCTGCCGGCATGCGCGCCGATCGCATTCCGGCGTGCGGGATCGGTCACCGTCCCGATCACCGGTCCTCGGCTTTTTGCATCGGCTGCCCCCCAATGGACCTTCGACGGCTTCGGACCACCGGACCGCGGATGGGAGGTTAAGACGATATGACGATTGTTGATCGTATTTGACAAAGCACTATCGGCCATGGTTCTTCCACTGCCCTTTTTTAAAGCCGCATTCTTCTACATATGGTTAACAAGTGAAAGTTTTTTTTGACCCGGCATTGGCTGACAGTTCGTTCTTCCCTACTGTGCTTGCATGGATAAAGAAGTTTGGCTGGACGCGCACCGGACCGGTGAAAAACCACGCCAAGACGAGCAGGGAAGAGGAGAGAGCACGATGCGTTTGTTGCGTTATGGCGAATTGGGTGCGGAAAAGCCGGGGCTGTTGGATGAAGAGGGACATATCCGGGACCTCTCGGGTCAGATCAGCGATATCACGCCGGACCAGCTCAGCCCCGACAGCCTGGCCAAGCTCGCCGCTCTCGATCCCAAATCCCTGCCGCTGATTGAAGGCAAGCCGCGTATCGGCGTCCCTCTGGCTTCTGTGCCGAACCTCCTTTGCATCGGCCTGAACTATGCCGATCACGCCGCGGAAACCGGCTCGCCAATTCCCGACCAGCCGATCCTGTTCATGAAGCACACCAGTTCGATCACCGGGCCGAACGATCAGGTGCGCCTGCCCAAAGGCTCGATCAAGAGCGACTGGGAGGTCGAATTCGCTGTGGTGATCGGGCAGCGCTGCGCCCATGTCAGCAAGGCTGACGCGATGGACTATGTTGCCGGCTATACCATCGTCAACGACGTCTCGGAGCGCGATGTCCAGATGAACGGCGGCGGCAAGCAATGGGTGAAAGGCAAAAGCCCGGAAACCTTCGCGCCGATCGGACCTTGGCTGGTCACCAAGGACGAGATCGCCGATCCCCACGATCTCAGGGTCTGGCTCGAGGTCGACGGGCACCGATATCAGGACAGCTCGACCAAGCAGCTCATCTTCGATGTGCCGACCTTGATCAGCCATCTGAGCGAGCATCTCACCCTGCTGCCGGGCGACGTCATCTCCACCGGCACCCCGCCAGGCGTCGGCCTCGGCATCAAGCCTGAGCCGGTGTTCCTGAAGCCCGGCCAGGTCATGCGCCTCGGCATCGACGGCCTCGGCGAACAGCGCCAAGAAGTGCGCTAGTGCCACCGGCACCTGGTTGGTGCCACCGGTGCCACTGGCACCGGTTGATTTGGAGCCGGTTGTAAGGGGGAAGGGGAGGCGGTCGGCTTTCCCTTCGGTCTTCTCTCGAGCCATTGAGGATAGCAGATCAAGCCTTCGTCCACCCTGCCGGCGACGCTTGCCTTCGGCTATCTGGAGAGCCCGGTCGGGGTTCTTTTGCTCGCCGGTGACGAAGCGTGGTCTCCATACCATCAGCTTTCCGAGCGGCAGCCGCTTGATGGAACCTCAGCAGGAATGGCGGCGCGATGATGCATTCTTCAAGGAAGCCTTCGCGCAGCTTGGCGCTTATTTCGCGGGTCGAGCTGACCCGCTTCGATCTGCCGCTTCGTTTTGCCGGCACGGCGTTTCAAAAGACCGTCTGGCGCGCCCTGATCGACATTCCATTCGGCGAGACGATTTCTTATGGTGCTCTTGCAGCAACGATCGGCCGGCCCTCGGCGAGCCGCGCGGTGGGAGCGGCCAATGGCGCCAACCCGCTGCCGATCGTAGCACCCTGCCATCGGGTGATCGGTGCTGACCGCTCGCTCACCGGTTTCGGCGGCGGCCTCGAGACCAAGAGTTTCCTGCTCGACCACGAGCGGCGGGTTGCCGGGAGGGAAGGGAACCAACGGCTTCTTCCGCTCTGACGACCGATGCAGGCCCGCGATGTCACCTGCCTCGCCAGACAGGCGGTCTCTTCTCGGCGAAGGCGCAAGCACCTTCCTTGACGTCATCGCTCTCGTAGAGCGTTTTGACGGTCGGCAAGCGCTTTTGGGTCACCTGATCGAAGGCGTCCTGGATCGGCCGGTGGCTGGTCTCACGCACGACCTCCTTGATCGCCGAGAAAACCAGAGGCGGGCCGGAGGCCAGAATCTCGGCCAGCTCTCTTGCCCGGCCCATCAAATTCTCCATCGGCAGGACCTCGTTGACCAGCCCCCAATGCTTGGCTTCTTCTGCCGCCATCCAGCGGCCCGTCAGAAGAAGGTCCATGGCGACGTGGTGGGGGATGCGTCGCGGCAGCTTGATCGTGGCGGCATCGGCAAGCTGGCCGACATTGATCTCGGGCAGCGCGAAGCTTGCGTGCCCTGCCGCCAGGATCAGATCCGCTGAGAGCGCAAGCTCGAAACCACCGCCGACCGCCATGCCGTTCACGGCAGCGATCACCGGTTTGTTGAGGCCCGGAAGCTCCTGGAGACCGCCGAAACCGCCGACGCCGTAGTCGCTGTCCGGTGTCTCGCCGGCAGCGGCTGCCTTGAGATCCCATCCGGCGGAGAAGAATTTCTCGCCCGCCGCGGTGATGATGGCAACGCGAAGCTCGGGGTCGTCGCGAAAACCGGCAAAGATCTCCCCCATCTCCCGACTGGTCGGGTTGTCGATGGCATTCGCTCTCGGCCGGTCCAGGGTGACTTCAAGAATTCGTTGTTTTTTATCAACATGCACCGGCATTTTCCTGTCCTTTCGAGCGAGATTTTCTCTCGCCGTCTATCATGCGGATCAGGGCATCCACGGCGACGGCACCCAGGCTTTTCGGGCGCACGATCAGCGGGTTGATGTCCATCTCCATGACCTGATCGGTAAGGCGAAGGAGACCGCGCTGAATGGCGAGAATGGCGTTGACGGCCGCATCGATATCACCGGCCGGCCGGCGGCGATAGCCTGCCAGGAGCTTGTCGACCTTCAGTCGGGACAGGCTTGCTCTGACAGCCTCTTCGGATGCCGGCAGGATCAGGATCTCAACGTCGTTCGCCAGCTCCACCAAGATCCCGCCGGAACCGATAACCAGATGAAGGCCGACCACCGGATCCATCGCAGCACCGACGATCAGCTCGGCGACCCCGTCCTCGATCTGAGCCTCGACGAGAAGCACCGCGCCGATCTCGAAAAGCTCCGCGGCCGCGAGCTTGACCGCATCGGCTGTGCAAAGATCGAGCCTGAGCGCATCGGCTTCGGTTTTATGCGCGATCCCGACAACCTTGAGGACGACAGGATAGCCGATACGATCGGCGGCGTTGACTGCCGCCATGATGTCCGAGACCGTTTCACCGGCGGGGACGCTGACGCCGGTGCTCCGGAGCCAGGCCTTGGCGGTTGGTTCGTCGAGCGTAACGGTCCTGATCGGACCATCTTGAGTGAGGGGCGATGTGACACGGGGCGCAAGGTCCTGAGAGAGTTTTTGCCGGGAGGCGGCCTTGATCGCTTGTAAGGCGTCCGGAATACCCAGAAGCGGCGCGATGCCCTGTGCCATCAGATCGCCCCGATGCTTTCCGGGAGATTTTCCGGCAGCGAGGCGACCACGGCGCCGGGTTTTCCCTTCGCCGCAGGGCCCGACACCAGGCCTGAAGCGGTGGCTGCCAGGCGCTCGGTTCGGTTCGGTCCTCCCGGGGCCAATCCCAAATCAAGGCGGCGAGATCGACATCGGCGGCCAGTACGGCCTCGAACGTCGTCTTCAATCGCTCGGGTTTGCCCCAATCGAAGGTGTGGTAGTCGAATGGATTGGTCGACCGCTACCAGCGGATGGGTGGTTCTGGCAATCGCTGCTTTTGCCGCTCGGTGAAGGTGGGGAAACTTACGCTGGTGCCGCTTGTACAGCCAGTGCCGCCGGCACTACTGTCGGCCATCAACGCGGCTTCGCCACCGGAACAACTGAGTGAGATCATGCGCTTGCCGCGCAAACGACCGTGGACATGGACGAGTTTCAGCGTCTCCAGAAGCACCGGCAGCGACATGACCTCGCTGATCCCGAGCCGTTTCAGGAATGCGCTCATGACGGCGCCATCGCCGGTGATCGACGCGGTGTGACTGACCGCCTGCTCGGCCCCGGCCGCACTTCGCCCGGCGCAAAGGGCGATAACTGGCAGGTTCCTTGCATAAAGGTCCAGCGCCACGCTGGCAAAGGCGCCGGGGTCGTCCAGGCCCTCCAGGTAAAGCCCGACAGCGCTTACCCGCGGATCGTCGGCGACAGCAGCCATCACATCGCTGATCCCGACGACCGCCTGATTGCCAAGGCAGATCACATAGGCGATCGGCAGGGCGCGGCGGTTCATGGTGAGGTTGATCGCGATGTTGCTGGATTGCATGATCAGCGCGACGCCGCGCTCGACCCGCCTGCCGCCATGCTGATCCGGCCAGAGCAGCGCCCCCTCCAAGTAATTGATCAACCCATAACAATTCGGCCCCAAAACCGGCGTGGCGCCGGCGGCCTGGACTAGGGTCGTCTGGAGCTGCTTGCCGGTCGCGTCACTCTCTTTGAAGCCGGAGGCATAGGCGACGGCACCTCCGGCCCCGGCCTGCGGCGAGCTGCCGGACGATCTCGATCGTGTGCTCGCGGTTCACGCCGACAAAACTCGCATCCGGCGGTGCCGGCAGATCGTCGATCGAGCGGTAGCAACGCAGCCCCTCAACCTCGCCCGCCATCGGATGAACCGGCCAAACCTCCCCCGCAAACCCCATGCGCCGTGAGGCGCGTACGGCCGCCGCGGCCTCGCGACCGCCGATGAGCGGCGATGGATTTGGGCCGGAGGAGGCGCGAGAGATTCAAGGGTCAGGAACCGAGCGGGCGGAGCAGGTCGCGGGAGATGATGTGGCGCTGGATTTCGCTGGTGCCGTCCCAGATGCGCTCGACCCTGGCATCCCGCCAGAAACGCTCCAGCGGGAGATCGCTCATCAGCCCCATGCCGCCATGGATCTGCAGGCATTGGTCGGTGACGCGCGCCAGCATTTCCGAGGCGTAGAGCTTGGCCTCCGCGATCTGGCGGTTCGCCTCGAACCCCTGATCGAGACGCCACGCAGCGGCCAGCGTCAGCCAGTCCGCAGCATCGATCTCGATGATCATGTCGGCCAGCTTGAAGGACACCCCTTGAAACCGCCCGATCGTCTGACCGAACTGTTGTCGGTTGGCGGCCCAGTCAAGGCCCAGATCGAAACAGCGCCGGGCGCGGCCGACGCACATGGCGGCGACCGTGATCCTTGTGGCGTAGAGCCAGTCATTGGCGACCTCGAAACCCTTGCCTTCCTCGCCCAGGATCTGCGCCTCCGGGAGGCGGCAATCATCGAAGGTCAGAATACAATTTTCGTAGCCGTGGTGCGAAACCGAGTTGTACCCCTTCTTGATCTCGAAACCCGGCGTGCCGCGGTCCACCAGGAAGCAGCTTATTTTTTTCTTGGGACCGCTGCCGGTGTCTTCCTCACCGGTCGTGACAAAGACGATCACGAAATCGGCAATATCGGCATGGCTGATGAAATGCTTGGTGCCGTTGATCACCCAATCGCCGCCCTCACGCCTGCGCCGTGGTCTTCATCCCGCTGATATCCGAGCCGGCGTCCGGCTCGGTCATGGCCAGCGCATCGATCTTTTCGCCGCGGACCGCCGGCAGGAGATAACGCTCGCGCTGGTCGTCATTGCAGGCGCAGAGAATATTCGAAGGCCTGCCCCACCAGACCGAAAGCGCCAACGACGCCCGGCCGAGTTCGCGCTCCAGGAGTGCGAAGGTCAGATTGTCGAGACCGCCGCCACCAAATTCGGCGGGAATATTGGGCGCATAGAACCCGATTTTTTTGACTTTGTTCTGAATCTCGTGGCCAATCTCCCGGGGACAATGGCCGCTGTGCTCGATCGCGTTTTCCAGCGGGTAGAATTCGGTTTCGACGAATTGGCGAACAGTATCGACCACCAGTGCTTGTTCTTCGGAGAGACCGAAATCCATAACGCCATCCTCCAGAGCCGGTCCTGCCAGACCGGGGTTGCCCGTCTCCTGGTTCTGCCTCTTTCTTCAGGTTAACCTTCTCTCAAACGTTTCCCGACAATGGCTTGCTGTTGCCATGGACCGGAGCCGATGCTGGCAGAACAAGGTTAAGGGTGGGTTAACCGTGCCGGCATCGACCGGACGTGATCGTTCGCCGGTCGCGCCGGAAGCAAGCCGATCCGGTAGGGCTTCACTAGCCATCTGCCAGCCTCGCCTCATGCTCGGCGAGCGTCCGGCCGGCGCCGACACCGGCATCACGAAGTGCTCGCAGCACCGCGACCAGATAGGCATCCCGCTGTTGTTCCAGCACGCGCACCGAACGGCCCGCCGCCTGGACCTCGCAGCCGCTTGCCATGCGTTCGATCAGGTCTGGCGTGAGCTCGGGCGCTTCCAGATGGGTCCACGGCAGTTTCAGTGCCGGGCCGAAATGCTCCAGCATATGACGCATGCCGCCCGTACCGCCTGCCAAATGAAAGGTGAGACAGGTGCCCATGCCGGCCCAGCGGAGACCCGGGCCAAAGGCGATGGCGCGGTCGATCTCGTCGGTGGTCGCGATGCCGTCCTTCACCATATGCAGGATTTCCCGCCACATCGCCTCCTGGAGGCGGTCCGAGATATAGCCCTCGACCTCGCGCCGCACCCGCAAGGGGTGCATGCCGACCGAGATGTAGAACGCTTCCACCCGATCGAGCACGGCCGGATCGGTCTGTTCGCCGCCGAGGGTTTCGACCAGAGGGAGAAGGTAGACCGGATTGAACGGGTGGCCGATCAAGACCCGCTCAGGCGCGCTGCAATCTGCCTGGATGCGCGTCGGAAGAAGACCCGACGAGCTGGATGCAATGGGAACCTCGGGCCGCGCGGCGCGGCTGATCTCGGCCAACAGTCCACG
Source organism: uncultured Alphaproteobacteria bacterium (assembly GCA_963787265.1). Taxonomy (GTDB): domain Bacteria; phylum Pseudomonadota; class Alphaproteobacteria; order Geminicoccales; family Geminicoccaceae; genus JANQPX01. Next base: position 16,939 of record CAWBCX010000002.1, on the reverse strand, counting down.
CTTCAGATCCTCGTTCTCCGGCGCATTCTCCTGCACGAAGTCGGCGCGGCCGACGGCATTGACCAGATCGGGTTCGAACTGGAGCGTGCCTCTCGCTGGCGGATTCGGGATCAAGGTCGAAAGCGAAGGCCAGGCGTCCTCGACAGACTGCCGCAAACGCCCCTCCGCGTCGGAGGGGTCGGTCGCGACCACGTCGAGCCCATGGAACAGGAACCGCGCGGCCCAGCCGCTGCCGATAACGCCAGTGCCCACCAGCGCTACGGTCTTGATCTCGAGGGACATGCTGTGTCAGCCGCGCTTGGTAAGGTTCAGCTTGGCGCGAACCTCATCGGGACCGATGATGCGGCAGCCCATCCGCTCCAGGATTTTTCGCGCCCGCTCGACCAATTGGCCATTGGACGCGAACACGCCTTTGTCCAGGTACAGATTATCCTCGAGCCCCACCCGGACATTGCCGCCAAGCAGGGCAGCCGCCGCGACGAACGGCATCTGCATCCGCCCGATCGCAAAGCCGCTCCAGATGCCGCCGGCCGGTAGGCGGTTGACCATCGCCTGCATGGTTTGCACGTCGGCAGGGGCACCGTAGGGGATGCCCATGCAGAGCTGCACCATGGGAGGATCGGCGAGCAGCCCTTCCTTCGCCATCTGATTGACGAACCAGAGGTGGCCGGTATCGAACACCTCCAGTTCCGGCTTGACCCCAAGGTCCCCGATCGTCACCGCGCCCATGCGCAGCTGATCGGGCGTGTTGGTCATGACGTAGTTGCCCTCGCCGAAATTCATCGAGCCGCAATCGAGGGTGCAGATTTCGGGCCGCAGCTCTTGGACGTGGATGAGCTTTTCCAGGGGGCCGACCAGATCGGTGCCTGCATCGTCGAAGGGCAGTGGGCTCTCGCCGGGCCCGAGGGTAAGGTCGCCGCCCATGCCGGCGGTAAGGTTGATCACCACGTCGGTGTCAGCGGATCGAATGCGTTCCACCACCTCGCGGTAAAGGGCGGGGTCCCTCGACCCCCTGCCGGTCGCAGGGTCGCGCACATGGCAGTGGGCGATGGCGGCACCGGCCTTGGCGCTCTCGATCGCGGCAACGGCGATCTGCTCGGGGGTTACCGGAATCTTGGGATGCCGTCCAACGGTATCGGCGGCCCCGGTGACCGCTGCCGTGATGAAAATCTCGAAATTCATGCCGGCCGCTCCCCCTGACGTTGTATCGATCTATCCTAGCTGGGATTGCGCATCGCGCACGGTTCGATTGCGGTCAATGCCCGCCAAAAATGCGCCATGGCGCCGGTCGGGGAGGCCTGGATCTTGCAATCCTCGCGCCGAGCTCAGGCATGAGCACTCTGTCCGGATCGCCACCAGGTCAGGCCTGCCAGGACCAGGCCGATCATCACGAGCGCCATGCCCAGCCCCTCGCGGACAAGCTCATTGTTCCAGATGACGTCCTTGGTCCACCAAGCCTCGCCTGCAGGCCAATAATAGACCGTTCCAAAGGCGGCCCCGATCAGGCAGAGCGCGAACAGGCCTCGAAGTGGACTGATGGTCGTGATGAGATCAGGTCTGAACGCGGCCACGCCACACCAAGCAGCAGCGAGCGCATAGATCGCAAACCAATAAAGAAAATCGGGGTCATTATATTGAACCAGCGCAAACAGGATCAGCACGACGCTGAACACCCCACTGAGCACACGCATGACTTGGCCTCCTGGGTCGTAGCCTTCTTCTTGGTCATCATGCTTGAGCCCCGGTTCGCTGACAAGACGAGTTGATGCGGGGCAGCATGATGATCGACGACTTGAGATCAGCTTTCGTTTGATCACGGCGAAGCGACAATCGTGTGGGATAGTTCACAGCATGTTGCCGGATCTATCCCGTATGACAGGAGGGCAAAGATTATCGAGCATCGCATTCGCTAATACTGATAGGAGAAGCCCTATGGCTAGGGTCCATCATTACCGACCAGATCAACCAATTTCCGAGGAAATGAGGTCGGATTCCGAGCCTTCATGGCTCGACCTGTTCTTTGTCGGCGTGCGGCGCGGATGGCGCGCCCATGGTCGGTATGAGCGCCTGTCGAGGATGAGCGACGAGGCCTTGCGGAAGAGGGGCCTGAGACGCTATGGGATCGGCCGCCATGCCTTCTTTGACGATGACGATCTGTGAGCGCCGCAGCCACCTTCGCCGCCGACACCGTCAAGGCATGATGTCAGGACCGGCTCAAGGCTGCTTTCTGTTCTTCCATCAGGCTCAGATCGTCCTTGGCGTTGTCCGTTGCCTGGTCGCTAAGGTCACTGGCGGCTTCACCGTACATCTCGCCCGCAACCGGCGTGGTGCGGGCCGGCATCGCCACATAGGAGCCTTGCTCTTCAGGTGGCAGGGCAGCGCGCTGCGTCATCCGATAAAGGATGAAGACACCGAGGCTTGCATGGGTTGAGGCAAGCGCCAGAAAGAAACCTTCCGGACCGAACAGATCCATGGCCCCTGCAACCAGTGTCGGCCCCAAAAATGCGCCGATGCCGCCGACCAAGACCAAGGTGCCGCTGGCGGCCACCATCTGATCCGGATTGAGGTGATCGTTGGCATAGGCGATGGCGATCGAATACATCGGAATCATCATGCCGCCGAACAGGAAGACGATGGCCAGCAAGGTCGTGAACGAGAGCGCGGCAAGGCTGGCAACCACCGCGAGCGCCGATGCGACGAAGGTGACGATCGTCAGCACGAGCCTGCGGTCATAGCGGTCGGAAAGTCGTCCGATCGGCCACTGAAACAAAACGCCCCCGATGATCAGCGTGCCCATGAACAGCGAAATCGCCGGAACCGAAAGACCGATAAGACCACCATAAACCGCGCCCATGCCGAAGGTGCCGCCCTGGAGGATGCCGTTCATCAAGGCCGCCACCACGCCGGTCGGCGAGGAACGGTAGACCTCCTTGATGCTGATCGGCGCCGGTGCGTCCATCACCGGGCCGCGGTTGACCGACAGGAGCATCGGGATCAGGGCGAGCGACACCAGTATGGAAACCAGAATGAAGAGATCGGCGCGTCCCGGATCGCCGACGTTGAGCAGGCCCTGACCCACCGCCATGCCGCCCATCGAAATGACCATGTAGACGGAGAGAAGCTGACCACGATTGTCGTTGGTCGCCTTTTCATTGAGCCAGCTCTCCGCCACCACATAGAGCCCGGCATAACAAAGGCCGCTCACCAACCGCATCATCGCCCAGCTTATCGGATTGACCACGACGGCGTGGATCAGGATCGCCGTCGATGCCAGCGATGCCAGCGCCGCGAACACGCGAACATGGCCGACCCGAACGACCATCTTCGGCGTCAGCAGCGAGCCTGCAAGAAAGCCGAAATAGAAGGCCGACATCAAAAGGCCGGTCACCGTCGTCGGAAAGGTCTCGATCGAGGCGCGCACGCCCAGCAGCGATCCCTGCAGCCCGTTGGCGGTCATCAACAGCGCCATACCGAGGAACAGAGCCCAGCTGGAAGAGATGGCAGCAAGCATGCTTTAATCCGAGGTTGTGAAACGCGTGGTCTGTTCGCCGTCCTCGCTACGCCTTCATCACGCCTTCGGCAAGACCATCAGGCGACATATAGTTGCCGGAATTCACCCTCTTTCGGTAGCGTCGTCAAACTCATACCATTAGGTTGTCGCAGAGTGTTGACGGGGACGGCCTCTGACTCGTGGTGCGATCACAGCGGACAGCTCCCTTCAGATGAAACTCAACCTTTTGAGTTTAAATGATTAATTTGACCGTTGGAAAATCAGGTTGTTGGTGGTCACACCGCTAGCGGGGCAAGGCACGACATGGAGGACTTGGAGACGCCGTCGGGGAAACAGGCAGGGGATGAGAATTTTCCGGTCGGATCCTGGCTTCTTTCTGCGGCACATCGCCCTCATGTCATGGCGTTTTATCACGTTGTCCGGGCCGCCGATGACATTGCCGATCATCCGACCCTCGCGTCCGAGGAAAAGCTGCAACGTCTCGACGTGTTCGAGCAAGCGCTCCTCGGCGCGGAAGACTTTCTGGCCGAACTTCCCAAAGCGGCAGCGCTTCGCCGGTCTCTTGCCGCAACCGGCGTGACCAACCGCCATGCGCTCGACCTGATCAAGGCGTTCAAACAAGACGCCACCAAACTGCGTTATGCCGATTGGGACGATCTCCTTGACTATTGTGCGCATTCGGCATCACCGGTCGGTCGATTTCTGTTGGATCTTCATGGGGAGGATCAAGGGCTCTACCAGCTCTCCGATCCGCTTTGCGCTGCGCTCCAGATCCTCAATCACCTCCAGGACTGCGCCGATGACCTGAGCCGGCTGGATCGTCTTTATTTGCCGGGCGATCACTTCACCGAAGCCGGCATCGACCCATCGGCCCTGAACGCGCCGGCATCAAGCCCAGGCTTGCGCGCGGTCTTCGATCGAACGCTCGACGGCACCGATGCTCTGCTGCGCAAGGCCGCTGATCTGCCGGCAGCCCTCGCCAGCCGGCGCCTCGGTGCCGAAACGGCGGTGATCCTGGAGATGGCAAGAAAGCTCTCGGTCCTGCTTCGACGACAAGATCCGATCGCCGAACGTGTTGAACTTTCCAAGTTAGGATTTTTCTTTATGTCATTGAAAGGGCTTGGCCGTCTGCAATGGTTGAAGCACGGCCGACGCCGCACTCTCTCGATGCCGACGGAGGCTTCCCCTTGAGCGGATCGCCTGCAAGAAGCACGCTCGCCGAGGCGGTGCCGGATCGTTCCCCTCTACCGAAAGCCGCGCTCGACGCGGCTAAAGCGCATGCGGAAGCTTTGGTGAAACGTTCCGGTACGTCGTTCTATTGGGGGATGCGGCTCCTGCCGCCGGTCAAGCGCGAGGCGATGTTCGCGATCTATGCCTTTTGCCGCGAGGTCGATGACATCGCCGACGGCAACGTGCCCTCCGATGACAAGCTGCGCGACCTCGACGCCTGGCGGGGCGAGATCGAGGCCCTCTATCAAGGCCGCCCCGGCCGCCCGACGACGCTGGCCTTGCTTCAGCCTGTTGCGGCCTTCGATCTGGCCAAGGCTGAATTCCTGCACATGATCGACGGCATGGAGATGGATGCGAAGACGTCGATGATGGCGCCGGACATGGCCGAGCTCGAGCGGTATTGTCGCGCCGTTGCGGGGACGGTCGGGCTGCTTTCCATGTCCGTTTTCGGCCAGCGCGGGCGCGAGCTCGATCGAGGCGCGCTGGCACTGGCGGAAGCGCTGCAGCTCACCAATATTCTTCGCGATGTGTACGAGGATGCAACGCGCCAGCGCCTCTACTTGCCGCGTGAATTGCTGCTGCAGTACGGCATAGCCCCCGACCCGCCGATCAAGGCGATCCAGCACCAGAGCATCAAAGGCGTATGCCGGGCGCTGGCCAGCCGGGCTGAAAAATGCTTCGCCAAGGCCGATCGTCTGCTGGCCAAGGGCGAGCGCCACAAGCTCAGGCCGGCGCTGATCATGATGCACAGTTATCGGCGGATACTGGAAATGCTGAAGAAGCGCGACTGGCAGCGGCTCGACCAGCGGGTGCGGCTGGGCAAATGGGAACGCCTCTGGATCGGCATACGTCATGGCTGGCTTTGAAACATCATGACGGTTCATGTCGTCGGTGCTGGCCTCGCCGGCCTTGCAGCAAGCGTGCGTCTTGCCGCCAATGATGAAAGGGTCATTCTCTATGAATCGGCCCCCCAGGCGGGCGGGCGCTGCCGCTCTTTCGAGGACAAGACACTTTCCCGGGTGATCGACAATGGCAATCACCTGCTGCTGAGCGGCAACAAAAGCGTCCTTGACTACCTCTGCTCCATTGGTGCCGAGAACAGTCTGATCGGTCCGAGAGAGGCGCGGTTTCCCTTCTTCAACCTCAAAAGCGGTGATCGTTGGGAGATCTGCATCAACCCGGGCCGTTTGCCGTTCTGGCTCATGAGCCAGGGGCGACGGGTGCCCGGCACCACACTGCTCAACTATTTGGCCAGCACCCGTCTTGCCATGGCGAACGGCAAGACGACAGTCGCTCAATCGCTGCGGGCAACCGGCATTCTTTGGGATCATTTTTGGGATCCGATGTCGACGGCCATCTTGAACACGCCCTCGGAGATCGGGTCGGCGAAGCTTCTCTGGGCAGCGTTGAAGGAGAGTTTCCTGTTGGGAGGCGATGCTTGCAGGCCATTGATGGCGCGCGACAGCCTAGCCGCATCTCTGGTCGATCCCGCCTTGACCTACCTGATCAACAATCGCGCCGACCTTTTCTTCGGTCAGCGCCTGCGCGCGATCGACCTCGACCGCTACGTCAAGACGTTGCACTTTCAAGGTTTCATGGTCACGCTCGATCCCGGTGATCATGTCGTTCTGGCACTTCCGCCCTCCCAGGCGAACGAGCTTGTTCCGACGATCAAGACACCAAGCGGTGCCCATGCCATCGTCAACGCTCATTTTCAATTGCCCATGCCGGCACGCCTGCCGGGCCGCTCGATCCTGCTTGGCCTGGTCGGCGGCACGGCGCAATGGCTGTTCCTGCGGGACGAGATGGCCAGCCTGACGGTGAGTGCCGCCGATCGGCTTGCCGAAGAACCAGGGGACGTCATCGCCGACATTCTCTGGCAGGAAACCGCAAGAGCTCTCGGGCACCCGATCGAAGATCTGCCGCCTTTTCGTATCATCAAGGAGAAGCGCGCAACCTTTTCGCAAACACCGGAAGAGATCGCCAAACGTCCGCCCTGCGAGTACGAGATGGCCCAATCTTCACTTGGCCGGTGACTGGACCGACACCGGACTGCCGGCAACCATCGAAGGTGCCGTGCGCTCCGGCAACAAGGCCGCCGATATCATATTGGGACAACGCCGGAGACCAGGACAGCGTCGAAAGGCGTCCTGATCGTGAGGACGAAAAAGCTTCGCCCGACGATCGATCCCGTACCGGATCTGGTCCGGCAGATCGCCATACCTGCCGGCACCGGCATGCTGTTCCAGACCCTCTTCAACGTGGTCGACACCTGGTATGCCGGGCTGCTTTCGACCGAGGCGCTGGCGGCGCTGGCCGTCTCCTTCCCGGTGTTTTTCCTGGTGATTGCGCTGATGATCGGCATCGGCGTCGGCGCCTCCGCCTTGACCGCCAATGCGATCGGGGCCGAGGATTCTTCGCGCGCCCGCCGTCTGTTCGGACAAGCGCTGCTGCTGGCGGTCTTCGCAGGCGCGCTGGTGGCTGTCTACGGCCTGGTCGCCGCCGAACCCTTGTTCCGCCTGGCCGGCACCAGCGGCGAGACGCTCGCTCTTGCCAAAACCTATCTCCTGCCGATCCTCCTCGCCTCGGCATTTTTCCTGTTGAACGGCGTATGCAACGGTTTCCTGAGCGCCCAAGGGGACGCCAAGAGCTTCCGCAATGCGGTGATCGCCGGCTCCCTTTTGAACGTCGCCTTGAACCCGCTCCTCATGTTCGGCCTCGGCCCCTTGCCGGCTTTCGGCGTGCTCGGCATCGCGCTTTCGACCATTCTGATCCAGGCGATGCAATTCGCCTATCTCTGGCACCGTGCGCGAAAAAGCGAGATCGGCGAACGGTTTTCCCGATGTTGATCTCGTCCCCGACCCCGAGGTCATGACCGCCCTGCTGCGCCAGGCCATCCCGGTGAGCGGGCAAATGATGACCACCGGCATCGGCCTGTTCGCGATCACCTACTTCATGGGCCGCCATGGCGAGGCGGCGATCGCCGCCTATGGTATCGCCCTTCGTATCGAGCAGGTGGCGATGCTGCCGATGGTTGGTCTGAATACCGCAGCGCTAAGTCTGGTTGGGCAGAACTTCGGAGCCGGCAAGGTCGACCGCGTCACCACCGTCGCCTGGACCACACTCGGCTACGGTGTCGTTCTCATGACCGTGGGAGCACTCCTGGTCTGGCCGTTTCGAGCCGAGCTGATGGCGCTTTTCACCGACGATGCCGAGGTGATCCGCCTGGGGGCCGCCTATCTCGGCGTCGCCGTTCTGAACTTCAACGCCTATGCGCTCTTGATGATCGGCTCGGCCATCCTCCAGGGCATGAAGCGTCCGGTCTTCGCCCTCCTGATCGGCCTGTTTCGCCATATCTTCGGCCCGCTGGTGGTTCTCTGGCTGCTGGATCCGGTGCTCGGCTACGGTTTGCCCGGCATTTATTGGGGTATTTTCCTGGTCGCATGGATCGGGGCGTTGACCTCACTCGTTTACGTCCGCTATCGCTTGGCCCGACCAAGCCCGGTAACCTCTTTGGCACCGGAGACCGTCACCAGTTCCAGAGGGAATGGATCATGAGCAAGAATCAAACCATGCAAGCGATCGTCACCGACGGCCAGGGCGGGCCCGAGGTCATGCGGCTCGGCGCGGCGCCGATGCCCGATCCCGGCGCCGGCGAGGTTCTGCTCAAGGTCGCGGCCACCGCGGTCAACCGCGCCGACACCCACCAGCGGATGGGCAACTACCCGCCGCCGCCCGGTGACAGCGAGATCATGGGCCTCGAGGCGTCCGGCGTGATCGAGGCGATCGGCCAGGGCGTCGACGGCTGGAAGGTCGGCGACCGGGTGATGACGCTTTTGGGCGGCGGTGGCTATGCCGCCTATGCCAAGGCGCCCGCCGGGCTCCTGATGTCCGTGCCCGACGGGCTGGACCTGGTCCAGGCAGCCGCCATCCCCGAAGTTTTTCTAACCGCCTACCTCAACATCTTCCGCGAAGCCGCTCTCAAACCTTCGGAAACGCTCCTGATGCATGGCGGCGCTTCCGGCGTCGGCACGGCTGCCATCCAGCTTGCCAAGACGCTTGGCCCGTCCCCCGTCATCGTCACCGTCGGCAGTGAGGACAAAGCCAGGGCCTGCCGGGCCCTCGGTGCCGATCACGCTATTCTCTACAAGCAGGAGGAGTTCGCCGAGCGCGTCCTGGAAATCACCGACAAGCGTGGTGCCGACGTCATCCTCGATCATATCGGCGGCGGCTATTTCAAGCAGAATACCGCCTGCCTTGCCGTCTATGGGCGCCTGGTCATCATCGGCCTGTTGGGCGGCGCCAAGGCCGAGCTCAATATCGGCCGTCTCATGGTCAAGCGCCAGCGGGTGATCGGCTCGGTCCTGCGCGCCCGCTCCGTTGCCGAGAAGACCGCCTTGACCGAAGCGTTCCAGAGAGAAGCGCTCGGTCATTTCGCCACGGGCAAGCTCGAGCCGGTCATCCACGAGGTCATGCCGCTTGGCGAGATTGCCAAGGCCCACGAGATGATGGAGGCCAACGCCAATACCGGGAAAATCGTGCTGCGGGTCGATGAAGCTCTGATCTGACGATGAAGCTCTGATCTGACAAGGCGTCTCCAGAGCGCATCCCGATGAGGTGGAACCGGCACCGGCCCGCTCCCCCGCCCAGCCACCCGGTATGGTGGGAAACTGCGGGAGGTTGGGCGGGGAAGCGGGCCGGGTCGATCATGTCGGGATACGATCGCAGAACGGAGAGGCATAAGAAAATCTGGAAAACAATCCTGTTATCCGCTAAGATTACGCTTCATAACCAACCTCTCCGATCAAGCAAGATCAGAAAAAACCCGAAAAACCAAACGAACCCGAGAGCCGCGGAAATGCTGGACTTTTTGGGTGATGTTGCCTGCTGACCGCCGTCTGGGCTCAAATGAACAAGTGTCGGCACCCCCTGGCATCGACTTGAACGATGACGGCCATCACGCCCGATCATCTTGGCTTTCGAGATTGTCTCTCTCTGTCAATAAATCTACATTAAGCATAATTTCGAAGGGCTCCATCCTTCTCACCAAGGAGGCATACCATGGCGACGGTGGTCGACATGAACCAGCAGGATCATCGGCAGGCGCGGGCCGATCTCGCCGCCGCCTTTCGCTGGACCGCACGTCTGGGCATGCATGAGGGGGTCGCCAACCATTTCAGCCTCGCGGTTTCCGATGACGGCAAACAGTTCCTGATGAACCCGGACTGCCGCCATTTCAGCCGTATCAAGGCGTCCGAGCTCCTGCTCCTCGATGCCGATGATCCGGACACCATGAACCGCCCGGATGCACCGGATGCCACGGCCTGGACGATCCATGGCCGGATGCATGCCCGGTTGCCCCAGGCGCGCTGCGTCCTTCACGCGCATCCGAAATATGCAACCGTGCTGGCGTCGCTCAACGACAGCACCCTCTACCCGATCGATCAGAACACCGCGCGCTTCTTCGAGAAGATCGCCCTCGACGACGACTACACCGGCCTGGCACTTGGCGACGAGGAGGGCGATCGCCTGGCCGCGAGGCTCGGCAACAAAGCCATCCTCATGATGGGCAATCACGGCGTCATGGTGGTCGGCGAGACGGTCGCCAAAGCTTTCGACGAGCTTTACTATCTCGAGCGCGCCGCCGAAACCATGGTCACCGCCTACATGACCGGTCAGCCGCTGCGCATCCTCCCCGATGAGGTCGCCCGTCGCACCGCGCAGCAATGGGCCGATTATCCCCATTACGGCGACAAGCACCTGGTCGAACTCAAACGCATCCTCGACGACGAAGAACCGGATTACGCGACCTGATGCGGCCGGCCCGATGCGGGCTTCGTCGACGGGTGGTTGGCTCCTGGCGTCATCGCAGTCCCAGGCAGGTCGAGGAGGCAACGCCCGGCCCCGTTGCCTGGAACCTTGTTGCCTAGAACCTTAAGGACAGGCAGGAGAGGCCGCCGTCGACCAGGGCTGCCTGGCTGGTCGGGATTGTCCGAACATCGTAGCCGGCGTCCTGCAGCAGCGCCTCCGTCTTGGGATAGCCCCTGCTGATCAGGACGACATCATTGACCCGGATCAGGTTGGCGGCCGCTTCTTCGCCATCGGGCGCCAGGATCAGTCGATATCCGTCGAAACACCTGGTCTCGGCAAGCCGCTTGGTCGCAAAGATCGTCTCGGCATCCAGAAGCCCGCAATCGGTCTTGAAATGCAGGATGTCAGCAGGCGTTGCCACGTTTCTCGGTCTGTAGCCGAGTTCGGCAAGCACGGCCGACAACGCTTCAAAGCCGGCCCGATCGGTGCGATGCGAAAGCCCGATAAAGGCCTCTTCCTCGGCCAGGAGGACGTCCCCGCCATCGACGAAACCCTCCCCCGGCAAGGTGACGACGTCCTTGAACGTCTTGCTGAGGAAGGGCTGGATGGCTTTGGCCTCGCCACGGCGAGATGGGGCGCCGGGGCGCAGGACGACCGCGATGCCGGCGGTGCAGACGGCCGTGTCCTCGACAAAGACCGAATCGGAAAAATCTTCAAGGGGCGGCAACATGGTGACCTCGAGACCCGCCGCTTCGAGGCTCCGAATATAGGCTCGATGTTCCCGCTTGAACAATTCAGGGTCGGGATCAGCGGCGCGAACCGCTCTCAGCCCCGCGACCACGCTTTGGCCAGGCTCGCGCGTGATGGCATGCTTGAAGCGGTAGGAACGACAATGGGTGTTCAACCTGTCCTCCGATAACATGGTCGCTTCATCCACCATAGCGCCGAACGACAACAACCGACATGGCGTTGGCTTCTTGAGCCGAAGCCCTAATCACGCTATGCACGTTGCATGCGTGGCTATTTCGGTATTGGTGCCGAAGCGATCAGCAAGCCGATGAATCTCGGCAATCTCATCCGCTCGGCGCATGCGTTCGGGGCGAGCTTCGCCTTTTTGGTGGATGCGCACTACACGGTGGCGTCTTCCCGGTCCGACACGTCGGGGGCGGAAAAGCAACTGCCGGTCTATCGCTATGACCGGCCGGATCAGCTGGTTCTGCCCAAGACCTGCGTGCTGGTGGGCGTGGAGCTTCTCGACGAGGCCGTCGAGCTGCCGAGCTTTCGCCACCCCTTGAACGCGGCTTACGTGTTCGGTCCGGAGCGCGGTTCCCTCTCGCCGGAAATGGTGGCGCGCTGCGATCACGTGGTGAAGATCCCGACCCGGTTTTGCATCAATCTCGCCGCAGCCGGTGCCATCTTGATGTATGACCGGACGCTCTCGCTCGGCCGCTTCGCACCGCGCCCGGTACGCTCGGGCGGACCGACGGAAGAGGTCGAAAGGCATATCCAGGGCGAGGTGCGCATTCGCACCCGGGAGGGCTGATCGAGGCCTAGCCCGCCCAGATGCGGGGATGCCGGTGATGCCAGGGATCGGCGCGCTCCAACTGCCCTGCGAGTTGAAACAAGGTCGCTTCATCGCCGTAACGGCCGACGAACTGCACGCCGATCGGAAGATTGCCGTTGCTCCAATGAAGCGGGACGGACATTGCCGGTTGGCCGGTGATGTTGAACTGGTAGGTAAAGGCGGCAAAACGCCAAAGGCGGTCGGCATAGGCATCGAGATCGTCCATCATCATGTCGAGATGGCCGAGCGGCACCGGCGGCTGAGCGAGCGTTGGCGTCAAGAGCAAATCGTAGGTCTCGAAAAACGCGCCGATGTCGCGGCAGACGGCGTGGAGCCGGTTGATCAGCTGCACGTAATCCGCAGCGTTCAGGTCGTCGGCCAGCTGCATCATCGCCCAGGTGACGTTTTCGAAACCATCGGGAGCGAGCGGTTTGCCCAAGGCTTCGGCACGTTGGCGAATATTGGCGGTGGCACCGACGGCGAACAGGTGATGATAGTCTTGATCGAGCCGGTCCGCATCGAAGCTCGGGCTTGCCGACTCGACGCTATGGCCAAGCGTCTCGCAGAGCTTTCCGGCCTTGGTTGCAGCGTCAATGCATTCCTGATGAACCGGCACACCGCTGAACGCCTCGGTGGCAAGCGCGATTTTGAGCCGGCGCGGCTCGGCGTCGACTTCTTCCAGGAAAGGCCGCGCGGGGGGAGGGGCCATGTAGGGGTCACCAGGTGCCGGGCCGGCGGTCGCATCGAGGGCGGCAGCACTATCGCGCACGGTGCGCGACACCACGTGCTCGACCGAGCAGCCGGCAAGGCTTTCACCGAGATAGGGCGCCATGGTGTTTCGGGCGCGGGTCGTCTTCATGCCGAACAGACCGCAGCAGGAGGCGGGAATGCGGATCGAGCCGCCGCCGTCGCTCGCATGGGCAAGCAGGCACCAGGCCGGCCGCCACCGCAGCAGCCGAGCCGCCGCTGGAACCGCCGGAACTTCTATCCGTGTCCCACGGGTTTCGGGTCGGCCCGAAAAGCACCGGTTCGGTCGAGGCGTTCAGGCCGAATTCCGGCGTGTTGGTGCGACCCAGCGGGATCAGGCCAGAGGCCTTGTAGCGGCGGACCAGTTCACTGTCGGATGGTGGGCAAAAATCCTTGAAAAAGCGGGAGCCGGCCGAGAAGGGCACGCCGCCGAGAGCGCCGCCCAGATCCTTCAGAAGAAAAGGCACGCCTGCGAAAGGGCCTGTTGCTGCTTGCTGTCTGGCGGCTTCGAGTGCTTGCTCGTAGACCTTGGTGACCACCGCATTCAATTTGGGATTATACGCTTCGATGCGCTCGATGGCCGTCTCAACCAGTTCTGCAGCACGCACCTCACCAGCACGAACGCGCTCGCCCAAGGCCAGCCCATCCTCATAGCTATCTGTCGAAGCGGTCGCCATCGCCTTCCCCCGTCAGTCCGTTCGCCCTCTGCTGCGGTGTATCCCGCAGTCGTCCTAGCGGTATGAACACATCATTTGGTTCCCTACGGCTTGAACACAATAGCCGTTTCTAATCAATCTCTTGAAGTCTTATTGAGGCCTCGACATCAGGAACCGTTGGTATCGGATGCATCGCTATGCCGTCTCATCGAGGTTCGGTTTCGTTGCCGTGAGCTTGATCTCGACCAAGTCGCCCGGATAAAGGTCCGTTCCGACACAGGCTCGGCAGGGCCAGCCATCGTCCGGAATCCAGGCGCACCAGACCTCATCCATCTCTTGCTTGGTGGCCATGTCGGCGAGATAGACAACGGCTTCGAGAATGTGGTGCTTGTCGCTGCCGGCATCGATGAGGTTGGCTTCGAGCTTGGCCAGGGTCGTTCGGGTCTGCTCGGCAACATTGTCGCCGGGACCGGTTGCGACCGTCCAGATCAAGCCGCGATGTTCGACGGTTTTCGATCGCCCCCGCGCGCCGCCATTGGTTCTTTCGATCTCGGCCATGATGATGTCCTCCCCGTGCATGACACCAGTCCAGACGATCGATGATCGCTCAGCCGGTTCGTCCGGTAAAGCCGATCATCACCGCACGCATGTCGGCGAGAGCGGCCTCTTGAGCTTGAAGGTCACATTCTGGAAGCTCATCCGCACGACGTTCGGCAGGTGCTGATCCTGATCAGGAACCGCCAAGCAGCGGATCGATGATCTCGGCAAAGGCGTCGACATCGCGGGAGCCGGGGTAAGTCTCGCCGCCGATCACGAAGGTCGGGGTGGATTGCACCTTATGCTCGTTCTGGCCATCGAGCCTGGACTGCAGGACGGCGTTCACCATGGTCTCGTCGGCCAGGCAGCTGTCCATTTGCTCGTCGGTCAGGCCGCCAAGCTTACCGAGTTGCTTGAGTGCAGCTCTCGGGTCCGCCGCAGTCGACCAGCTCTCTTGGGTCTGGAACAGGACATCCAGAAAGCCGACATAGCGATCCGGCCCCGAGCAATGGGCAATCACCGCAGCATCGACGGCACTCTCGTTCAGCGGGAAATCCCTGAACACCAAACGGACTTTGCCGGTCTCGATATAGCGCTCTTTCAATCCGGGCAGCACATCGCTGTGGAAGCTCGCGCAATGGGGACATGAGAGGCTGGAATATTCGATGATCGTGACCGGCGCATCCGGATCGCCGATGGAACGTTCCTCGACCTCAGCCGCCGAGCTCTCGCCGAGAACGAGGGGAAGCGAGATCAGGACCCAAAGTCCCAAGACCGCCACCAGACTTCCGGTCAGCTGAAACAGTACCTTCTTCACGTTCCTCTCCTCAGAGCCGATGATGCTGCGATATGATCGATGCCGCGCCGCTCTAGATAAAGCGAGACGGCATCTGCGACAAGCACCAGCACGGTAATTTGACGCATGTTAACCCCGGCTGAACGGTCCGACACCTGCCAATTCGATACCAAGCTTTTGATATCATGCTATGATTAGGCATGCCTTCATGCTCACGATAACATGTTAAAGCATCAAGTCTAATCCTGGGCTTGGTCGTGGCACGGTTTGCGGGTCGGCGCGCTGACTGGCGAAGGCATAGGCTTGCCTTGCGGTGGCGAAGTCCTGGGCGGATGGGTTGGTCGCAGCATTGGCCGCCGCCGCCATCCGTCCGCTCAGACGCATGGCCTCTATGGGATCGCCCGTGACGGTACGCGCCTGGACGCCAACCGAGCCGCCGACAGCATATTGACGGCCATCCGGGCCAAGCTGGTAAGTGTAGCTGATGGGACCAGCCAGGTCGCCGGCCACCGCCGCATGGGCCTTTTCTTCCTGGCGAACCTGCTGATCACGTTGCCGGAGCCCGGCAAGATCCGCACGCTCGGACGTCGTCAGCTGATCGGGGAGCTTGGCCGCAACCGGGCCGGCTGGAGCGTGACTTGAACGAGACGCTTGATCCGATGTTCCCGCGTCGCCGGCGGGCCCTGGCTTGGTTTGAGCGCCATCGAGAGCCGCAGAGGAAGCCCCATAACCGCTGCCGGAGGTTTCGGCTTTGATCCGGAGCGCCACCAGCTGGCGCCCGCCTTCGGGCTCGCCGAGCGGACGTGCATCCACCACCACGCCAGCTCGTCCCTGGCTGGCAAGCATGCTGACGGAGCCGATCGGTGGCAGCATCATGTTCCTTCGCAAAAGCTCTCGTTCACGTGATTCTAGCGCTGCAGCCTTTCAAAATGGTTAAAGTTCGATAAGGCCGAAATGAGGGGCGCTAGCAGAAACCCACTGACCTGCCACGTTTTAACTCATCAGGTCCATGCGCGATGCAAGTGCCTCTTTCAATTCTCCCATGGGTCGTAGATAGTGGCTCATTAGGGTTAAGAAACAAAATAACGGAGGCATATCATGCCGAGAATGAAGAGTGCTCTTGTTGCTCTTGCAGCGATAGCGGCAATGACTGCCGCGGCGGATGCGAAAACTTTTCGGTATTCAACCACAGGTGATATTTTAGGCCTTGATCCTCACATGAATAACGAGGGACCGACCAACACCATGAAGGGCAATCTGTTCGGCCGGCTGATCCATCGGCTGCCGGATCTTTCGCTCGAGCCCGACCTTGCGACCGAATGGGAGCGCATCGATGACATCACCTGGCGCTTCACGCTGCGCGAAGGGGTGACCTTCCATAACGGCAACCCGTTCAATGCCGATGACGTGGTCTATTCCTTCAAGCGCCAGGCCCAGGAAACCTCCGATATGGGCTTTGCGCTCTCTTCGATCGAGGAGGTCACGAAAGTCGACGATTACACCATCGAAATCGTCACCAAGGGGCCTGATCCGATCCTTCTCCTGAACATGCCGAACTTCTTTATCGTCGATCAGGAGTATATGGAGGAGAACGACAGTTTCGAGGTGATTCAGGCGGCCGGCAAGATCAATTTCGCCAACACCAACGCCAACGGCACCGGGCCGTTCAAGGTGGTCGAATGGGTGCAGGACAACAAGGTGGTGCTCGAGCCGTTCGAAGGCTGGTGGAACCAGGCAAACCGTACCGACAACGTCACCCGTGCCGAGTTCACGCCGATCGGCAATGACGCCACGCGCGTCGCCGCGCTTCTTTCCGGCGAGCTTGACCTGATCTATCCGGTGCCGCTTCAGGATATCGACCGGCTGAGTGGCGATGCCAATGTCGACGTCCTCCAGGGGCCGGAGCTGCGCACCATCTTCCTCGGCTTCGATCAGCATCGGGACGAGCTTTTGGACCTGCCGGGGTCCGGCAAGAATCCGTTCAAGGACGTGAAGGTTCGAAAAGCGTTTGCCCATGCGATCGACACCGCTGCCATACAGCGGGTGGTGATGTCGCGGTGCCTCGACACCGACCGGGCTGATGGTGG
>CAWBCX010000001.1:0-27002 GCA_963787265.1 uncultured Alphaproteobacteria bacterium | reverse complement strand
GGACATTTCACTGGTGCATCTCACTGGTGCATCGACCCAAACAGATCGATCAGGTCTGTTTGGAGAAGTGGATGCAAAACCAAAAAGATAGTGCATTGTCAACTCAGTTTTCCGAATGTGTCGGTGCACTAGGCGGCATTTCCATAAGGATAGGCCGATGGACTGTCCTCGGCGAAATAGAGGCGGTTCACGATCATGCTGACATGATCGCTGCCGCCGAGAAAATCGAGGCAGGTTCCTATGTCCTCGAAGGTTGCGTCACCTGTACCGACGACAAGAATGATTTCATCGGCGAGCGGTGCTAGAGCAACGGCCTCGGTGGTGGCCAGGATCGGCGGACCGTCGAGCAGGATGATGTCGTAGCGTTGTTGATTCGTGGTCAGGCTATCGATCAGATTGGTCATGACGTCGCCGGCAAGAAGCTGGGCCGGCGAGCTGACGGCCTGTCCGGCAGGCAAGATGGAGATCGGCAAAGGCGAAGTCCGCAGAATAAGGTCATCGATCGATCGATCGCGCTCGGATAAATATTCGAAGAGGCCGGGCTTATCCTCGCTATAGCCGAAGATGCTGGGAATGCTTGGTTTGGCCAAATCCGCGTCGATGAGCAGAACATTGATCCGCTCCTCGAGGGCGAGGCTCAAAGCAAGATTGGTCGTATTGAATGTCTTGCCCTCGGCAGGGCTGCCCGATGTCACCAAAATGACCGGCCGGGATTCCTTGCCGACGACATCGCTGGCGGAGCGCTTGGTTGGAGCTTCCTGATCGAAGTAGGACAGGCGCTGGAAAAGCCGTCGCTTGATGACGCTATAGTTGCGTGAGAGCTCGCTGTTGAGCGTTTGGGGGGTGATGAAGCCATTCTCGGATAGCTTATCGAAGTTGAGAATAATGTCCGCACTGTCTCTGTTGGCATCGCTGGTAAGAGCCCATTGGCTCCATTTCGGCTTCAGATATCTGTCGAGCCGCTCTTGCCGCTCCTTACGTTTCTTTCCGAAGGGCCAAGTCATAGGCCTGCACTCGCCTCTTTGCTGGTCAACAACGATCCCGCTTTGTCGGTAAGATCCTGAGCAAGGTCTGCATCAGGCAGCATCTCTTTCATCGAATGCGTATTGATCTCATAGAAATAGACGAGTAGCCCGCACACCAAGACAAGGCTCGCTGCAGCCCCCGCCATGCCAAACTGACTTCTAAAGCGCGTGCTCTCCTGTTCCGACAGTTTTGCGATCGTCACGCCACCAAGAACCGGTATCATTTTGAAGGCGCTTTGCAATTGCGTTGCGGTCAGAACCGTGCCCGTCATGAGGAAGCGCAAGATGGCAAAACCGACACCAGCGCCAACGCCAATGATCAGCACGGCGACGATCAACAAGCCGTGGAAAGGCCCGGACGGCTCAAGCGGACGAACGGGCGGATCGACGATCCGGTAGTCGGCGCGCTGCTTGCCGATATCCAGATCGGTCGCAAGCTGGGTAGCTTCACGGCGGGTAATCAGCTTTTCATATTGCACCAGGAGGACGTCATAATCTCGGGTAAGCCGCTTGAGATCGGCCTCGGCTTTTGGCGATTGTTTGGCCTTTCTCGACAGGGCTTCGACCTCGAGCTCGGCAACCTTCAGTCGGCGCTTGAAATCCTCAAGCGAGACCTCGGCAATCTCCAGCTGACTGGCAAGCTGATCGTACAGCGGGTTTCTGACGCCGGATGAGGCCGAGCCGTCGTTTTTCTGCTCCTGAAGCTGTTTGTTGGCTTGGAGGATCAGCTGCTTGAGCGAGATGATGTCCGGATGCTGCTCGGTATAGAGGAGGCGTTTGCGATTGAGTTCCTGGCTCAGCTGCTCCAGATTTCTCTGCGTGTCCGATGTTGCCCCTGCGGATTGGGACAAGGGGATCGTCCTTGGCGTGGCATCAAGCTTTATCTTGAGCTGATCCCGTCGCCAGACGGCCGATTCCATCTCCGACCGCAGGCGGCGAAGCTCGATGGACGCACTTTCCAGCTCGCGAGCACTTTGTTCCGCACCTCCTAGCTCTTCTGCATTTTCGCGCTTGAACTCGGCGACTTTAAGATCGGCCTTGCGCAATTTATCATCATAGATCGCAATCTGTTCTTCGATGAACTTGCTCGCCTTGGCGACATCCCGTTGGGAATGCCCCTGGTTCCTGGCGATGAATATCTTCATCATCGTTTCAACCACCCGAAAGGCGATGTCGGGGTCGTCCTCGGTGAATTCGATGATAAAGAGGTTTCTTCCTTCGATCGTCAATTCGATCTCTTTGGCGAGATCTTCGACCAATTCGGCCCGTTCGATCGCGTTCTTGACTTTTCGGTGCCTGTCGATCCCGGTTTCCTCGATCAGCTCGACGAGATTGGAGACCGAGAACAGCGTTTCGCGGATCATTTTGACCTGACTGTCAAAATCCCGGGTAACCGCGAGATCTTCCATGAGCGGGCCGAGAATCGTCTCGGTGTCGACCACCACCCGAGCACTCACCGTATAGCGGTCGGGCAGAAGTGCGATCACGCCCCAGCCAAGCAGACAAACAAGCCAAGCAACCAGAAGACTAGGCCAGCGCCAATGCCAAAGCGCCGTGAGAAAGGGAACGATCATATTGATAAATTGTTGCATGGCGTTCTCGGCTTAGGATCCTGGCAGCTGCGTGTGGTTTGAGGCTAGTGCACCGGCGTGTTCAAAGAGTAGGTTGACGGCGCATCAGCTCTATTGTTTTGCATCAACTTTTCCCAACTCATCTGATCGGTCGTTTGGCTCGATGCACTAAAGAAAACTGGATGGCACCACAATAAGATCACCAGGCCGCAGCCTGGCATTCTTCGCCAGATCACCGTCACCGACCAAATCGCCAAGTCTCAAGCGATAGGTTTCGCCGCCGCCTTTTTCACCGCGGCGAATCAGCTTCGCGCTATTGCCATCGGCGAACTCGGTCAGCCCGCCGGCAGCGACAATCAGATCCAGCACGGTGATATAGGGGCGATAGGCCACGGAGGTGGGTTCTTTCACCTCGCCGAGCACTTGGACGGTGCGGTCGTCATTTTCGGCGAATTTCTTGAGGACGACGGATACCTTCGGCACCTGAACAAAGGGGCGAAGCGCCTCTTCGACGGCAGCGGTAAGTTCGAGGGGGGTCCTGCCCGCGGCCCGCAACTCACCTGCGAGAGGGAGCGAAATCTTGCCATCCGGGCGCACCGGCACTTCGGTCGTCAGTTCCGGCGACCGCCAGACGGAAACGCCAAGGGTATCGCCGGGTGAAATGCGATAATCCGGTTGCTCCAGAACATCTTCGTCTGTCAGCTTCGGCGGGTCGGGTAGTCCTTGACAGGCGGTGAGGCCAAACGACAGGATAGCTGCAGCGAATATCGTCAAACAGTAAGTCTTGAACAGGTACATGCTTCTACACCACGCTGAACGTTGCCAGAAGTCGCATCGTATTTGAGCGCGAGCAACTCCTGCTCGCCGGAGTGGCGCTCATTGCCGGTATATTCTACCCGAAGAATTAAGATTTCTATATCCCGCCTACTTATTGACCATGATAAGAAAAAAAATCAATGGAGATCCAAAATATTCTCACAAATCTCCGTGGATTGTTGCCAAAAAGCTTTTTTCTTTTTTGGTTGGTTTTCATGACAAAACATCAACCATTGATATGTATTGCAAAATGACCTTTTTTATCGTTTTGAAGGCCCTTCGACCAAATAGACCGACTTATTCTCTTAGATCGCCAAATGCCGGTTATTGTTGAGAGAGGGAAAAAACCGTGCGGGCATTTCGCTGTTTGGAGGCTCTTTCGATATCGGAGAACAAGCCGATTAGGCCAGCGTCCTTGGACGTCGTGTGGGGACGTCATGTGGTATCGTTGCCTTGTGAGTTTGGGCGCGAAGGCCACTAGGCCAGACCACTAGGGCATGTTTCGATCATACGACCCCGGCCCACCCCCGTCCCGACCACCCCATGCTTGGGTACCCTGTGGGTGGTCGGGAGGGGGCTGGCTGGAGCCGACTTCGTTGGGTCAGAAAAAGCTCTAATAGACAAGCGTCACGCCTAGCCGCGCCTGATTCTCGTAAAATTCTTCGTTCGCATCGTCGGAGAACCGCTCCAGATATTGGTAACCCGCGTTAAATACCAGGTGATCGCTGAACCGGTAAAAATACTCAATACCGGCGATCAAATCCTGGTCGATCCGGTCCAAACCGTCGAAATCAGTATTCTGATAGGTCAATTTGGTACTCAAGGCTTGTTTCGTCGTCAACAAACGGGTGACGGTCGCGGCGACTTCTGTGGCAACTTCGCTCGCGGAACCATCGACCGTGGTGACGTCGACCTCGCGAACAGCGGTTAGCCCAAGCTCGGTCCTCGGATTATAGGCGAGGCTGGCGTCCAATGAGCCGACGACACTGCCATTCCCGTCGACATCGGGATCATCGAAATAGGCTTGGCTGTAGCCGATTGCCCCGCCGACGAGGAGGCGTGGCCGTGGCCGGTATTCGGCACCCACCAAGCCAGTGATTTCATAAGAATCACGGTCTTGGCCGTCATCGCCAACCTCTTTGTCGAACGCTGTGACGGCATAGGCCGGGGCAACGAAAATGGAGAGACGCTTGCCGTATTTTTGGGCCAACCTGGTCGAGGCCGTATAGGTCGTGTTGTCCCGGTCATCCGTGTTGTCGCCCGAGAATTCCTCACGCTCAACGAGACCGTCGAGGGAGAAATCCAAGGTTCGGCCGCCGAAGAAATAACCAACAGTGCCATCAAACGCATTGAGGGTTGCGTCATCTTCGTTGTCGTCGGCTTCAGCCGAACTGTCGGCTTCCTGGGCCAGGCTCGCAATGACGCCTGCTCTTAGAGAATTTTGCCGGTTGATATCCAGACGGCCATCGGCGCCAACTTCCCAGTCAAGAAAATCATCCTCGATCCCCTCGACGGAATAACCGGCCGTTGCATTCGCTTCCGCCCCCAGCTGATGACGACGCAAAACGGTTTGCGCGCGGATCGCCGCACCAACGCCGAGAAGCACGTCCTTTTCGCGAACGTCATCATCGTCATTGGCATTATCGGTAAAAATGGCACCCGCCGTTACACTCGGCAAATAAATGATCCTGCCGGACTTGACGCCTCGTTTGGGCAGCAGGCCCTTGGGAATATCGGGCGAGGCTAGCAGTTCGCTTTCTTTCGGTATTTGAGGTTGGGTGCGGCTGAGCGTTTCGATCCGCTGGCGCCTTTGTTCTTCTTCTCGACGCAGAATTCTCGGATCAATCGGTTCCTGCTTTTTCTTGGTCTCGACAGCTTTCTCAGGCACCTCCGGCGCGATTTTTTCCGGGGAAGGCTCTGGCGCTTTTACCGGCTCCTGTGCAAGAGCGGACATAGAAACAGAAACGAAAATAGCAATCGAGATACCAGCCTGGCACCACACGAGACGCGGAATTGAAACATGAGACAACAACGCTATGGCACTCAACGGACAGCTCCGATGTTATTTTGTTGACGGGCGAAGTTATACTCACCTGATTGTCGGTCAAGTGATCATGGAAGGGATAAGTATAAATTCGTTACGTTGTGGTAAACGAGTGTCGCTCTGCAACCTAAGATTTATTCGATATTTGGTTTGTTTATTGGTTTTCTACCTTGGTGGAATTTAATTCATCTTTGAAAAAATCTTTGTACCATGGCATGGCTGCCTCAATGCCCTGGGCGACGTCGTGGGTCGGCCGATAACCGAGCAGCCTCCGGGCCTTGCCGATATCAGCTTGCGAATGGCGAACGTCGCCGGCGCGGAAATCCTGATGAGCCGGTTGTTTTCGAACCTCGATGCCCAGGTTTTGGAGAGACGTCCGGATCATCTCATGGAGTTCGTTCAAGGTCGTGCGATCACCAACGCCGACATTGTAGACCTCGTCTTGAGCCTCGGGCCCGGCCATGGCCGCCAGAACATTGGCCTGGACCACATTGTCGATAAAGCAGAAATCGCGACTGGTTTCGCCGTCACCGTTGATCAGCACGGTTTCATCCTTGAGCATGGCCGCTACCCATTTCGGGATCACCGCGGCATAAGCGCCCTCGGGATCCTGGCGGCGACCGAACACATTGAAATAGCGCAGGCCGACGGAGGGAAAGTCATAAGCCCGGGCAAAGACGTCGGCATAGATCTCATTGACCAGTTTGGTCACGGCGTAAGGGGAGAGCGGCTTGCCGATCTTGTCCTCGACCTTGGGAAGTGCCGGGTGATCGCCATAGGTCGAGGACGACGCCGCATAGACGAAACGCGAGACTTTTTCATCCCGTGCCGCGATCAGCATGTTCAGCGTGCCATCGATGTTGACCTGATTGGATGTGAGCGGGTCTTCGAGCGACCTGGGAACAGAACCCAGGGCGGCTTGGTGGAGGACGTAATCGATATCCGCGACCGCCTTTCTGCAGGTATCGAGACTGCGGATGTCGCCTTCCATCATATGAAGGCGCGACCATGCGGATGAACCGAGGGAGCTCTCGATATCAGCCAGGTTGCGTTGATGGCCGGTTGCGAAATTGTCGAGACCAACGACGTTTTGGCCAAGACGCAGCAGCGCTTCGACGAGATTGGAGCCGATAAAGCCGGCCGCACCGGTGACGAGCCAGCTTTTCGGGGCACGTTCCAGGTTTTCTTGGGCTTCTTCATAGGCATTGGTCATCGAGGTCACTTTCGTCTATCGGGCAATGTTGATGTTCTGATGATCACGGGATCATCCAATCTGTTTCGAACGCCTGCAAGGCGGCATCGTCAGGAACGTTGCCCAAGATCGATCATCCGGTACTCTGCAGCTTCATACGCAGATGTTGGAGAAGAGCCAAGAGGTCAGACGATGATCGACTCGACGCTGATGTTATCGGGCCACGGTTAATTTTTGATGAACAGAGGCGGTTGATAAGTCCTCGCCCGAACGGCACCGGCCCACTCCCCACCCATCCCCCCGATATTGTCCGATATGCTGTCGGGGGATGGGTGGGGAGTGGGCCGGTGTGGACCTGATAAGATTGACTTGACGAATAAGAACAAAATAAGAACATATAAGGTTTGATTAAGCGAGTCAGGGCTTATGAACACCTTTGAGACAGGTTCGAATCGGCGTGTTTGCCTCGCTGAACTCAGACGTCGGATCGGTGCGATCGAACGTGGCTCCTTTGGCATTCGATCGGCGGGCGCTTTGAAAGAAGCGGATATTGATCGGAACGCATCCAGCCTTTTCTCCTCATTCATGGCCCCATCGGGTGCTGAGATCACCGATCAGTCCGGCCTCGATCACATCTTGGGCGAAGAGGCCATAATGAGACCGGCGCTGCATGAGCTTGTCGCCGATGGTTATGGCCATCAGCCGGCGGTCCGGGATGTCGGGCTTGTTTTGGTCGCATCCCTCCTGCGGCGGCAGGATCGAAGCGGCGCCAGGCCGATGGTGCTTTGGTGCCAGCGGCAACAGGAGAGCGCTTGAGTTCGGGCGTCTTTACGGGCCTGGGCTTGCCGGTCTCGGCCTCTCGCCGGATCAGCTGGTGATCGTCACCGGCAGGCGGGATGCCGATTGCCTCTGGGCGATGGAGCAGGGGTTAAGCTCACGTCGTCTTGCCGCCGTCATCGGCGTGGTCGACGACGCCGACCTGATCGCCAGCCGGCGGCTGTCGCTCGCCGCAGCAGCGCATCGCACCTGGTGTCTTCTTCTGCCGACGCAGCATGGGCGGGAGCCGAGTGCGGCCGAGCACCAGATGGCGTATCAGGACAGCACCGAGCCTGCCTGGGCAATAGAGACAAAAAACTTCTGGGGCGATCGCGCTGGCAGCTCACGCTCGAGCGTAACCGGCATGGCCGAACCGGAGACTGGACCATGGAGTGGGATCATGCGGCGTATCGTTTCCATCTGGCTTCCTCAATGGGCGCTGCGGCCGCGAGGCGCTGTGGCCCAGACGAGGAAGCCCCGGGCGTCGTTGCCTTTGACCGAACAGGCTGAGGCCCAGCCTCCGACCGCGCTGGATAAAAAAAAACCTCTCGCGCTGACGGCGACCGTCAAGAACGTGCAGCAGCTGACCGCGGTCAACGAGGCGGCGCGGGCTGCCGGGTTGTCGCCGGGCATGACGCTCACCCATGCGCGGGCGCTGGTGCCGGATATTGCGACCGCGCCGGCCGATCCCGAGGCCGACCGCATCGGCTTGGAGAGACTTGCCGATTGGTGCGGGCGCTACAGCCCATCTCATGGCATCGATCGTTATGAGGGACTTTGGGGTGACACCTGGTTTTTGGGCGATGACGGGCTTTGGATCGACGTCACCGGCTGCGCCCATCTGTTCGGCGGCGAACAAGCGCTGCTCGCCGATCTCGAGCATCGTCTGGCAGGTTTCGGCATTCGCCACAGGCTGGGCCTGGCCGAGACGTTGGGTGCGGCCTGGGCCGTCGCCCGCTGCAGCCGGGATCGAATCGTCGACCCCGGTGATCTTCGTCAGGCCTGGGTGATCTGCCAGTCGCGGTCTGCGGCTTCTGCCGGAGACCGTCACCCTGCTTGAGCGGCTGGGGCTCAAACGCATCGGCCAGCTGGAAGGTCTGCCACGTGTAGCCTTGGGCAAGCGTTTTTCCTCGAAGGAAAGGGGTGAGGCGGTGCTGCTGCGCCTCGACCAGGCTTTCGGCAGGCAGGACGAACCGCTGTGCCCGCGGCGCCCTTTACCGGTCTATCGCACCGAACAGGGATTTCTGGAACCGATCGTCGAGCTGCCGGCCCTGGTTCATACGCTTACGCATCTCACGTCCGATCTTTGCCGGACGCTGGACAAGGCAAGCCAGGGTGCCGAGCGGCTGACGCTTCTGGCCTACCGGGTCGATGGCGACGTGCGAAGCCTTCGGGTCGGTGCCAGTCAGCCAACCCGTGATCGGCAACATATCGAGCGCCTGTTCGCCGAACGTCTGGAGACCATCGATGCAGGCTTCGGCATCGAATATCTGGCCCTGCATGCCGATCAGGTCGCCCCGCTTGGGCCAAAGCAGATTTCGCTCGGCGGCGGGATCACCGAAGATGCCAATCAGGACGAACGCCTGGCCCAGCTCATCGACCGCCTCACCAACCGCCTGGGCCCAGACGCCGTCACGGTCACCATCCCCTTCGAAAGCCACCTCCCCGAACGCGCCGAACGCCACATCCCCGCAGGACAGAGGCGGGAGCGTGCCGCTCCAGGCGATACTCATGTCGAGGTTGCGGGACCTCCCCGCCCATCTTGCCTGTTGTTGCGACCGGAGCCGATCAAGGCGCTGGCCGAAGTGCCCGATGGCCCGCCGCTGCGTTTCACCTGGCGCCGCGTCACCCGCCGTATCGTCAAGGCCGAAGGCCCCGAACGCATTGCCCCCGAGTGGTGGGTCGGCACCACCGACGGGGTTAACCTTGCGCATGGAGACCCGGGACTACTACCGGGTCGAGGACGAGCAGGGCCGGCGCTACTGGCTGTTCCGCAGAGGCCTCTACGACGATGCCGGATATGTCGGCGGCGATGATGCCGAACACCAGGTCAACGCTCTCGGTCACACCGACAACGCCGCCGGGCGTCCCGGCTGGTTTGTTCATGGGTTGTTTGGGTGAGCTTGGCTATGGCTGATTATGTCGAGCTGCAGGTCACGACCAATTTCAGCTTTTTGCGCGGTGCGTCCCATGCCGAGGAACTGGTGCAGACCGCGGCAGCGCCTTGGCCTTGCCGGCCATCGGTGTGACCGATCGCAACACGCTGGCCGGTGTGGTTCGGGCTCATAGCGCGGCCCTGGCTGCGGATCTGCCCCTGGTCGTCGGCTGCAGGCTGGATCTCCGGGACGGGCCGAGTTTTCTTTGTTTTCCCGAGGATCGGACGGCTTACGGCCGGCTTTGCCGCTTGCTGACCCTTGGCCAGCGGCGTGCCGAAAAGGGAGCGTGCGAGCTCTATCTGGAGGATGTCTTCACATTCGCTAAAGGCCAAGTCCTGGTGGTCATTCCGCCGGACAGCGGCGGCCGACGAACCGTTTCCGAATCAGCTTCGACACATCGTCGGCAGCTCTCGACAGCCCGCCCCTACCTTGCGGCCCATCATCTCTACCGTGGCGATGATCGCCGGCGCCTTGCCGAACTCGCCGATCTTTCCTCACGGTCCAGCGCGCCGCTGGTCGCCACGAATGACGTCCACTATCACGCTGCCGGAGCGGCGGCCCTCTGCAGGATGTGATCACCTGCATCCGGGAAGGCTGCACGATCCATGAGGCCGGCTATCGCCTGCTGGCCAATGCCGAGCGTCATCTGAAGCCGCCGGCCGAGATGGCACGTCTGTTTCGGGGCCATGAGGCCGCGGTCGAGCGCACCCTGGAGATCATGGATCGCTGCCGCTTTTCCTTGGACGAGCTTCGCTACGACTATCCCGACGAGCCGGTGCCGCCGGGCAAGACGCCGCAGTCTCATCTGGAAGATCTCACCTGGCGGGGCGCGGAGCAACGCTATCCGAGGGGCGATTCCCGACAAGGTGCGGGCGACGCTGGACCGAGGAGCTCGACGCTGATCGCCGAGCTCAACTACGCCCCTTATTTCCTGACGGTCCACGACATCGTCGCCTTTGCCACGAATCGAAGACATCCTCTGCCAGGGGCGCGGCTCGGCCGCCAATTCCGCTGTCTGCTACTGCCTCGGCATCACCGCGGTCGATCCGACCGAGGTCGACCTGCTGTTCGAGCGCTTCGTCAGCATGGAACGGAACGAGCCGCCGGATATCGACGTCGATTTCGAGCATGAACGGCGCGAAGAGGTGATCCAGTATGTTTATCGAGCGCTATGGCCGCGAGCGCGCCGGCATCGCCGCGACCGTGATCACCTATCGATCAAGAAGCGCCATTCGCGAGGTCGGCAAGGTGATGGGGCTTTCAAGGAAGACGTCACCAGTGCGCTTGCCGGCACGGTCTGGGGCGTCTCCGAAGACGGGCATGCCCGAGGCGCGGGTCAGGAGGAAGCCGGCCTCGACCCGAACGAGCCCCGATCCGCCGCACGCTTGAGCTCACCGAGGAGCTGATCGGCTTTCCCCGCCACCTGTCCCAGCATGTCGGCGGTTTTGTGCTCACCAAGAGCCCGCTCTGCGAAGTCGTGCCGATCGGCAATGCCGCCATGAAAGATCGTACCTTCGTCGAGTGGGACAAGGACGATCTGGACGCACTCGGCATCCTGAAGGTCGACGTGCTGGCGCTGGGCATGCTGACCTGCATCCGAAAATGCTTTGTGCTACTTGCTGCATCATTACGGTCTGGCCCATGACCTCGCCAGCATTCCGGCCGATGACGAGCTCACCTACGACATGCTGTGCCGTGCGGACTCGCTTGGTGTATTTCAGGTGGAGAGCAGGGCGCAGATGAACATGCTGCCCAGGCTCAAGCCCAGGACCTTCTACGATCTGGTGATCGAGGTGGCGATCGTCCGGCCAGGTCCGATCCAGGGTGACATGGTGCATCCCTATCTCCGCCGCCGGGACGGGTTGGAGCAGGTCGACTTCCCCTCGCCATCGCCGGAGCATCGGCCTGCCGGACGAGCTGGAGCGCATTCTATCCAAGACCATGGGCGTGCCATTGTTCCAGGAACAGGCGATGCGCATCGCGATCGAGGCGGCGAAATTCTCTCCCGGACGAAGCCAACAGGCTCCGCCACGCCATGGCGACCTTCAGACGGCGCGGCACCATCGACCAGATGCGCGAAAAATTCGTCGATGGCATGACCGGACGTGGCTATGAGCGGGAATTTCGCCGAGCGCTGCTTCAAGCAGATCGAGGGTTTTGGTGATTATGGTTTCCCCGAGAGCCATTCGGCGAGTTTTGCGAAATTGGTCTACGTCTCGTCCTGGCTGAAATGCCATTATCCCGAAGTGTTCGCCTGCGGACTGTTGAATGCGCAACCCATGGGCTTTTATGCGCCAGCCCAAATTGTTCGCGATGCGCGGGAGCATGGGGTCGAGGTGCGCGAAGTCGATGTGAACTACAGCGACTGGGATAATGAGCTGGAATTGCTGGATTCCGTTCCAGCCCGCTGCCCCGCCCAACCATCCGATATGATCAAGCCCGCTCGCGGGTGGTCGGGCGGGGCAGCGGGCTGGAACCGCCCGAACCCATACGCGCTTCGCCTGGGCCTGCGTCAGGTGAGCGGCATGAATGCGGACCAGGCCGCGCGCCTCGTGCTTTGCCGCGATCGACCCTACGTCGATGTCCGTGACATCCGAGATCGAACCGGGGTGCCGGTGACTACCCTGGAGCGCCTGGCGGCGGCGGATGCTTTTCGCTCCATGGGACTGGATCGGCGGCACGCGCTTTGGCAGGTGAGGGCAATCAAGTCGGCAAAGCCGCTGCCGCTGTTTGCATATGCCAAGGCGCGGGAAGAGGGAGAAGATCCGGCGGTGGCCCTGCCGGAGATGTCGCTTGCCGAGCATGTGGTGGTCGACTACCAGACGACGGGACTTTCCCTGAAGGCCCACCCGCTCACCTTTCTGCGCCGGGCCTACCAGGCCCGGGGTATTCTTGCGACCGAGGCTCTCGCAGGACTTAAGAATAACGCTCGGGTCGCTGTTGCCGGGGTGGTGCTGGTGCGCCAGCGGCCGGGGACGGCCAAGGGGGTGGTGTTCCTGACCATCGAGGATGAAACCGGGATCGCCAATTGCGTGGTCTGGGCCAAGATCATGGAGCGCTATCGCCAGGTGCTGATGGGCGCGCGCCTGCTTCTGGTGCAGGGCAGGCTGCAAAAACACGAAAAAATCATCCATGTGGTGGCCGATCATATGGAGGACTGGACCCATCATCTGGCCCGTCTCGCCGAAGACGGCGCCGCGCCCAAAACCTCGCTCGCCCGCGCCGACGAGGTTAAAAGGCCGATCATCAACCCCGATCGCTGGCGCCCGTCACCGCAGCGTCATCCGCGCAACGTCCGCATCATGCCGAAGTCCCGGGATTTTCACTGAGAGCACTTTATGGATTCGGTCATGAAGAAACATCGTTCAACGATGCGATCGCCGCCTTGATCTCGGTCCCGGTGACGTTGCGTTCCGGTTTGACCACGACGTAGATCCTGTCCGTATCGACGATCTGGTCAGGATCCGGGTTGCAGCGGACATCGTGGTCCGCATCTTTTTTCGGATCCCGAAAAGCGATCGCCGTGCCCAACCCTTTGCCCATCAGTCCTGCTGCGAGCGCCGACCAGCGAAGGCCTTGGATCGAGACTTCGAACGAGCGGCATTCGTCGCCGTCCGACATGAACAGATTTTCCAGGATCTGCTCGGTGCCGGGCGAGTCGATCGCGCGCACCACGATTTCCGGATAGAAGCGGACCGGGCGCATGACGCTGTCGGCTCCTGCCTCTCGAAGCCTGGTCCGATTGGCGCGGCGCACGCATTCCGCCAGCACCCGGCCCTTGACGCCATGTTCGCGCAAACGGTGCAGCACGTCGAAGGTGATCTCGTCGGAACGCTTGTCCGCAGCGTTCTCGGCGAGCACGATGATGACCGCGGCCTCACCCGCATCCACGGCCTCCAGGTCCTCGGGGGCGGTCGCATCGCCGTGATAATGGACGATACCGGCTGCCTGAAATTCCTCGGGCAGACCGTCTTCATAGTCCCTGGTCAGGATCTGGACCGGACAGTGACACCAGCGGTCAGTGCGGTGCAGTTCCTCGACCAGGCCCAGGACATAGCGGTCCCGGTTGATATTAGGCGAATTCAGGAGCAGGACATGATCTTTCATCTGCCATTTCCAGCGGCCTCGGAGCATGGCCATCTTGCGTTCGGTTCGAAATTCGAAATAGTCGGCGGCGACGTGAAAAAGTACAAAAATGCTGCCGATATAGATCAGGACCACGGTGGCGAGCCTGCCCAGCCCCGTCTGGGCCACATGGTCGCCATAGCCGACCGTCACCGCCGTGGTCAGCGTCAGCCAGATAGCCTCTCCCGGACTGAGGCCCTCAACCTCCACCATGATCCAGCTATGCAGGGCGAAGACGATCAGGAGATAAAGGCCTGCCCCGACAAGCGTTCGGCGGATATCCACTTGCTGCAGCATAAAACGATAGCGCTGCCAATGCCGACGTCTGAGCAGGATCAGCAAATAGGGCATAGACTGGCCGTCACCTCGCAATACACGTCTGCCACATGTAAGAGAATGGAGGCTGAACGCGATTTAGGCCATGGTGAAAATATCGGGTCTTGACAGAACTTGGTGAAAACAGGCGACCGATCTTAACGCTTTCTTCATCTCAATCGCGGATGATCTGCATCTGATCCATGCGACCCTGGGAGTCCGCCCGCCAGGAAGCAACAGGCTGGGCTCGGGCTTCCAGGGTCGCATGGACCGGCAAATCAATGTTCTTTGGCAGGCGGTAGGAAACGGTTAAGGCGAGGCCTGCCGGGTCAAGCCCTGTAATGATGAAGAAAGAGAAAGATTGGGTTTCTTCTCTTGAAAACTGTTGTTGGAGCGCGTCCCCTTTGGGTGGAATCGGAAGATGTGCTTTAACCTGTTGTTTCTTCGCATTTCCTAATCGATCAGCGGGTGAGGGCTTTTTCCTGCTCCAGAAGGTCGAGACGGGCCTTCAGCCATTCTTCGTGCGAGACGATCTCCTGGGAAACCATCTTGGTGTTCTCCCCGGTGTGTGGGAGGCGAGATGAAATTTTTTATTTAACTTTATGGTTAAATAAAATGCAGGGCAAAAAACGCCTTTCGCCTGAAACCGGCGGGGTGGCTGGCTTTCGGGTTCGTTTGGTTTTTTCGATGTTGGCTGGGTCGAGTGTCGCGGCGACAGGGACGGCATGTTGCTGTCACAAGCTCAATCATCATAGCACGATCGAGCCTGGCGGCCTATCGATCGACGAAAGACCTTGTGGACCGGTCTTCAGATCTGAGGATGCGGCGGCGTTTCTTGATTGGGGTGCGGGCGGATGGCTTCTGCCTTGAAGGCGCTGGAACAGCGCAGGCCGGCAACCCGGTCTTCAAGGCGAAGGGGCCGGTGCCGTCTGAGGGACGACTGATCATATTGTCAACCGTCCCTCATCGGAACGTCGTGAGAACACCGGGCAGGTAACGCAGGTCGTGCCGGACCTATATCAACCCGTCTTCCACCAGGCATTCGGCGATCTGAACGGCGTTGAGGGCGGCGCCTTTTCGGAGGTTGTCGCCGACGACCCAGAGGTTCAGGCCGTAAGGCACGGTATCGTCCTTGCGGATGCGGGAGACCAGGACGTCGAATTCGCCGACGCAATCGATCGGGGTGGCGTAGAACAGCTCTTCGGGCTTGTCGACCACCTGCACGCCAGGTGCCTCGTAGAGGGCATCACGGGCGTCTTCGGCGGTCATCTCGCGTTCAAACTCGACATTGACCGCTTCGGCATGGCCGATGAAGATCGGGCAGCGCACGCAGGTGGCGGTGACCTCGATCTCGGGATCGAGAATCTTCTTGGTCTCGACCATCATCTTCCATTCCTCCTTGGTCGAGCCGTCTTCCATGAAGACGTCGATCTGGGGAATGACGTTGAAGGCGATCTGCTTCGGGAATTTCTTAGGCTCGACTTTGCGTGTCTCGTAGATGCCTTTGGTCTGGTTGAACAGCTCGTCCATGCCGGCCTTGCCCGCCCCGCCTGCCGATTGGTAGGTGGAGACCACGACGCGCTTGATCCGGGCGATGTCGTGCAGCGGCTTGAGCACCACCAGCATCTCGATGGTGGAGCAGTTGGGGTTGGCGATGATGTTGCGCTCGCGGAACCCTTCGAGCGCATGGCGGTTGACCTCCGGCACGATCAGCGGGACGTCCGTGTCCATGCGAAAGTGCGACGTGTTGTCGATCACCACGCAACCGGCCTCTGCGGCGCGCGGCGCGTGGATTTTGGAGACGGCGGCGCCGGGGGAGAAGAGGGCGATGTCGGTGCCCTCGAAGTCAAAGTCGTCAAGCGACTTGACCTTCAGCACGTCCTTGTCGCCAAAGCTCACCTCGCGCCCGATCGAGGCGCTGGAGGCAAGTGCAATGACCTCGTCGGCGGGGAAATCCCGCTCGGCAAGAATGTTCAGCATTTCGGCGCCGACCGCACCCGTGGCACCGACGACGGCTACACGATAACCCATGATGAATTCCGATATGTTGATCCCGCACCAAGCTTATATAGGCTTATACGGGATAGAATATTCTCTTTCGCCTCAAGTCGCAGACTTATCCAGCTCGCGGATGATGGTCTCGCCCATGACCGAGGTCGAGACCTTGGCCATGCCTTCCTGCATGATGTCGCCGGTGCGCAGGCCGCCTGCCAGCACCTTGGCAATGGCGTCGTCCAGAAGGTCGGCGTCGTCGTCGCGGTCGAAGGAATAGCGGAGCATCATCGAAAAGCTCTGCAGCATGGCGATCGGGTTGGCCATGCCCTGGCCTGCGATATCGGGTGCGCTGCCGTGAACCGGCTCGTACATCGCCTTTCTCTTGCCGTCGGCATCGGCGGCGCCGAGGGAGGCGGACGGCAGCATGCCGAGCGAGCCGGTGAGCATCGCTGCACAGTCGGAGAGGATGTCGCCGAAGAGGTTGTCGGTGACGATCACGTCGAACTGTTTTGGCGCGCGCACCAGCTGCATGGCGCAGTTGTCGGCGTACATGTGCGAGAGCTCGACGTCGGCGAAGTCGGCATCATGCAATTTTTGGACTTCTTCGCGCCAGAGAACGCCGCTTTCCATGACGTTGGCTTTTTCCACGGAGCACACCCTGTTCTGGCGTTTCCGCGCCAGCTCGAAGCCGACCGATGCTACTCGCCGGATCTCGTTGGTGGTGTAGACCTGGGTGTTGATGCCGCGGCGCTGGCCGTCGGGCAGTGTCTCGATGCCGCGGGGCTCGCCGAAATAGACGCCGCCGGTCAGCTCGCGCAGGATCATGATATCCAGGCCCTGAACCAGCTCCGGCTTGAGCGAGGAGCTAGAGACCAGCGCGTCGAACACCTTGGCCGGGCGCAGGTTGGCGAACAGACCCAGCTCCTTCCGCAGCGCCAGCAGGCCTCGTTCGGGTTTCTGGTCGAACGGCAGTTCGTCATATTTCGGTCCGCCCACGGCCCCGAACAGCACCGCATCGGCAGTGAGTGCTTTGTTAAGAGTTTCGTCGGTGAGGGGGGTGCCGTGCTTGTCGTAGGCTGCCCCGCCGACCAGGTCCTCTTCCAGTTCAAATCCCAGACCGCGGTTGCGGTCGAACCAGTCCATGACGCGGCGGACTTCGAGCATGACCTCGGGGCCGATGCCGTCGCCCGGCAGAAGAAGAACGCTGCCGATGGGATCGCTGTCGTTTCTGGGAAAGCTCATGTCACGCCACCTCGCCACGGTAGAGCCAGGGCTCACTGGTCCGCTGGCGGGTCTCGAAATCGTCGATTTTGGCTTTGCGCTCCATCGTCTGGCCGATGTCGTCGATGCCGTTCAGGAGGCAGTGCTTCTTGTGCGGATCGACCTCGAACCTGAACACCTCATTGCCGGTGGGGCGGTGGATTTCCTGTTTTTCGAGGTCGATGGTGAACGTCGGGTCTCGAGCGTCGGCGGCTTCTTGTAACAAGATATCGACCTGCTCCTTGGGGAGGACGATCGGCAGGATGCCGTTCTTGTAGCAATTGTTGTTGAAGATATCGGCAAAGCTTGGTGCGATCACGCAGCGAATGCCGAAATCCAGGAGCGCCCAGGGCGCATGCTCGCGCGACGAACCGCAGCCGAAATTATCATCCGCAATCAGGATCTCGGCGTTACGATAGGGCTCGTTGTTGAGGACGAAATCCGACTTCTCGGTGGTGCCGTCGTCCTCGTAGCGCATGCTTTCGAACAACGCGACGCCGAGGCCGGTGCGCTTGATCGTCTTCAGCCATTTCGCGGGGATGATCTTGTCGGTGTCGACATTGATCATCGGCAAAGGGGCGGCGATCCCGGTGAGCTTAGTGAAGGGCTTCATGTCGGTCGTTCCACGACTTGGGTAACAGGGGGCTGGTCTCAGACCAGCTTTCTTACGTCGGCGATGTGACCACTGATGGCTGCCGCGGCAGCCATGGCGGGGGAGAGAAGATGCGTGCGCCCGCCTTTGCCCTGGCGGCCCTCGAAATTGCGGTTCGAGGTCGAGGCGCAACGCTCGCCCGGCTTGAGCTGATCGGGATTCATGCCGAGGCACATGGAGCAGCCGGGCTCCCGCCACTCGAAGCCGGCGTCGAGAAAGATCTTGTCCAGACCTTCCTCTTCCGCCTGATGCTTCACCAGACCGGAGCCGGGCACGATCATCGCTTCGACATGAGCGGCGATCCGCCGCCCTTCGACGACCTTGGCGGCGGCGCGCAGGTCTTCGATGCGGCCGTTGGTGCAGGAGCCGACGAACACCTTGTCGACTTTAAGCTCGGTCACCGGCGTGCCGGGCTCCAGGCCCATATAGATCAGCGAGCGCTCCATCGCCGAGCGGCGGTTGGGATCGCTCTCCATTTTCGGGTTGGGCACGACGCCGGTGATCGGCACGACGTCTTGCGGGCTGGTGCCCCAGGTGACCTGCGGCTCGATGTCCTCGGCCCTCAGGACGACTTCCTTGTCGTATTGGGCGTCCTCGTCGGAAGGGAGGGTGCGCCAGAACTCGACGGCCTGCTCGAACGCACCGGCCTTGGGCGCCATGGGGCGGCCCTTGATGTACTCGAACGTGGTCTCGTCGGGCGCGATCAGCCCTGCGCGCGCACCCGCCTCGATGGTCATGTTGCAGATGGTCATGCGCCCGGCCATGCCGAGGTTTTTGACAACATCGCCGGCATATTCAATGACATGGCCGGTGCCGCCGGCCGTGCCGATCTTGCCGATGATCGCCAGCACCACGTCCTTCGCGGTGACGCCGAAGGGCAAGTCGCCGTCGACGGTGATGCGCATGTTGGCAGGGCGTTTCTGGTAGAGCGTTTGCGTGGCCAGCACATGCTCGACCTCGGAGGTGCCGATGCCGAAGGCGAGCGCGCCGAACGCACCGTGGGTCGAGGTGTGGCTGTCGCCGCAGACGATGGTGTTGCCGGGAAGGGTAAAACCCTGCTCCGGGCCGATGATGTGCACGATGCCCTGGCGGATGTCGTTGACGTCGAACAGGGGAACGCCGAAATCCTTGCAGTTCTGCTGCAGCGTCTCGACCTGGATACGCGACTGTTCCTCCGCGATCCCTTGGGACCGGTCGGTGGTCGGGACGTTATGGTCGGGCACGGCCAGCGTAGCTTCCGGCCGGCGAACCATCCGCCCGGAGTTGCGCAGACCTTCGAAGGCCTGGGGGCTGGTGACCTCGTGGACCAGATGTCGGTCGATATAAATGAGGGCCGTGCCGTCTTCTTGAACGTCGACCAGATGTCGATCCCATATTTTATCGAACAGCGTCCGCGGCTCAGCCATGACGCTCGGCCTCCTGTTTTTTTAATACTTGGGTTCGGTGTTCTTAATCCCTGCGGTCCAGCCAGAACAGCAGTCTCCAAGAGCATAACCAACCCCCGCCTGCTAGCTCACGGGCAGGTCAAGGCAGGGTCGCCTCGCCTCGGCCCTTAGTCGGCGGCGTTCTTGTCGGCATCCGTGTTGGCGGCTTTCGCCTTGGTCGGACGCTCGTCCCGGCGCTCGGCGATACGAGCGGCCTTACCGGTGCGACCACGGAGATAGTAGAGCTTGGCGCGGCGCACGCGGCCACGGCGCACCACCTGAATTTCAGCAATTTGCGGACTGTAGAGCGGGAAAATACGTTCGACACCCTCGCCATAGCTGATCTTGCGCACGGTGAAGGCGGAGTTGATGCCGCGGTTCTTTTTGCCGATGCACACACCTTCAAAGGCCTGGATACGCTCGCGCGTGCCCTCGACCACCTTGACGTTGACGCGCACGGTGTCGCCCGGACCGAAGTCGGGGACGGGCCGATCCGAGGTTAGCTGCGTGACCTGCTCCTGCTCGAGCTCTTGGATAACGTTCATGGCAACCTCACTTCATCTCGGCACCTGGCGGGATTTCGGCCGCCTCGGTCCTTGCATTTCTTGACAAATAGCGCGCCCAAAGGTCGGGACGCTTGGCTTTGGTGACGGCTTCGGACTGACGTTGCCGCCACTCTTTAATCCGCGCATGATGGCCCGACAACAAAATGTCCGGCACCTGGTAACCCTCCCACGACTGCGGTCGCGTATATTGGGGGTATTCGAGGAGATCCTCGTTAAAACTTTCTTCCATGAGCGACGCTTCGGCTCCGATGACCCCCGGGAGCAAACGCACGCAAGCATCGATGAGGGCCATGGCTGCCAGCTCGCCGCCAGACATGACAAAATCGCCCAGGCACACCTCTTCCAGAGATTTTGCCTCGACAACCCGCTGGTCCACACCCTCGAACCTTCCGCATAAGACCACAACTCCTGGGCCTTTCGCAAGATGTTCTATGCGTTTTTGGGTGAGAGAACGCCCGCGCGGGGTAAGATAAAGTCTTGGAAGGTCGGGCGCCTTCTCCGTGACATGGTCGATCGCGGCGCCGACCACGTTGGGCCGCATCACCATCCCGGCCCCGCCACCAAACGGCATGTCGTCGACACTTTTGTGACGATCTGTCGCAAACTCCCGGATATCGACGGCGTCGAGCGACCATATTTCTTGACTAAGCGCCTGCCCGACCAACGAAAAATCGAGAGCACCCGGCAGCATCTCCGGGAAGATGGTCAGGACGTGGGCGGCCCAGGGGGCGCTTTTGGGCGAAGACTGGCTGTTGCCGGTCACGATGTTTCCTCCACGACGATTTCGTCGGGCGGGGTGATGGTCAGTTGCCGCTTCGGACAGGCTCGATGGCGGGAACGGTCGCTTTGTCGAAAGGCAAAAACAGGGTCTCGCCGTTGTCGCCGGCGATTTCGATCAGGTCGCCTGCACCATAATTGGCGACCTGCCTGACGACACCGAGCCGCTCGCCTCGGATATCGACCGCCATCAGGCCTTCCAGGTCCTGATAGTAAAACTCGTCGTCACCAGGAGGCGGCAAGGCCGAGCGAGGCACGAACAATTCCGTGCCTCGAAGCGCTTCTGCGGCGTTCCGATCATCAATCCCATCGACTTTGACGATCACCCCGCCCTTGACGCTGCCGACGATGGCAATCGCTTCGAACAGGCGCTGGCCCCGCCGGTCGAAGAGGGGCCCGTAGGCGGCGATATCTTCAGGCTGCTCGGTGAAACAGCGAAGCTTCAGGGCGCCGCGGACACCATGGGCGGTCGCAATCGCGGCCACACAGACCCATGCCGTTTCGTCCTGCTCTCTGTTCATCGATGATACCTGACATGCTGGCCGCCAAGTCCGTCATCCCGTCAGGATGACGACTCGGCTTTGGCAGTGTCGTCGACAGGTGCCTCTTCTGCAGGCGTTTCCTCAGCAACTGGTGCTTCAGCAGGCGCTTCCGCTTCAGCAGGGGCAGCCTCTTCAGCAGGAGCAGCCTCTTCAGCGGGCGCTTCGTCGGCTTCTCGCTTCAGCGGGGGCTTTCGCTTCAGCAGGAGCTTCCGCAGGTCGCAGCCTTGGCTTCAGCTGCCGCTGCTGCCGCAGCTGCTTCGGCTTCCGCCTTTTTCACCGCAATCGCTGCCGCACGCTTGCCGGTGCCACGTTGCTTTGTCGTGTTCTCGGTGATGCCGGCGGCATCGAGGAAGCGGCAAACGCGGTCGCTCGGCAGGGCGCCGACGCCCAGCCAATGGCGAAGGCGCTCTTCACGCAGCACGATCCGGTTGGGATGATCTGACGGCAAGAGCGGGTTATAGGAGCCGAGCTTTTCGAGAAAACGACCATCGCGGGGGCTGCGCTTGTCGGTGGCGACGATGCGATAAAACGGACGTTTCTTGGTCCCGCCGCGGGCGAGGCGAATGCGAACACTCATGGATATCAAAGTCCTTCGAAGGTAGCGATGTTCAAGCCGACGTAGTGCTGATCGACAAACGGCACCCCGTAGGGTTTACAAGGCCGTTGACCATCGCACTACACGCGGCGTGTATCCGGATCAGGGAGAACTAGTGACGAACGCCTGGAACGTCAAGCATTAACCTCGAATGAGCGGGGTGTCGGCGATGTTCACGCAGCGGTTTGCAGACGACCATGATCGATCGCCGGTCAAGCGGTGTCCCGGGTCTGGACGGGAATAGATTGACGAGGCCAGGTGTTCAGGGAGCGTCGAGGCTGCTCGGGCAAGGTCCGGGCAGATCGATCGATGGACCGCCGCCTGGGGGAAACGCCCTGGCGATTTGAAGCAAGCAAGAGAGATATTTCAGATGCGTTTGCCATGGTCACCGGCAACCTGGCTGCTCCGTTTTTGCGTGATGATGCTCATCCTGTCCTCGCCCGCCTTGGCGGCAGACCAAGCAACGCGCCTGAGCGACGGTCTGATGCGGGAAGCGCTCGATGCCATCAGCCTGGTTCTGGAGCGCGACCTCGGCGCCGACGATCAGGCCTGGCTGCGCGAGCGCTGGACGGCCGAGGCTCGCAACCACCCGGAACGCACCATTGCCGGGCTTGAAGGCCTTGCCGTGGCACGCCTGGAGATCGAAGCGGGTTCGGACCCGATGATCCTGGCGCAGCTCAGGACGGAAGTGATCGATCAGGCCTATTGCGCAACCAGGCGGACGGCCGATCCCCTGGCCCGGCGTATGCGCCAGATCCTGGCCCCCGATGATCTGGTGCTGGCTGCCGATTGCGTGACCGGCGTGGTGGTCACGCCGTTTGACGTCAAGGCGTTGGCGCGATCCAATGCGATGGTGGGCGAGCTGGTCGGCAATCCGGTCGATGCGGCGGCAATGGAGGCTGAGAATTCTCGACGCCCTGCCTGAGGCCTTCGAGGGGGCAACGCTGGAACTGCAGCAGCGGCTTCTTTGGGGAGAGCTGCGTGCAGCGGCCCTTCAGATCCTCTGGTCGTCGGTCGGTGATGCCACCCGGGAGCAATGGAGAGCGGCCGCCAGGGAAACGTTCGACGACCGGGGCGATGTCGCCACCACTGCCTTGGCCTTCGAAAAGAGCGCGCTTGGCAAAGTCGGCGAGGTGACGGCGATTGCCCGAGCCGGTGATCACACATTCCGAGCGTCCGATAGGGCAGCTTATATCGATTATCTGGAGTTTGCCGTGGGCACCCGCCTTTCCCCGAGCGCGCGCGCCGAGGTTACCGCGATGTTCGTGACCAATTTTCATGAAGACCCGGAACGGACGATCGAAATCGCCGCCAATCTCCGCAACTGGCTGGACAAGGGCTACTACGTCGGCAAGGACCCGCAAACCGGTCGGATACGCTCATGGACAGCCGAGGAACAAGCGCAGATGCGCCGCGATGAGGCAGCATCGCTCTTTTGCGCGAACGACAAGCCGGATGATCCGGATGGACCGCGGCTGATTGAGATCTTATTCGCGGATAATCCGGTGGTGGAGATCGATTGCGCCAGCCGACGGATGACCCGTGCTGGCGACGAGGTGCTGGTCGAGGCCGGTGATCGCCGGCTGACCAGGGCTGCCCTGGATGCGCACAGGCAGGCCTTCGAGCTGATCTTCGCATTTCAGTTCTCAGACGAGGAGCGTCGCTGGTTCGACGCGGCGTCGGTTGCCGATATGCAGAAGGGCTCGAAGGGATTGACCCAAGCCATCGATGGCTTTCAGAGAATCGTTGCCGAGATCAAGGAGCCGGCCCGTATCGGTCCGCAATTGAACGAGCAGCGGCGGGAAGGCCACGCTATCCGGGTCTATTGTGCGAACAAGGGCACGGATGATCCCGATGTGGCACGCCTGTTCGACATCATCGATGCCCGTGATCCGATCGTGTTCGAAGATTGCGAGCGTCAATCGATCGTCCGCGACAGCGATGTCGCCGGGCTGGCTTCAAGCTTGAATTTTACCGCGTCCCTTGGCGATTTCGCGCCCTTGACCGAACAGGAAATCGCGGCCCTGCCCGATCTGATAAGGCCTCATTTCGAAACGAGAACCGGTGGCCCGTTTGGCTATTTGTCGACCTTTGCGACCTTGTCCTATTGGTGGTCGCACATGCCGGTCGAGGCACGTCATCAGCAAGCATCGGTGGTCAAGCAGGAGATCGCCTCTCGTGCCGACATCGATGCTTACGTGCCAATATTGAGCCAGCTTGCAGGCTTCCAGCTGGCCAAGCTCGCTCTTTGCAATTTTCAGCAAATGAAGCTTGCCTACGACACGAAAAGGGTGGGTCTGGCCTCGAGGACCATCATCAACACCAACCCGAACGCCGGCAGCCCCTGGGTCAACCCGGAAGCGATCGGCGACGATCTGACCTATTACGGCATCATGGCGCCCTTGGTTCAGGCGCAATGCGGCGACATCTGGAACTAGGTGGTGCGACCACGGCGGGTGGTGCGACTGTGGAGATGGTGCGGCCACAACAGGCCACCTGATCATTTCGGGTGGTTACCTGTTGATCCGACGTCTTGACCACAAGCCTGCGCTGCTGTCGCTATCGCCCCATCATGCCGGGGGGCAGGCCGCGGGCGAGGAAATTCTTGGCACCGCCCATCTTTTTCATGCGCTTCATCATGGTCTGCATCTGCTGATATTGCTTCAACAGCTTGTTGATGTCCTGGACCTGGGTCCCGGAACCGGCGGCGATGCGTTTTTTGCGCGAGGCGTGCAGCACCTGGGGGCTGCGGCGCTCCTTGGGCGTCATCGAGGACAGGATGGCAAGCTGGCGGCCCACCACGCTGTCGTCGATCTTGGCGTCGGCCATTTGCTTTTTGACCTTGCCGATGCCGGGCAGCATGCCGAGAATGTCGCTCATGCCGCCCATCTTGCGCATTTGCCGAAGCTGGGTTGCGAGGTCGTCCAGGGTGAACTGACCCTTTTGCATGCGCGCAGCGAGCTTTTCCGCCTCGTCC
Organism: uncultured Alphaproteobacteria bacterium; assembly: GCA_963787265.1. Classification (GTDB taxonomy): domain Bacteria; phylum Pseudomonadota; class Alphaproteobacteria; order Geminicoccales; family Geminicoccaceae; genus JANQPX01. Next base: position 2,154 of record CAWBCX010000001.1, on the reverse strand, counting down.
TGATCGACGGTTTCCGCCACCTTTTCGACCAGCGAAACCACATCGCCCATGCCGAGAATGCGTGACGCGACCCGGTCGGGATGAAACGCTTCGAGCTGGTCGATCTTCTCGCCCATGCCGACCAGCTTGATCGGCTGGCCGGTGACCGCGCGCATGCTAAGCGCAGCACCGCCTCTCGCATCGCCGTCCATTCTGGTGAGCACAATACCGGAAATGCCGATGCGCTCGTGGAAGGATTTGGCCAGATGCACGGCGTCCTGACCGGTCAGGCTGTCGGCAACCAGGAGCGTCTCGTGGGGCTTGACCTTGTCTCGCACAGATTCCAGCTCGACCATCAGCGTATCGTCGACATGCAAGCGCCCGGCGGTATCGAGGATAACGACGTCGATGCCTTCGCGCTCCGCCGTTTGCTTGGCCCGCACCGCGATGTCGACGGGCTGCTGCCCCAAGACGATCGGCAGGCCGGCGACGCCGGCCTGGTCGGCCAGCACCTGGAGCTGCTGCTGCGCGGCAGGACGCTGCACGTCGAGAGAGGCGAGCAACACCTTCTTTCGGTCTCGTGTTTTCAGGCGATGAGCGATCTTCGCCGACGTCGTGGTCTTGCCGGAGCCCTGCAGACCGACCATCAGCAGCACCTGCGGCGGCGGACCTGCGAGGTTCAGGTCGACGGCCTCACCGCCGAGTAGCTCGACCAGGCGATCATTGACGATCTTGACCACCATCTGACCGGGCGTGACGCTTTTCAGCACTTCGTGACCGACCGCACGCTCCTTGATCGAGGCGATGAAATCCTTGACCACCGGCAAGGCGACATCGGCTTCGAGCAAGGCGACGCGAATATCGCGCAGCGCCTCTTCGACGTCGCCGGTCGAAAGCGAGCCGCGGCGTTTCAGCTTCTCGAAGACATTGCCAAGGCGATTGGAGAGATTTTCAAACATCGATCGATCCAGGGAAGATGAGCCTGTGGATGGATACCTTATATGGTCGCCAGATAAGAAGCGTCACCCTTTTAAGTCAAGGTGCGTGCCGCACCTGCTCGACTTGAGGGAGGTTTGCACGGCCGTGACCTGCTCGTTCGTCAACGAAAGCCTCTTCACTGAAAATTAACCAAGTCCTGGTAGGACGACATTTGCTGGTCCATGGATCCTGGGAAACCGAGCCGGCCGAGAACAGGTGGGGCTAGATTCGGTCTGTGAGGATCCCATGGACCAAGATGGCCTTATCAGGATGGAGAAAGCATACGGTAAACAGATTTGATGGAACGAACGTCACCAACAGGACACTTATGCACCGGCGCATTCAGTTATCGGTACGCTATCTCTTTGGTTCTGCATCTCCCGCATAAGTCAGCCAAAATATGCCCTTGCACCGACCCAAATCCGGCAAGGTTCGCGCTAGACTTTCCGTTCAGGAATGGGGCGCCGCGCTAGCGTTGAGCAAGTGCGTTACGCACCCTTGCGGAAGTTGTTGGAATCGCTTCTATTGGGCGCCATCATGAGCGAGCTAGATTTTTATAAGATGCACGGGCTTGGCAACGACTTCGTGATCGTCGATCAGCGGAGCGGGAAGCTGTCTTTGAGTGAGGTGCAGATCAGCCGGATCGGGGACCGCAGGCTTGGCGTCGGCTTCGATCAGTTGCTGTGCCTGGAGCCTTCGGACAAGGCTGATGTGTTCATGCGGGTGTTCAACCCCGACGGATCGGAGGCGGGGGCTTGCGGCAACGGTACGCGCTGCGTTGCCCGCCTGATGATGGAGGAGCACGGGCTGAGCCATGTCGCGATCGAGACGCGGGCGGGGATTCTCGAAGCGACGCCGGGGTTGCTGGGCTACACGGTCGACATGGGCAGGCCCGGGCAGAGCTGGGATGAAATCCCGCTGGCAAGCGCCATGGATACGCTGATGCTGGATATCGAGGCCGGGCCGCTGAAGCAGCCGACGGCGGTCAGCATGGGCAATCCGCACGTGGTTTTTTTCGTGGAGGATGCGGAAGCGGTGCAGCTGGATAAGCTCGGGCCCGACCTCGAGCAGCATCCGATTTTCCCGGAACGTGCCAATATCGGCGTTGCCGACGTGCGCGATCGCTCGACGATCCGGCTTCGGGTGTTTGAGCGCGGTGCCGGGATGACGCCTGCATGCGGCAGTGGCGCCTGCGCT